>JAMPIX010000002.1 GCA_024721275.1 Mycoplasma sp.
TGTACGTTTGCTAATATTACAAATATATTTATTAATGATTCTGATGCAAATAATCCTAATATTATTGTTAATGCACCAAAATAAAAAAATGTGTAATTAAATCTGATGAAATAACCATTTTTTTTATTCATTATTTTTCCAGCTCAAGCAGCTAAACCAGAATGTTTAGTTTTCATTGATCCAATCTCTGAAAATGAGATTGCTGCAAATAGTGAAACTAATCCACCTATTATTCATGACATTAATGTACCAATGGCATTATTATTATTCTCTGCTAATATGTTTCCATTCTTAAAGAAAATCCCTATACCAACAACTGTACCGACAAGCATTGCTAGTGCAGAGAAAAACCCTAATTTTCTTGCATTTTTTTCTTTCATTCTTTCTTTCCATTATTAATTTATTAATTATTTTAAGTAAGTTATATTATTCTTACCTAAAATTTTATATCCAGTTTTAGTAACAAGAATATCATCTTCAATTCTTACTCCACCTAGATTTGGAATATAAATTCCTGGTTCAACTGTAATTACATTACCAACTTTTAATTTTCTATTGAGTTCTGATCTACTTGTAACATAAGGTAGTTCATGAACTTCCATTCCTAATCCATGACCTGTACCATGATTAAAATATTCTTCATATCCAGCTTTTCTTATTATTCTTCTACAAATAGCATCAATTTGTTTGGTTTCAACACCAGATTTAACAGCTTCAATTCCTGCTCTTTGAGCTTCTTTTACAACATTGTAAATTTCAAGGAGTTTTTCATCTTTTTGTTTACCAATAGTAATTGTTCTTGTAATATCTGCACAATAACCATCTTTTTTTGCACCAAAATCAATTGTTACAAATTCGCCTGATTTTATTTTTTTATTATTTGGATGATGATGTGGACTAGATCCTTGTTTACCGGAAGCAACAATACTTTCAAAAGCTATTCCATCAGCTCCAAATTCAATCATTTTTTCTTTTAGTTTATTTGATACTTCTATTTCTGTAACACCTGGTTTTATTCAATCAATTATTCATTCCAGGGCTTTAAAACTAATTTTTCCAGCTTTGTCCATTTTTTTAATTTCATCTTCGTCTTTAATAACTCTTATTTCATCACTACTAATTTTTCTTCATGTTTTAATACTATATTTTTTTTGTAAATTATTAAATGCATCAACTGTTAAAAAGTCTGATTCAAAAGCAACAGTATAAAATTTTTCTATATGTGCTTGTAGTTTCTTGTCTCTATCAACAAGTAATTTAGCTTTAAATAATTTATTATTTTGAGATAATTTTTCAACAGCTTCAAAATATCTTGAATCAACATATAAATACTTTTGTCTTTTGGTTATTAAGAGGTACCCAACTGACACTTCAGCTTCAGTGAAATATTTTATATTTTTTGGATTTGTTATTAATACAGCATCAGAGTTAACATATTTTCAATTTATTTTTTTCATATGTTTATTATATAAAATAATACATATATTTTGAAATTATTTAAGTAGCATCTCTATTTCGGATTTATAAATGGGTTTTCCATCCACTCATGGAGTCTCTAAAATTTTTACTACATTTTCTAATTTTGGATGATCAAAAATATATTTTAAGTTATTAAAACCTATTTTCCCTTTACCTATATTTTCATGTCTATCTTTATGAGCGCCAATATCATTTTTAGAATCATTTAAGTGTATTGTAAGAAGTTTATCAATACCAATTATTCTGTCAAATTCATTTAAAACATTATCAAAGTCATTTAAATCATATCCTGCTTCCCAAACATGACACGTATCTAAACAAACCCCTATTCTATCTTTTTGATCTACAGAATCTATTATTTGTTGAACTTCTTCGAAAGTTACACCTATTTCTGAACCTTTGCCTGACATTGTTTCAATTAATATTGAAACATTTTTAGTTTTACTTAAAGCTGTATTAAATGTTTTAGCACATTCAAGTATAGATTCGTTTTTATTGAACTTTAAATGAGCTCCTGGATGCACTACAATGTATTTAGAACCTATATAGTCAGTTCTTTCTATTTCTTTTATTAAAAATTCTGCAGCAAATTTAGATTTTTCTAGATTTGCCGGATTAATTATGTATGGTGCATGAACTATTATTCTTTCAGGCGGAATAATAGTTTTATAGTTTTCTTGATAGAAATCTAAATTATATTGATTAACATCAACTCTTTTAGTCGATTGTGGAGCTCCTACATATATCATCATAGAGTTTGCTCCTCATGATATAGATTCTTCAGCTGCTCCTTTTAAATATTCTTTAGCTTTTGAAAAGCTTACATGTGCACCAATTTTATTCATTTAATAATTATATATTAAAGACATTTTTATTATGCTTAAATTAATTTTAATATGTTTTCATGTTTAAATTTAATTACTTCAAGTTTCTTAAATTTCTTTTGAATGGCTTCGCCTACAGATTCTATAAAAACTTTTTCTATATCATGATTAAATTCAACTACAGGAATTTTCATTTCATGAATAGTAATTCAATCATTTCATTTAATATCTGATGTTAATATTAAATCAACTTTCTTTGCATGAGCTTCTAAAATATCTAAAATATCTCCAGCACCGGGTAAAATTGCAACATTAGATACAAGCTTTGTTTTTGGTAAATCTACAATAGTTCTAAATGATTCTTGATTTAATTTCTTTTTAAATTTAACAATGAAATCTTCAATTCTAATAGGATCTTTGAATTTAGTTATTAATCCAATTTTACTTTGTAATGTGCCAGAAATTTCTAATTCATATTCCTTAGCGATTGCTTTTTTCATTCCTTTGCTACTTTTATCATAATTTGTATGAGCAACATATAAAACAATTCCTGTATTTTCTAATCTATTCAAAAGTTTAGATTTAACTGGACTATTTTTAATTTCTTCTTTCATATCACCGCTAAAATTAAATGGATGATGAACAACAATCATTTTTGCTTTATTTTTTATTGCAAGATCCATTACTTCTACAGTGAAATCAAGTGCAACAACTATTGGTCCAGCTTCTTTTTTTATTTCTCCAACCTGAACTCCGACATTGTCTCATTCTTCTGCAAGTGATATTTCATAATGATTATTTAGAAATGTAACAATTGAAGATATTTTTTTCATTTATGAGAAATCTCCTGTTGATAATATATTTTGTAATCTTTTTTTCTTTTGAGGATGTCTAAGTCTTCTAATTGATTTACCTTCAATTTGTCTTATTCTTTCTCTACTTAAATCAAGTTTTTGAGCTATTTCATCAACAGTATGTGGTCTCATATCTTTTCCGTTTTCATCTTTTCCGACACCATACTTCATCATAATAACTTGTCTTTCTCTATCTTCAAGAAAATTACCTAACATTTCTTCTATTATTTTCTTTAATTCTTCTTTTTTAGTAAATGTTATAGGATCTTCGATTGAATTATCTTTTATAAAATCAGAGAAAAATGAATCTTCTTCTTTACCGATTGGTTTATCAAGAGATATTGGATCTATATTTATTTTTCTTATATATCTTACTTTTTCAGTTGTAAAGTCATTACCAAGTCTTTCAGCAATTTGTTCATCGGTAGGTTCCATTCCTAATTCCTGATAAAGTTCTCTTTGAGCTTTTATTAATTTATTAATTGTTTCAACCATATGAACGGGTACACGAATTGTTCTAGCTTGATCAGCTACTGCACGAGTAATAGCTTGTCTAACTCATCATGTTGCATATGTTGAGAATTTAAAACCTCTTTTATATTCAAATTTAGAAATCGCTTTTAATAATCCTGAATTACCTTCTGAAATTAAATCCATAAATGATAATCCTCTATTTTTATATTTTTTAGCATTATTTATAACAAGACGTAAATTTTTCTTAATAATTAAATCTTTTGCTCTTTTATCTCCAGCTTCAATTCTTTTAGCTAATTCCACTTCTTCTTCATAAGTTAAAAGTTTTCCATATTTACCAATTCATCTCATGTATCATTTGATGATATCTTCAGTATTAGAAAGTTTGTTTCTAAGCATATCATCTGAAATTTTATTTTCAACAAAACTAGATGATAATTCAATATTACTATCAGAATCGTCGAAAATCATATCATTTCCAGCAATGAAAAAATCATCACTTTCTACTTCATCAAAATCATCTATGCCATCTAAATCATTTACATTTAAATCATTTTCTGCTTCAATATCTTTAGCAGTTACTTTTTTATTATCACTTTCATCAACATCGCTTGAAATAATTTTTCTGGTGCTTAATTCAGCATATAAAAAATCAGCATCTTCATCAGATAAGCTTATTTTTTTCTTTTCAATTAAATTAAAAACTTCTTCTTGACTTAAAGCACTTTTCTTAGTTTTCTTTTGTTTTTCGAATAATTTAATAACTTCATCAATTGTTAATTGTTTTTTTGCCATATGCCACCTTTAAAATAAAAATACTAATTTTAATTATATTATATTAATCTAATAAATTACAAATTTAAATCTTTTTTTCTAATTTTTGACATTCTCTAATTAATTTATCATCTGGTCATATTTTTTTAATTCCATCTAAATATTCTATTTTTTCTTTTATTTTAGAACTTAATCCATCCATTGAAAAACTCATTCCTAAATAAATACCCTTAAATAGATTGAAGATAATATAATTATCTCCTTTAAATAAACAGCGAGATACTTTATTTTTTTGATTATTTTTTGTAAAAAATATTTCTTCTAGAATTTCATCTTTCATTTCTTTATTTTGTATTTTTTTTATTACTTTATTTATAATTGTATAAAGTGTTATTTCTTCTGATGAAAAAACTTTCTCTTTTTTAATATTTGGTTTTTCTTTGTTTTCAGTGTTTGTTTTTTTAGATATATTATTTTCTGAAATATTAATTGAATCATTATAATCAAGCATATCTATAATTAAACTAATTGGCATATTCAATTTTTTTGAAATTTTGTCTATATAAATGTTTTTAGTTATCTTATCTATAAAATTAAAATAATATTTTATTTTGTCTATATTTTCTTTAATTTCATTTGGATTCATATTTAAATTTTTGAATATTTTTTCATTAATTAAAAATTCAAGTCAATGTATTTCATCTGATAAAACTTTTTCTATTCCTTCTTTACCTTTTGAATTAAATATTTCATCAGCGTCTTTTTGATCTTTCTTATTTACGACAAATACATTAGTGTTATATTTTATTAAATTATTAATTGATGAAATAGTAGCATTTATTCCAGCTTCATCAAAGTCTAACATTAATTTAATTTTTATGTTTTTAGGTAAAAGGAAAAATTGTTCTTTTGTAAAGGCCGTTCCCATTATTGCAACAGTATTTTCTATATCAGCTTTGTATAATGCTATTACGTCCATAAAACCTTCTGTAACGATAACTTCTCTATTATGTTTGATTATTTCAAATGAATTATTTAAGTTATATAAAATATTTGTCTTTTTAAATATATTACTTTCTTGAGAATTAATATATTTAGGCTTTGCTTCACCTAATGCTCTTCCAGAAAAACCTACTATTTTATCATCTTTATTTTTTATAGTAAATATAATTCTATTAAAGAAGAATTGTTTAAGATTCTCAGTTAATACACCAGCATTAATCATTTGCGCTTCATTAAAATCTTTCGCACTTAAATAATCTTTAAGACCTGTGGAATTTGCATATCCAATTTCAAATTTTTCAATTATTTTTTTTGTAATATTTCTACTTTCTAAATATTTAGTAATAGCAGAATTAGAATTCATTTCTAAACTATACATAAAATAATTTTTTGTTTCTTCTAATATTTCTAATGATTCAAGTTGTTTTTCTGAATACTTTATAGTATTTTTTTCAACAAAATTAAAATCAACACCTAAATCATTTGCAAATTTTTGAATAACTTTCATTCTTTGAATTTTTTCTCTTCTAGAAACATATTCAACAACATCTCCACCCGCTCCGCATGTAAAACATTTAAACATTTGTTTTTCAGGAGAAACTGACATTGAAGGCGTATTATCATCGTGAAATGGACAAATACCGAAGTAATTTTTTCCTTTTTTATCTAAGTTTTGATAAGAAGAAATTATTGTAACAATATCAGTGTTACTTATTATTTCTTTTATTCTATTAGAAAAATCATTCTTATCCACTTATTTCAATATATCCTTTAGTTTATTTATTTCAACTCTTTGTTGTTCCATAGTGTCTCTATCTCTTATTGTAACCATGTTATCTTCTAATGTATCATAATCAATTGTTACTGAAAAAGGAGTACCATTTGCATCTTGTCTTCTATAACGCTTTCCTATTGAACCTACTTCATCAAATGTACCAACAATTCCTTCTTCAGATAGTAAAGTAAATATTTCTAAAGCTTTTTCTGATAATTTTTTAGTTAATGGTAATACAGCAAATTTATATGGAGCAATTTTTTTATTAAGTTTTAAAACAGTTCTTGTTTCGTTTTCTAATTCTTCTTCTGTATATGCATCAAGAAGAATTGCAAGCATTAATCTATCTAATCCTATAGAAGGTTCTATTACATATGGGAAATATTTTTCATTTGTAAATGGATCTAAATAAGTCAAATCATTTCCAGAAAGCTCTGAATGAACTTTTAAATCGAAGTCTCCTCTATTTGCAACTCCTAATAGTTCACTTCATCCAAATGGAAATTTATATTCTATATCAGTTGTAGCTTTTGAATAATGTGATAATTTTTCTTTAGGATGTTCATAAAATTTAATATTTTCTTCATTAATTCCCAATTCAGAAATAAAATCTTTCGCTTTACTTAAATAATATTTAAAAAATTCATCAGCATCATTGTAATGTACAAAAAATTCTAATTCCATTTGCTCAAATTCTCTTGTTCTAAAAATGAAATTACCAGGTGTTACTTCATTTCTAAATGATTTACCAACTTGACCAATACCAAAAGGAACTTTTAATCTTTGCGATCTTTGAACATTTTTAAAATTTATAAAGATTCCTTGTGCTGTTTCTGGACGTAAATAAACTTTTGATTTATTATCTTGAATAACTCCTTGACTAGTTTCAAACATCAAATTGAATTTTCTAATATTAGTTCAATTTGTTTTAGATCCTTCATGTTCTAATATATTTTTAGATATATATTCATACATTTCTTCATGACTTAATGCTTCAGCATCAATTGAACTATCATGATCTTCAATTAATTTATCTGCTCTATATCTTTTTCCATTTACTTTGTTTTCTATTAATGGATCTGAAAAAGATGCAATATGTCCAGAAGCTTCTCATACTTTAGGATTTAAAAGTATTTTAGAATCGATTAATTGATTATTTATTTCTGATAAAATGAATTTTTTAAGTCAAGAATTCTTAATATTTTCTTTTAGTAATGAACCAAGTGGACCGTAGTCTCAAGTATTAGAAAGACCACCATATATTTCTGATCCTTGAAATACAAAACCTCTATCTTTTAAAAAGGGAACAAATTCACTCATATTTATTTTTTTATTAGACATATTACCTCGCTTATTTTTTAATTATAACACCACATTTATATTTGGTATTTATATAATATTTAATTTAATAAAATATGTAATCATTTTTCTTAAATCTTTATCATATTCAAAGTTTACATTATTAAGATAATTATTTATATCATTATTCAATAATGAAAAATTTTTTAAAATTCCAACTGGTGTTGATTTTTTTGTATGTAAATTACAAATAAAACCACCTTCATCTAAATTTAAATGAATTATATTTTTCTTTGAATTACAAATAACACACCTGTCATTTATTTGTTTATATCCATAAACATCAAGCAAACCAAATAAAAATCATGTTAATATATAAAAACTATTTTTTTCATTTAAATTTTTTAAAGAAATAGAAATAATATTAAATAATTTCTCTACATTTATATTTTCATAATTAATATATTTAAAAATACTTAAAAGATTTTTCAGGTAAAAAACTTGTTGTGACTTAATAAAATCTTCTAATAAATGCGCTTTTTTTAATTTACTTAATTTGTTTTGCAATCTTGCTTCGAATATTTCTATTTCAATAAAATTAGAAACTTGTAAAGCAACGTTATTTTTTGAATTTGGCTTATTTACACCTAATGCAATAAAATCAATTACTCTATTTTTTGTTATTACTTTTACAATGGCATCATCTCCATTGTTATATCTACTTGCTACAAATCCTGAATATATTTTTTCAGCCACACTATATTAATAACCCATATTTTTTATTTTTAACTCATTTTTTGTTCAATTTTTATCTACTTTGACAAATAATTGTAGAAAAACTTTTTTACCAACTAGATTTTGTATTTTTTTTCTTGCAGTTGTTCCAATTTTTTTTATTTGTTTACCATTTTTACCAATTAATATTCCCTTTTGAGAATTTCTTTCAACAAAAATGTTTGCATCTATTAAAATATTATCTTCTTCTTCTTTGAATTCATTTATTACAACAGAAATAGAATGTGGAACCTCATCAAAAACATTTTCAATAATACTTTCTCTAATAATTTCCTCGCTCATGAAAGAAGTCGATAAATCAGTTACTTGATCAATCGGAAAATAAGGTTCACCCTCTTTTAAGTATGAGCTCATTTCTTTAATTATAATTTTCATAAATTCATCTTTGTTTTGATTTATAGAAATTCCTAAAACTGATTTAAAACCTTCAGCTTTTAATGAAAGCGCCTTTTTTTCAATCTCTTCTTTTGAATGTTTGATATCAACTTTTGTTATGATAGCTATTTTATTTTCAATATCTTTTATTTTATCAATAATGTATCTATCACCAGGACCTATCTTTTCATCAACAGGAGTAAGAAAAGCTACAAGATCAATATTTTCTAATGATTTATAAGCTGCATTGTTTAAAGAAATTCCAAGTTTTTGTTTAGGTTTGTGTATTCCAGGCGTGTCTAAAAATACAATTTGTGTATCATTTGTAGAATAAATACCTTTTATTTGGTTTCTAGTTGTTTGTGGCTTTGGTGAAATAATTGCAAGATTAAAATCTAAAATTGTATTAACTAAAGATGATTTACCAACATTGGGTCTTCCTATTATTGTTACAAATCCAGTTTTCATATATTATTTGGGTAGATCCTTGTCACCGAATGCAAGTGGTAGTAATTCAGAAACTTTATATTCTTTTACAACACCTTCTCCATGCATAAATACTTTTTTATCTAAACCTAAAAGTTCAGAAAGAACTTGACGACACGAACCACAAGGTGAGCCAAGTACTTTTCCATAATTTGTCATTAAATGAATTTCTTTGAAATCTCCTGGTCTATAACCTTGAGATATTGCAGAAAAAATTGCATTTCTTTCTCCGCATATTGTTAAAGGAAAAACAGAATTTTCAACATTAACACCCTCTATTTTTTTACCATCATTTGTAATTAAAATTGCTGCTACAGCAAAATTAGAAAATGGTGCATATGCTTTTTCGCTTAGAACTAATAGTTCTTTCGTAATTTCTTCTATTTTTTTCATACTAAAATTTTAACATATTATATAATTCATATTATTGAAAAGTAAATATTAGGAGTAGTTATGAAAAAATTAATTTTAAAAATAGGGTCATTAAGTATGGCGGCAGGTGCAATACTTGCAACAACATTAACAGTTGCATCATGTGGTAGTTCTACTGAAGAAGTGCCTGGTGGAGATACACCATATAAAGATGTTTCTAAATTTGTAGAATATCCACAAATAAAGGAACTTCAAAGTAAACTTGCTCCCGAAGGTAGTTATGGAACTTATAAAACAATTAATCAAGAAGCAGCTGATAGTTTAAATAAAATAATTGATGCAATGTCTAACGATACAGATGTTAGATGACATCCAATTGGAGAACCAATGTTAGATGCAGTTAATGCAATTAGATATGCAATTTATAAAAATTCTTCAAATGATTCTAGTGTTAAAGAAAATTTATCAAAATTTATTCAAATTGTAAGACCTGATTTATATAACTTCCCTAAAACACCAGGAGGAAATGGTGCAACAGAATTTCAGGTTTCAGCTACAAAAGATGTAAATGAATGATTAAACGGACAAACAAATGATTTATTTATTGCTGATATTGCAAAAGCAGAACGAGGTGGTGCAAATAATACTAATACAAATTATAAACTTTATGCACTAGCAGATAATGATGCAACAAAAGAAAAACCTTTAAGACTTTCAATTAAAATGCTTGAACAATCACAATTTAGAACTCAACAAGTTGAATGAAGAGCAGCATTTGATAATCATGATACAAATCAAACACAACACGAAATAACAAAACATACAAAAGTAAATAGTAATACTGGAGTATATTCAGATGCACCTACTAAAAGTGATGGATTAGGATGACAATCAAATGAAAATTATTTAATTCAATATAAAAACTCTGATAATGATATAGATGCGGCAAAAGTTAAAACAAATGGAGAAACAAATATTTATTTAGCTATGGCAGATGCAGTTGAAACATTATATGATAATTTAGATGGTAGTGGAACCACAGGTCATAGAACTAACTTTTATGCTTCAAATCTTGATAGATTTGGATATTCAAGAATTAATGATATTGAACAAAAATGAAATTACTTCTTTACAGAAACATCAGATGCAAGAGATTCTACAACAGCAATAACAAATAAAAGTATTGAAGATTATAAATCAAATTATGTTTGAGTTTCTAGATTAAAAGGTCAACAAATTTTAGATTACGCTTCATCAAATGGAATGGATATTCATGATTTAATTTTAAAAATGATAAATGTTGGACCTGATAACAAATTTAATGGATGATTGTCAAATCAAGAATGATTTAGAAATATGAATTTCATGAATAAACAATATACTACTATAAATTCTTTAATCTCAGATGTTGATGCTGAAATAGTTAAACATAATTTCAATATAGAAACAGAGAAAAATGATGATTTTATGAAATCAATGAATGATGCAGGATATCAAACAGTTTCTGAATTCCAAATTAATAAACAAAGCGAAGATACAGTTTTACCTTACAACATAAATAATGGTGGTACACAAACTGGTAAAAGATTTGGGTATTCACAATTACCTAAAAAATGATTTGAATAAAATAATTTAATTATTGAAATTTATCAATAATTTGAGGAATAAAAATTAAACATCCAATAATTACTGCAGCAATGGATACAAGTAATGTTGCACCGGCAGCTATATCTTTAATTTTTTTAACTTTCAAATTATATTGAAAGGATATCATGTCAACAAGAGCCTCAATTGAAGTATTTAAGATTTCAAATCCCATAACTAATGAAATAGAAATGATGATGATTGATCATTCTATTCTATCTATTTTTAATCATATTCCTAATGCTATAACTATGATTGCGAAAATAATATCTGTTCAAAGAGATTTTTCTTCTCTAACAGTTATCCAAATACCTTTGGATGCATAATAAAATTTTCTTGTTACTTTTTGAAAAAATTCTTTCATTCTGTTAATCCCTTCCAATATTATACTTATTTAATGTTTGATTTACTAATTGATTCATATTTTTTTCTTCAGGTTCTGTAAGATGATCATAACCGAACAAATGTAATAAGCCATGTAAAAACAAATATGAAACTTCTCTTTTTATTGAATGATTGTAATTTTGTGATTGTTCTAAAATTTTTTCTTTAGATATATAAATATCTCCTAATTCTATTTCAGGTAAATCAATAGACATTGATTGTCAATCACTAGAAAAAGATAAAACATCAGTCGGCTTATCTTTATTTCTATATTTTTTATTTAATTCATGAATTTCATTATTGTTTATAAAAATAAGAGATAAAGAATAATCTTTATTTTTTCTCAATCCAGATGTTATTAAATCATTTGCTAATTCATTTAAAAATTCTAAATTATCAATTTCTTTAAATTCATTTACTATATTTAAATTTGTCATATTTATAAACTAATTATATTTTAAAAAATCAAATTAAGTAAAGGTTTATTTTCATAAATGATAGTTGCTGGCAGAGTTGAATTTTCTATTAATCAATTATCATTTTTACCAATATTCATTGTATATAAATCACTTTTATCAGTCAAATAAATTTTACTAACATTGATTAAATGATATTTATTGTCATATTTTAAAATTATTTTTGAATATTTTTCTAATTTATAAGCTATAGCAGAATTAAAAACTATTTTTCTTTGATTATCACTTGATACCTTGATTAATACTTCATCATATATTTCTATTTTGTAATTTTTAAAAAAAATAAATAAACCAATTAAAATTGAGAAAATAAATAATAATGCTATATATCAAAGTTTATTAAATTTTATTAATTTCATGCATATACACCTTTTTAAAACTTGATTCTTTCTTATGATCAACTAAAACAAAAGTGGCCTTATCTTGAAAATCTATAATTTTGTTTCATAATTTTTGTCATAATTTTTCATCAATATTGTTTGAAACTTCATCTAATAAAATATATTTAAATTTTCTAGTAAGTAATGGAAGAAGTCTTATAAATTGCTTTTGTCCACTTGAAAAGTTATCTAAATTATTCGTTAAAGTTGTTTCAAATGTAATTCCTAACTCTTCAAATTCCTGTGATAATGGTTTTATATTATTTACAAAATTATCAAGGGAATCCATATCGTTATTTGCAATAAACTTTAAAAAATTTATGTCTGGTAAAAAGAAATCATTTCCATAAAACATTTGATTTTGATATTTTTCTTTTGATCATTTATTGTAATTTATATCGTTTATAAATAGCGAATTTGTTTTAATATATCCGGAAATAATTTTTAATAAAGTTGTTTTTCCTGAGCCTATTTTTCCAATTATTTGTATATTTTTATCAATTATTAATTCAGGAATTTTCAAAATAGATTTTCCTTTTTGTAATTCAAAATTCAAATCTCTTATTTCTATTTTATTTATATCATCATAAAAAATTGATTTATTTTCAAATGTTGGTAAATTTAGAATTCAAAGTAATTGTCTTTTTGAATTTTTAAATTCATTATAAGAAACAATTACACTTGCAATGACATTAAATGGTGAAAATAAATATGAAATAGTAGAAGTAAACAATAACATACTTCCGATAGATAGTTCATTATTAAAAATTAATTTAACAAAAAAACATATTACTAATATTGGCAAAATTTGCTTAATAATTAAAGAAATAAATTGATTGTATCAGCTTATTTTATTTAATTGCATTGAATTAAATGATAATTCTTTTATACTTTTAACTACTCTTTTTGATGTTTCATTTTTATATAAAACATTGTTAGAATTAGTTCTTAAATGAATTGAATTATATAAATCATTAGCTAAATCACGTGATAAATTTTGATGTTCTATAGTTTGACTTTTATTTATAAATAAAGTAGATAATTCAAAAATAAATATTGCAATTATCGACATTAAAACTATTAAGGATAAATTGTAATTTATAAAAAATAGAAAAATCATTAATCCTACAATCACGAAAATATCAACAAATAATATTTCAATTACATGTAAATAGTATTCAATAACATAATTGACTTTTTCAATTCTTCTTTGAATTTCTGGTTTTGATAATTTATTTCTATTAATTTCATCAGTATTTATTATTTTATATATAAACAAATTTATCATTGTATTACTAATATTAATTTGTAATATTTTTAATATATATTTTCTAAAAATAAAATTAATAATTTTAATTATTGTTAAACAAATAAAAGAAAAAGTTAATAATAGAAGGGTTTTATTTAAATAATTAGGAATTATTGTATCAGTCACAATTTTTATGAAATAAGAAGCAATGATGCTAAAAGCGATATTTAAGATATTTGCTAATAACAATATATAAATTTGTTTTTTATTTTGCAGTATAGTGTCAATAAAAATATTGTTATTGTTATTGTTTTTCTTTAAATATACAGTTTTATCTGGAATGATTAATACATTGGCAAATATTTTTTCAAAATCTTTTTTTGAAATATTGTATTTTCCATTTATCGGATCTAAAATAGTCAAATTTCCTTTGACTATTTTTTTTATTATTATAAAATGTTTTTGATTTTTATTAATCACTAAAACAATTATAGGTTTTTTGATTTTTAAACTAAATATGTCTTTAACTTCAGCTGTATATGAAGTTAGTATTAAACCATATTCTAAAGCTAACTCTTTAAGGGTCAATATATTTAACCCTTTAGAATCAAAATTAACTTTAGATCTAAGTGTTTCAATATTAATTAAATTATGGAAATAATGTTCATGTAATGATTGAATTACACTTAAACCACAATCTTTTATATCAGTCTGTTTTATTATTCTCACATAATATTAATATGTGATGAAATTTAGAAATATTCTATTTTCCAACAATTTTTGAAATTTGTTTTTTTAGAGTTACATAATCTAATCCAACTTCTTTATAAACTTGATCACCGTTTCCAGAATGTCCAAATGTATCTATACCAAAATTATGTTTTGCAAATTTTCCTCAACCAAATGTAGTTCCAGCTTCAATAGAAATTGTGTTTTCTCATTTTAGTTTATTAGATTTTACTAAATTAACTGAAGGTATTGAATATACATTAGCATCAAACTCTTCACCTAATTTGTATGCATTTGCAATTTCAGAACCTGTAGCAACAATGTTTCATTTACTTTTATTACTTGAGGTACGTAATTGATACATTCCATTTTTTACTTTTGCTTCTGAAGTATTTTTTAGAGAAGTTATGTTTTGTCTTGTTAAAACTATTATTGTTGGGTGTTTTTTAGAAGTAATAGCAAATTGTCATGCTCCAATAACTTCTTTTTCATCACCAGGTCTAAATACAACTACATTAGGAATAGAACGTAACATTGCTAGTTGTTCAATAGGTTCATGTGTAGGGCCATCTTCTCCAACATAAACAGAGTCATGTGTAAACACATAAGTTACAGGTAAATGCATTAATGCAGATAATCTTATTGCAGGTTTTACATAATCAGAGAAAACAAAGAATGTAGAAACAACTGGTTTTATATTAGAATGTAAAGCTAATCCATTAGCAATTGCTCCCATAGCAAATTCTCTTACTCCAAATAATATATTTCTTCCTTGTCTATTTTCTGGTGAAAATACACCATCTGCTCCAAGCACTTTAGTTGATCCTGATAAATCTGCTGATCCAGCTAAAATATTAGGTACATTTTCATTTAAATGTTTTAATACTTCTCCACCTGAAGCTCTTGTTGCAATATCTTTTGAAATATTTACTTTAATTTCGTATTTAACTTCTTTTAAAAATTCTGTAAGTTCTTTTGATTCTTTGAATTCAGAAATTTTTTCTTGACTTCTTTTAACTAATGTTTCTTTATAAAATTCAACAACTTCATTAGGTAGATTAAATTCACCACCTTCTCAATTTAAGTTATCAATAAGTGTTTTTATATCATCTCCTAATGGAGCACCATGAACAGATGAAGTACCTTGATTAGTTGTTCCTTCACCAATTATAGTTTTAATTTCAATGAATGTTGGTTTTACTGAAGTTTTAGCTTTTTTAATTGCTTTATCAATTGCATTTGGCGTATTTTGTTTTACTAAAATGTAATTTCAATTCATTGATTTAAATTTTAATTTTAAATTTTCGTTTGTAACTTTGTCTGTTGCAGTATCAAGTTGAATATCATTTGAATCATGTAAAACAATTAATTTATTTAAATTCATTCTACCGGCAAGTGATATTGCTTCGTTTGCTACACCTTCTTGTAAATCTCCATCACCAACTATCACATAAGTATGGTGATCTATTTCGTTAAATTTACTATTTAAGTGTGATTCAGCTAAAGCCATTCCCACAGCAGTTGCTAATCCTTGACCAAGTGGTCCAGTTGTTGTTTCAACTCCTTTTGTCATACCGAATTCTGGATGACCAGGTGTAATTGATCCTAGTTGTCTAAAATCTTTTAAATCTTTCTCTGAAATCATTCCTAATATTCTATATAAAGAATACAATAATGCTGAACCATGTCCTGCAGATAAGACGAATCTATCTCTATTTATGAATTTTGTATTATTTGGGTCAAATATTATGTGTCTTGTAAATAATGTGTGAACCATTGGTGCAGCACTTAAAACAATTCCTGGATGTCCAGAATTTGCTTTATTTACAGCCGCCACTCCATTCATTTTTAATGTATTTATTGAAATTAAATCTCTATTTTCCATTTTTCTCTCCTATTGTTAATTTTTTACTTTGCTTAGCTTTTATTTTTATTTTTCTTGTTTTCAGTTTCTTTTTTTCTTTTGCTGATTTTGTTTGTTGTTTTTTTGCACTTTTGAATTTTTACTAGATTTAGAATTTGTTGTTTTTTCAGAATTAACTTTTTTAACATCATCAAAATCAGTAAATATAATTTGTATATTACTTGGTTTTACATTCATAAGTGTTTCAGATCTATTATTAAATTCTTTTAAAAATTTTTGAACATCAGAAATATTTGTATTTTTTCCATTTTTTAAAAATAATGTTAAAAAAATACCTTTTGTTTCATTTTCAAAACTAACTACAATAGGTTCTTTTTTCGATTTGTCTAATTTTATAAAATCAAATTTACTTGCCAATTTTGATGCAAGATCTTTAAAAACATCTTTATGAACAAAAAATGATTTATTTAATGAAAAATTTACATTAACGTAATTTACTCACATTATTTTGTTCTTTCCTTGTATTTACCTGTTTCACTTGAAACGATTATTTTATCGCCTTCTTTTATAAACATTGGAACATCAAGTTCATAACCTGTTTCGACTTTTATTTTCTTTTGTGGTTTTGTTTGAGTATTTCCCTTTACAGCATCAGGTGCTTCTATTACTTTTAAAGTAACATTAGCAGGAAGAGAAACATCAAGAACCTCATCTTTATATTTTCTAACAATTACATTTTTTCCTTCAGACAAGAAATTAGATTCTCATTCTAATTTTTCATTTTTAATTTCAATTTGTTCAAATGTAGCATTATCTAAAAAAATAAAATTTTCTCCATCATTATATAAATAGTTCATTTCAACTTTATTAATTCTTGCTGGATTTACCTTTTCTCCACCAGTATATGTTTTCATAATTATTGCGCCAGTTCTTAAGTCTTTTACTTTTGCTTTAACAGAAGCTTGACCACGTCCTTGCTTAGAATGTTGTGCTTCAATTACTGAAAATATTTTTCCATCTTCTTCAAATGTTATTCCATTTTTAAAATTATTTACATTAACCATTTTAACCCCACTTTTCTTTTATAAATTATATAGTATTTATACCTTCTTTGTTCTCAATTCTTTTTGTATGACCACGTATTTCAAGTATTCTACCTAACAATATACTATCTTTTTCGGCTTCATCAGAATAATCATTTTCATTGTTTTCATATAATTTAACTTCTTCTTTTATATCTTTTATTTGTTTATTTCACTTCTGATATTTTATTTTAAATTTGAATGTCGAAATAATAGTAGATAGTGCTGATGAAGATGCGGTTAAAATAGTTACTACTATAAAAAAGTCTTTTGATAAAATGTCGTTATTAAGTCTTAAGGCGAAAATATTTAAAACTATCCCAATTGCCGATAGTGTAAAAAGTGATAAATTTAAATAAACATAAATTCTTAC
The DNA here is from genome assembly GCA_024721275.1 of Mycoplasma sp. Classification (GTDB taxonomy): domain Bacteria; phylum Bacillota_I; class Bacilli_A; order Mycoplasmatales; family Metamycoplasmataceae; genus JAMPIX01. The sequence continues at coordinate 17,691 of JAMPIX010000002.1, forward strand.
AGATCTTTTTCTTTTTATCTTAAAAAAGTTATATGTTTCTTCAAGTAAAATTTTATTCTCTTTATTCATCGTCACTTTCTCCATGAATTTCAACTTTTCTTTCATATCTTCTATCTATTCTCATTATTTCAGATACTTTTTTAAATAATTTATATTTTGTAGTCTCACCTTTATAAATACCTGATCTTTCATAAAATAAAATTATTTCATATGAAATAGCATCATACCTCGCTCTATATAATTTCATTTTATGTCTTAAAGTAAAGAAAGATATCATTGCAGCAGAAAATGAAGCAATAGCTGACATGCTAGTAACCATAAATCAATATCATAAAGGTGCAGTTTTAAATGCTATTTTAGCAACAATAAACGCTGATGAAATTGTTGCAGCTAAACCTGCAAAAATAGAAAAGAGAGAAAATGTATAATATAAAAAACTATATAAATTAGATTTTTTTAATGTTATTCTTTCAGCATTTACAATATAATCAGAAAAAGTTAATTTTAATGTATTATTCATCTGTATCACCTCTAACAATTATTTGGAATATTTTTTTAATACCTAATTTTTCTTTCGTTCTATATTTTTCTTTAATTTTTAATAAATCATTCATAAATATTTCATCTCTATCTTTACCAGAATAATTAGATTTTTTATGAACATATAAAAGTGTTATGTATTGAATATCTTCAATCGCATGTCTATATTTTTTTCTTTTACTTGTGGATTGCAAAATCGTAGCATTTATCGATACAAAAAATAGAATTATACTTATAATAGCAACTCCAACAGTAAGACCAATATCACTAATTAAATTATAAAAATGATGATTTTCTAAATAATCATTAATTGTAAAATCTAGAGCAATACAAGAAAAAATTACTGTACAAATGTTCATAAAGAACACTACAGCAGATAAAAACCTTCATCACATAAAGTATTTTTTTCTTCGTTTTTTTAATTCATTTATCTGTACTTCGATAAAGTTTTTAATTTTAACTTTCACTAATTAATTTTATATTATATTCCTCAATTTGTTCATCACTAATTTCAGAAGGAGATTTTTCTAAAACACCTAGGCCATTTGAATTTTTTGGAAATGCAATTACTTCTCTTATAGAATTTGTATTAGATAAAATCATTGCAATTCTATCAATTCCAAATGCTATTCCTCCCATAGGAGGAACTCCATAATTAAAGGCATTTAAGAAAAATCCGAATTCAGTTTCTCTTCTTTCTTCTGAAATACCTATTATTTCAAACATTTTATTTTGTGTTTCAAGATCGTGAATTCTAATTGAACCACCACCTATTTCATAACCATTAAGAACTAAATCATATGAACGAGCTCTTAAATTTGATAAATATTCTTGATCATTAGCTTTTGAAAAATCAAGGTCTTTTGGAGATGTAAAAACATGATGCATTGGAGAAAGATTTTGATCTTCTTTTTCAAATAAAGGTCAATTTACAACTCATAAAAATTTGTAATCATCTTGTTTTGCTAATTTAAATATATTATTCAATTCTACTCTAACAGCTCCAAGTGATTTTGTTGTTACATCATATTCATCAGCAACAAATAAAAGTGTAGATGATTTTTTTATTGAGAAATCTTCAATAATTTTATCTACTTCTTTTTTAATTAATGAATAAATTTTTGATGTGTTTTCATTGTTTTCTACATCAACATAACATGTCAATAATCCAGATGCACCATTTTTAATAGCTACCTCTGTTAATTTTTTGATTTGTTTTTTGTTTACTTCTTCATCAAAAATTATGAATTTTATAGATTTTTTATTTTTGAATGCATTAAATGTTGTATTATCAAAATAATTTGTAGCATCTATCATTTTATATTCATATCTAATATCTGGTTTATCTGTACCATAATATTCAATGGCATCATCAAATTCCATAGTTGGGAATGAAATATTACTTACATCAAGTTTTTGATCTTTCATTATTTTTAAGAACATGTCATTCATCATATTCATTATACTTTCTTCATTAGTATATGCCATTTCTAAATCTAATTGAGTAAATTCAGGTTGTCTATCAGCACGTGAATCCTCATCTCTAAAAACTCTTGCTATTTGAAAATACTTTTCAAAACCTGAACATATTAATAATTGCTTATACATTTGTGGAGATTGAGGTAAGGCAAAAAATCCATCTTTTCTACTAGGAACCAAAAAGTCTCTTGCTCCTTCAGGCGTTGATTTTGAAAGTAAAGGTGTTTCTATTTCAGTAAATTCTTTTTCATCTAAGAAATCTCTTATAGATTTAATAAGTCTATATCTTATTTTTAGATTTTTTTTCATTCTAGATCTTCTTAAGTCCATAAATCTACTTTTTAATCTTGTATCTTCAGTTGCAGTAATTTCTTCTTTTATTTCAAAAGGTAATTCATCCACTGTCGGTTTTGATAATACAACCAAATTTTCAACTATTATTTCTATTTCACCAGTTTCAAGATTATTATTGTAATCTTTTCTTTCAACTACTTTTCCAGAAACTTGAATAACCGATTCTTTTTTTAAAGATTCAAATTTATTTTTTTCAAAAACTAGTTGGATTATTCCACTTTCATCTCTAAGATCAATAAATGTAAGTTGACCTAAATTTCTTTTAGAAGAAACAAAACCAAAAAGTTCAACTTTTTCATTTATATTTTTTTTAGATAAGGATGTGTTTTTAATTTTTTTTATCATTTGTTGTCTCCTTGAAAAAATCCACGATTTTCTCTATATTAACTCTTTTTTCTTTACCTGTTTCAAGATTTTTTATTGAAACTTTTGATTTTTTTAAATCTTCATCTCCAACTATTACTACATATTTAGAATTTATTTTATTTGCTTTTGTTAATAATTTATTCAGTTTGGAATCATAAAAATTCATTTCTGCTGAAAAATTTGAAGCTCTTAACATTAAAAGAATCGAATAAGCTATCATTGGATTTTTTTTACTAATATTTGATACAAAAATATCAACTCCATCAAATATTTCATCTTCTGAGAAACTTTTTTTAGTTTCAGTAACTAATCTTTCAAATCCAAGAGCAAATCCTATACCACTAACATCAGGTCCGCCTATTTCAGATACTAAGGAATTGTATCTTCCACCGCCTATTATTGTTAATGGAGATTCATCTTCAGTGGAAATAAATTCAAAAACAGTGTTATTGTAATAATCTAAACCTCTTACAAGTTTTAAGTCAATTTTAAAATTAATTTCAAATGTTTCTAACATTTTTATTAAAGTGTCCAAATAAATACTTTCATCTTTTGATAAGAAATCAGTAATTTTTGGAGCTGCTTTTAATAATGAAATATCTTGCAATTCTTTTGAATCTAATATTCTCATTACATTTTTTTCTAATCTAACTTTAGAGATATCAGAAATCTTTTCTTTATGTTTAGAAAAGTATTTTTTTAATTCCTTTTTATATTTTTCTTGTGTTTTTTTAGAACCTAAAAAATTAATATGTAATACAAAAGGAATTCTTAAGGTTTCTAAAATTGAAGATCCTAACATTATTACATCTAAATCAACAAGAGGATTTTCTGGTCCTATTACCTCAACTCCTGCTTGTGTAAATTGTCTATATCTTCCTTTTTGAGGTCTTTCATATCTAAACATTGGGCCAGTGTAATAAAATTTTTTAACATCTTTTCCTATGTCATTGATAATTTTATTTTCAACCAAAGCACGTAAAGTACCTGTTGTTCCTTCAGGACGCAAAGTTAAACTTCTTGATCCTTTATCATTGAAAGTATACATTTCTTTGTTTACAATGTCACTACCTTCTCCAACACCTCTTGTAAATAAAATTGTTTCTTCAAAAATTGGCGTTTCAATTAAACTGTAATTAAAGTTTTCAAAAGTTGTTTTAATAATATTCATAGTGAAATCTCTTCATTTAGATTCAGAACCATAAATATCTTTTGTTCCCTTTACTTTTTTATACATATTAAAATACCATCCTTGAGTTATAAACCTATAATTTCATTAGTGAAATGTAATTATAATCTTTTATTTTTTCTACACCATTTAGCTCAGAAAGTTCTATTAAAAACGCAATCCCCGCTACTTCTCCACCTAATTTTTCAACTAGTTGTGTAGTAGCTAAAATTGTTCCACCAGTAGCAAGTAAATCATCTATTATTAAAACTCTTTGTCCTGGTTTTATAGAATCTGCGTGAATACAAAGTCTATTTTTTCCATATTCTAACTCATATTCTACTTCAACAGTTTCTCTTGGTAGTTTGTTTGGTTTTCTTACTGGAACAAAACCTATTTCCATTTCTGTTGCTATAGGACATCCGAATATGAAGCCTCTAGCTTCAGGCCCTATAATTAAATCAACATTTAATTTTTTTGCATATTCAACAAATAAATCTTTAGCATAAGCAAAAGCTTTTCCATTATGTAATAAAGGCGTTATATCTTTGAACAAAATACCTTCCTTTGGATAGTTTGGTATTGTTTCTATATATTTTTTTAAATCCATGTTAATATTCATTAACTCCTTTTATAGTTTGTTCTTCAACTCCTTGGAGTTTTCAGAATTTGTTTTTCTTTCTTTTTGCCAATCTTTTTTGTCTCATTCTTTCTAAATAAATTCATGAATATGATGCAATAAATATTGATGAATAGGTACCTGAAAGCATACCGAAGAACATTGCTAAGTTAAATGATGTATCTGTCGCTCCATTGAATGACATTAATATAACTATTGCAGATAGTGTAGTCATAGAAGTTAATAAGGATCTTTTAATAGTTTGACCTATAGCTTTATTAGCTATTCCTTTAATTTCTGCAACTGTCAATCCAACCCGATGTTCTTCTTTCATGAGATCCCGTATTTTATCGAAAGTAACAATAGTATCGTTAATCGAGTAACCGATTATCGAGAGAAGAGCTGCAACAAAAACAGGATTTACTTTGATTCTTCCAATAATAAAGATAGCTGCAATTATTAATCCATCGTGGATCAATGCTAGAATAGCAGCAATTGAGTATGTTCATTTGAATCTAACCATTGTATAAACTATAATCGCAATGAAAGATATTCCTATTGCATACAATGCATTTTTTGCTAATTTTGTAGCAACATCAGAAGTAACATTATTGAAATTATAAGTACCAATACCATGTGATGGAGTATTTTTATAATCTTCTAATAATTGAGTAGTCAATGTTGTTGAACTTTGTGTTTCACCAGAAACACCTGTAATTTCATTTTTAGAATTATATATATAACTTATGTCATCTATTCCGTGTTGTCTTAAGAAAGCCTCAGCTTCATCTTCTTGTTGTTGTGTTAAGGTAAGTGTTCCAGGAGAATCTAATTCAACGACTGCTCCACCAGAGAAATCAATTGTTCTATTAAATCCAGCACCAAATGTACCGTTTATTCCAGCAAAAGTACTAAATACAATTAACCCAGCCATTAATATACTTACAGATCCAACAACAAATCATTTTGCAGATTTTATATAATCTCATCCGTGATATTTTGGTTTTTGTTTTGAGTATTTATCTAAAGTTTGTTTTTTTATTCCTAGTAATCAAAGTCTATCTTTAAATACATTAGTTCTAACTAATAATCATGTTAAGAACCTTGTAAAAGCAAGCATTATTAATAATGTAAATCCGATTGAAAGAATAAGTGTTATAGAGAAATCTTTTAATGAGTGTGTTCCAAAATAGAATAACACAAATGCAACAATTATAGTTGTGATGTTAGCATCAACAATTGTGGATATGGATGTTTTATTAGATTTATTAAATGCTTTTGCAACAGATGAACCATCAAATATTTCTATTTTAAGTCGTTCGTACGTTATTATATTTGCATCAACAGCCATACCAATACCGAGTATTAATGCCCCTATCGAGGATGGCGAATATTCACCCTTCATTACAGTAAACATTAATAATGTTAAGAAAATAAATAGACCAAGTGAAATAGTTGTTAAAGCACCTAATAAACCATAATTAACAATCATAAATATCGCAATTAATGAAAATACAATGATTCCTGCTATTGCAGCTTTAGTAAATGCATTAGATCCATAACTAGCAGCTACAAAGTGAGATGATTTTTCACTAAGTGAATAAGAAGCTAATCCAAAATTAATATTTGATGCAAGTTTCTTGGCACTATTAATTGTAAAGTTACCTTGTATTATAAAAGAGTCTTCTGTAAGCGGTTTATCAACAGATGCTGAAGAAATTAAATAATCCTCGAAGTTAACACTATGTTCACTACCATTTTCATATCATGTCATTGTTCTGAAAGTGCTTGTTTGTTTACCGCCGATAGAAATATATGCATATTTATTTAAATTATTCCCTGCTGCAGCTCAGTCAGTTGGATGATATGTTTTAGCAATATTTGTTAAATAATCATGATCTAATCAAATAAACATTTGATGTCCACGAGTAGATGATCCACTTGAAAGAGCAGTAGTTGCTTGTTGTAATGCATTTCTTGCTGAATCACTTGCAACAGACATTGCAACAACATTTTTTGGATTATTAGAACCAGATACTGTATAGTGTGCTGAACCAGATTTTATTATTTGCATTTGATCTTTATCAGCAATTGGTAATGCTTGAGAATTATATCCATTAGTATCAAATAATGGTTTATCATTTTCATCATAAATTGACATTACCGGTTGATGAGAAACTTCATTTGTAATTTCTTCTCTTTGGATATCGCTTGTAACATTTGCGATTCTTACACGAACATATCAATTACTATCTGCATTTTCAACTAAAACAGTTGGATTAGTATAACCATCAGCTCTAAGTCTTGTATCAATATTGTCAGCAACAGATTGTGCTGTACTTTCATCTGTGCTTCCACCAGTTTTTTTATCATTTACTTCAACAAGAACTTCAAATCCACCAGCATACTCTATTGATTTTCTAACATTTTTAGAAACATATAGCGATGTTCCAAGAATTATGGATAATAAAATTAATAGGAGTGTTGTTCCTAATATTATTCAATTTACTATTCCTCTTCTTTTTTTCATAAGTCTTAAAAAATATTACCATATATATTTATATTCATAACTTTTTTTATAACAAATTATAAGTTTTCATATATTCTAAACCAGTAATTGTTATTCTTCTACCATTTGAATTTTTTACAATAAATCCTTCTGATATTAATATAGGTTCAATTTGATTTTCAACATATTTTCTTTCAAAAGATAACAAACTAGAAATTAAGTTTATATTAGAATATTTATTTGAAAATTTTTCACTTAAAACTCTTAAATACATTATGTGATCAATATTTAAACCTTTTTTATAATAGCCGAGTATGTCAAATATTTTTTTTATATTTTTTTTATTTACAATCATCTTATCGCTTATAACAAAATCATTTATACGACTAATAACATTTTTAATTTTTCTAGGTGTTTTAGCACAGAAAACAGAAATAAATTCTATTATTTCGGAAGTGAAATCAATTTTCTTTTGTTTAGAATAAAATAAAATAATTTTTTGTATTTCTTTAGAATTATATTCTTCAAATTTAGCTACATATCCAAATCTATTTATTAATGGTTTAGATAAATTAGATATTTTAGTTGTAGCTCCAATGATTGTAATATTTGGCAATTTCATTCTTACAATCTTTTTTTCACCTTCAGGACCGATAATTAAATCAATTTTTCCTTCATCCATAACAGTGTATAAAAATTCTTCAATATTTTTATTAATAGAATGTATTTCATCTATAAACAAAATACTATCTCCTTCAATTGAAGCAAAAAGAGTAAGAATATCTATTTTTTTCTCTAATAATGGACCTTGAACAATCTTTATTGGAACATTCATATTTCTTGCAAATATGTTTGCTAATGTTGTTTTTCCCAAACCTGATCTAGATGAAAACAAAATATGTGGTGGAAATTCTTTTTTAATCTTAGCTGATGAAATTAAAACTTTTAGTGTTTTCTTTATTTTTGTTTGACCAACAAATTTTGAAAATGTATCTGGGTTTTTATTTTGCACTCGAAATTATTCTTATTGATTTTTCTACTAATTGTTCAATATTTATATTAAAGTCTTCTATTTTTTCAATAGCCATATTTATTTGATTGGTTTTAAATCCTAACATTTTTAAAGTATCTTTTAATTCTACAGCATTTGTTTTTTTAGATTTTGATACTTTCTTATCCATATTAATATATTTATCTTGTAATTCGAAAATAATTTGTCTTGCTGTTTTAAAACCAACCATAGGTGCTTCAGACAATTCTTTTGCATCTCCATTAATAATACTATTAATAATTTCGCCAAATCCTTGTTTTAAAATACTTTGAGCACTTTTTGGACCTACTCCATTTATTGAAATTAAATCTGTAAACAATATTCTTTCTTTTATGTTTTTAAAACCATAAAGAGAAGTTGTGTAATCATTTTTATGTTCATAAACATATAATTTGATTACCTCTTCTTTAGGAAATTCTTCTGGATTAATAACGTTTATAATTCATCCAGTATAATTTGATTCAAAAACAACATAGTTTTTATTTGTATAAATAACTTTACCTATTTTTCATATCTTCATTTTAGCCTCCGATATTTAAATAGGAAAAAAATTAGAAAATTATATTATTATTCAAAATCTTTAAGGAATTTTTCAGAAACTTTATCTTTCATTAAAGATGAAATTTTTGATATTTCATCTAAAGAATTTTTAGGCATTTTTTTAGGAACATAAAGTTTAACTCTAGCATATAAATCACCATAACTATTTTTGTTTTGAACTGATACAAAACCTTTACCTTTTATTCTTAATAAATCATCTGATTTAACACCATGAGGCAATTTATAATCAACTATTCCATAAGGTGTAGGAACTTTTATTGTACTTTCAACAAGTGCATCTAAAACAGAAACAGGTATATCTAAATGTATGTTTAATCCATCTCTATGATAATGTTTATGCTCTTTAACAAATATTTTTAAATATAAATCACCTGGATCCCCACCGTTTAAACCTTTATCACCAAATCCTCTTACGATTATTGATTGATGATTTTTAATACCTGAAGGTATTTTAACTTCCATATCTTTGACTTCTTTTAAATAAGCTGTTCCATTACAATGTTTACATCTTTGTTTAATTACTTTACCAGATCCACCACAAGTGTCACAAACTGCTTGTTGTTGAATATTTCCAAATGGAGTTCTAGTATTATGCATTACATAACCATTTCCACCACAAGTGTCACATGTATCAAGTTTTTTTGTTGCACTACCAGTTGCATCACAATATGTACATGGATTTCATTTATCTAGTTTTATTTCTAATTCTTTTCCGTGAACAGATTCATCAAAAGTTATTACAACATTTCTTTGTAAATCATCACCTTCAATAGGTGCGCTTGGATCTCTTCTTCTATTAAAACCACGAGAACCAAAAGCTCCTCCACCCATAAAACTATTAATTATATCTTCAAATCCACCAAATCCACTTGATGCTCCACCAGAAAAATTGTTATTTAATCCTGCATGTCCATATTGATCATAAATTGATTTTTTTTCTTCATTAGATAATGTTTCATATGCTTCATTAATTTCTTTAAATTTTTCTTCTGCATCATCTGCTTTATTTCTATCTGGATGATATTTCATAGCAAGCTTTCTAAAGGCTTTTTTTATTTCATCTTGAGTAGAATTTCTATCAATCCCTAGTACTTCATAATAATCTCTCTTATTCATAATTTAAATTTTAGCATATTTTGTGTTTAATTGCTAAAACAATAATAACTTAATTTTTGTCAATATGTGTGTTATACTTTTTTTATGAAAAATGTTGCTGTTGTGGTAGATTCATTCTCTTGCAAAACTATTGAAGAAGCTAAAAAACTTGAATTATATTTTTTATCTTTAATTACTAAAATTGATGATGTTGAATATATTAGTGGTGTTGAAAGTTATGAATTTATAATTAAAAAATTAAAAAATTCTAATACAAGTAGCACATCACAACCTGGAATTAAAGCTACAACAGAATTATTTTCAAAATTATCAAAAGAATATAAAAATGTTTTTTATGTTTCAATAGGTTCTGGTTTATCTTCTACAGCAAGTACTTCAATTGTTGTTGCTAATGACTTTGATAATGTTCATGTAATAGATAATCATTTTGTTGGAAGCGCAATAATAAAAGCAGCTAATTTAATTAAAGAAATGGCTAACGAAGGTAAAACACCTGAAGAAATAATAGAAAGAATTAAATGATATGATGATAAAATCATTAGTTATGTAATTCCAAAAGATGTAACTGCAATAAATAAATCAGGAAGAATTAGTAATGCAAAAAAAGCTATACTAAATAAATTAAAAATAGTTCCGATATTAGAATATTCAAAACTAGTAAAATCAAAAGGTTTTAGAAGAACTCAAAATAAAGCAATAAGTAAAGCTGTTTTAGATTTATTTAATTTTATTCAAAATAATAAATTCAATATTAAAGATTTAGAATTTGAAACAGTACATTCAAATTACATGCCTGCAGTAAAACATTTAGAATCTGAGGTTAAAAAAGTATTTAAAGCTAAACTTAATAAAATTCTTTCATCTCCAATGATACTTGTTCATACAGGTATTGGTTCATTATGTATAACAGCATTTCCTAAAAAATGAAAATATTAAGCTTATTAAAAATAAATAAAAAGACAAATTAACATTTGTCTTTTTATTTATTTTGTTTTAGTTTATTAAATTATGCAACTATTTCAGTAACTGATCCAGCTCCAACTGTTCTTCCACCTTCACGGATTGAGAATTTTGAACCTGTTTCAACAGCGATTGGGTGAATTAAGTCTATAACTAATTCAACATTATCTCCAGGCATAACCATTTCTGTTCCTGAAGGTAATTCTATACCACCTGTAACATCTGTTGTTCTAAAGTAGAACTGAGGTTTATAGTTTTTAAAGAATGGTGTATGTCTTCCACCTTCTTCTTTTTTAAGAGCATAAACTTGAGCTTTAAATTTACTATGAGGTTTAATTGTTCCAGGTTTTGCAAGAACTTGTCCTCTTTCAATATTTTCTCTATTTACTCCACGTAGTAATAATCCTGCATTATCTCCAGCAAGAGCTTGGTCTAGATTTTTTCTAAACATCTCTATACCTGTAACAATTGTTTTTGCAGTATCTTTGATTCCTACTATTTCAACTTCTTCATTAAGGTTTAATGTACCACGTTCAACTCTACCAGTTGCAACTGTACCACGACCTGTAATTGTGAAAACATCTTCTACAGCCATTAAGAAAGGTTTTTCTGTATCTCTTTCTGGTGCTAAAATGTATTCATCAACTTGTTTCATAAGTTCAACAATTTGACCTTCATATTTTGCATCTCCTTCAAGAGCTTTTAATGCAGAACCTTTAACAACTGGTGTGTTATCTCCATCAAATCCATATTCAGTAAGTAATTCTCTAACTTCCATTTCTACAAGTTCGATCATTTCATCTTCACCTTCAAGCATATCAACTTTGTTTAAGAATACTACTATTCTAGGAACTCCAACTTGTCTTGATAATAAGATGTGCTCTCTTGTTTGAGGCATTGGACCATCTGTTGCAGCAACAACTAATATTGCTCCATCCATTTGTGCAGCACCTGTTATCATGTTTTTAACATAATCGGCATGTCCTGGACAATCAACGTGTGCATAGTGTCTTGTTTCTGTTTGATATTCTATATGAGAAACATTTATTGTTATTCCTCTTTCTTTTTCTTCAGGGGCATTATCGATATCTTCATAATTTTTAACTTCTGAACCACCTGATTTTGAAAGAACTGTTGCTATTGCAGCAGTTAAAGTTGTTTTACCGTGATCAACGTGACCAATAGTCCCAACGTTAACGTGTTCTTTACTTCTGTCAAAATTTTCTTTTGCCATTTTTTTCTCCTTATATTTATATTTGTTTAGCGCTAAACCTACCAATGCAAAACCTTACAATTTTGTCCTATCCATAGCACTATACATACTTAGTTATTTTAATATTTTAGCATATTTATTAAGAATATTTAATTTGAGTTTAAATGTGTTAAGGAAAAAAGGAGATTAATATGGAAATATTTAAATGAGATATGATATTCATCGGAATGATTCTTGCTAAACAATTTATTATATTTTTCTCTATTAGCATGAACAATAAAAGAAAAAGAAAAAGTTGTTAAAGAAAATTAAAGTTAATAATTAAAAAAAAGAGTCAATTTAAATTGACTCTTTTTTTTGTTTTCAAATAATTTTACTTATTAAATAATTAATTATTTAACATTTCTTTTTTCAGCGATTTCAGTTGAAATATTTTTAGGCGCTTTTGTATAGTGATCAAATTCCATTTGATAAACACCACGACCTTGAGTCATTGTTCTTAAATCAGTTGCATAACCAAACATTTCTGATAAAGGAACCATCGCAGTAATAGCTTGTGCTCCTCCAGGTCTTGTATCATTTCCTACAATTTGACCTCTACGTGAAGAAAGGTTACCCATAACATCTCCGTAGTAATCTTCAGGAATAATAGCAACAACTTTCATTATTGGCTCAAGTAAAACAGGAGCATATTTAGTTTTTCCATTTTTCAATGCAATAGAAGCAGCTATTTTATAAGCCATTTCTGATGAATCGACATCATGGTATGAACCATCATATAATGTTGCTTTAACATCAATCATTGGATATCCAGCAACTACTCCATTTTCAAGTGATTTTTCTAAACCATCTTTAATTGATTTTATATATTCTCTAGGAATTTTTCCACCAACTATTTTATCTATAAATTCAAATCCTTGATCAGGGTTTGGTTCAAATTTTATTCAAACGTGACCATATTGTCCCTTACCACCAGATTGTTTAATATATTTACCTTCAACATCTGCTTCTTGAGTAATTGTTTCACGATAAGAAACTTGAGGTGCACCAACAGATGATTCAACCTTAAATTCTCTTTTTAATCTATCAACAATTATTTCTAAGTGTAATTCACCCATACCAGCAATTATTGTTTGTCCAGTTTCTTGATCAGTAAAAGTTCTAAATGTAGGATCTTCTTCTGATAATTTAGATAAACCAATTGATAATTTTTCTTGAGCAGCTTTAGTAGCAGGCTCTAGAGCAAGAGATATAACAGGTTCAGGGAACACCATTTTTTCAAGAATAATATCAGATTTTTCAGAAGCAAGTGTATCACCAGTTGTTGTTTTTTTCAATCCAACAGCAGCAGCTATATCACCTGTTCTAATTTCATTTATTTCTTCACGTGAATTAGCATGCATTTGTAAAATACGTCCAACTCTTTCTTTTCTTATATCTTTAGTAGTATTTTTAACATAAGAACCTTTTTCAAGAACACCTGAATAAACTCTTAAGAATGTTAATTTACCAACAAAAGGATCAGTCATAACTTTGAATGCTAATGCTGAAAATTGTTCATCATCAGATGGTTTCAACATAACTTCTTCATCTTTATCATTATGTGCAGTAATTTCACCAACATCAACAGGTGAAGGCAAGAAATCAACAACAGCATCTAATAATGGTTTAACACCTTTATTTTTAAATGCAGTTCCACATAAAACAGGGTGGAATTCTGAAGTTAAAACAGCTTTTCTTATTCCTGAAATTAAAGCTTCTTCTGAAATTTCAGCTCCATCTAAGAAACTCATCATTAATTCATCATCAAATTCTGAAACAGCTTCAATTAAATTATTTCTTCATTCAACAGCTTTTTCTTTTAAATCTTCAGGAATTTCTTTAACTTCGAATTCTTCGTCAGGTTTTCCGTCAAAATAAATAGCTTTCATTTTAATTAAATCTATAAATCCTTCAAAATCATTTTCAGAACCTATGTTTAAATGAATAGCAGCACATTTTGCTCCTAATCTATCTTTAACTGAATTGATTGAAGCTTCAAAATCAGCTCCAACTTTATCCATTTTATTTGCAAAAATAATTCTTGGAACAGAATGTTCTGAAGCTTGTCTTCAAACAGTTTCTGTTTGAGGTTCAACTCCTGCTTGTGCATCAAGAACAGCAACAGCACCATCTAAAACACGTAAAGACCTTGACACTTCAACTGTAAAATCAACGTGTCCAGGAGTATCTATAATGTTTATTCTTTTTCCTTTTCAATGAGCTGTTGTTGCAGCTGAGGTAATTGTTATACCTCTTTCTTTTTCTTGTTCCATTCAATCCATTTGTGATTCACCTTCATGTGTTTCACCTATTTTATGAACTTTACCAGTGTGGTATAAAATACGCTCTGTTGTTGTTGTTTTACCAGCATCAATATGAGCCATTATACCTATATTTCTATAATCTTTTAAGTCTAATTCTCTACCCATTTTATCATCTATAATGAGCAAAAGCTTTGTTAGCTTCCGCCATTTTATGCGTATCCTCTCTCTTTTTAACAGATGAACCAACACCTTTAGATGCATCTATTATTTCATATGCTAATCTTTCAGACATTGTGTGTTCTAATCTTAATCTTGAATAATTTATTAATCATCTTAAAGCTAATGTTTGTTTTCTAATTTCAGAAACTTCCATTGGGACTTGATAGTTTGTTCCACCAACTCTTCTTGTTCTAACTTCTAAAACTGGTTTTATATTTTCATAAGCTTTATTGAAAACATCCATTGGTTCTTCATTTGTTTTTTCTTTAATTAAATCAAATGCTGAATATAAAATTGATTGTGCTACAGATTTTTTACCATCTAGCATAATTGCATTGATTAATTTTGTTATTACTTTTGAATTGAAGATTGGATCTGGCAATACTTCTCTTCTGATAGCTCTATTTCTTCTCATTTCTATTCCTTTCTTTTTCTATTGTTTAGGTCTCTTTGTACCATATAGTGATCTTGATTGTTTTCTATTGTTTACACCAGTTGTATCTAATGTACCTCTAACGATGTGATATCTAACACCAGGTAAATCTTTAACTCTACCTCCACGTATTAAAACAACAGAGTGTTCTTGTAAATTGTGACCTTCTCCTGGAATATAAGCAGTAACTTCCATTCCATTTGATAACTTAACTCTAGCGTATTTTCTTAACGCTGAATTAGGTTTTTTAGGTGTCATTGTAGCAACCCTTGTACAAACACCACGTTTAAATGGTGATGGATTACTTGTTGGTTTTCTTTTTAAATAATTGTATCCAACATTTAAAGCAGGAGCTTTTGACTTTGAAGTTTTATTTTTACGACCGTTTCTAACTAATTGTGCAATTGTAGGCATATAACTTCTCCTCTCATTTCTATAATTTTTTTGTTTTATTTTATTTAATTAAAAATAAAAATATTGCTTATTTTGACTAAAAGCAATATATATTATACATTAAATTATTATTTTTTAAACAACTATACCAGTGTATCAATTTATTTTTTATCTTCTGATAATTTTATTCTAATTATGATATCTGTAATTTCTTTTCGTTTCATTTTTTCGTAACCAGATATAGAAAGTTTTTTAGCTATTTCTTTTAATTGACTTAATGTTAATTCGCTTAATTCTTTTCTATCTTTTTGCTCTTGCGTTAAAGGGATTTCAATATTTTGAGCTTGATTTGGAGATTGATTTGGAGATTGCGAATTACTTCCAACAGGAACAGGTCCAAAAGCACCATTGTTTGTAGTATTCATATTTTGATTACCTTGCATAGGGTTGTACATATTTTGATTTGGAAATCCATTTGGATTGTTTTTCATCATTTCTTGCATTTTTTGAAAATTAGGATCATTTTTAATTTTTTCAATACGATCTGATATTAAAAATATTCTTCTAATGCTACTTACTTTAAATGAAGTGAATCCGTAAAAAATTGATAATGGAGTAATTAAAAATAAAAAAGTGAATCCAGTATTCATGAAATATAATCTTCCTCTAATTGAAAGTCAAATTATGTCCATCAATGAAAGTAAACCAACAAAAAATCCAAAAGTTAAAACAAAATTACTTAATTTTGAAAAGTCTTTTGTTTTATATGTTATGAATAATGATTTAACAAAAAAGACAAAACCTATAAGAAGCAATGAAATTATAATAATCGGCATTAAAACCATTTGTCAAAATAAATATCTTTCTGCTTCTGATATTGTTAATGAATTTCTACCTGATTGGAAATAAGAAACTATGTTTTTAACATATTCAGATTTATTAACATATATTAAAGTTATAGCTGTTATTCCAAAAGCCACAACTGAAATTAATGAAATTACAAGCAAAATAATTCAGTGACGATATTTATTTGGCTCATTTTTTCACAGTTCATTTTTAGTCGGAACATTTGGTAATTGACCTAATTGGTATGGATTCATTTGTTCACCTTTCTTATATTCATTTTACCAAATTTAAACGTCATTTATGTTTTAGTGAATAAATAATTTTGATTTGACACTTCGTAATAATAGTTTCTTGCATTTTCCATCGCATCATCCATAACTCTTGATGCAGCAATTAATTCGTCAAGTGTTGGATTCTGTTTGCTTAATATAGTTTTTGCTTTATCAAAGGCGCTTTTTGCCTCTTCATAAGTAACCATATTAGGATCAATAGTAACACCAGATAATGGAGTAATTTCTCTATATTCATCTCAAGAATAATCATTTATACGTTTAGTGAAATAATTTTTTCTTTCATTTAAATAATCATTATTCGCTTTTGTAACAGCATTTTGATAATCTATAGCTTGCTGTATTGATAATTTCATTCTATTTTCAATTTTTATAAGTTGCATAGTGGATGTAGTTTCAATATCTCTTGGTATTGATGAGTAAAAATCAAAAGAACTTTTTGCATCTGTATATGTAGGCATATATTCATGTATAAATGCACCATCTAGTAAATGTATATTATCAGTTAAATCTCAATGCAATGCATTTATTTCAGACAATGTTGTTACTTTTGTTTGAAAATATGTTGATCTAATAGTTGACATTATTTCTGTTAAATGATTATAGTAATTATTTCCTTTTACTTTTATATCATTTAATCTATTTTTAAGATTAATCAATTCATTAAATGATAATGAATCATGATCTTGATTTTTAATTCGATTAAATTCTTGTTTGCAAATTAAATAACTTTTATATTCTTTTAAAAAATCTACACCACTTAATGAATTAAATTCTGAATCATCAATTCATGATAAATTAGCAATCTCTTGAATAATTTTAGTTTTTTCTTCTTGATTTTTAGTTGCTATTAGCTGATTATAATTTGTGGCATCATTAGTACTTTTTAATAATATACTATTGATTTCTCTTATTTCCTGAATTTGTAAATCATCATTAATTCTTGATTTAGCATTATCAAAATCATTCTTCGCTTGTGTATATGTTTTAATTTGATTTGATATTGATACAGTTGATACAGGAATAATTTCGGGTTCATTTATTCATGGATAATTTTTTATTTTAGTCAATAAAATATTTCTTTGAAAATGATTTTGTTCAGAAACAACTCTAAAATATTCTTTTGCTTGATTTAAAGAATTATCCAATTGTTTTTTTATTTCAACAATTTTACTTAATTGCATGTCATCTCTAAAATTACTTTTTGATAATAAAAAATTTTGTTTCGCTTCATCATAAGTAGCCATATTATTTATAACAATTCCATCATTAGGAGCTATATCTAAACTATCATCTCATGATAATACCTTGATTTCTCTTATTAAAGCGCTTTTTAACTTCTCATCTTGAATTCTTTTTAACTCTTCTTGTGAAAGTTGAGGTGGTACATTTATTCTTGATGCAATAGGTTTAACAATATTTAAACTTGGTCTATTTTGAACAATTTCTTGCGGAATAGGATAATTGACTATGGTTTGAACATTTTCAATTACTGGACTATTTGGAATGTTATTTTCATGAATTACTGCAGGAGTTTTTTGTTCTTGAACAATTTCATTTGAATTATCATCAATAGCTCCAACATTACTATTGTCATTTGTAATAACATTTAAAATTTGATTACCTTCATTGTTAATATGTGTTGTTTTTTCAGACGCCTCATTATTAATTACAGGTTCTTCTTTTTCTTGTGAATCGTCATGAACTGTTTCTTCATCATTATCATTTTCCGAAATAGGAACATCACTCTTCTTTATACTTTCTGAATATTCATTTTTTCCTTTATTACCACACGAAGTTGTAAAACCAACAACAGGTATTAATAAGGAAAAAAATATAGGTAATAATTTCTTTTTCACTTTTTCTCCATTCATTAAATAAATAGAAAAAAAATTAATTAATTATATTAAAATCTAATCTTCAACTTTTAGTATTGATAAAAATGCTTCTTGTGGTAATTCAACCTTACCAATAGATTTCATTCTTTTCTTACCAGCTTTTTGTTTCTTTAAGAGTTTTTGTCTTCTGGTTACATCTCCACCATATAGTTTAGCTGTTACATCTTTTCTATAAGCTTTTATAGTTTCTCTTGCAATTATTTTTCCACCATATGCCGCTTGAATCGGAACCTCAAATGCTTGTCTCGGAACAACTTCTTTCAATCTTTTTGTTAATTGTCTTCCTCTTTTGTCAATAAAATCTTTGTGAGTAATTATTGAAAGAGCATCAACTTGTTCACCATTTAACAAAATATCCATTTTTAATAAATCGGATTTTTTGTATCCAATTAATTCATAATCAAATGAAGCATAACCTTTTGAAATAGATTTTAATTTATCAAAGAAATCAAAAATAATTTCTACTAAAGGCAATTCATAAACTAAACGCCTTCTAGAATTATCAATAAATTCTAAATCAATGTATTTACCTCTTTTATTTTGACAAAGCTCCATTAATCCACCAATAAATTTTTCTGGAACAATTATAGAAGCACTTATAAAAGGTTCTTCAATATGTTCTATAAAGGTACGATCTGGCATATTTGAAGGATTAGAAATTATTTCAACATCTCCATTAGTTTTAAAAATTTTAAATTCAACTGAAGGAGTAGTTGCAATAATAGAAACGTTAAATTCTCTTTCAATTCTTTCTTGCAATACTTCCATATGAAGTAAACCTAAAAATCCACATCTAAATCCAAATCCAAGCGCTTTAGAAGATTCTGGTTCAAAAGTTATTGAAGAATCAGAAAGAGAAATTTTTTCAAGAGCATCTTTTAACATTGCATGATCTTTTGAATCAACTGGATAAAAACCTGTATAAACAACAGGGTTTAATTTTCTATATCCAGCTAATGGTTCTTGTGCAGGATTGTCAACCAAAGTAATTGTATCTCCAACTGCAATATCTTTAGAATCTCTAATTGAAGCAGCAATTCATCCAACTTCGCCAGAGGTTAAAAATTCTTTTTTTACTTCAACTGGAGTTCTAATTCCTAATTCAACAACATGGAATGTTGTTCCTTTTTGCATAAGCTTAAATTTATCCCCAATTTTTATTGAACCATTTTTAATTCTTACATAAAGCATTACACCTCTAAAAGGATCAAAATAAGAATCAAAGATTAAACCTTGTAGTGGTTTATTTACATCATTATCAGTTGGCGAAGGAATTCTTTTAGTTACAGCCTCTAAAACTTTATCTACACCTTTTCCAGTTTTTGCTGAAATTAAAATTGCATCACTTGCATCTATTCCAATAACATTTTCAATTTCTTGTTTAACTCTTTCTGGATCAGCAGAAGGAAGATCTATTTTATTAATAACAGGAATTATTTCTAAATTATTTTCAAAAGCTAAATAAATATTAGCTAATGTTTGCGCTTCAATCCCTTGTGTTGCATCAACTACAAGTAATGCACCTTCACAAGCTGCTAATGATCTAGAAACTTCATAAGTAAAATCAACATGTCCTGGAGTATCTATTAAATGAAAAATATAATCCTGATATTTTATTTGAACAGCATTCAACTTTATTGTAATTCCTCTTTCTTGCTCTAAATCAAGTTGATCAAGATGTTGTGCATTCAAATCTCTTTTTTCTACTGAATTAGTTAATTCCAAAATTCTATCTGCCAAAGTAGATTTTCCATGATCAATATGTGCAATTATTGAAAAGTTTTTTATTTTTTTAGTGTCCATAGTATGTTAATAATTATAATATTAAATAATGCTTTTAATACATCATGTTATTTATTTTTTAAACCATTTTTGTATTCAGAATAAAACATTTTTTTCTTATTAGGAAATTGAATTTGATTTGCTCATATTTTTCCATCTTTTAAATTTATTAATAATCCTTCTTCATCTTCTAAACTATAATCAAAAATTTTGATTTTTTGATTGTCTTTCATTATTCATGCAACAGGAAACGGAATATAACCTCTAATTTTATTTTTAGCTATTTCTACAGTGTCAGTTTCTAAAATTTGAGCTTCTTCTTTTGTTAATTTATTTGCAAAAGTAACTTTGGATATATCTTGCTTGACCGCTTTAAAATCATTTTTTTCAACTTTTTTTAATCAATCGGTTATTTTATTAGTTGATAATTTTGACATTTTGTTAAATAAATCTAGACTAGTATCTTTCTCATCTATTTTTAATTTTGCTTGAAAAAGAACATCACCAGCATCCATTTCTTTAACCATATACATTAAAGAAATACCTGTTTCTTCATCTCCGTTCAATATTGAATGTTGTATAGGTCCAGCTCCTCTGTATTTAGGTAATAATGAACCATGAATATTTAAAGAAGCTAATTTTGGAAGCTCTAAAATTTTGGTTGGAATATATTGTCCAAATGCACATGTTAAAAATATGTCATGTTCAATTTGGCTTAATTCATCAAAAATTAAAGAAATATTGTTAGGTTGGAATATTTTTATATTATATTTTCTAGCAAGTATTTTAACCGGCGTTTCTTGAAGTTTGTGTCCTCTTCCGGATTTTTTATCAGGTTGAGAAACTATTGCTACAACATCAAAATTATTAATAACTTCTTCAAAAATTGGTACTGAAAATGAAGGTGTACCAGCTAGTATTATTTTCATATCTAAATTATAATTTATTTATTTGTTTTTATAATTATAAAATAGTAAAATTAAAATACATAACAAAGGGGAATAAATATGAAAAAAACAATAGGTTATGGAGTTGCAAATATTCCAGAAAATGAATTAGTTGAATTAATTAAAAGTGCTTATGAAACTGGTTATGATTACATTGATACTGCATGATTTTATAAAAATGAAGATGGAGTTGGAAATGCTTTATATGAATTAAAAATTTCTGATTTTAAAATTCAAACAAAGATATGACCAACACATTTTTTAAATGTTGAAGAACAATTTAATAAACAATTAAAATCTTTACGTTCTGAAAAAATATGATCATTATTACTACACAGACCTTCAATTAATTTTGAGGATTCAATAATAGCTTGAAAAGAATTAATAAAATTAAAAGAAAAAGGTTTAGTGGAAAGAATTGGTGTATCTAACTTTGATAAAGATATGATAAAAATTTTAATCAAGGAAACAGGTGTTAAACCAGAAATAAATCAAATAGAAACATCAATCCAAAATTACAGAGAAGATCGAATTAAATATTGTGAATCAGAAGGTATAGAAATACAATCATGATCTCCTCTTGGAACAACATTAAATAAAAATAAAGTTGTTGCAAAGATTGCTAAAAATCATTCAACAACATGAGCTGGTGTTGCATTAGCATTTTTATATCAACAAGGATTGAATCCTATTGTTAAATCAGCAAATACAAATAGAATTAAAGAAAATATTGATGAAGCTAAAAAAGTAAAATTAACTAATGAAGATATAAAAAATTTATTAGAAGAAAATATTTTTCTTAATAAATATGGAGAATCATTTCCATATTCAACTTTGTAGAAAAAAAATAATTAAATTTTTTACTCTATAATTTAATAAAATATTAAAAAATGAAAGAAGGAATTAAATGTTAAAAAAAATAGGACCATTATTAGTAATGTTCAGTGGATTGGTAGCAATTGTATTTGCTACTTTAGGTTTATTAGCTTCACTTGATGTTATTAGCAATTTAAATTGATTAGGAGATTATACTACCGAAATCAATAATAGAGCAAATGAAACAAATACAACCGCAAATGTTGTTTATGGAATTTCAATTGCTGCTGGAGTTATTCAAATAATTTTAGCTAAATTTGCATTATCAAAACCTAGAGGAATAGCTGCAATTGTAGTATTTGGAATGGTTGTTTTAAATATTGTATTAAACGTTATAGGTGCTACAAGAGCAACAGATGGTTGACCGGTAGTTACAATAATAAATATTTCAATTTTAGCTGTGGCTACTTTAGGAATGCTTTTTGGTTTTTTCCAAAAATAATTTTTAATAGTGAAAGTAATTTTAGTAACTGGAGCCTCATCGGGTTTCGGGAAAGATTTAACAAAAAAATTATTAGAAAATAATAATTTTAAAGTTTATGCATGCGCAAGACGTGTTGAAGAAATGAAAGATTTGGAATCAAAAGGTGCTACTATTGGTTTTGTTGATGTAACAGAGCAAAAAAGCATTGATAAGTTTGTGAATTCCATTATTAAAAAAGAAGGCAAAATTGATGTATTAGTTAATAACGCTGGATTTGGAATTTATGGAATTCTTGAAAGCGATTCTATTGAGAAAGCAAAATCTCTATATGAAGTAAATGTTTTTGGTTTAATGAGAGTAACAAAATCAGTATTGCCTCATATGAGATCTAAAAACAATGGAAAAATAATTAACTTAAGTTCTGTTGCTGGAAAAATGTCTATATATGGTTTAGGTTGATATTCATCAACAAAATTTGCAGTAGAGGCTTTAACCGACTCTTTAAGAGCAGAAGTAGCAAATTATAATATTGATGTTGTAGCAATTAGACCTGGTGTTGTTAAAACAGGTTTTAGAGATATTGCACTTAAATCAAGTGATGGAGTAAATGATTCATACAAAGATGAATTTAAAAGCTATTTAACATATATAAATTCGTTATATGACAAAACAAAGACAACAACAGCATCAACGGTCAATAAAATAGTAAAAGTAATAAACAAGAATAAACCAAAAAATTCTTATTCATCAACAAAAGACTCCAAGGTTATTTTGTTTATCATAAAAACACTTCCTAAAAAAATAATTAATAAATTTTTAAAAAGTAGATTCAAAAAGTAAATCTACTTTTTTGCTTTTCTCTTTAATTCTTCTTCTTTTGCTTTTGCTTTTTTCTGATTTATTCTTTTAACTTCCGAAATAAATCCTCCAGCTATAATACCAGAAGGAATAGCTAAGACTCCTATTCCAATAACAGACATCATTATTACCATTGTTCTACCCACGCCAGTAACAGGGACAATGTCACCAAATCCGATAGTTGTTAGTGTAACAGTTGAAAAGTAAAATGCATCTCAAAATGTAGTTATATGATGTGCTTTTCAATCACTTAATTCACTAGGAGATAAGTTTTTAGGTATATCCGCAGGAGAAATTCCTTCAATGTTATACATTATTAATGCAAATATAGCAATTGTTGCCATAACAACTACAAAAACAATAGTAAGATCTCTCTTTTCTTTTGTAAACACATTTACAAATATTCTAGTAAATGGAAATAAATTTAAAAGTAGTATTAACCTAAAAACTCTTAAGAATTTCAAATTTTCGAAAAATGTAAAAACAGTTATATTAGATGAAGTAAAAATATTTATTAAATAAAATGATGGCAGCAATGAAAATAATAAAATTATTGCACTGAACGAAAATGGTCAATAAAAATAAGATCAATTACCTTTTTTAAATCTAACTTCTGATGTTCATCATCTCAAAACATAATCTAATGCCAATGTTAAAAATACTAATATTTCAATTCCTGTAAATAAGGTTTTATAATTTTTTTGAAAATCAATTGAGAAAAATAATGTTAATAATGAAATAAGAATAACAAATGCTATGAAAAAAGCATATAATCAAGCCGTCGTTTTTAGAGTTTTTCTTTTTTTTGCCTTTTTAAATGCTCTTGCATCTGACATGACTATAGCATTTATATATTCTTTTTCTCTAGAATAATTTGTGTTAGATCAATTTTTAAACATTTAATGCATCCTTTCTTGAAATTATTTTTTCAAATTCTCTTTTATCTGATGGACTTTTAACTATGAATGAAGCAGCTTGTTTTTTTGCAGCTTTTATTTTACTTGTAGAAATTTTATTTGGCAATGCTGAATGAACACTATTTAATATTTGATAAAGAGTTCTATGAACTGTAACTATAACATGTTGTTTATAATCTTTTATTTTTACATAATTTGCTCTATTAGAAAAAATTATTAAAGATAGAATCGGTAATTTTGTATTTGTCATTTTTTGAAAGTGTTTTATGTGCTTTTCGTTTTGTAAAATAGGATTATTTATTTTATGTTCATTTTTTCCAATTATTTTTTTTAATTGTAAATCATTGCCGTTTCCAATTATATTACCTGAAATAGACTTTATTTCTACTATTAATATTGCAAATGATGTGAATAATATTCCATCAACTTCATAAAATTTATTTTTATCATATTTAAATAAATTACTTTTTATATATTGAAAATTTTGTTTTTTTGCTCAAGCCTTTAAATCAGCTCCAATAGCCAATTCTGCATCTTTACCGATTTTTAATAATTCATTTTTTTCTTTGTTCTTTTTATAATAAAAAACTATAATACTAAATAATGTTATTAATATTGCAATAGATCCTAATGAAATTCCTAAAAATATCAAGCGCTCTCCTTATTTGTATTTATTTTTTTGGTATAATAAATTATAAATTATTTAGGAGAAATATGGCAAATATAAAATCAAAACAAAGATCAATCAAAAAAATGGAAAAAAATAGAGTAAGAAATTCTGCTATTAAATCAAGAGTTAGAACTTTTATTAAAAAGGCTAATGCTGCAATTGTTGCAAATGACAAAGATGCAAACAAATTTGTTATAGAAGCGAATAAAGAACTTGATAAAGCTGTTTCTAAAGGTGTTTTACACAAAGGCAACGCTAATAGAAGAAAATCAAGATTACAAACTAAGCTTAACAAATCATTAGCAAAAGCTTAATTTTATCTTACTAAGTTTAAAATGAAATAATCAAGTCCGATTTTTTTATCAATTAAACCAGTTTTAATATTATTTTCTAAAGAAACTATTTCATTTAAAGTATTTTTAATTTTATTTATAGATGAGTTCATTAACAACTCATTTGTTTTTTTCAATCTATAAATATTTATTTGTAATTCATCAGAAATTTGTTTTATTGATAAACCTTGATTTTTATATCAATTAACAATTAATGATAATGAAAAAATAGAGCCTATTTGTCCAATTATTAAAAGCGGTTCTTCAAAATTATTAATCTTACTTAAATAATTAATTAAAATTTCCTTTTTATTATTAGAAATAATCGCATTTGATAATGCAAATAAATTATCTTTAGAGTATCTAGAAATTGAGTTTTCTATTTGTTCTTCTGATATTGCTCTATTTTCAATTAATAATTTTTTTATTTCTTGAACTATAATGCTTAAATTATTAGGTAAGTGATCAATTATTTTTTTAATTCCATCATTTGTTATTGTTCCATTATTATTTCTAACTATATCTTTAATTATTCCTGTTAATTCAAATAGTTTAGGAGAATCAAATTTCTTTATTTCAGCATTTTTAAAAAGAAATTTTCTTAATGTTGAAGCTACTTTCGGAACGCCATTATAAACAAAAATAATTGTTATATCATCAGATATGTTTTCAAGTACTTTTAATAACTTTTTTACATTATGTTTACTGTCATTAAAAAAATCTTCATTTTTAACAACAATTAATTTTTCATCAGAAAACATAGAAACAGTAGTTATTTCAATTATTATTTCTTCCAATATAGAAGTTTCATCAAAATAAACTGGTTCTATATCACTTTTTTTTCTTAACATTTTGTTCAAAGTATTATTTATTAAAAAAGGTTCATTTCCATATATTAAAAACATAAAAATATTATATAACATTGTATAGTATAAAAGATTGAAAAATAAGAATATTTATAGGAAATATAATTTTTGGTTTAATAGGTGAAATTAAGTGAATAATAGTAAATATTTGAACAATAATCAAAGAATTACTTTTAATTGTAAAAGTGATTATTGGATTAATGTTTTTATATGTAGTGATGATTTTATCAAAATTAGTAAAAATGTTGTTTGTAATAGCTCTAAATGGGAAAAGAAATAAAGTTATTGTATATAAAAGAGAAATAATTGGACCAAAAATTATTGAATTAAAAAAAGCAAAGAAATTAAAAAATTGATTTATTTTTATAAAAATAAGAAATGTAGACATATAAATAAACAATAATGAATAAATAGCTTTTTTGAATGTTGAAATATTTTCTAATTGATTAATAATTAAAATTGCTCCAGTAGCTATAAAAGTGAAAATAAAAGAAAACGAATATGCTCAATGAAAATTATAAATTAAAAGTAAAGTTGCAGTAAATAGCAATATTTCTAAACTTGTAAATTTATTTTTTAAAATATGTTTATTAGTTAATAGTAAAATTGTAAAAATTAATGCTCTCATTGCTGAAATCGGAAAATTTAACACAACTATATAAAAACCTAATGGAAGTAATGGAATCAAATCTAAAATTACTTCATTCTTAATTTTTGCGATCTTTAATAATGATTTTATTATATTGAAAAACAAAGATATATGAAAGCCAGAAATAACAAATAAATGAACAATTCCCAACGATGTGAAATTTTCAAATATATTTTTATTTTCTCTTATTTTATTTCCGAGTAATAATAAGTTTACATATTTCTTATATTCATCATTTTTACTATTAACAAATCTATTTAATTTAGAAACTAAGCTATTTGATTTTTCAATTTCATTTATTTTTGCTCTATTTATTATTCCTGTTACTTTTTTTGATAATAAATATTCTTTTAAATCAAAGTCACTATTATTTTTTACTTTTTCAATTTTTCCAGAGATTGATACAACATCACCGATGTTATATATTTCTTTTCTTGTTTTTATTAAAATAAAATTATTATGATTTTTTACTATTATTCCCATTTTTATAATATTTCTAATTTGATAATTTTTATTAACAAATCCAATTTCTAGAGTTTTTATCGATAATGTCTTTATTAATATAAAAACTGGAACAAGAATCAAAAGAAAAAATAATTTGGGTTTTGATAATAATCCGACAATTGATAAAATGAAAGAAATAACTAGGAAAATTCAATTTTCTTTAATTAAAAAAGTTACAAATAATATAACGGATAGCAAATATGAATTTAATCCTAATAAATATTTTGCATTCTTTTTTATATTAATAATATCTTTAGATAAATTAAGTTTTATTGAATTAATCATTTTCATTCCTAAAAGCTGGTATTTTTATAGTTATGTCATGAACTATTGTTTGATTAAAGTCTATTTTAGATATATTCGCATTTGGCTTTAGATGGTGTTTATAAATGATTTCACTTAGTTTAGTTCCATATTCTACAAATTCACTTGTTTTGTCTTCAATAGCTCCAGAAAACTTAACTTCTATTAATTTGCTAATTGAATTAATTTCAACTTCATCACTAGACATTCTGTTTAAAACTAAAAAAATGATTAATGATAAGAAAATGGAAAATATAATGAAAAAAGTAATTTTTGTTTTCATATTATTAATATATTTAATAAAACTGGTAAATTAGTCTATAATTTCTATTATGGAAATGAAATTTTATATTAGAACAAAAGCGGATATTAAAAAACAGGCTGAAACATACGCTTCAGTATTTGAAGGAGAGGTTAAGAAAAAGTCTTTTTTTAAAACTGAAGATGGAACAAGTAAAGTTAGTTATGCAAATGTTAAATTATTCGATGTAGTAACTATAATGATTTCAAAACATAGAGACCCAATGCCTAAAACTGGATTTACCGGAGATATAATATTGACCGTTGATTATAATGAAGATTTATATAATAAAATTTATGAAAACTTAAAAAATAATGAACATTTTAAAATGGATTATGACAAGACTGAATATCATTGAGGAACTGAAGTATTTAAATTCTATGATGAATGAGGAATTGGTTGAATTCTCGAAATAGATAGAAGATAAAAAAACAATATAAAAAAATACCTAATTAAATCTAGGTATTTTTTTATTTTATAATTATTTGTTTATTAAACTAATGCAATGATAGCTTCTGTAGCCGCATCGCCACGTCTTGGTGCTAATTTAACTATTCTAGTATATCCACCGTTTCTATCTTTGTATTTAGGTCCTAAAACTTCAAATAAATATTGTAATGCATCTTTTCCATCTTTTTTAGATGGTACATCTCTTAATCATGCTGCTGCTTTTCTTCTAGAAGCTAATGTATTCTTTTTAGCTAATGTAATCATCTTTTCAACATGTCTTCTTAATTCTTTAGCTTTAGTAATTGTTGTTTTGATTTTTCCATGAACAATCACTTCTGTTGTAAGTGATCTCATAACTTTAATTCTTCAAGTTGTTGATTTAGGATAAATCTTTTTATTTTTTCCTACATTTAAAATCATATTCTATTCTCCTGTACCTTTTATTACAATACCAATTTCTTTCAATTTATCTAAAATTTCATCTAAAGATTTTTTTCCTAAGTTTTGGATTGAAGCAATTTCTGATTTATTTTTTAATTTTAATTCATTAACTGATTCAATACCAACTTTTTTTAGAGAATTGTATGATCTAACAGATAAGTTTAGATCAGAAATTGACATATTAACTTCATTTTGTTTTGTATTTTGTTTTGTTTCTTCTGATCAAATTTGACTAGCATCTAAGTTTTCATCAACATTTTGAATTATTTCTAAATGACCGATTAATATTTTAGCAGCTTGAGATAATGCTTCTTTAGCTTCTACTGAACCGTCCGTTTTAACATTTAGTGTTAACTTTTCTTCAATAGTTGGTGAAGAAGTATTAAGTTCTCTAATATCATAAGATACTTTTTCTATTGGTGTGTAATTTGAATCAATAGCTATTAATTCACCTGATTTAAGTTTTGAACTTAATTCAGTTTTAACGCCATTTAAAAATAATTTATTTTCTTCGAATGAAACAAAACCTTTTCCACCTCTTACGAATATTTCTAAGTTTAATGCTTTATCTTTATTTAATGTTGCAATTTCTAATTCAGGATTAACTACTTCTAATTGAGGTGGTAATTCAAGATCGCCAGCCTTAACTTTACCTTTTTTTCCTTCAACTCTTATTGTTAGAAAATCTGTTGGTGCAATTGAATTTAACTTGTGTTTAAATCTTATGTTTTTTAAATTAAGAATTAATGAAACAACATCTTCTTTAACATCTTTTATTGTTTGGAATTCATGTGCAACACCAGCAACTCTAATTGCGAATGGAGCAACACCATTAACTGATGATAACAACACTCTTCTTAATGCATTTCCTACAGTATTTGCAAATCCTCTTTCAAGTGGACTCACTTCGAATTGAGTGTCAAAACTATTTTTCTTATTAATTTTAACTTCATTATAGTTTGGCTTTATAAATTTATTCATATATTTTCTCCTTGATTATTTTCTTTTGTATTGCAATTTAATAATACGTTTTGGTGGTCTTGTTCCATTATGTGGAACACTTGTTCTATCAATTACTGATTTAACTGTAATTCCTGAAACTTCAATTTGCTTTGTTGCAGCATCTTTACCAGGTCCTGTACCTCTTAATAATACTGAAACTTCTTTCATTCCAAATTCTTTTGC
Source organism: Mycoplasma sp. (assembly GCA_024721275.1). Lineage (GTDB taxonomy): Bacteria > Bacillota_I > Bacilli_A > Mycoplasmatales > Metamycoplasmataceae > JAMPIX01. The sequence continues at coordinate 47,517 of JAMPIX010000002.1, forward strand.
AGATTCTGTTGCAGCAGCTGCAGCTAATGTTGCAGCATAAGGTGTAGATTTTTTAGTTCCTTTATACCCTATTGCTCCTGATGAAGATCATGCAACCACATTTCCTTTTTCATCTGAAAAAGTAATTATTGTGTTATTGTGTGTTGAATGAATATGTGCAATTCCTATTGCAATATTCTTTTTAACTTTTTTCTTACGAGCCATGTTTATTAACCTTTCTTACCAGCCACTGTCTTACGTGGTCCTTTAAGAGTTCTAGCGTTAGCTTGAGTTTGTTGTCCTCTAACAGGTAATCCCTTTCTATGTCTAATTCCTCTATAACTTCTAATTTCCATTAAACGTTTTATATTTAAGGCTTTTTCTCTTCTTAATTCACCTTCTGTAACATATTCTTTAGCAATGTTAGTTATTTCGTTTAATTGAACATCAGTTAAATCCTTTGTTTTTGTTGTTGGATTTATTTTTGCTTTTTCTAAAATTTGTTTTGATCTTGTAAGTCCAATACCATAAATGTATGTTAATGATATAACTACATGTTTATTGTTTGGAACTTCTACACTTAATATACGCGCCATTTTTCCCCTTAACCTTGTCTTTGTTTATGTTTAGGATTTTTACAAATTACCCTAACTTTTCCATTTCTTTTTATTGTTTTACAATCTTTGCAAATTGGTTTTACCGATGCTCTAACTTTCATTTTTTCTCCAATCTAATTTAAATTAATGTCTATATGTTATTCTACCTTGTTTCATATCATATGGTGATAACTCAACATCAACATAATCTCCAGGTAATATTCTTATGTGATAAACACGAATCTTTCCAGAAACACGAGCCTTTATAATAACTCCGTTTTCTAACTCTACATCATATTCCAGAGTATTATGAGCAGTAACTACTTTACCCTTAAACTTTATAGCATTACTAGCCATTTTTTTCCTCCGTTAATAATTCATATCCTGTTTTAGTAATAAGAATTGTGTGTTCATAATGTGAAGCTTTTGAACCATCTGTTGAACATATTGTTCATTGATCATCTTGTATAATATAATCTTTACTATTTTGTAAGATCATTGGTTCTATACATATCACCATTCCTTCTCTTAATAATGGTCCAGAATTTTTTTCAGCTTGATTAGGTACATAAGGTTCTTCATGTAAAGATGAACCTATTCCATGACCTGTGAAATCTTTCGGTGTGTGCATATTATATTTTTTAATAACCTCATAGATAGCAAATGATATATCTCCGACTCTATTTCCTGGTTTTACTTGATCAACTCCAGCTCAAAATGCTTCTTTTGCAACTTTTATCAACAAATCATTTTCATTTGTTGAATTACCAACAGAAACTGTGAAAGCTGAATCAGAATGATATCCTTTATATTCAACTCCAGCATCTATTGATAATAGATCACCATCTTTTAAAATTTCATCATTAGGTATTCCATGTATTAATTCATCATTATTTGAAGCACAAATACTTTTCGGAAAACCACCGTAATTTTTAAATGATGGTATTGCATTTTTCGATTTTACAAACTCTTCAAATTTTTTATTAAGAAAATTTGTTGAAATGCCTGGTCTTACAAGGGAACGAACGATCATTTTTCCCTCAGCCAAGATTTTTCCAGCTTCTCTCATTAACTCTATTTCTCTTTTAGACTTAATTTTTATCACTTAAAATACCTTTTGCTCAATTCTTTTTCAGCATTTATCTATTGTATCGTTTGAGTTCACTTCAACAATAATACCTTTTTCTTCATAAAAATCAATTAAGGGAGCTGTTTGTTTTTCATAAACTTCTAACCTTGTTTTTATTTTTTCTAACGTATCATCTTGTCTACCACGATTTAATAGTCTTTTAATTATAACATCTTTGTCAGCAAATAATAATATTACGCTATCAATAGCAATGTTATTTTCATTTAAAAAATTAACTTGATTTATTGTTCTAGGATAACCATCTAATATAAATCCTGATTTTAAAACATCATCTTTTTGTAGTCTTTTTTTAACAATCTCATTTGTTAATTCATCGCTAACATAATGTCCTGAATTAACAATTTCTTCAACTTTTTTTCCTAAATCTGATTTTGAAACTATTTCTTCTCTAAAAATTTCTCCAGTAGATATATGTATTAATCCGCAATTTTTAGAAATTTGTTCAGCTTGAGACCCTTTTCCTACTCCGGGAGGTCCAAGCAATATTATATTTTTTATCATAGTAATCCTTCGTTTTTAATTTCTCCGCCGCTTGCAGCTCTTTTAGTTTTAACTTTATGTTTAGTTAAGTTTACCGTTGTACGTCTTGAATTAATATTTTTAATTGTTTCTATTCCAACAGTGATTAAAATAATTGTTCCTGTTCCACCAACTGAAACATTATTAGGGAATCCTAATAAAGCCTCGAAATAAGGCAATCCAGCAATTACTGCCAAATATATAGAGGAGACTATAGATAATCTAAGAATAACTTTTGATACATAACCTCTTGTTTCTTGACCTGGTCTAACTCCAGGAATGAATGTTGATGATTTTTGGAAGTTTTCTGCAATTTGATCAGGATTTGTTTGAACTTGTGATCAGAATAAGGTAAAGATAACTATTAATCCAATATATAGAGACAATCCAACTGGAGCAGTAAATGTTAAGTTTGCTTGCATTCAAATTGTTGTGTTTCATCATTTTGGTAAGAATTGAGAAACTGTTAAAGGAATTGAAATTAATGCAGATGCAAAAATAACAGGAACAACCCCGGCGGGATTAAGTTTTATTGGTAGAAATGCTAATTTTTCACCTTGTGTAGACATAGCTCTACCTGTTTGTTGAATAGGAATTCTTCTTTCTGATATATAAACAAAAAGAATACTACTCATAATAAGTAAAAAGAATAAACAATACCCGATGAAATCAACAACTCCAACAAAAATAGCTTTATCAGCATGAGTACCAACAAATAATTGGAATGCTGATTCGAATTTAGTAGGTAATGTTGCTGCAATACCAGAGAAAATTATTAATGATGTTCCATTTCCAACTCCTCTTTCTGTAATTCTTTCACCAAGAAATAATGTAAATAAAGATCCAGCAAGTAATATTGTTACAACAAAAAGATATTTAACTATTGTTGAATCACCTATTACTGAAACAAATTCAAATGTTCCGGTTGTATCATTAACCATGGAAGCAGCTAAAGCAAACCCTTGCATAATTCCAAAAGCAATTGTGATTCAACGAGTTAATACATTTATTTTTCTTCTACCAGCTTGACCAGATTTAGCTAATTTAGCTAAAGGAGGAAAGGCATCTGTAGTTAAAATTTGTACTATTATCGATGCAGTAATATAAGGTGAAATTCCCAAAGCAACAATTGAGAATTTTGTAATTGCTCCTCCACCTAATAAATTTAATAAACTTAGAAAACTAGTTCCTGTTGAGTTACCACCTTCACGAAGTTTTACACCAGGTACTGTAATTGTAGCGGCAACCCTAAAAATAGAAATAAGTAAAATTGTGAAAAGGATTCTAGCTAGTAGTTGTCTACTCTTGAATTTCTTTCACAATTTTTTTGAATTTTTTCCGACTTTGCTAAAAACTTGTTTCATTATTATTAAATTTTATATTATTTTATGAATTTTAATTAAATTTTTTTAAAAGTTCCGCCTTTTTTTTCTATTGCAGCAATTGCTGTCTTAGAAGCAGCTTGTGTTGAAACTTCTAATTTCTTTGTTAATTTTCCATTTCCAAGAATTTTGACAGGTTTATTTTTTTTAGAAACTAATCCATTTTTAACTAATGACTCAATTGTAACTTTGTCATTGTCATTGAATTTTTTGTCTAAACTAGATATATTAACAGCCTGGTATTCAACATGATTTACATTATTGAAACCTCTTTTTGGAAGTCTTCTGTAAAGAGGGTTTTGTCCACCTTCAAATCCAGGTCTAACTCCACCACCAGAACGAGAATTTTGTCCATTTTCTCCTCTACCGGCAGTTTTACCATTTCCTGAACCTAAACCTCTAGCTTTTCTAAATTTATCTTTTCTAGCGCCTTTGTTATATTTTAATTCATGTAATTTCATCGTTTCCTCCTATAATATTTCTTCTGGTTTTTTATCTCTTAAATCAGCAATTTGTTCTAATGTACGCATACCTTGTAATGTTTTTAATGTAGCTTTAACTGTATTTGCTTTAGATCTTGATCCTAATGATTTTGTATAAATATCTGTATATCCAGCAAGTTCAACAACAGCACGAACTGTACTTGATGCAATTATTCCTTTTCCTTTTGGAGCAGGTTTTAATAACACTTTTGAAGATAAGTATTTTTCTTGTAATTGATGAGGAACTGTACCTTTTACTATTGGAACGGTAATAACATTTTTTTCAGCATCCTTGATAGCTTTTTTAATAGCATCAGGAACTTCATTTGCTTTACCGTGACCATAACCAACTTTTCCTTTTTTATTACCTATTACAACAACTGCTGAGAATGAAAATCTTCTTCCACCCTTAACTACTGTTGTAACTCTAGCGATATCAATTACTTGTTCAGTATATTCTGATTTTCTCTTTTTGAATTTTCTTCTTGGTTTATTATTTGAATAACTTCTCTTTTTATCTTTAGATTCTACACTTTTATTTTCTTCTTTTTTGTTTGTAGTGTTATCCATATTTACTTTTTTCTCTTCTGTGCTCATATTAGAACTTTACCCCTTCTTCTCTTATTACTTCTGCAAAAGCTTTTACTTTTCCATGGTAAATATATCCAGAACGATCAAATTTAATTCTTTCAATTTTTAAACTTTTTATTTTTTCTGCCATAACTTTAGCAACTTTTTTAGCTGCTTCAATATTTCCGCCATATCCATCAATTTGTTTTGTAGTTGCATATGCTATTGTTTTTGATTCAAGATCATTAACTAATTGTGCTTCAAAGTTTTGATGTGATTTATGTAAAACTAATCTTGGGACTTCATTTGTTCCTAAAACTTTTTTTCTAATTCTAATATGCTTTGCTTTTCTGGCTTTGTTTCTACTTTTATTCATTTAAATACCTCTATAATCTAAAAACTATTTTTTAGCTGCCTTTCCTTCTTTAAGTTTGATAATTTCACCTTTATATGAAACACCTTTTCCTGAATATGCATTAGGTTTTCTCAATTTCTTAACATTTGCAGCGAATTGACCAACAAGAACTTTATCAATTCCTGAAACTTTTATAATTGTACCTTTTACCACTTCAACATCTAATTCTTTTGGAATTGTCATATTAATTTTATGAGAATAACCTAGAGAAAGAATTAATTCTTCTCCTTTTTTTTCAGCTTTATATCCAACACCTTTTATTAAAAGTTCTTTTTCAAAACCCTTGTTAACTCCAGCTATCATGTTTGATAAAACAGCATTAGAAGTACCAAATAATTGTTTAGCTTTTTTTGATTCTTCTAATGGTTTTAATGAAATATTACCATCATTTACTATGAATTGAATTAAACTTGAAAATTGTCTTTCTAATTGACCTTTTGGTCCCTTAACAACAATATTGTTATTTTCATTTTTGTATTCAATACCTTCTGGTATTTTTATTAATCTTTTTCCTACTCTTGACATATTAATTAACCTATCACACAAACGCAAGTACTTCTCCACCTACGTTTAATGATCTAGCCTCCTTATCTGTGATTATTCCTTTTGATGTAGAAATTATTGCAATTCCAAAACCTGATAAAACATATGGTATTTTTGTTGAAGTTGAATAAACTTTTAATCCTGGTTTAGATATTCTTTTAACACCAGAAATAACTTTTTGAGTACCTTTGTACTTTAAAGTAATAACTAATTCTTTTTTTACACCTTCACCTTGAACTTTAAAAGCAGCTATATAACCTTCATCTAGTAATATTTGTGTTATTTTTTCTTTTATATTAGAGTGTGGAACATGAACTAATCTATATTTTCTTTGATTAGAATTTTTTATTCTTATTAATAAATCTCCAATTGGATCTGTAATTATTCCCATATTATCAACTTGCCTTTCTTAAACCAGGTATTTCACCTTTGTGAGCCATGTCTCTAAAACAAACTCTACATACTTTAAATTTTCTTAGTACTGAATGTGGTCTTCCACAACGTTCACATCTTGTATATGCACGAACCTTAAATTTAGGGTGTCTTTTTGCTTTTTCTATTAATGCTTTCTTTGCCATATTATTTCTTGAAGGGCATTCCTAATTCTTTTAGTAATTCCCTTGCCTCCTCATCTGTTTTTGCTGTTGTAACAATTATTACATCTAATCCTCTTAGTTTACTTACTTTATCAAATTCTATTTCAGGAAAAATTATTTGTTCTTTAATTCCTAATGAATAATTCCCTCTTCCATCAAAAGCTGTTTTAGATAAACCTCTAAAGTCTCTTATACGTGGAATTGCTATATTTATCAATTTTGATAAAAAGTCTCACATATTTTCACCTCTTAGAGTTACTTTACCACCCATTGACATTCCTTCTCTTAACTTAAAAGAAGCTAATGCTTTTTTAGCAACTGTTGTTGTAGGTTTTTGACCTGATATAGCTTTTAATTGATTAATTACTTCTTCAACACTTTTTGAATTAGAAACATCTTTTCCAGCTGTCATATTTAAGATAATTTTTTCAATTTTAGGTACTTGCATTACAGATTTATACTTAAATTTATTTTTTAATGATATTTTTACTTCTTCATTATATTTTTTATTTATTTGATTCATTTAATATACCCCCTATAATACCTTGTTGTTTCTTTTTAGAACTCTAACTTTTTTGCCATCTTTGATTTCGTATCTTACTTTTGATGCTCCACCGTCTTTACCTTTTATAAAATGAGCTAAATTAGAAATATGTATTGTACCTTCCATTTTTCTAATTCCACCATCAGGATTTGTTTGTGTAGGTTTTACATGTTTTTGAATCATATTTAATCCAGCAACTGTAGCCCTATCTTTTTTTATTGATAAAACTTTTCCAGTTTTACCTCTTTCTTTTCCAGCAATTACTATTACTTCATCATTTTTTCTTATCTTCATAAAAGTACCTCCTATATTACCTCAGGTGCTAATGAAATTATTTTCATATAACCTTTAGTCCTTAATTCTTTTGCTATAGGTCCAAAAACCCTTGTTCCTCTAGGACTTTTATCATCTTTTAAAATTACAACAGCATTGTCATCAAAAGAAATATGTGTTCCATTTTTTCTTTGAATACCTTTTTTTGTTCTAACAATAACGGCTTTTACTACTTGACCAGCTTTTAAATTACTATTTGGAATTGCTTTTTTCACTGAACAAACAACTACATCTCCTATATTTGATGATTTAACTCTTGATCCACCCAAGTTTCTTATAATACCAACTTCTTTTGCTCCAGAATTATCTGCAACAACTGCTCTCGAAAGTTCTTGTAACATTATTTTTCACCTGCCTTTTTAGAAATTTTAACTAATCTAAATTTCTTTGTTTTTGAATAAGGCTTTGTTTCAGCTAATAAAACAACATCTCCTAAACCTGCTTCATTTTTTTCATCATGTGCTTGATATTTTTTTGTTGATTTGAAACGCTTTTTATATAAAGGGTGAACTTTATATGTTTCAACAGAAACAACAATTGTTTTTTCATTTTTTGTAGAAACAACTACACCTGTTAATGTTTTTCTTGAAGTTAATCTTTCCATTATTTACCTACCTTTGCAGAAACTTTTGCTTCTTTTTGCTTTGCGTAAATCACTGTCATAACTCTCGCTACATCTTTTCTTACTAATTTAATTTGATGAGTTTTGTCTAATTGACCAGTGCTATTTTGAAAATGTAACATAAATAATTTTGCTTTTAGATCATCCAAAATAGATGTCAATTCTTTAACTTCTTTTGTTTTTAAATCTTTTTGAGTCATATTATTTACCTACCTTTCTTTTTACTATTTTTGCTTGAACTGGAAGTTTATGCATACCAAGTCTTAATGCTTCTCTAGCTATTTCTTCTGGAACACCAGCAACTTCAAACATAATAACTTCTTTTCTAACTACTGCAACTCATGAATCTGGAGAACCTTTTCCTGATCCCATACGTACACCTATTGGCTTAGCAGTTTTTGACATGTGTGGAAATATTTTTATTCAAACTTGTCCTTCACGACCCATTTTTCTAGTTATAGCGATACGAGCTGATTCAATTTGTCTATTTGTAACTCATGCTGATGTTAGAGCTTTTAAACCAAATTCACCAAACACAACTTCTTTTCCTCTTTTAGCAACTGTATCATGTTTTATTCTATGAATTCTTCTATATTTCGTTCTTTTAGGTTGTAACATTATTCACCACCTTCATTAATTTTGTTTTTAGTTTTAAGTATTTCACCTTTAGATATTCAAACTTTAACTCCTAAAACTCCATAAGTTGTATGTGCAAGTGCTAATGCATAATCAACATCTTGTCTTAAAGTATGAAGAGAAATAATTCCTTGTTGATAACCTTCGGTTCTAGCCATATCTACACCATTTAAACGTCCAGAAACTCTTGTTTTAACACCAGTAGCTCCACCTTGTAATATTTTTCTTATAGCTTGCTTTTGAGCAACTCTAAATGAACCTCTATTTTCTAATGCAACCGCTATTTCTTCAGCCATTAATGTAGCATTAAGGCTTGGTTTTTCAATTAAAACAACTTCAATTTTAAGATTTATTTTTTTATCTTTAAGATGTTTTTTAACATCGATAATCATTTTTTTGATGTTTTCTCCACCTTGTCCTAATATAACACCAGGAGTAGCCGAATGTAAAAACACTGTAACTTCCTCTTTTTGTGAACGTTTTATTTGAATGTTTCCTAATTGATATTTTCTAGTAAATTTTGTAAAATATTCTCTGATTTTTGAATCTTGATGTAAATATTTAGCAAATGATTTCTTATCTGCAAATCATGTTGCATTATGTTCTTTTGTTATACCAAAACGAAAACCATTTGGATTGACTTTTTGTCCCATATTATTTCCCCTCTTCTTTAATGTCTTTTTGTTCTGTTACTTCTATCATGAAGTGTGATGTTCTTTTAAAAATACTATATGCTCTACCTTGAGATCTTGGTTGGAAACGTTTTAAAGTTGGTCCTTCATTAACTAAAATATTAGTTATAACTAGTGTATCTGCGTTTGCACCAAAATTATTAACTGCATTAGCTATTGCTGAATTTAATAATTTTTTTATTATAACTGTAGCTTTTTTATTAGTATTTTCTAATATTGTTAATGCTAAATTAACTTTTTTACCTCTAACCATGTCAGCAACTAATCTTGCTTTACGAGGAGATATTCTTTGTAACTTTACTTTTGCTATTGCTTTTGCCATTATTTCTTCTTCCCTTTATCTGCTCCGTGTCCAGTAAATGTTCTTGTTGGTGCAAACTCTCCAAGTTTGTGTCCAACCATATCTTCTGTAACGAATACATCTAAAAATTTCTTTCCATTATGTACTTTAAAAGTTATATTTATAAATTGAGGATATATTGTAGATCTTCTTGATCAAGTTTTAATAGCTCTCTTAGGTGCTTCACCAGAAACTATTTTTTCAACTTTCTTCATAAGTGATTCTTCAACATATGGTCCTTTTTTTAATGAACGTGCCATCTAAGTGCCTACTTTCTTCTTCTAACTATTAATTTGCTAGAAGCTTTCTTTTTATTTCTTGTTTTAATACCAAGTGCTTTTTTACCTCAAGGTGTCATAGGTGATTTTCTACCAATAGGAGCTTTACCTTCTCCTCCACCATGTGGGTGATCATTAGGGTTCATTACAGAACCTCTAACTGTTGGTCTAATTCCTTTATGTCTATTTCTACCAGCTTTACCTATATTTACTAATGAATATTCTTCATTACCAACTACTCCAATAGTTGCTCTACAATCAGCAAGAACTCTTCTAACTTCACCTGACTTAAGTTTTAATACAACATATTTTCCATCTGTATCTTTACCAAGTATTTGTCCAAATGAACCAGCAGATCTAGCCATTTGACCACCATGACCTGGATGTAATTCAATGTTATGAACAATTGTACCTTCTGGCATATCTTTTAGTTTTAAAGCATTACCGATTTTTATATCAGCATTTTCACCAGAATAAATTTCCTGACCTACTTTGATTTCTTTTGGAGATAAAATATATTTCTTTTCACCATCAGAATAAACAACTAGAGAAATATTAGCATTTCTATATGGATCATATTCAATAGTTTTTACTATTGCTTTTATTCCATCTTTGTTTCTTTTAAAATCAATGATTCTATATTTTTTCTTAACTCCACCTGATTTATGTCTTACAGTTATAGAACCAGAATTATTTCTACCCGCTTTTTTATTTAGCATTATTAATAATGATTTTTCAGGTTTATCATTAGTTAAATTATGTTTGTAATCAAGAGAAGTCATGTTTCTTCTACCGTTTGTTACAGGATTAAATTTCTTTATTGCCATTATTTACTTTCTCCTTCAACTTTAATTACATTTTTAGCTTTTGTAACTTCTTTTTTAGTATCATCATTATTTTCAGTTGAATTAGTTTTCTCAACATTTTTTGCTGTTTCTTTAGATTTAATTTTTTCAGCAATTTTTGCCTCTAATGCTGTTTCTTTTTCACTTTTAACTTTAGGTTTTGCAACTTTTTCTTCTTTAGGTTTTGAAGGAGCTTGATTAACGCTAGCTGCTGCTTCTTCTGGGAAGAAATTAATTGAATAACCATCCAATAAATAAACAACAGCTTTTTTATATCCTGCTAATAAACCAGAGAATCTACCAACTCTTTTTTCTTTTCTTCTTACAACTTGTGTGTTTACTTTTCCTATTTTTACATCAAAAATTTGTTCAACAGCTCTTTTAATTTGATTTTTCTTTGCTCTTTTGTCTACAACAAAAGTATAAGCACCATCAGCCATTTGTTTATATGTTTTTTCTGTAAGAACAGGTTTTTTAATTATTTCATTAATATTCATTATGCTAATACCTCCTCAACAATTTTAAATGTTGCTTCTGTCATTAAAAGAACATCAGCATTAACAATTTCTTCAATATGTAATGAATTAGGTGTTGAAACTAAAACGTTTTTATAATTTCTTGATGATAAAAATACATTTTCATCATTAGTTATTACTAATATTTTCTTAGGTTTTTTTGAAACTAACTTTAAATTTTCTAGCATTTTTGTAAATGTTTTTGTTGATGGTTTATCAATTTTAATATCAACTAAATTAATTGAATTTGATTTTAATTTTAAAGCTAATGCTGATTTTAAAGCTAATTTCTTAACTTTTTTATTAACTTTTAAAGAATAATTTCTATTGTTTTGTGGACCGAATGCAATTCCTCCACCTACTCATATAGGTGAACGTGATGAACCAGCTCTTGCTCTACCAGTACCTTTTTGCTTTCAAGGTTTTTTTCCACCACCAGAAACTTCTCCTCTGGTTTTTGTTTTATGTGTACCTTGTCTTTTTGAAGCTCTTTCAGAAAGTATTGAGTCGAAAATTGCTTGAGTATTTATTTTTACTTGTTCAATGTTTTTTGAAACAATATGTTTATTTGATGTGTTTGTTCCATCAAAACTTTTTATTACTATTTCACTCATTATTTTTTACCTTCACTTTCTTTTGCTTTAGCTTCTTCTAACTTAGTTTTCATTTCTTCAACTGTCATATCTGTATTTATATTTAATGAATATTTTTTAGCTTCTTCTAATAATTCATTTTTTAATTCTATTTGCTTAATATTTAATAAGTCAAATGGAGTTTTTGAAGGTAATCCTTTTACTGCTTCTTTTATAACTACAAATGATTTATTAGGTCCAGGAATTGATCCTTTTACTAATAATATTTTCTCATCTTTGTTTATTGAAATTATTTCTAGATTTTGTTCTGTTCTTTGTTTATTTCCCATGTGCCCAGGCATTGTCATACCTTTAAAAACACGGTTTGAGCTAACATCTCCAATTGAACCTGTTAATCTAACTGGCTTAGAACCACCACCACCACCGTGTGATTTAGCTAAAATAGCTTGATTATGTCTTTTTATTGTTCCAGAGAATCCTTTTCCTTTTGAAACACTTGTTACATCAACTAATTCACCAACATTAAAAATTGATAAATCAACTTTAGCTCCTAATTCAAATCCTGTAAAGTTTCTAATTTCTTTTACAAAACGTTTTGGGGTTGTTTTAGCTTTTTTGAAATGTCCAATCTCTGGTTTTAATTGTCTTGATTTCTTTTTGTCAAAAACAGAAAGTTGTAAAGCATCATAGTTATCTTTATCTTTTGTTCTAACTAATGAAACTATATTTTCTGGTACTTCAATTAAAGTTACAGGTATTTGTAACCCTGAATTGGAGAACACAGATGTCATTCCTATTTTTTTTCCTAAAATTCCTTTCATTTTTCACCTCTATCTTTTGTTTTATTTTGTTATTAATTCTATGTTTACGCCCATTGGCATATCAATTCTTTTAATTTGTTCAATAACCTTATCTGAAGGATCATTGATGATTATTAATCTTTTATGTGTACGAATTTCAAATTGCTCACGTGATTTTTTATTAACATGCACAGATCTTAATATTGTATATCTTTCTCTATGTGTTGGTAATGGTATTGGACCACTAAAGTCAGCATTATTATCTTTTGCAACACTAATAATTTTCTTTATTGATTCCTCAATAACTGGTCCATCAAAAGATTTTAATTTAATTTTCATTTTTGACACTTTCTTTACCTCTCTCTTCTTTTGTTTAATTTCAATAGACCTGTTTTAATTCAAAACAACTAATATTGGTGTATCATAATTGTTCATTAAAATTGTAAGTCTTTTTTAATTATATCAAAAAACATATATAAAATTATATTTTTTACTTTTATAAATACTAGAAGTAAAAAATAACAGTAGGTATAAAAACAACTGCAAAAAAAGTATGTAATCACGAAACTAATTTAAGATAGACAAATCCAGTTCCATTGTAAATAATATGCAATATAGCATTAATTCCTGGAGCTATTAACATGAAATAAAGAATCAAAGGAGTGTATGGATCATCTAAAATCGATTCAATTGAAACAGTATTAAATGTTAATAAAATTCCATATAATATTATTATTATTGTATTCAAAATTAGATAATGCATAAAAGAAATATAAAAATTCTTTATAAATATTTTTCATCCATTTTTATTAGTTTTAGTTCAAAACGCTTTTTTCATTTGTATTACTATTTTAAACTAAAACTAATAAAAAAATAAAAAAATACTTCGTTTCATACGAAGTAAATTCAATAATTCTTTCAAAACTGAATGATATAAATCACCTTAAAATATTCATTTATTTTTTTAAATAAACTAAAATCTATCAATTTATTAGTATCGGTAAGCTAAATGTATCGCTACACTTACACACCCGACCTATCAACCTCATAGTCTATAAGGAATTTCAAGAGAAAATTAATCTCCAAGGAGGCTTCCCGCTTAGATGCTTTCAGCGGTTATCCTTTCAACACTTAGCTACACAGCTATGCCCCTGGCGGGACAACTGTAGCACCATTGGTGTTTTCATTCCGGTCCTCTCGTACTAGGAACAACTCTTGTCAATTTTCTAACGCCCACAGCAGATAGGGACCGAACTGTCTCACGACGTTCTGAACCCAGCTCACGTACCGCTTTAATTGGCGAACAGCCAAACCCTTGGGACCTACTTCAGCCCCAGGATGCGATGAGCCGACATCGAGGTGCCAAACCTTCCCGTCGATGTGATCTCTTGGGGAAGATAAGCCTGTTATCCCCGGGGTAGCTTTTATCCGTTGAGCGACAGCATTTCCACAAACAACTGCCGGATCACTAAGTCCATCTTTCGATCCTGCTCGACTTGTAAGTCTCGCAGTCAAGCACACTTTTACCTTTGCGCTCTACATATGGTTTCTGACCATATTGAGTGTACCTTTGAACGCCTCCGTTACTTTTTAGGAGGCGACCGCCCCAGTCAAACTACCCACCACGCACTGTCCTCCTCCCGGATAACGGGAGAAAGTTAGACCTTCAAACTAACAAGGGTGGTATTTCAAGGATGACTCCACAAAGACTAGCGTCTCTGCTTCAAAAGTCTCCCACCTATCCTACACATGTTAATACAAAGATCAATACGAAGCTATAGTAAAGCTCCACGGGGTCTTTTCGTCTTGCTGCGGGTAGTAAGCGTTTTCACTTACACCATAATTTCACCGAGTCCATTGTTGAGACAGCTTGGAGATCGTTACACCTTTCGTGCAGGTCGGAACTTACCCGACAAGGAATTTCGCTACCTTAGGACCGTCATAGTTACGGCCGCCGTTCACCTGGGCTTCATATCAATGCTTCGTATAAATACTAACAAATCAACTTAACCTTCAGGCACTGGGCAGGCGTCACCCTATATACATCATCTTACGATTTAGCATAGAGCTGTGTTTTTGATAAACAGTCGCCCCCAACTTTTCACTGCGGCTCACATAAAGTGAGCACCCCTTCTCGCGAACTTACGGGGTCATTTTGCAGAGTTCCTTAACAATGGTTATCTCGCTCGCCTTAGAATACTCATCTTGGGTACGTGTGTCCGTTCTCGGTACGGGTAGTATTGTAATTAACACTAGAAGCTTTTCTTGGAAGCATAGAATCACTTAATTTGCCTCTTGCAAGCAAGGAAGGCTATGCATCATGTTTCACTATTAACGTTAACCGGATTTGCCAAATTAACTAGCTGATCATTTACCCCACAATCCAATAAGTGGTAAAGCTATCAGTCTCCGTCACTCCATCATTTACAATACTAGTACAGGAATATCAACCTGTTGTCCATCGACTACGCCTTTCGGCCTTGCCTTAGGTCCCGACTAACCCTGGGTGGACGAACCTTGCCCAGGAAACCTTACCCAATAGGCGTGAAGGATTCTCACCTTCAATCGTTACTCATACCGGCATTCTCACTTCTATACGCTCCACCACTCCTTACGGTGTGACTTCATTGCAAATAGAACGCTCCCCTACCACTTTAAAAAAGTTCGCATCTTCGGTTATATGTTTAAGTCCCGTTACATTATCGGCGCATAAACACTTGACTAGTGAGCTATTACGCACTCTTTAAATGATGGCTGCTTCTAAGCCAACATACTAGCTGTCTATGTATTTACACAACCTTTATCACTTAACATATATTAGGGACCTTAGATGGCGATCTGGGTTGTTTCCCTCTCGAGCATGGACATTATCACCCATGTTCTGACTCCTAAGAAATTCTTATTGGCATTCGGAGTTTGGTTACAGTCAGTACCCCTAGGTGGGGCCATTCCATATTCAGTGCTCTACCTCCAATAATTAACTCTTAAGGCTAGCCCTAAAGCTATTTCGGGGAGAACCAGCTATCTCGAAGTTCGTTTGGAATTTCACCGCTATCCACAAGTCATCCCAGCACTTTTTAGCGTACTTGGGTTCGGTCCTCCGATTAGTGTTACCTAATGTTCAACCTGCTCATGGATAGATCACTTCGTTTCGGGTCTATTACAACATACTAAGCGCCCTATTAAGACTCGATTTCTCTTCGCCTCCGATTTTAACCTCTTAAGCTTGCATGTTACAATAAGTCGCCGGTCCGTCCTGCAAAAAGTACGCCATCACCCATTAACGGGCTCTGACTAATTGTAGGCATATGGTTTCAGAATCTATTTCACTCCCCTCACGGGGTTCTTTTCACCTTTCCCTCACGGTACTTGTTCACTATCGGTTTCTAGTTAGTATTTAGCCTTACCAGGTGGTCCTGGCAGATTCAGACAGGGTTTCACGTGCCCCGCCCTACTCAGGATGCAATTAAGAGTTTTATAAATTTCGTGTACGGGACTATCACCCTCTATAGTTATACTTCCCAGCATATTCCACTATCTATAAAATTTGTAACTCTGTGTAAATTGTCCTACAACCCCAACACAAGTGTTGGTTTGGGCTTTTCCGCATTCGCTCGCCGCTACTAACGGAATCATTATTTATTTTCTCTTCCTCTTGGTACTAAGATGTTTCAGTTCCCAAGGTTTATCTCTATCTTAACTATGTATTCATTAAGAAGTAATTGCTAAAAAGCAATTGGGTTTCCCCATTCGGAAATTCCTGGATCATAGCATATTTCCAGCTAACCAAGACTTATCGCAGGTAATCGCGTCCTTCATCGACTTCTAGAACCAAGGCATTCACCATACGCCCTTACTTATTTTAGTTAATAAATAAGTAATCGTAACTTATCCTATTGATTTTTAATATTGATGAATATCTAAGATGATTGATTTTTTTAAAACAAAAAGATTATTTAGAATAACTATTTTTTTTATGTTCTCATCTTATATATAATATATCATTCAGTTTTCAAAGAACTATTTTTAGAGAGTAGAACTCTCAAAACTAAACACAAGTATAAATGACCAATTACCACGTATAACTTTAAGATAATAAATTAAATCAAAAAGATTTTTTTAGTCTATATGATGTACTCCGTAGAAAGGAGGTGATCCATCCCCACGTTCTCGTAGGGATACCTTGTTACGACTTCACCCCAGTTATCAGTCCTGCCTTAGACAGTAGCTTCCGAAGTTAACTATCCAGCTTTGGGCATTACCAACTCCCATGGTGTGACGGGCGGTGTGTACAAGACCCGAGAACGTATTCACCGTAATATTGCTGACTTACGATTACTAGCGATTCCGACTTCATGGAGTCGAGTTGCAGACTCCAATCCGGACTGAGAATAGTTTTTGTGATTTGCTCCACTTCGCAGTATTGCTTCATTCTGTACTATCCATTGTAGCACGTGTATAGCCCTACATGTAAGAGGCATGATGATTTGACGTCATCCCCACCTTCCTCCTGGTTACCCAGGCAGTCTCTCTAGAGTCCTCAACTTAATGTTAGTAACTAAAGATAGGGGTTGCGCTCGTTGCTGGACTTAACCAAACATCTCACGACACGAGCTGACGACAACCATGCACCATCTGTCACCTTGTTAACCTCCACTATATCTCTATAGCATTGCAAGGGATGTCAAATGTAGGTAAGGTTCTACGCGTATCTTCAAATTAAATCACATGCTCCACCGCTTGTGCGGGTCCCCGTCAATTCCTTTAAGTTTCACTCTTGCGAGCATACTACTCAGGTGGATCATTTAATGCGTTTGCTGAGCCACTAATTTTTACTAACGGCTAATGATCATCGTTTACGGCGTGGACTACTAGGGTATCTAATCCTATTTGATCCCCACGCTTTCGTACCTGAGCGTCAGTATATGGCCAGTCAATTGCCTTCGCTTTTGGTGTTCTTCCTAATATCTACGCATTCCACCGCTCCACTAGGAGTTCCATTGACCTCTCCATAACTCTAGTCTGCCAGTTTTCAAAGCATACTCATTTTGAGAATGAGCCTTTAACTCCAAACTTAACAAACCGCCTACGTACGCTTTACACCCAATAATTCCGGATAACGCTTGCCACCTATGTATTACCGCGGCTGCTGGCACATAGTTAGCCGTGACTTTCTAGTAAGGTACCGTCAAGTAAAAAGCATTTCCTCTTCTTATTTTTCTTCCCTTACCACAGTAGTTTACACCCCGAAAGGCGTCATCCTACACGCTGTGTCGCTCCATCAAGCTTTCGCTCATTGTGGAAAATTCCCTACTGCTGCCCCCCGTAGGAGTCTGGGCCGTATCTCAATCCCAGTGTGGCGGTCCAGCTTCTCAGCCCCGCTAAACATCATCGTCTTGGTAAGCCATTACCTTACCAACTAACTAATGTTGCGCACTCCCATCTTCAAGTGAGGCAAACGCCCCTTTCAATATTAAAACATGCGTAAAAATATCATATCCGGTATTAGCTACAGTTTCCCATAGTTATCCCAATCTTGAAGGTAGGTTAAGTACGTGTTACTCACCCATTTGCTACTAAGTTTTAAAAAAACTTCGTTCAACATGCATGTATCAGGCACACAGCCAGCGTTCATCCTGAGCCAGGATCAAACTCTCAAATAAATTAACGTATACATGGTCTTGTGTTTAGTTTTCAAAGATCTAATTTGCTTGCACTTTAAGTCATGAATTTAAGCTCCATTTCTTGTGTATGCTATATGATTATACACTAAAATAAAAAAGTTTTTAAAAAAATTCAATTAAATTTTAATTCTTTTTATTTTCATGCTTTTATCATCATCTTTAGTAACTAAAACCCCATTAAATTGG
The DNA here is from genome assembly GCA_024721275.1 of Mycoplasma sp. GTDB lineage: Bacteria > Bacillota_I > Bacilli_A > Mycoplasmatales > Metamycoplasmataceae > JAMPIX01. Next base: position 65,817 of record JAMPIX010000002.1, read on the forward strand.
GCTGAATTCATAGATTCTTTAAATTTAGCTCTTTCATTAAATCTCATTCTTTTATAAACTTCTTCAAAATTTGCACCTATTGCAGAGTTTTTTGGACCAGTCATTCCAGCATCTGTGATGAATGCAGTTCCTTTAGGTAAAATTCTCTCATCAGAAGTTTGAACATGTGTATGTGTTCCGACTATAACATCTACCTTTCCATCATAATGTAAAGAGAATACTGCTTTTTCAGAAGTTGTTTCACCATGGAAATCAACAAAATCTATATATATGTCATCATTTGAAGATTCTAGTATTTCATCCATAGCATCAAAAAAGTTATTACTATATTCTTGTTTTCAAGGTTTGTTAAGTTTATTAAAAGCAATCCCCATTAATGAAGTTACTCTAATTTTCTTATTATTAACCTCAAAAATCATACTTCCAACACCAGGACAACTTTTATTAACGTTGTATGGTCTGATTACATTTTCATTATTTTTTATTAAATCACTAATTCCTTTATCTGCTCAAACATGGTTTCCCATAGTAAATACATTTACACCAGCATTTCTTAATTCATTATAATCATTTACATTTAAACCTTTACGATTAGTTATGTTTTCACCTTGAGCTATGACAAAGTCAACATTATTATCTTTAATTAAAGAAGGGAGATGTTCAATAACAAATTCTTTTCCTTTTTTTCCAAATATATCACCAATGAATAATATCTTCATTATTTAATGATATACCATTTTTATAATTTAAAAATCTTATTTTAATATTTCATTAGTTTTTATTTTTTCTAACAATTCATTAAATAATTCTGAATTTGATTCAAGCAGTTCTTTTAATTTTGCTTTTCCTTGAGCAATATTTTCATCATTATATGTATATCAAGAACCTTTTCTTGTTAAAACACCTTTTAATTCTGCAATTACAATAAGCTCATGTATTTTAGAAATACCTTTTCCAAATTCTATCTCTGTTTCACCTTTTCTATATGGTGGTGCTAATTTGTTTTTAACTACTTTTAATTTAACTATATTCCCATTAGTATCATTTGTAGAGAAAGTTTTACCTCTTCTAACTTCTATTCTTATTGATGAATAGAATTTTAATGCTCTACCTCCAGGCGTAATTTCAGGATTGCCAAAAATTATTCCAACTTTTTCTCTTAATTGATTAATAAATATGATTGTACAATTAGTTTTATTTAATGATCCAGTTATTTTTCTTAATGCTTTTGACATTAATCTAGCTTGAGCACCAACTGTTTGATCTTTCATTTCTCCATTTAATTCAGCTTCTGGAACAAGTGCAGCTACCGAATCAACTATTATTAAATCAACAGCATTTGTTTTTACTAATGTGTCAACTATTTCTAACGCTTGTTCACCAGAGTCAGGTTGAGATAATATTAAATTATCTACATCAATCCCTAAATTCTTTGCATAAATAGGATCTATCGAATGTTCAGCATCTATAAAAGCTGCAATTCCGTTTTGTTTTTGTATTTCAGCAATCGCCTGTAAAGCAAATGTTGTTTTCCCAGATGATTCTGGTCCGTACATTTCAATAACTCTTCCTTTAGGAAAACCACCTATACCTAAGAGATCGTTTAATATAAGTGATCCGGATGAAAAAGTATCAATATTCTTATTTTGATCACTCTTTCCAAGAAGCATAATCGATTCTTTACCAAATTTCTTTTCTATTAAGTTCAAGGTGTCTATTAAATGTTTATCAATTTTGTTTTTCTTATCCATTTTTTCCTCCTCTATAATATAGTTTAATTTTTTGGTAATTATTTCATTGTTTCTAGTTTTTTTAAAACAAATTCTACTATTTGTTCTTTTATTTTAATTCTTGTTCCTTTTAAATGTAATTCAAATACATCTTCATTGATCGCAACAAATACAGTTCCTGGATTTTTTCCCTCTATTTTGTATTTACCAGCAATTCCAGTGGTAGCTACACAAATATCAGAATTAAAAAATTCTTTTCCTGCTTTAGACATAGAAAGAGCTGTCTCTTTATTTATAACACCATTAGATGTATCAATATTCAATTTTTCTTTAGCTATATTCTTATATAAAACAAGTGATCCAATAAAATAATCGCTTGATCCAGGTGTATTTGTTATTTTACTTGCTATAAGTCCAGAAGTTACAGATTCTACAGTTGATATTGTTTTCATATTTTAATTATACTTTACCAATTATTTTTATTGGGAAATAAAGTATTCAAACAACAGGTAATGTAATAGCCATTTCTAAACTTGTTGCATAAAGATCATCAATAGCAAGAGCTTCTCCAAATACTTTTTTCTCTAATAAGTAATATATTAAAACAACTAATCCTGCAGCAGTTAATGTTCCAACCATATAAAATATTTTTAATTTAAAATGTTTGCAAGTTCAAATTGTCAATACAGCAATTAAATAAGCTATTATAGATATTCATGTGTATGTTATTCAATTATTTAACAAATCCACTAGAACAACAGATATTACTGTATTTATTATTAAAAAATTTAATTTAAATAATAAAGGCATTAAAAAAATAATTATGGCAACTAAAAATACTTGTCCTCCTAAAAAATAGAAGTGAGCAAACATTCCTACTATAACAGCAAGAGCTGTCATTATTCCAGATAATACTATTTGCTTAATTAGTCTCTTAGTTTTCATAATTATTTTTTATATATGATTTATACCAAAAAGTATTAGTATTAAAATAGTTATAAATAGTCCACATCAAAGAAACATTTTTAACATATATTTTTTTGTTATTTGTTTATATTCTTCTGTACCCTTTTTAGCACTTAATTCTCTTTCGTTCATTTGTTCTATTGTTTCTTTTTCCATTTAATACTCCTATTTTAATTTTATCAAATCTTTTGCATTTCAAACATATTGAATTCCAGAATATATTGATAAAAAACCACCTATTAATAAAGGTATGTTTATTAATCAATTTCCTCACTCAGAAATTGGTGTTCCATGTTGACCTGGAAAATATTCTGCAATGTTTCCATCAACTGTTCATAATGGCGATAAAGCAAAAATAAATAATATTCCAATTGATATAACAACTGTTTTTAATTTTCCCATCATTGAAGCTGCAATAATTTTTTTATTTGAAGCGGATAATGATCTAACACCATCGATAATTATGTCTCTCATTAATATAACAACAACTAATCATCAAGGTATCACTTGATATATGGCAAACATAATTAGAGCTGTGTTTGTAATAATTTTATCTGCAACTGGATCAAAAACTTTTCCAAATGAAGTAACAGTGTTTGTTTTTCTTGCAATTTGACCATCGATGTAATCTGTAATCATAGCAGTTGAAAAAATTATGAATGCAATTAAAAAACATGTTGAATTTATATCTCAATTTTTATATGTAGGGATTCCATCCATATTATGAAGTGGAATTGCCAGAAAGATTAAAAACGGAATAACAAGAATTAATCTAACTATAGTGAATTTATTTGCTAACGTCATATTATTATAGATTATATAACTTTTTAAGTCTTTTACTATGTCTATCTTCGAATTCTAAGAACTTTTCTCTTTTATTTTTTTGTTCTTTTAATAGTTTTTGCATTCTATTAATTTCTTTTTGACAATTTTTTTGTCACATATTAGATTTTGTTTTTCTTAATTTTTCTAAAATTTCAAACATAGCTTTAACATTTTCTTCTTCTTTATCAAGTTTTCTGAAAAAAGGATGATTAGATAAATTTGAAATTTCGCTTTTTGCAAGACTAACAATATCACCCATTTTTAATTTTCCAATTGATGGAACAAATGTATTTAATTTTTTATCATTGTATTCTATTAAAAGATTTATAACAATTAGCGTTTGTACTATTGCATCATTTGAAGCAATTTTTTGTTTTTTTAATTGTTCTATTTGTTTTTTTTTCTTTTTTTTGTCCATTACAGATGTAACAATAATAAAAATTATTACTATTCCAACTAACGCACCTAATATTATTCACATTATCATATTACTTATATTTTATATTAAATTAAAAAAAATCACCATAAAGTGATTTTATTTGCACAATAAGCCGTGTTCTGTTCTATTCGAAAATAGCGTTAATTATTTATCTACAATTAAATTGTCCTGATATTAGTTCTATTCCTTCAATCAGGTTCCCCTACCATAATTTGGGTTTCTAGCTTGTGGGGTTTACCTCGTTTCACTTTTTTATTTCTAAAAAATTCGTCTCTGTGGCACCTTAAGAAATACATCTTGACATAAATGTTTTAGACTTCTTTCGCCGTCATAGCTTAGATTTATTAGATCTAACACAATCACTACAAGCATCACAGCTTGTGCTAGCACGGACTTTCCTCTATTTATTTACATAAACAGCAATTAACTAGTGCTATTTAATTTTACTACAAAATAAATAATATATTAACTTTTAACCCTCATCTATTTCACGGCTTTCAAGTCGTGCAAGCCTTGCATTAATAACTTCTTGACTATTCATTTTTTTATTCAAAGCTTTATTTTCTTCAATCGCTGCTTTTAAGTCAGTTTTAATTTCTCATAACTCTTTTTTTAAATCAGCTATCAAATCATCTCTTAATAAAATTTTATCTTTTATTGATTTGATTTCTGCCTCAAAATAGTTGTAATCATTTATAACAAAATCTAAAAATTCATCAACTTCTTTAGGATCATATCCTTTTAAGTGCGTTTCAAATTTTTTTGATAACAATAATTCTGTACTAAGTTCTTTTTTCAACATATTTATAATAATTATAATTTAAATAAAATAATATTTATATAAAAATCATATTTATATAATGTAATGAAAAATAGAGGAATGTTTCTTGAATCAATAATAAATAAAACTATTTCTTTTTATTTAGAAAATGAAATAGCAGTTTTTCATAAAAAAGAATTGCCCATTTCTTTTAATAAGGTCAATTTAATAAATAATAAATTAAAAATAGAAAATGCCTATATTAAAAATAAGAGTAAAGTAGATTATTATGGAATATATAACGGATCATTTGTTGCTTTTGAAGCAAAAAGCACTAATTTAGATAATTTACCATTAAAAAATATTAAAAATCATCAACATGAATATCTTAAATTAATAAAAAGATTAAATGGAATAGTTTTTTATATTATTTGTTTTAAAAGGTGAAATGAATTTTATTTAATTAATATAGAAACGATTGATAATCTTGAAAAAAAGCAATTAGATATTGATATTGCAAGGAAAAAAGGTATTCAATTAGAACTTGAATACCCTGGAATAATTGATTTTGTTAAATTTTTAGAATAAAAAAATACTATATAAGAATAGTATTTTTAAAACTAATTTTTTAAATTAATTAAGCAACTGCTTCTTTGAAAGCTTTTGCTGCTTTAAATGTAGGAACATCTTTTGCCGCAATTTGTATTGTTTCTTTTGTTGCTGGATTAATTCCATTTCTTGCGTTTCTACGTTTCTTTTCAAAAGTACCTAGACCAACTAATGTTAATTTTTCTCCACTTTTTGTTGCTTCAACAACAACTTCTACAAGAGCTTTTATTGCTTTTTCAGCATCTGCTTTTGTAAAAGATGTTTTTTGAACTAATGCTTCAACTAATTCTGCTTTATTCATTTCTCATCTCCGTTTATTTATTTTCACACTTATTATACATATATTTAACATAAAAAAATTATTTTCTTTTTAAAACAAAATTAATTGGAGTTCCCTCATAGCCAAAATATTCTCTAAATTTATTTTCAATATAACGTTTATAAGAAAAGTGCATAAATAAAGGGTTATTAACAAAAAGTAAAAATGTTGGTATAGATGCGTCAACTTGTTTTAAAAAAGTAATTCTTAATCTTCCTCCATTGTGCATAGGCGGAGCTTTAAAAAGTTGCAACTCATAAATAAACTCATTAAGTGTATTAGTTTTAATTTTTTTAGTAAGCATATCTTGTACTTCTTTTAAAGTTTCTAAGAGTTTTGTTTCTCTTTGTCCAGTTAACGCAGAGAAAAATACTATTTTTGCTCATGGTATGAATTTAAAAGCTTTTCTTAGCTTTTTAACATATTCAATCATTGTATTAGTTTGTTTTGTTATTAAATCTCATTTATTAATAATTATTATTATTGGCTTTCTTTCATCAAAAGCATAACCAGCTATTCTATAATCAAATCTTGCAATTTCTTTTGTAGCATCCAATACTAGCAATGTGATATCAGATTCTTTTAACGAACTCATAGCTCTTAATAAAGCATAATGTTCTACAGATTCTACTAATCTAGATTTTTTCATTATTCCTGCTGTATCTATTAATGTATAGTTACGATCATTTAATACAATATTTTCTTTTATTGAATCTCTAGTTGTTCCTGAAACATCAGAAACTATTGATCTTTCTTTTTTAACTAATCTATTTAATAATGAAGATTTTCCAACATTTGGCTTTCCAATGATTGATATTTTTGTAAATTCTTCTTTATCTTTTTCAGTAAAATCAAGAATTTCAATAATTTTATCTAATATATTTCCAATTCCGTTTCCATGTAAAGCAGAAATTGGAAATATAGATTCAAAACCTAATGAATATATTCCTAAATCCATTTGTTGTGATTCTAATTTATTAGCAGCAACTAAAACAGGTTTTTTAGTTTTATACAACATGTTTGCAACCATTTCATCATCAATAGTTATATTATTTTGTCCATCTACAACAAAAACAATAACTTCTGCTTCATTTATAGCAATCTGAGCTTGTACTTTAATTTCATCTTGAAAAATATTTTTTTCAACTTCAATTCCACCAGTATCAACAAGATTAAATTTTTTGCCTTGTCATTCAACTTCTTCATATAACCTATCTCTTGTTACACCGTGCATATCATCAACAATAGAATTACGTTTACCGCAAACTCTATTAAACAAAGATGATTTTCCTGTATTGGGTCTTCCGACTATAGCTACTAAATTTTTCATAATTAAATTATATTATAGTGAATTTAATATACTTTTTATTTTATTGACAACATCAACAATAGAAATATTTGAACTATCTATTTCTATAGCATCATCAGCTTTTAATAACGGAGACATTTCTCTTTGCATATCACTTTTATCTCTTTCAATTATTGATTTAAGTATATTTTCATAATTTTCTTCTATTCCTAATAAAGAATTTTGCTCAACTCTTCTTTTTGCTCTAATTTCAGGTGTTGCTGATAAGAAAATTTTTACTTTAGAATCAGGAATTATGACAGTACCTACATCTCTACCATCCATTACAACATTATTAATTTTTGCTATTTTTCTAGAATAATCAGTAGCAAAATTTCTAATTTCTTTAATTTGTGCAATTATTGAAGCAACTTTAGAAACAGATGATTTTCTAAGATTTTTTGTTACATCATCTCCATTTAAAATAACAATATCTTTCTCTTTTAATTCAATATTTATTGTTTCTAATAATTCTTTAATTTTATTGATATTTTTATAATCAACATTATTTTGAGAAATAAAAAACGCAATAGATCTATAAATTAATCCAGTATTAATATATATTAAATTTAAATCATTAGCTAAAATACGGGCTATTGTAGATTTCCCAGAACCAGCAGGTCCATCTATTGCAATACTAATTTTATTCATCTATTTTATCCTCAAATTCAAAACTTTTCATTTCTGTTATTTCTATTTCATTTTGTTTTGTAGTTTTATTAAAACTATTTTCTTTTTTTATTATTTTTTTATTCATATTTTCTATTACATCATCAAGTCTATTTGTTGAAAAATCTCCTGAATATTCAAAATCATATTTACTAAACTTTTCATAATAATCATTGATTTCTTTAGTTAATTCATCTATTTCAGGGATTGAAAAATTCTTAAATTCATTTTGTTTTATTAATTTTATCTTTTTAGGATTATCTGGTTTAAACTTAAAGTTTTTATGAACCTTCATTAATCTTTTATACAAAATTGTAAATTGTTCATTAGATCTTCTAACCATCTCTGATAGATCATTATCAGATTTGATTTCTTCTCTATATTTTTTTCACTTTTCTACTCTTGTTTCCATTGATAATTATTTTGTACCAAATATTCTATCTCCAGCATCACCTAGACCTGGTTCAATATATTTATTTTCATTTAGTTTTTCATCAAGTGCAGCCATATAAATAGGTAAATCAGGATATTCACTTTCAATTCTTTCAATTCCTTCTTTAACTCCTACAAGACAAACTAAAATTATGTTTTTAAATCCGTCATCAGTAAGTTTTTTTATAGCATCAGCTGATGAACCGCCAGTAGCAAGCATTGGATCTACTAATATAACTAATGCATCTTTACTTACATCAGGAACTTTGTAAAAATAGCTGTGAGCTTCAAAAGTTTCTTCATCTCTATACATTCCAATATGACCTATTCTTATTTCAGGTAATAAACTCTTAATTCCGTGTACCATTCCAAGTCCTGCTCTTAATATTGGAACAAGTATAATTTCATCTGAAATTTCATGTGAAATTGTTTTACATATTGGTGTTTCAATTTCAACTTCTTTTAAATTAACATTTTTTAATATTTCATAAACCATCAATGATGTAATTTGTGTTAAATTAGATTCAAAAATCATATGATTTGAACTTTTTTCTCTTATATATCTTAATTTGTGTTTTATTAATGGGTGATCTATTACTTTATACATATTAATACTCCTTCTTAGAAATTTTTGTACCTTCTATTAACTTAACTCCACTAGATGTACCTATTCTTGTTGCGCCAGCTTTAATCATTTTGTCTAAATCTTCAACACTTTTTACACCACCAGCTGCTTTTATTTCAATTTTTCCTTGAGTTACACTTGCCATAAGTTCAACATCTTCAACTGTTGCACCATGATATGAAAATCCTGTAGATGTTTTTACAAAATCAGCACCAGCATCAACTGTTAATTTTGTAGCTAATTTCTTTTGATCATTAGTTAATAAAGCTGTTTCAATAATAACTTTTAATACTTTAGTTCCTATTGCTTCTTTAATTTTTTTAATTTCATTTAAAACATATTCATCTTGACCATCTTTTAATCTACCAATATTAATTACCATATCGATTTCATCAGCACCATCTTCAATACATTTTTTTGCTTCATAAATTTTTGAAGCTGTTGACATTGCTCCTAATGGAAATCCTATTACATTAGTAATACCAATTTCAGTTCCGGCTAATTTTTTAGCACAATATTTTGTTCAAGAACCATTTACACAAATAGTTTTAAAGTTATATTTTATTGCTTCATTTATAATTTTATCTATTTCTTTTGTAGTTCCTTCTGCTTTTAGATACGTGTGATCTATATATTTATTTATTTCCATTTTTTCTCTTTCTATTCAATAATTTTAATAATTATTTTACTTTCATTTTTTTCATTTGTTATTTCATAAGTTTCTTTTAATTCATTAATTAATGATTCAGTTATTTCTTTTCCGGAATATAAAGTAAATAAGACATCGCCATTTTTAACAATATCGGAATTTTGTTTTTCTATATAAATTCCAGCATCATAATCGATTTCATCTTCTTTTCTTTCTCTACCTGCTCCAAGTTTCATTGAAACTATTCCTATTCCCACAGCAGATTTTATCTTCATATATCCATCTTCTGTTGCCAATACTTTTTTAGTATATTTTGGATTATGAATCATTTTTGATAAATCACCTTCTTGGGCTTCAATTCATTCATTAAATTTTTGTAAAGCTTCACCACTTTTAATTTTGTTTTCAACTTCTTTTTTAGCTATTTCTTTTGAATCGAATTTTTTTGCTTGAACTAAAATTGTTGAAGCAGCTTCAATTATTAATTCATGAAAATCTCTAGGAGCATTTCCTTTTAAAGTTTCAATAGCTTCTAATATTTCTATTTTATTTCCAACAGCTTTACCTAATGGTAAATTCATGTTAGTAATCATAGCTTTAACATCTCTATTTAGTTTCTTTCCAATTTCAATCATTATTTTAGAAAGCTCAGAAGCATCTTCAATAGTTTTCATAAACGCACCATTACCAACTTTTACATCAAGTAAAATTGTGTTAGATCCAGTTGCTAATTTTTTAGACATAATTGATGAAGCAATAAGTCCTTTTTGCATAACTGTATTTGTTGCATCTCTTAATGCATAAAGTTTTTTATCAGCAGGAACTATGTTTCCAGTTTGACCTATTAAAGCAATATTATGTTTCTTTAAAAGTTCTCTAAATTCCTCTTGTTGATAATTTATTCTAAAACCGGGAATAGATTCTAATTTATCTAGTGTTCCACCAGTGTGTCCAAGACCTCTTCCTGACATTTTTGACATAACAACACCAAATGATGCAACGATTGGAGCTAAAGCAATTGTTGTTTTGTCTCCAACACCACCTGTTGAGTGTTTATCTACTTTTATTCCTGAAATATCTTCTAAATTGAATGTATCACCACTTAACATCATTTCTTTAGTTAAAACCGCAATCTCATCATAATTTAGTCCATTAAAATAAACAGCCATAATAAACGCAGACATTTGATAATCAGGAATTTCACCTGAAGTATAACCTTTTATTAAAAAATTGATTTCTTCTTTTGTTAAATCTTCTTTTCTTTGTTTTTTATCAATTAAATCTACAACTCTCATAATTTCACCGATCTAATCAATTAAAACAGTTCCTAAAGCAATTTTCATCATTTTTGTAAAAGCTGTTTGTCTTTCTTCTGGAGAAGTTTCTTCCTTAGTGATTAAATTATCTGAAATTGTTAATAAACATGTTGCTTTTTTATTAAGTCTTTTAGCAACTGCAGCAAGTGCAAATGATTCCATTTCAACACATCTTGCTCCACCTGTCATTTCTACGATTCTATCAACCGTTCAATTCTCTGATGAATAAAATACATCTGAAGAATGAATTCTACCTGTTTTAATTTCTATACCTTCTGTTTCAGCAGATTTCTTTATTTTTTCATTTAATTCCATTGATGGCTTTAAGATTTTTATATCTTCATCAATCATGTATTTTGCAAATGTTGTATCTGATCATATATCATCAGCTAAAATAACATCATAAATTGCTAAATCTTTTTCATAAGATCCAGCAGAACCTATTCTTATTATGTTTTCTACATCATAGAATTTAAATAATTCAAATGCATAAATTCCTATTGAAGGTTGTCCCATTCCAGAACCGGCAATTGTTATTTCCTTCCCTTTGTATGTTCCTGTATACATAAACATATTACGAACTGAGTTTACATGTTTTACATTTTCTAAAAATTTTTCAGCTATAAATTTTGCTCTTAAAGGGTCTCCTGGCATTAATACTGTTTTTGCTATTTCATTTTTCTTAGCATTTATGTGTGGTGTCATATTTCATTCTCCTTAATCTTTTCTATATAAATTATATATTAATAAATTAATACAAAATTGGTATTTTTTAGTAAAATTAAATATTATGAAAGAAAAAATATTATTTGCTATAGATTTAGATGGTACTCTATTAGCTGATTCACAAAAAAACTTAATTCATCCAAGATCTAAAAAAGCTGTTCAAAGAGCAATTGAAGAAGGTCATATTGTTTGTTTACTTACAGGTAGACCAAGAAGATCATCTATAGATATATATAATGAATTAGGTTTAGACACAGTGCTTGCAAATTATAATGGTGCATATATTAATAATCCTAGTGATCCAGAATTTATTCCAGAAATTAAACATTTAGATTTAAACGAAGCTCTATATATTTTAGGAGATAAAAAAATAGATGAAGTTAAAGACAATGTAGCAATTGAAGGTCCAGGTTGAGTAAAATTAGAAAAAAGAAGCAAAGTACTTGAACAAGTATTTGGGTTAGATTCTGCTAAGAAATTTGATGTTGGTACAATTGATTTCCATAAAATTCCACTTAAACCAACTTCTATTATTATAGATACAAAACCAAATGTTGATTTAGATGGATTGTACGACCACTTAAGAAGAAATTATTGTGATCTTGCATCTTTTTCATACTGAACAAAAGGTAAAGGGTTAACCCCAGTTTTTGATATTACACCTATAGGTGCTCAAAAAGATGCAGGTGTAACATTAATGGCCCGTTACTATGGTATTAACGTTGATAATGTAATGTCATTTGGTGATGGTCATAATGATATTCCGATGTTTAAAATTGCTGGAGTTTCTGTTGCAATGAAAAATGCAGGAAGAAACATAAAAGAAAGAGCAACACACGTTTCTGATTTAACAAATGAAGAAGGTGGAGTTGGTGCAATGATAGAAAAAGCACTTGATAACTATCCTGCTCTTTTAGAAGAAGCTAAATTAGCAAAAATAAAAATGAAAGAAAAATAAATTTATATTGGCTATAGAGGTATAGTTTAATGGTAAAACCGCAGTCTCCAAAATTGCATTTATGGGTTCGAGTCCTGTTACCTCTGCCATTTTTTTATATCTTATCTTTTGGATTAGGCTGAAAGAATTTAATATTTTTAATTTTTTTAGGAAGATAATCCATTTTTTTATTACTAAAATGAGGGTTTTTATATCCAACACCACGATTTAATTTGCTAGCACTTTTATAATGTGCATCTTTTAAATAATCAGGTATTTGAAGACTCCCATTTTGTTTTACAAAAGATATGGCAGAATTAATTGCTAAATAAGATGAATTAGATTTTTCAGCTTTAGCAATATCGATGACAGCAGCAGATAAAGGAAGTTTTGCTTCAGGAAATCCAAGTTTTTTTGCAGTATCAATTGCAGTTTTAACTCTAAGTGGCAAATTAGGATTAGCTAATCCTACATCTTCATAAGAAGCTGCAAGCATTCTTCTTTCCATTCCTAAAATATCACCTGTCTCAATTAATTTTGCTAAATAATAAAGTGCAGCATCAACATCCGAACCTCTTAATGATTTATGGAAGGCACTTAATAAATCATAATGTGAATCTCCACTCTTATCAGAAAAATAAGTTACTGAGGGCAATATGTTTTCAATTATTTTTTTTGTTATCTTTTCATCTTTATAAAGTTTTAAAATAATATCTAAACAATTAATTGTTTTACGTATATCTGAATTAGACAAATTAATTAAACTCTTAAGTAATGTATCTGTAATATTAATTTTAATATCATGATTTTTTAATTGTCTTTTAACACCGACAAAAATATCTTCTTGTGTAATAGGTTTTAATTCAAGAATATGCATTCTTGATCTTAAAGCAGGATTGATTACAAAATATGGATTTTCAGTTGTTGTAGTTATAACTAAAATGTTGTTATATTCAATATTTGGTAGTAACACATCTTGTTTATCTTTATTCAATCTATGAATTTCATCAATTATTAAAACATCATTGTCTTCAATTCCTTTTATTAATTTTTGTTTATTATCAACAGCAGCATTAAATGTACCAAATTTATAGTTAAGAGCATTACAAATTACAATAGCTAATGATGTTTTTCCAATTCCAGGAGGACCATATAAAATTAATGATGGTAAATATTTATTTTTAATTACTCTACTAATAAATGATTTGATATCATTTTGACCAATTATATCCTCAATAATTTTCGGTTTAAATATATCAACAAGTTTTTCCATATTACAATTATATTATTTAACTTCAATATTATCAATATAATTTAATTATGAAAGAATATGAAAATGATTTATATTTAAAAAATATAAAATATATTGCCGGAACCGATGAAGTAGGAAGAGGACCACTTGCTGGACCAGTTGTTGCAGCTGCTGTAATTTTTGATAAAGATTATGAAAATAAATTAATTAATGATTCAAAAAAATTATCTTCAACAAAAAGAAATGAATTATATAAAATAATAAAAAATGATGCATTATCATATTCAATCATTTCAATCGATGTTGAAACAATAGATAAATTAAATATTAAGGAAGCTTCAAAATTAGCTATGAAAAAGTCAATTGAATCTTTAGATATTAAACCTGAACACGTTTTAGTTGATTATGAAAATATTGATATTGAAATTCCACAAACATCAATTGTTAAAGGTGATGAAAAATCTATTTCAATTGCAGCGGCTTCGATTCTTGCAAAAGTAAGCAGAGATAAATACATGATTGAACTTTCAAAAAAATACAATAAATATCAATTTGAAAAAAATATGGGTTATGGTACGAAATATCATCGTGAATCAATAATAAAAAATGGTTGAACACCAGAACACAGAAAATCATTTAATCCTGTAAAAAGTCTTTTAAAAAAATAATTTAATTATTTAAAAGATCTAATAATTTAGAATTCCTTTTCTGTTCAATTTCTCTTTTTATTGATAAATCAATTGCTGATTTTTCTCCAAAAACTATTGATTTATATTTTGCTCTAGTAAGAGCTGTATATACTAGTTTTTTATTTAATAATTTTTTATGAGTTTTTTGAAGCACTATAATTACTTTATCAAATTCAGATCCTTGAGACTTATGAATTGAAATTGCATAACCAAGTGAACACATTTCACTAAAATCATCTGAAAAATATTCAATTTCTCTAAATTCATATTTAACAACAACTGATTTCTTGTTATCCATTGTTCCAAATTTAATTATTATTCCTATTTCCCCATTGTAAACATCATAATCAACTGAATTAATTAGTTGAATGACTTTGTCATTAATGTAAAATTTTTTAGCATTGTGTTCAATAAAATCATTTTTTGAATTATATATTTTTTGTAATTTTTCATTAATATTATCAATTCCATATTCACCTTTGTACATTGGCGCTAAAATTTGAATTCCGGTTTGTGTAGTTGCTTTTAATTGTTCATCATAAAGTTTAAATAAATCATTTTCACTACTTTTTAAAAAAATTGAATCTTGTGTATTAAATTTAGGTTGATTGCCTTTATTAATTTCTTTTGCATCAAAAATTATTCCCGAACCTTCTCCTTGTCTATAAATATTTTCTAAATATATTTTTTCTCCAATATTAGACTTAATTAATGAATTTAATATATTTCCAGGTTTGATAGCAGGAAGTTGATCATCATCACCAATTAAAATTAATTTTTCTAAAAACGGGCATGCAACTAATAAGTCATACATCAATGAACTATCAACCATTGAAAATTCATCAATAATAATACATTTAACTTCTTGTATATTATCTTCATTATATGCGAAACTTTGTTCAAGAGGATTTTTTTCTCAACCTAAAAATTTATGAAGTGTTTTTGTTTTACGTCCTGTTTTTTGAGTTATTCTGTTTGCAGCTTTTCCAGTAGGAGCAAGCAAAGCAATATCATTTTTTTTATAATCAATTGAATCTAAAATTACTTTTATAATTGTGGTTTTTCCAGTTCCAGGTGAACCATGAATAATGGTTAAAGGATTATTTATTCCAGAATATATTGCCTTTACTTGTGTTTTATCTAATTCAATATAGCTTTTATTTTTTAAAATATTATTTGTTTTTGAATTTTGCATTAGTTTTTCTAATCTATCTTTTATATATTCTTCTTCTTTAAATGAAACAAATGTGGTTATCTCTGCATCAGAATATTTGTACAAAATATTTCTCTCTAACAAATTATTTAATGATATTCTAAAAGTAGTTAAATCATTATTTGAACTAAGTTTTAAAATCTTCTTTTCTAAATCTTTGATTTTAATAAAAGTACTACCAGTTCTAAACATCTCTTTTTTTATATAAGAATAAATAATAGCTTCTGTTCTAATAATACTATTTGGATCCACTTTTTTAAATCTTGCAATTGAATCACAAAAACTAAAAGGCAATAAATTATTTTCATATAATAATTCATAAACATTTTCATCAAACATTTTAAGTAATTTATCATTAGTATATTTGTTAGTTAGTGGAGGTAAATAATTATTAGATACACCAGCTTGTGAAAATAATTGAAATATTTTATTTTCCTTAGATCCACTTTTGAAAAAATCAAAAATTATTTTTTTTCTTTCATCAGATAAAGATGTTTTATTTATTAAATCTGGATCGTTACTTAATTTTTCAATTGAATTTTCACCAATTTCATTAATTATTTTTCTAGCACTTACTTTTCCAATTTTTTCAAACTTATTTGATGAAAAAAACGAAATTACATTAGCTTCTAAATTATGCGGAATAAGTTCAATATTTATCAAATCATAAGTATTTGGATATTTTTTATTCTTGCTTTCTTCTACTTCTAAATCATAAATTCAATCTTTGCTTATTTCTTTATTAATTACTCCAGAAACAGTTATATTTTTTGTAGTAAGAATTTCATCAGATTCAAGTATTTTAAAATTTACAACTCTAAAGTTATTTAAATCATTTTTATAAATTTCATACTTAAATTCACATTTTACTTTCATATTATTAATATTTTATTTGACAATTCAAACAAATATACGTTCCTCTTCCGTTTGTTTTAGTTTTTATTATTGTATTTCCACATACATTACATTTTTGATTCACTCTTGTATGAACCATAAGTTTTTTATGATATTCACCAGGTTTTGAATTAATTGATGTATATGTTTTTATAGATGATCCGCCAAGTTTTGTTGATTCATCCATTATTTTTTTTGAAAAATAAACAATTTGTTCAACTTGCTTCTTATTAATATGTGAAGAAGGTGAATGTGGATGAATTTTAGTTGCAAAAAGAACTTCATCCACATAAATATTTCCCAATCCAGAAATTAATGTTTGATCAAGTAATGCTGTTTTTATTGCAATATTTTTTCTTTGTAATTTATTAAATAAATCATTTACATTAATATCTCCAGGCTCCGCAGCTAATTTTTTTATTGGATTTATTTGTTGATAATTATCAATTGTTCTTATATGGAATGTTCCAAACATTCTAACATCAGCATAATGTAATTGTGAATCGTCTTTAAAATTAAATATTAAGTGTGTATGTTTTGTGGAATCTGTAGGTTTGTTATAAAAAAAGTATTTACCCTCTAACCTTAAATGAGAAAGTAAAACTTTATTATTAGATATTTTAAAAATAATAAATTTACCTATATTAGAAACATCTAATATTTTTTCATTACTTAAAAATTTTTTAAATTCATTTGTTGTAACTTCTTTTAATAATTTTTCTTTTTTAATAACAAAATTGTCAAAAACTTTATTCTTGACTTTTTCGTTTAATGCTCTTGAAACTACTCTAACTTCAGGAAGTTCTGGCATTTATGCACCAAGTTTATAACCAAATAAACCATGTAAATTACAAAAAGCTCTTGCTTCAACAACTTTACCTTTTTTACATGTTATTGTAAATTCTGGAGTTTCTCCGTTTTCAAAGTATTTTGTATAAGTCATATTGTCAACTTTGATTTGTGCAAACACTGTATAATGTTCTTCAGTTTCTGGATGATATTCATTTTTTCCCATTTTCACTGTATAACCATCATTATTTTCAATAATAAAAGGAACATGTTTATTAACTTCTGGATCTTCATATTTTAAGTTAACATCTTTTAATGATTCTGGATGATCTCCTCCATCGTTACCTAAAACTTCATAAAGAATTCAATCTTTTTTTAATAATTTTTTCATATTTTCACCTACTTTGTCTATTTATTAATTATACAATATTAGAGAAATAATTGATAAAAATAGCGCCTGCTTGCGCAACATTTAAAGATTCAAATTTAATTGGAATATAACAAGTTTCATTAGATAAATCTAAAACTTCAGGAGAGATTCCGTTACCTTCATTACCAAGCACCAAAGCAAATGGTTCATTAATTAATATTTCATCATATTTTTTAGAACCTTTTTGTAAAACGGTAGAAATTATTTTTCCTTTAAATTCTTTTAAATATTGAGCAGAATTCATTTCAATTATTTTAATTTTAAACAATGCACCTTGAGTTGAACGAACTACTTTTTGCATATAAGGATTCGCACCTTCTACAACAATAGTATCAAATCCAAATGCAACAGCTGTTCTAATTAATGTTCCAACATTTCCTGGATCTTGAATATTATTTAAAACTATCACTTTTTTTTCTTTTGATTTTATATCTGGTTTTCTACAAACTGCTACAACATTAGATGGATTGTTTGTATCAGATATTTTCTTAATTATTCCTCTAGTTACTAAAATAGTATCTTTTCCTTCTTTTTCTGAAGAAAAAATAGTTTCTATTAAGTCTAATTTATTAGCTATATTAATAACCTTTTGATTCTCAATAATAAACATATTTGTTTTTCTTTGATGTTTTTTATCTTTTAGTTTAATGATGTTTTTTATTATCGGATTTTGTTCAGATGTTATATTCATTGTTAAATTTTAATATAAAAAAATATGCATTTTTAAATCAATGCATATTTTTTAAATTATTATTATCCTCTTTTTCTTTTAGCAAGAAGTTTTTCTTTACATTGAATAGCAGTTTCATAAATTACTTCTGACATTGATGGGTGAGGGTGAATTATTTCAGCAAGTTCAAAAATTGTTCCTTCTAATTCCATCATTACAGCTAATTCAGCTATCATATCTGAAGAAGTTTCATTAATTAAGTGAGCACCTAAGATTTCTCCGTGTTTTTCACCGATTAGAATTTTTCCGAATCCATCTATAGCTCTATCTGCAAGTCCTTTTCCAACATATTTATTTTGGAAAACACCTTTAATATATTTTCTACCTTCTTTTATTAGTTCATCTTCTGTATATCCAATACTTGAGATTTCAGGATATATATAAACCGCTGAAGGAATTTTATGTGAATCATATTTAAGTCCAACATTACCTTTTAAATGATTAGCAACAACGTTTGAATGTTTATAAGCTGTATGAGCAAGCATTGCATGTCCAACAACATCACCAATCGCAAACACACCAGGTACATTTGTTTCAAAGTTTTCGTCTACTAGAATTTCTCCTCTTTTACCAATATTTACTCCGATTGCTTTATCAACACCAATATTATTAGGTCTTCTTCCTACAGAAATTAAAATTTTATCAAATTTTGCTTTTTGATCTTTACCATCATGGTTGTAAAGAATTCCATCTTTTTGTGATCAACCCATAACTTTAGCATTTGTGTTGATTTCAATTCCTCTTTCAATCATGTTTTTAGTTGTTCATTTTCTAACATCTTTATCCATTGGTCCAAGAATTTCACTCATTCCTTCAAATACAGTTACTTTAGTTCCTAATTCGTTATATAGAACAGCAAATTCCATTCCAATAACTCCTCCACCAACTATTCCGATTGATTTTGGAATTTCTTTTAATTCAAGCGCTTGAGTAGAATCAATTATTATTTCTTTTTCTCTACCTTCTTTAAATCCTTCTAACATATCTAGATATATAGGTTTTGATCCAGTTGCAATAACAATATTTTGAGTAGTAAATTTTTCTGAATTTACTTTAATAGTGTGTCTATCTACAACTTCTCCTCTACCCATAATATATTTAACTTTTTTTGATTTAACAAGCATTTCTACATTTTTAGAAAGTTCATTTGAAATTCTTCTTCTATCTTCTTGAATTTTGCCTCATTCAATTTCTGTTTTTCCAACTTTTAATCCATATTTTTTAGATTTTTTAATTCCATGTAAAAATTTAGCAGTTTTTAATAATGTTTTTGCAGGAATACATCCAATATTTAAACAAACGCCACCGGCTTTAAAATCTTCAATTAAAGCTACTTTAAAACCATGTGAACCTAATGATTCAGCAAGTGAATATCCACCAGGACCAGCACCAATTATTGTTACATCATAATCATGTTTATGATCTTTAGACATACCTTTTGATGCTGCTTTTGGTGCAGCAGGTTTTGGAGCAGCTTTTGGTGCAGCTTTTGGTGCAGCAGGTTTTTTCTTAGCAAACATAGCACTGAAATCCATTACTTTATTTGAAACTTCTATATCTCCAACAACAGAAGCAGCTTGTTCACCAGAACCTTCTTCTTCTGTTGTTTCTTCTTCAACAGAATCTCCTGAACCATCATTAATGTAGTAGATTTCATCTCCTACATGAATTGTATCTCCTTCGGCCATTAAAACTTTAGAGATAACTCCTCCTACTGGAGAAGGAATATCAGAAGTAACTTTATCAGTTTCTACTGAAAAAAGTGAATCTCCTTCTTCTACTTTATCCCCTTCTTTTTTAAAGATTTCAGCAACTACACCTTCGTGTAACCCTTCACCGATATCGGCAAATTTAAATTTATACATATTTTTTCTTTCTCCTATTTCCACTAAATATTTTAATAAACACCAATCATTGATGGGTTTTCTAGTAGTTCTTTAACTCTCATTAACATTCTACCAATGTCTCCACCATCAACTCATCTATGATCTGCAGCAAGTGTAATGTGCATTGATTTACCATTGTAAACTTCTCCGTTAGCATTCATGAATACTTTATCAAAGATTGCACCTGTACCTAAAATTGCAATTTCAGGTCAATTTATTATTGGAACACCATGCAATGCACCAACTGAACCATAATTTGTAACTGAGAATGTTCCACCTGACATATCTTTCAATGTTAAATGACCTTCTCTGGCTTTTGTTGCTAATGTGATTATATCTTTAGCTATTTCAACTACTGATTTTTGATCAGCATTGTTAATTACTGGAACAACTAAACCTTTTTCAGTATCTGTTGCCATTCCTAAATTAATAGCACCTTTTTGAATTAATTGATTATTTTTTTGATCTAGTTGAACATTAAACATAGGGAATTCTTTTAGAGCAATTGCTGTTACTTTCATTATAAATGCAGTAAAAGTTACTTTTACTCCAGATCTTTTCATTACAGAATCGATCATTAATTTTCTCTCATCTCATAATTTAGTCATGTTTACTTCGGCAACTAAGTTAGTATAAGAAACGTTTGATCATGAAGTTTCCATTGCTTTTGCAATAGCTCTTCTCATTCCATCTATTTTCACTACTTTATCTTCTCTTGAAGTTATAACTGAAGAACTTCCTTCTATTGATGTTGCAGCAGAGCTTGTTTTTGCTGAAGGTGTAAATGAATTTACATCAGTTGCTAATACTCTACCACCAATTCCTGTTCCTTTTACTAAAGTTATATCAATGTTTTTTTCAACTGCAAGAGCTCTTGCAAAAGGTGTTGTTAAAACTCCATCATTTAATTTAGTTGAAGTTCCGATTTTACCTGTTTTAACTTCAGCAACTTTTTCTTTAACTGGCAATTGAGCAGCTTTTGGAGCTGGAGCAGCTGGAGCAGCGGCTTTAGGTTCTTCAGCAACTGAATCTCCTGAACCATCATTAATGTAGTAGATTTCATCTCCTACATGAATTGTATCTCCTTCGGCCATTAAAACTTTAGAGATAACTCCTCCTACTGGAGAAGGAATATCAGAAGTAACTTTATCAGTTTCTACTGAAAAAAGTGAATCTCCTTCTTCTACTTTATCCCCTTCTTTTTTAAAGATTTCAGCAACTACACCTTCGTGTAGCCCTTCACCGATATCGGCAAATTTAAATTTATACATATTTTTTCTCTCCTAACTTTCCAATTTTAATACTCAAAGTATGCAACTTCTTTTATTTTTTCAATTATTCTTTCAGGTGATATTGCATGATATTTTTCACCACGTGCTAAAGGAACTGTTATATCTCAACCTGTTAATCTTGTTGGTGGAGCTATAAGATTTAAGAAAGCATTTTCGTTTACTCTAGCAATTATTTCTGCTGAAACAGAAAATGATTTAACTGCTTCATTAACAACAAGTAATCTACCTGTTTTTCTAACTGAATTAATAACTGTATCAACATCTAATGGTGATATTGTTCTTAAATCAATTAATTCAACATCAATATCAGGATTAGTTTCCATTAATAATTGAATAGCTTTAAGTGAATCTTGAACAGGTGCACCAAATGTAACTAATGATAATGTATTACCTTCTTTAATCACATTTGCTTTTCCTATTGGGACTTCATATAAACCTTCTGGCACTTCTTGTTTAAATGATCTATAAAGTTTTTTAGGTTCTAAGAATATAACAGGATCATTATCTTTTATAGCTGAAATAATCATTCCTTTTGTATCATATGGATTAGATGGCATAACAACTTTTAATCCAGGTATGTGAGCAAATAATATTTCAATTGATTCTGAATGGTGTTCTAAAGCTCTAACACCTCCACCCATTGGCATTCTAATAACCATTGGTACTGAAAATCTTCCACGACTTCTATTTCTAAATCTAGCAGCATGTGTCATTATTTGTTGAAAAGCTGGATATGAGAATCCTTGGAATTGTAATTCAACAACTGGTCTATAACCATAAAGAGCAACACCTACACCTAAACCAGTATAACCAGCTTCAGCTATAGGAGCATCTCAAACTCTTTCTTCACCAAATTGTTTTTGTAATCCTTCTGTTGCACGGAAAACTCCACCTTCGAAACCTGAATCTTCTCCTCAAAGAATAACTTTTTCATCAGCTTTCATTGCTTCTTCAAGCCCTTGTGTAAGAGCTCCTATATTATTTAATATATTTTTAGCCATTATTTAGCACCTCCATTTTTATATGCAGCTTTTACAATTGCTTTTTGTTCAGCTAATTGTTTTGGCATTTCTTCAAAAGTATGATCAAATACTTCATCAATATCAACATCTAATACTTTTAATGATTCTTGATATGCGTCTTTTACTACAACCATTTGATCTTCTCAAAGTTTTTCAATTTCTTCTTGAGTCATTATTTTCTTGTCTTTTAAATATTTTTCAATTCTGTGGAAAGGCTCAAGCTTTTCAGCTTCTTTTTCATCCTCTTCTGTTCTATAAACTCTAGGATTATCTGAAGTTGTATGAGGACCTTGTCTTCATGTAACAAATTCAACCAATATTGGTCCATTTCCATTTTTAGCATATTCAACAGCTTCTTTCATAACATCATATGAAGCTAATAAGTCATTACCATCTACTCTTACTCCAGGTATTCCTACAGCAGTTGATTTCATAGCAATAGTTGGTGCACCATTTTCTAAATGCTCTGGTGTTGATATTGCTCATCTATTATTGTTTACACAAAATACAACTGGTCATTTATGAATACTTGCAATATTTAATGCTTCATAAAATTCTCCTTCAGCTGTTCCACCATTTCCTATAAATGTAATTGCAACATTTTTCTTTTTAGCTAATTTCATTCCATAAGCAATTCCTGCTGCATGTGAATATTGTGTTGCTATTGGAATATTTATTGGAAGAACATTAACACCTTCAGGCATTTTTGATCCTCTTTCATTTCCATTTCAATATAAAAATTGATTTACTATAGGAACTCCTAAATGAAGCATTGTTGCATTTGATCTAAATGCAGGAACAAATCAATCTTCTTTTTCCATATTTAATGATGTAGCAACTTGTAGAGCTTCTTCACCAAAGTTTGGAGCAAATGTCAACATTCTTCCTTGTCTTTGAAGTTGTGACATATATGTATCTTGTTGTCTTGACAAGACCATATATTTATATCCTTCTTTAAGTTTTTCATTTGATATTTCTTGTTTGTAGGTGTCTAAGATAAGATTTCCATCCGCATCTAATGTACGATACATTTTTTCTGGATCTGTTTGAATTTTATCTTTGTTTATAAATTTAAATTTTTGAGCCATTTCTCTCCTTCGTTTTTATTTTATTGATATTAATTTACATAAAAATTATAAACCTTTTTACTTGGTTTATATAGAATTTTTTTTCAATATTTTTATATAATAATGCTATTTAAAACTTGGTTTACTTCGTCTGATTTTTCAAATATAGGTGAATGTCCGCATTTTTCTAAATATATTACTTTTACATGAAATTTTTTCTTATATTCTTCAATAGATTTTCATGAAACAAATAAGTCATCTTTACCTTGTATAACTATTTGTTTTCTTTTTGAAGATTTATAATAAGACATAGTTTTTTCATTATACAAGTAGTCTTTGTTTAAAATTTCTTTAAAAAATAAGTAATTATTCTTATCTCTCATTTTTATTATTTTTTTTATAAATCTACTAGCTGTACTATTTACATTATTGTAATAAACCTTTTTATTTTCAGGTTTATAAATTAAATTTAAAAACGATGATTTTAATTCATCAATATTTCTAGGTCTTATTCATGTAACTAATGAATTATGTCTATGCTTGTATCAATATGGAGTAAAAGGAGAAACAAGAACTACTTTTTTAACTTGTCTCATTTTACCTACATAAACAGCAGACGCTGCACCTAGAGAATGGCCTAAAACTATTAAATCATTTAGTTTAAGTTCTTCAATAAATTTTTCTGTTATTTTTTGATAATTTTCAATTGAAATTAAATTATTTGCTGTTGATAATCCGTTTCCAGGAAAATCAAAAGAAACTATGTCATAGGTTCTTTTTTTATTTTTTAATGAATATAGGAATTTTTGAGAAGAATTTAAACCATGTAAAAATAATATTTTTTGTTTATTATTATTTTCAATATAGTATTCAATTGTTTCTCCTAATATATCAATTTTCATCTATCTATGCAACTTCCATATCTCATGATGTTACCGAAGGTAAAAGATTAATAATTTTTGTAGATAAAATATTATTTTTGTTATCAAGTGAAATTATATTATGTAATTTAATTAATTTATAATCTCATCTTCTTTGAAATCTGTTTGAATCAAGGAAGAATATTAAGTCTTCCATAAATCAATCAAAAAGATTTTCATTTTCTTTGATTTCTCTTAACAAACCATTAATATTAATATCTAAAATTCTTTCTTCATAATTTAATATTTTGAAATCAAAAGATAACTTTAATTCTTTTGAAGTTTTCTTATGATGAAAAGGCATTAATTACTCTTTGTAATTTAGACCTAATACGTTAAGTATTGGTTGTAAAATAAAGTTGAAAGGCTTGTTGTAGTGAGGTAAGAAGTAAACATCCATTAATGCAATTTCCGGTAAAGTCATTTCTTTTTGAATAGCTAATGATAAAGCAAAAATAACTTCAGAGTGATTATGAACACCAAATGAACCGATTTGTGCACCAAGTAATTTTAATGTTTTTGGATCATAAACTAGTTTTATTTGAACATCTTCAGCATTATGCATGAATTCAGGTCTATCAAGATCTTTTAAGAAAACTGTTTTGTGATCAATGTTAAATCTTTTAGCTGATTCTTCTGAAACACCAGTTGATGAATAGAAACATCCGAAAACATTTATTCCATTTGTTCCTTGCACTCCAGGGAATTTAACTGCTTTCCCAGCAACTGATAATGCAGCTACTAATCCAGTTTTAACAGCATTTGTTGCTAATGCAACACTCATGTTATTTTTGAATACATTGTGTTGTAATGCGGTTGTATCACCAATTGCATATACATCCGGATTAGATGTTTTCATTTCATTGTTAACAATTATTGCACCAGTAGGAAGCATATCAACTTGTCCTTTTAACATTTGTGTTTGAGGTCTAAATCCAATTGACATAATTACCATATCTGCATCATATTCTCCAGCATCAGTAACAACTTTTTTAACTCTACCTTCTGAATCTCCTTGGAATTCTTTAACTGCTTCTTTAAATCTTAAAGCAACTCCATCTTTTTCCATTCTTTCTTGTAAAGGTTCTGTAAATTCGTGATCAAAGTATCTAGGAACAACACGATCTTCCATATCAATCAATGTAACTTTCTTATTGTATTTAACAAATGCTTCTACTAATTCTATACCTATGTAACCAGCACCTATAACTACAACATTTTTAACTTCTGGTTTTAAAGCTTCTTCTTTAATTTTTTGTGCATGTTGGAATATTTTTGATAAATAAATTCCTTCAAGATCAACTCCAGGGAATGGAGGAACTATAGGTCATGTACCTGCTGCATAAACAAGTTTGTCATATTCATCTTTAAATGTTTCGCCTGTTTGTAAGTTTTTAACCATTACATATTTTTCTTTAGTATTAACTTCAACAACTTCATGTTCAATTTTTACATCAATTCCCATTCCTTTTAATTGCTCTTGATTTGAATAAAATAAACCTTGTGGGTCTTCAAATTCTCCTGCTACTCATAGAGCAATTCCACATCCTAAAAAAGAAATGTTTGAATTCTTATCGTAAGCAACAATCTCCATATTGTTGTCATTTATTTTTGCCAATGTTCTTAAAAAAGAAGTACCGGCATGGTTTGCACCAACTGAAATAACTTTCATTTTCTCACCTTATTTAACTTTCTATTTGTTTTATACATTAAATTATATAATAGGAAAATATTTTTTAATAATTATTTTGAAAATTTATTTCCTTTAATTATTGTTTCTAATAATGCTAAATTTTTATCAAGAATGTTAATGTTTGCGAAATTTCCTTCTTTAATTTCACCTAATTTTTTTAAAGATAAATTTTTACTTGCATTGTATGATGAAATCTTTACCAAATCTTCTAAAGACACGCCTTCTTTACTAAGAAATAAAAATTGATCATAAATACATGTTGCTGATCCAGCAATTGTTTCAGTTCCTTTAATAGTGATTTTTATTCCTTCTTTAATAACTGGCATACCGCCAGAAATATATTCTCCATCTGGTAATCCGGCAGCTTCAAGTGAATCTGAAACTAAAATAATTCTATTTGGTCCTAAATTTTTAAAAGTTATTTCGATAGTTTTTTTATCAACATGAAAACTATCACCAATTAATTCAGCATATGTTTTATCATCTAAAAATGTTGCAGCTACTATTCCTTCATTTCTGTTTTGGATTGTAGACATTGCATTTCATAAGTGAGTTGCAGAAGTTGCATATTTTTTAAAATCATTTGTTGCTTGTTCAAAATTAGCATTTGAATGACCAATTGATAAAACAATATTATTTTTTATTGCATATTCATTAAATTCAGAATTTGATAACTCTGGAGCATATGTCATTTTTCTGATTTTATTTTTTGAAGCAATGACCATTTCTTCTAATTGATTTTTATTAGGAGGAATAATATATCTTTCATCATGAGCTCCTTTTTTAACTTTAGAAATAAAAGGTCCTTCCATATGTATTCCTTCGATAATAGCTCCAAGACTTTTGGCATTAACAGCATCCTGTATTGAGCTAATTATTTTTTTAAATTTACCTGTCATTACTGTAGGAAAGAAAGATGTTGTTCCGTTTTTAGCTAAATGTAAAGACATTTGTTCAATTGATTCTTTATCTTTCATAACTCTATAGCCATTAAAACCATGAATATGAGTATCGATAAAACCAGGAATGACTATTTTTGTTCCTTCACCATCTTTTCTTGTGATTTTAGTAATTATTCCATTTTCTATTAATATATCTGCATTATTAATAGTTTCAAATGCATTAACTATTTTGACATTATTTATTAACATTTTTCTTGCCTTTCTTTGTTTTATTATTTGTTGCATATTCAAATAATCTTTGTAATGTAATATTTAATACAGTTTGATTATGAATTTTTAATAAATATTTTTTCTTTTTACAAACAAATTCAAAGCCTTCTTTACGATGTTTCTTTTTAAATAAAGTAGTGAATTTAAATGTATAGTTTTCATCTTCATTTTTATAAATGATTATTCTTTGATTAGTGATTAATAATTCACCTATCATTTGTCTTTTAAATGTTTTGAAATAATTTTCTGAAAAAAGTTTTGCATTATAAAAACGAGCATATGCTTTTTCATTTTCATTTAATTTCAAAGTTGTATCTAGAATTTTTAGAGGTCTTTCTTTAGTAAAAATAATTTCTTCTAGAACTCTTATTTCTTTAAAATCAATTTTTATTTTTTTAAGTATTTTATTGAACTTCTTATAAAAGACTCAATTCAATTCATAATTATCTTCATAATATTTTTTCAAAGTCTTATTTAAATACCATTCATAAAAATCTCTTGGGTACTCTTCTAGTATTTTATTAATTTCTTTTTTTGATAAAAATTCAATGTTTTTCGAATTCAAAACATTTGATATTTTGCTTAAATGATATAAAGTTGAAATTTTAAATAAACTACTCATGGACTAACTATTATTATATTTTAAAATTTAAGAATTGAAAAATTACTTACCTAATATTAAATCAATGACTTCATTCTTAGTTAATTTTCCAAAATATAATTCAAAGTCATCAATAGAATTTATTTTTTCTATTATTATCTTATCTATATATTTAGTCCCTAAAAGAAGCTGTTCAATTTTTTCGAAATCATTAACAGATAAAAAATCTCCAAAAAATTTAATTGATTCAATTTTATTTTTTTCTACATTAATAAAAGTTGATATAACTCCACCAGAAAAATATTTTTCATTTTTAATATTGAATTTTGGATTTTTTACATAAACTCAATCATATGATTTTCTAACATTTGATAAAGCTTTAATTTCATTAGTTTTATAATTTTCTAAATTTAATTCAGTTGAATCTTCTCTTTTTTTGAAAAAATCAATTAATTTTTGGGTAAATTCTTCTGATGACATTTCTTCTTTCAATAATGATTTAACATTTGCAACTCTTTGTCTCGCTGATTTAATACCTTTAGATTCTAATTTTAATTTATTAACATTTAATGCTTTTGATAAAACACTTAAATCTGAATCAAAAAGTAAAGTTCCATGGTGAAACATTTTATCTTTATAAATATATTGAGCATTACCAGATACTTTATAACCATTAACTACAAGATCATTTTTTCCTTTAAAAGCCGCATCAAGACCTAAACTCCTTAAAAATTCAATAATTGGTGATAAAAATTTTTGATATGTATTTTTTTTGTTTTGAGTAATAAAAGAAAAACAAATATTTCCAGCATCCTGATAAACAGCTCCACCACCAGAAACTCTTCTTACAATTTTTATCTTTTTTTCTTCTACAAAACTTGAGTTTATTTCAACATGTGCATTTTGATTTCTTCCTATAACAATAGTATTTTGATTAATATATATTAATAAAACATTTTCAGTAATAGATTCATCTTTTAAAATGACCTCTTCAGTAGAAAGATTTATATATGGATCGTTTCATTTTGTTTTAGCTATTAACATTTTTCTCCTTAAACATCATATTTAGATTTTTGATCAACTATTTTTTGAACAAATTGACTTGCATTTCATTCTGTTGGATTTGTTTTAGTTTCATCAGTATAAACTTCTCTTAATGTTTGACTAACAACTTTTAATAATTGGTCAGTATATTGATCTCCAACAAAATCAAAATAATGTGCATTTTTATCATGTAAATTTTCTAAAGTTTGAATAACTGCACGATATCCAGCTTTTTCTTGATTGTTATGATCTTGTGATTCAGGCTTTGCAAGTGCGGCATTATAATTTTTAACTGTTTGGTCAAGATAAGTTTGTGTATTAACTTGACTAGTTGGAACAACATAACCAGATTCTCTACCTAAATAATCTACAACTTTTTCACCATTACTCATACTTCCTGTCATCATTCACTTAACGAATTCTTTTGTTGCCATATCTTCTTTTTGATTAGTATGAACTCCAATTAAATCTGTTTCAGCAAAGTTATAAACTCCTTGCTTATCATTTTGATTTAAAACTGTTGGTTGATCCATGTACATAATATTATTAAATGAAGCACCATCATTTGTGTATGGATTATAACCAGATTTAAATGATTGTTTAGTTCCTACACCAGGAGCCATAGATAAAGCAGTGAAACTTTGTCTTACATCTCATGAAGCTCATTGTTGTTGATTATCTGTTCATCTTATAGAATTATTTTTAATAAAATTGTTTATAAAATTGAAAGATGCTTCAAGTTTTTTTTCAGCATCAGAACCAGAAACTAAAAATGGATATTCATGTCCTTGTTCAAGACCATCTGATGAAATTATTGGTTTAAACAATGAAAATGCATCTCTTGAATAACCATCTTCTGCATAAACAATTTGATTAAATAAACTTGGTAAATAATCAATTGAGAAAATTGGAGCTGTTAATTTTAAAGCTTCTTTTGCTTTGTTTGCAAATTCAAGAAGAGATCCAACACTTTTAAAAGTATTGTCATTAACAGTATATCCATTTAATGAACTAGTGTCATTTGGATTATTATCCACTCAATTTCTTGGATCGTTTACATCTGACTGTATAGAAGATATTGTTGTAGTTTCTTTATATAATTCATCAAGCTTAGGATTTGATGCTTGATCATGTTCTACATTTGCCCCATGTTTTTCCATATATTGTAAAACTATTTTCAATACAACTTTATTTATAGGTATTGAATTATTTGTTGTAATTGTAAATGGAATAGATCATATTCCTTTAGTTACAAAATTTGTTAATTGTGTTCTGTTTGAAATAAATTGATTTGCAAATGATTTATCATTCAATCCATCAGTTGTTAAATCTAATAATCTATGCAATCCAGCTAAGTTATTAGATTCATACCTATTATTAAGAATAATATTAGGAATATTGTCGACATTACCAGCCTCAATATTTTTATTTATCGAAGAAGCTAATTCATTAAAATTTGATTCCCCGGACGCTGTTGCATCATTAAATATTACTTTCTTAAAATTTTTATCATTAGTATGATTTGTATTTCAATCATTAACAATTTCTTTTAAAGCTTGATATTGAGGTCAATAACTTGGTATAGCAGTAGCAAATGTTATGTTATCTCTTTCTGGTGTATCTGATGCATATGAAATGTTATTTTGTTGATTTAATCCAGAACCACATGCTGCAACTGATAACACTGAAAGACTTGAAATACCAATCAAGCCCATAAAAATAGATTTTCTTTTCATTATTCTCCTTTGTATAAAAAATAATGAAATGCACTTATCACTGTCACTGACGTTTCATTACTTAATATAATTAAATTATAAACTAAAATTCAATAATAGTATAATATTAGCAAATGAGTAGAATACCAAAAATATTTAATGATAAAATTTTTTATACAAAAAATAAATTGAAATTTAAGATGCCAAAAATATCAAGAGAAGATATCATTAAATATCCAGATGATATTTGTGAATCTCTTGGAATAGATTTTGCTTTTGGCGGATATTATGAAAAAAGAAAATTTTATAAATCAAATGATGAAATAATTCATACTGGAATAGATCTTTTTGTCAAAGAAGGAGAGACTCTTTTAGCGCCATTTGATGGAACATTTTTAAATTCTTTTTGAGCAGGTAGAGTTAATTACCAAGTTGGATTTGGAACAGGTACTCAACTTATAACAATTCATACTTTTGATCAAGTAGCAAGAAGAATTGGACAAGAAGAAGCAAAAAAAATATTTAAAGATTTTAAATATTTAAAACTTTGTTTTCTACATTTAGATAGAGTTAAAAGTAATAGAATATTTTCTCGTAGAGTGAAATCTATTATTAAAAAAAATGATGAAATTATTGAATTTAATTCAAAAAGTAATATCGAATTTAAACAAGGAGATAAAATCGGATTTGTTGGTTCTAGATACGATAATGGTGGATGATCTAATCACGTTCATCTTGAAGCATTTTTATGTAATGAATATGAACCAATAGATTTTTCAAGTGAAGATCTTTCAAAAGAAATAAAAATGAAAGCTGCATTTGGAATAATTAAAGATAAAGAGGATACATTAAATAGAAATTTAATTGACCCAGATTTAATTTTTAATTTTTCAATATGAGTTTGAAAAGAAAAGGAATTGACACTTGATTTAATTAAAGAAAATAAAACTATTCTAGAATTAAAAAATGTTAATGTTCAGATAGATAGAGAAAAAATACTTAAAAATGTTTCATTTAAAGTAAACAAAGGTGAGGTTGTTTCTCTTCTTGGTCCATCAGGATCTGGAAAAACGACAATTTTGAATGTAATAACAAATTTCGTTAAATACAATGGTCGAGTTCATTTTAGAGATAATTATTCTATTACCGATATAGGATATGTTTTTCAAAATAGTGTTTTATATGAAAATCTTTCAGTATGAAAAAATATATATTTAGGTTCAAAAAATAATAAAAAATATATTATTGATACGAAACTGAAATATTTAAGAGAAATTTTTAAAGATGATCAAGATAAAATAGATGAATTAAATCTTTTAGATAATCTTAAGTTATATATTCACAATAGCAAACATGCAAAAAAAGAATTTAAAAGAAGACTTAAAAACCTTCGAGGCGAAGATGTAAAAATAGATATTAAAAAATTAATAACAATAGATATAAATAATATTGTTGAAATTCTAGGAATAAAAGATTTAATTCACAAAAAACCAAATCAAATTTCTGGTGGACAAAGACAAAGAGTTGCAATTGCTAAAGCAATTATAAAAAAACCAGTTATATTAATAATGGATGAAGCTCTTTCAAGTTTAGATGCAAAAGCAAAAGTGAAAACAAGAAATTGAATTAGAAAAATTCAAAAAGAATTTAATCTTACTTTATTATTTGTTACACACGATCAAGATGAAGCAATGCACATTTCAGATAAAATTGCTTGTATAAATAACGGAACTATAGAGCAACTTGATACACCTAATAATATTTATAACAATCCAAAAACAGAGTTTGTTGCAAAATTCATCGGCGAACCTGAAATTAATCTTTTAATTGAAGGTTATGCAATTAGAAAATATATTAGACCTCATGACTTAAGATTAAAAAGATTAAAAAATGGTGAATTTGAAATCATAAATAGTAGTAAATTCAATTTTACAAATCTTTATATACTTAAAAGAAGAGAGAAAATAATAAGAGTGATTAGTGATAAGCGCTATGATATCGGTGAAAGAGTTTATTTGGAATGAGATGATAAAGATATAAAGGAATTTAAATATGATTAAAAAAATAAGAAAAAATCCTTTATTATTTTTAATTCCAGCTTTAGTCATTGTAATTATGTTTACAATAATTCCTTTGTTTACAACTATTAATGAAGCATTTACTAAAGTAAATAAATATGATTATAGTAATAGATATTTTTCAGGAGAAAATTTTTCTAATGTAGCAAGTGATCCTCTTTTTAAGATCGGATTAGAAAATACATCTATTTTAGTTTTTATAGGTAGTCCAATAGCTTTAATATTTTCTTTTGGTTTTGCATATTTATTAACTAGTTTTTCTAACAAAAAAATACAAGATAGAGTTGTTGCAATAATATTTTCCCAATTTTTTGTATCAATATATGCAATAGGTTCAACATTCATGTTACTTTTTGGTGTTGAAAAAAATGTATTGAATTCATTGTTTAAAACAAATATAAATTGAAATTCTAGTACAAATAGATTTTTCCCAATTTTATTATTATTAATTTTTCTTTGATGAAAATTATCTACAATTTGTACAGTTTTATTTGTATTTGGATTAAATAAAGTTAATACAACTGAATTAATGATTTCAAAAATTGATAACTTAAAAACAATAGAGAAATTAAGATATGTTTATTTTCCTAAGATGAAAAATGTTTTTATGATTGTTATTTGAATTGTTTTAATGGAAGCATTATTTTTATATCCTACAATTTTCGAAAATACATATGGAAGTAATGGTCAAACAGTTATGTATTATATTGTTAATTTCTTTAATAGTGCTGCACCTTCAAAGTGAGGTATTCCAGCTGCTGGTGCAATTATCTTTTTTGCTTACATGATTTTAATTTTTGTATTTTTATTCATTTTAATGAATTTAAATAAATGAATAGGTAGGTTTAGAATTGAAAAGTAATCTTTGAAAAACCGTAATTAAATTATCTATTGTAATCATTGTTGTAACAATAATAATTTTCCCAGTTTATTACACTTTCTCATTTTCATTATTTGATTTTAATAAAAGTTCAAAAAATAATATTTCAAATATTTTTCCAAATGATTTTAGTTTTTCAACTTATAAAGATGCTTTTGAAGGCGGATATTGAAATGCATTTTTATTTACATTTTCATTCTCACTTGTCTCAATGATATTTAAATTAATAATTTTTATAAGCGCTGGTTATGCTTTAACACTTAAATCAAGATTTAATAAGTTGTATTTTGTATTATTGTTGTTAGCATCAATAATACCTGAAAATTTCTTATTAATAGGTTTATTAAAAAACTTTACAAAATGAAATTTAAATGTAGGATCAAATATAATCATGGGATTAGCTGCACCAAGTATTTTTTCATTATTTGGAATCCTATTATTTAGAGATGGATTTTTAAACATTAGTAATGATAGTAAAAAAATTATGTATATTGATAATTTAACATTATTTGAAAAAATTAATATTGTTATATTACCAAAAATAAAACACGCAATTTGAATCACATCAATAAGTAGTTTAATTGTTTCGTGAAATTCATACATATGACCATCTGTTTTAATGTTTGGAACAGCAAATAGAACTTTAAGTAATTGAATTTTTAGTGTTGGAACATTAAGTACTGGTGGCGTTGCACTTAATATAAGAATGGCTGGAACGTTTTTATTTATGTTACCAATGATTGTTACTTATATATTATTCCACAAGAAAATAATAAGCAGTATTAAAAAAACTCTTTAAATTTTAGAGGTTGAATATATTCAATAGTTTATAATAAAAAAAGAGAGGTGATTTATGAAACAATATTTAGATTTAATTAAAAATGTATTAGAGAATGGTACAAAAAAAGAAGATAGAACTGGAACAGGTACAATCTCATCATTTGGAAAGCAAGTTAGATATGATTTAAGCAAAGATTTTCCATTAATGACTACAAAGAAAATACATTGAAAATCCGTTGTTTATGAATTACTATGATTTATTTCAGGAAACACAAATATCGATTATTTAATTAAAAACGGAGTAAGAATTTGAAATGAGTGACCTTATTCAAGATTTCAAAAATCTGATGAATATAATGGAGAAACTATAAAAGAATTTGCACAAAAAATTATTAGCGATGAATCTTTTGCAAAGAGATTTGGTAATCTAGGTCCAGTTTATGGAAAACAATGAAGAGATTTTGGTGGAGTAGATCAATTAATGAATGTTATAGATCAATTAAAAAATAATCCTGATTCGAGAAGAATTATTGTAAGTTCATGAAACCCTACAGAAATTGAAAAAATGGATCTTCCTCCTTGTCATGCATTATTTCAATTTTATGTTGCAAATGGAAAGCTTTCATGTCAACTATATCAAAGATCAGCTGATATATTTTTAGGAGTTCCATTCAATATTGCTTCATATGCTTTATTAACTATGATGATTGCTCAAGTTGTAAATCTTGAACCTGATGAATTTGTGCATACATTAGGGGATGCACATATTTATTTAAATCACATTGAACAGGTTAATGAACAAATAAGTAGAGAAGTTAAAAAAAGACCTATTGTTAAATTAAATCCAAATATTAAAGATATTAGAGATTTTAAATTTGAAGATATAGAATTAATTGGATACGATCCACACCCATTAATAAAAGGTAAAGTTGCTGTTTAATGATTAAATTGATTATTGCACATGATAAAAATGGAGTAATCGGCAAGGGAAATCAGCTTCCATGAAAAATAAAAGAAGAATTTAAACACTTCAAAGAAACCACAATTGGTCATTCTTTGCTTTTTGGTAAAAAAACATTTCAAGGAATACCTAATAAATTACCTGGACGTAAATCAATAGTTTTATCTAGATCTATCAATGTTCCTGGTGCAGATAAAACTATCAAAACAGAAAAAGAATTAATGAATCTATTTAATGAATTTAAAAATAGAAAAGATATCTTATTTATATCTGGCGGAAAAAGTATTTATGAAAAATATTTTAAATATGCAGATGAATTAATTGTATCCGTAATTAAAAATGAGTATGATGGCGATGTAAAAATTGAATGAGATTTATCTGGATGAAATAAAAAAACTATTAAAGATAATGAAAAATTTATTGTTTATTCTTATACTAAATAATTTAAAAATAAGTGAAAAATGAAAATGAAATCATTATTAGAAATTGAATAGCCATTGCAATAGCAAGATTTTGTATATGAATTGCTTTTGATGCTCCTGAAAATAAACCAAAAACTCAACAAGCAAAACTTATATGTGTAGCAAGAGCAAAATAATTTCATTTATAAGTGAATACAAATGGAAGAATTAAGTAGAATGACAATGCAAATATATTAAAGTACAATCCAAGTTGTGTTCCATCAGTTCAAGCAAAAGCGAAAAATAAATAACCTAATGCAACTAATAAGTTTGCTCATATATTTTTAACAGTAG
This sequence comes from Mycoplasma sp., assembly GCA_024721275.1. GTDB lineage: Bacteria > Bacillota_I > Bacilli_A > Mycoplasmatales > Metamycoplasmataceae > JAMPIX01. Next base: position 102,030 of record JAMPIX010000002.1, read on the forward strand.
TTATTTTAAATTTAGATTCATCTAAAAATAAATAATCTTTTAATACAAACTTATCTTTTGAAGATTTACCATCAATAACATTAAATGATTTTAATGTAAGTCATAAAAGTCCGATTCCAATAAAAGCACCTAAAAATTCCATTCCAAATATATAGTAAATACCTTTTCATGTGTTGTATTGAACAATTCTAATTATTGCAAAAGCAGGATTCATTAAACCTAATGCCGATTTTTTATCACCAAATAAGTTTCCTGTTCCGATTCCTATAACAATTGAAGAAAAAGCAGCTATTGAAAAAAATACAGGTAAAACAACAGAAAATAATGAACCTTTTATTTGTTTAGAAAGATATTCTCTCGCATAAAAAACAATAAAAACTAAAAAGAATGAAAAGCTCATTGCTGAAACTAATTCACCAATTGCAGTACTCGTATTTCAATATTCATTTAATTGTATCATGTTGAATACATTATATTAAAAAAAATATTTATTTTAAAAAATTCTGAAAAAAACAACGACTTCTTTCATACTTTATTGTGCTTAATAGTATAATTTATATATTAAACAAGAGGAAGTAATTATGAAGAAGAAAGTTATATATGGAATTGCAGGTGGAACAGGTGTAGCAGTTGCTGGTACAGCAGGAGCTATTACTGCAGTAATGCTTACAAAAGATAAAGAAGAAGAAAGCAACAAAGACAAAGAAGTTTCAATTCAAGAAATGATCAATGAAATTAATGAATTAAAATCAAAACATAAAGGGGATGCAAATCCGGCATCATTAATGAAAAAAGGATTAACAAAATTAGATAGAGCAGAAATTTTTACTTTATTTGATAATCACATTGGTCCTTCATTAAATGATAAAGAATATGAAAAAATTCTTAATCAAGCAAATGATCAAAAGAAAATTTATGAAGCATCTGATTCTAATGAACTTCAAAAATCAGAAGCGGTAGAGAGAATAAATAATCTTTTAGATGATGCAAAAGATATTGATTCTGCTTGAACAAACGGTATGAATAAATTAAATTCATTAAACAATAAATTAGAAGATTCTATTAAACAATTAAAAAATGAAATAAATAGTCTAAACCATAAACCTAAACTTCAACCTGGAGTTGATGAAACAACTTTATCACAAAAAATTGATGCAAAAATAAATACTGAATTAAGTCTTACAAGTCAAGAAAGTTTTTCATTTACTACATTACAACAATTTATAGATTATGCAAAAGTAAGAATTGATAATATAGATTCAGAAACAGAAAACGCAGAAGTAAAATTAACAAATGTTAGAAATGCAGTTCAATGATATTATCAATTAATTAATGAAGAAAACGATAAAGCTAGTTTAAATTTAATTATTTCTAGTTTACATAAAAATATAGATCAATTAGTTTTACCACAAGAAGCAACAGTTCCAAGTGATTTACAAAGTAGTTTATCTCAAACATCACATTCAGTTAGACAATATAATAAAATATTACAAAGTTTTAACTCCTTAAAAACTTCATCTGCAAATTTAAATACAAAATTAGAACTTGATGAAGCATCAACTAAATTAAAAGCTATGATTACTGAAGCTCAAACTTATAATGATGAAATTAGTGCCGGAATAGCAAAAGCTATTGATTTAAAACAAAAACAAATGAAAATAAATGAATTTAATTCAAAAACATTGCCTTCTGAAATAACATTAGATTCAGGTGCAACAGTTCCATCTACAAAAACTTATACACAAATAAAAAAGGAATTTGATGCTTTAAAATCTATGGATATTTCTGGAAGTACAATTCAAGAAATACAAGATCATACAGCAAATGCTGTTTTATTAATTACTCAGGCCAATACATGAAATAAATTAGTTTCTAGAAATAATAAACTTTTACATGAAATTCAAGCGCTAAGTGAAGCGAGACTTTTAACTATAGCAAAGTCAACTTTATCTTCAAAAGTAAAACCAACTGAAGTTGCGCTTGATAATGGAGCAACAGCACCTACATCTATAGAGACATATAGTCAATTGTCAACTAAATTTGATTCTATTAAAAGTAAAGTTTATACAACATCACAAGAAGTTCAAAGCGCAATTTCAGAATTAGATTCAATTACAACAAAAATTAATAATTTAAATAATGATGTTATTGCTGCAAATAATGCTGCTAAAAACGCAAATGAAGCAGCATTAATAAATTCTAAAAAAACTCAATTAAACTCAATATCTCTTCCTTCTGAAATACAACTTATGTCAGGTGCAACAACTCCAACTTATCCAGAAAGTTGATCAGCAATTACATCTGAATTAACAAGAATTAAATCAGGTACATATTCTACTATTTCTGAATATGATGCTGCTATTACAAAAGCAAATGCAGCTTTAGTAAAAGCAAATTCTCATAATACACTTACCGAAAATGCAAATACTGCTTATATTTCAGCTAAGTTAGCAGCTGCTAAAGCTGACCTTGCTGGTGTTAATAATTTACCAACACAAAATACTTTATCTCCTGATGCAACTGCAACACATGTAAAAACTTGAGCATCTATACAAACAGCATATAACAATGCTAAAAATGGTTCATATACAACATATCAAGATGTAATAGATGCAAAAGTTATTGCTGAACAATTGTTGCAAGATGCTAAAAATTGAAATGCAGAAATAACTCAAGCAAACGATGAAGCAAATCAAAAACATATCGTTGCAATGGCAAAATCTCAACTTACTTCAAAAGCTTCTTTACCTTCTAAAGTTACACTTGTTGCAGGAGCTATTCCAATACATGTAAAAACTTGAGCTTCTATACAAACATCATATGATAATGCTAAAAATGGAGTATTAGATACAGTAGATAAAGTAAATGAAGCTATCAAAAAAGTTGATGCAGCATTAATTGATGCAGCAAATTGAAATAAAGAAACTGAAGATGCTAATTTAGCTTTCCAAAATCTACAAGCATTACAGACTCTTATTTCAAATATAAAAGCAATTTCAAATTTACCAATATTACAGCCATTATTACCAAATGCACAAAACCCTGAACCTGGATACAATATTCAATCTAATATTAATGAATTTAATGCTGATAGAAATCTTGCTGATACATCTACTGATTTACAAACACTTCAAAATGCAAAAATTGAAATGAATGATATTCTTGCAAAATTTAATGCATTAGCAGGGAAAATAATAGCTGCAAACGATGCTTTAAGAGCTAAACAAGTTGAATTATCTTCAGTAGAATCATTACCTATTGAAATAACATTAGATCCAGGAGCAACCCTTCCAAGTTCAGTAACACTTTCATACGGAATGATTAAAAATGAATATGATTTAGCAAAAAACACAGCAGGAAATATAGCACAACTTGAGACTGCAATCACTCAGGCAAAACAAGCAATTAATGATGCAAAACAATTAAATTCAGAAATAACTGCAGCAAATGTAAAAGCAAGTAGTTTAAAAGTTCAAGCAGCAACAAGAAGAGTAGATCCTACTTCATGAGGTTTTGAAACACAAGATTTTAATGATTTAAAATTAGGAAAATTACAAAGTAAACATTTAAATACAAAAGTAACCGATCACGAACTTGGTGAAGGAGATGTATTTAATGAAGTATTTGAAAATCATGCTATAGCATTACATAAATTAAGAAATACAGATCCTGAAGCTTATTGATCTACAATAGGTGATCCAGTAATAGATGCTATTAATGATATTAGATATTCAATTTATAAAGCAGCAAAAGGTGATACAACAGCTGTAAAACATTTAAAAGCAATGATTTCACAAAATCCAAATTTTGTTAGAGAACTAAAAATAGATCCTAGCGCTTCATTGTCAGGTAAAATTGCTGTTGCTTCACTTCTAAAATTCTTTAAAACTTATGACACTGATTCTCTTAAAGTATTTTCAGGTGTCGTTCCACCAGGTGTACATACAATAAAAGATTATGATTTCACTAAATTAAAACCTCTTTTACCAAACTGACAATTAATGGCATGAGCTCAGTATAGAACACAAATGATTGATTGAGTAGGTGGATGAACAGGTGGATTTACTAGTGAAATGCCTTCTCCATCAAATCCACATGATTGAAAAGCTTGAAATGATTTTATTGAAGCTTCAAAAACTAATCCAAATTATTTAAAAGAACATAGAGGTTTAGCAAATCCACCAGAAAGATGAGATTTAGGAGCTTCTGAAAACTTAATGATTTTACATCACATAAGTGATAAAGATGTTACTCACGGTCATACTGATAGAAATGCTGGTAATGTCGATGTTGAAAGAGAACAATATAAATCATATATGACTTATTATGATGCTTTTGGTGTAGCTTTTGATCAATTATTAGATTCACATGATATGACAGGTGAAATAGGTCACAGAACAAATGTTTTAAATCCAGAATCTACTAAAATAGGATGATCAGTAACAATTCAAGATTATCAACACAATGCTCAGATTGGATCACACACATCTGATGATGCATGATCTAGAGGAATAACACTTGAATTCGGGTTAGGTGATACAACTAGTGATCTCAATACTGGTGGTTTAAAATTAGCTGGTCATTTCCAAATTGTAGATACTAAATCAATATCATCTCATGTAAAAGGATTCTTTGGAGCTTCTCCATTCCAAACTGCACATTACTCAATGTTATTTAATGACGAACCGCTAAAGCCAGCAGATCCAAGAACAACATATGGTATGCCTATAAATAATGATGTAAAACTAAGAATGGAAGCAAAAGGATATGTTTTCCCACCTTACGGTTCCACTTATTCTATAATCGGATTTTTAAAACAAGTACAAACTCCTGGAAATTCAGGTTGAACACCAGAAGATTTAGCAGAAGTTATTCCAGTCATTTATAATCACGCTACATTTAAACCAATAATAGCAGGTGCTGGATCAATTTATGATTCTATCCCTGATGCAACAATGCCATTTAAATTCAAAACAGAATCTATTGGAAGAACAATTTCACTATATAACATTTTAGGTTCTGGAAATCAAGCAATGTTTGAAGACAATAATTATGATAATTGAAAAAATAATCTTCTTGGTGGAACAACTGATTATTCATTACCTGGCGGAAGAGTTGCAGGTCAAGTAAATTCTGGAGATGATATAGCAGGTTTCCCTGAAATAGCATTAACTAATCCAATTTTTAAAGATCCTGGTTACCCAGCTCCTCCAGGGAGACCAAAATTTGGACAAGACTTTAACCATTACACTGGCCCAAGTTTACTTAATCCTAATCCAACTGCTGCTCAATCTCAAGCTGCTCCATCAATTCCACAACCAGGTGGACAAGCTCCAACAATGCCTCAACCAAGTGGTCAAGCACCGGCAATTCCTCAACCAGGAGGACAAGCTTCTTCTGTTCCTACAACTAATCCTCTTTTTGTAGCAGATGGAATTAATCCTTCATTGAATACTAAATATGAATATGCATCTCCACATGGTGTTTTATGATTTAGAAAAAGTAGAACTACTGGAGTAATTGAACAATTAATAGTTAATAGATGAACACCAGCTCCACCTACACCTGGAATGGCATTTATTTCAAATCCCGTTAAGTATGGTTTACCCTCTGCAGTTTTTAAAGCTTCAGAAGGAATTGCAACAACTACAGGTAATCCTATTCTTTCACCTCAAATACCAAGATCAAGATCTGCAAGAAGTTCAACAGTTGCAAGTATTGATGTTGATGATGAATCAAGTGCAATAGATGATCTTGATCACATATACTTTTCATTTTAAAATTTATTGATATTATCTCTTTTAAATAAATGGAATATTTTATATATTGAATAAATTAGTGTTGTTCAAATAATATTTTCAATTGGCAATTTTAATATTCTAGGTATTAAATAATAAATATATTTATCACTTAAACTATATACGGTTCCACTTAAATGATTTAAATATTTTATAAATGCAAAAGGACCTCATATAACACTAAATATTATTTGATTTATGTAAACTATTAATGAAATTATAAGTATTTCTTTTATTGAATCTTTCTTTTTATAAACATAACTAAATATAAATAAAGAAAACAATGTAATAAAAAAGATTGTTCCAGCAATCACTATTAAATTAAAATTAAATGTTTCATTATATTTTGAATAATTACCCATAAAATAATTAATCAATAATGTAGTAAAAAATAAAATAGATGAAACTATTAGAAAAGAAAGTGAAACTCACATATTTTTTTTGAACAATATTTTCTTAATTCCGGCAGTTATTATTACTATTCCAATAGTTATAATTGCATATTCTCACATTCACATTCCAATTGTTCCAGAAAAAAGTTGACCAAGATTATCAGAAATAACAGCTGGTATAATACCTCAAAAAGAAAATAATAGACCATAAACAATATAAAAAACTCAATCTAAAGATAATTGAGAAACACCAATATTTATTTTTAAAAAAATAGATAAAACTAATTGAACAGAAATAAGTATTGCAGAAAAGCTTATTTTTTTTATATTTGAACTCATTGCTATTTCCATAATTCACCCACTAAATAAAAACTTCCTATTATTAAAAGATCTTTATTGTGTTCGTTATAAAATTCTTTTAATTTATATATTTTTTTAAAGCTATTAAAGTCATAAAAATCATCATTAACTTTGTAATAATAAACATCTTTATTTATAAATAAAGATTCTATTTTTGGATTATATTTTGATTTATTAAGAGAGATCAAAACTGAATCATAATGTTCATTAGTTTGAGACAAGAAGTCAATAGCAGCTTTTATTCCATCGTAATTGTGACCAACGTTTATTATTCTTTTGTAGTTATTTTTAAATAATATTGTATTTCTTCCAAATGGTAAAGTAAAATTGTTTATTTCTATACCTAGAATGTCTTTAACAATCAATTTTGCTAGATTTTGATTTTCTAAAACATAGTTTTTATCTATATTGTCAATATATTTAAAATCTTCTTTTTCAAAATACTTTCCAAATTCTTTTATTGATGTCGGTATATAAAATTTCATATTTTTATTTATAATTCTAGATTTATCTATTGCAATCTTTTCTTTTGTATCACCAAGATATTCTGTATGATCAATTCCTATAGAGGTTACAACTCCTCAATCTCCATCAATAGTATTAGTTGTATCTAAATTGCCACCTATACCTGCTTCAATAAAAGCTATATCTATATTATTATTTCTAAAATAAACTAAAGAAACAATATAAAAAATACTAAAAAATGATAAATTTAAGTCTTTTATTTTTAAGTAAATTTTTTCAAATTCATCATCATTAATTTCAACACCATTTATTTTAATTCTTTCGTTAGGTTTGAAAATATGTGGTGATGTAAATAATCCAACTTTATAACCAACTTTATTAAAAGAATTAGACAAAATAGTTGAAACAGAACCTTTGCCATTTGTTCCCACTATATTAAATATTTTAAAAGTTTTCTTGAAATCAAAAATTTTAATTAAAATATTTTTAATTTTATTATTATTTTTTCTTTTTCCTTTTAAATTAAATAAAGTTTCTCATTGCATAACATCTAAAAATACTATTAAAACTTTCCAATATAAGTGGATGAATAATATGAATTTACAATTTACAGATTTTACTCCCATTCTATAAACTATTCATTATTACGGCTCTCATATAGTATTTAAAAATTATACAATAATTAAAAATAGTTAATCATCAAGATCAACTATTTTTAATTTTAATTATTTTAAATAATATGTGGTTATATATTTCTTCCTAAGTTGTGGTATGTATGTTCACCATCAAATTCAGCAATATCACCAAGTTCTTCTTCAATTGCTAATAAACGATTATATTTAGCTATTCTATCAGATCTAGATAATGAACCAGTTTTTATTTGACCAGTATTCATTCCTACAGCGATATCTGCAATTGTTGAATCTTCTGTTTCTCCTGAACGGTGTGAAACAACAGCACTAAATCCAGCTTTATGTGCTAATTCAATTGCATCCATTGTTTCTGAGATAGAACCAATTTGATTTACTTTTATAAGTATTGAATTTGCTGCTTTTTCTTTTATTCCTTTTTTCAAGAAAGTTGGGTTTGTAACGAAAAGATCATCTCCGACAATTTGAATTTTATTTCCAACTCTTTTTGTCATTTCTTCAAATCCGGCTCAATCATTTTCATCAAGTCCATCTTCAATAGAAATTATTGGATATTTTGCAATTAAGTTATCAAAGTAATCAATCATTTCTTGTGATGTAAAGTCAACTTTTGAATTAGCAATTTCTGGAGAAGTAAATCCTTCTTTTTTTGCTGCTATTGCTGCTGCTAATTTTTTAAAGTGATATTTTCCTGTATCTTTATTAAATAATTCAGAAGTAGCAGGATCCATTGCTATAGCAATAGCTCCTTTTCCTGTTGTTGCGGGATTAAATCCTGCTGTTTTTATAGCTTTAACTAATAACTCTAATGCTTCATCATGAGATTTTAGGTTTGGAGCGAATCCACCTTCATCACCAACTGATGTTGCATAACCTTCTTCTTTTAACAGTTTTGCTAATGTATGGAAAGTTTTATTTGACATTTGAAGAGCTTCTTTAAATGTTGTAGCTCCAACTGGCATAATCATAAATTCCTGGAAATCTATTGTATTTGTTGAGTGTTCTCCACCATTAATAACATTTAACATAGGAACAGGTAATTTTCTAGCATTTACTCCACCTATATATCTATATAAAGGTAATTCTTGTTCAGCAGCAGCAGCTCTAAGAACTGCTAATGAAACACCTAATATTGCATTTGCTCCAAGTTTTGATTTTGTTGGAGTTCCATCTAATTTAAGCATTTTATGGTCAATTCTTCTTTGACTTGTAACTTCCATTCCAATAATTTCTGGTGCTATTACATCATTAACGTTTTTAACAGCTTTTGAAACACCTTTTCCACCGAATCATTCATCAGTTCCATCTCTAAGTTCTAAAGCTTCTTTTTCTCCTGTTGATGCTCCTGAAGGAACCATTGCTGATCCATATCCTAAATGTGTTTCTGTTCATACCTCAACTTGCACTGTTGGGTTACCACGAGAATCAAGTACTTCTCTGGCATGTATATCTGTAATTCTAGACATTTTTTTCTCCTTTTTTTGACACATTAATTTATATTTTTATCTTAATTTATATGTGTTTATAAAATTATATTACTTTTAATTTAAAAATTGAAAAATATTTAAGATTTTGGTTCTGCTACTCTCTCTGATCATTTAAAAATAATAACTAATTTATTTTGTGAATTTTTAACAACAATACCATAATCATCTGTTGTCTTTGTTTTGTATGAAGGTTCATTGTCAGCTTTTGAAGTACTTGAAATTCATCCAAGTTGATCATGCACGTCATGTCTATATTTATAAATAAAATAATCATTATTATCAGCAAAATCAGAAGGAGTTAATCCTAATTCAGGAGGTACTGGTCCACCAATACTAACTGTTAGATTATCAGTTGGATCTTTAATTGGTCATAATTTGCCAAAGACATTTTTCGCGTTTTTATAATTTAATCCACCGTTTATGTTTCTACTTAAAGTATAATGAGATGCTACTTTTGTATCTTCGGTAACTAATTGTTCTTGATTTGATAATATTGTAGAATCATCATTATTATATTTTCATCCAGAATTTGAGTAAATACCATCTCTTGCTAATCATCCTTTAGATTCTATGTGCATTTCTTTACTTTCTAATCCTTGTTTTATTATTTCAGCTTCAAATGAAACAATACCCTTTCCAACATTTGCTGATCAATTGCTTATTTTTACATCAACATCTTTAAGACCATTAATTGTTAAATTAATTAATTTATCTCCTGCTGGTTCTTTAACTTCATTTGCTTGAAGATCCGGATTAATAGTAAGCTGAATTGCTTCTTTAAGTTCCTTTTCTCCTATTTGATTAAGTTTTTCTTGATCAGATAAATTAGTACCACATGAAGCGGTAGTAGCAATAGATCCTACTGTTGCAACAATTGATAACGTTCCTAATCCTAATAAAATTTCTTTTTCATTTTATTTCTTTCCTTTTTTTAATTTTACTAATAACCATTATATAAAAATAATATAATGTACATATTTTTTATATTAATAGATATTTTTTAATTATTCAGGAACTCTCATTGAAAATTTAGCAACTAATTTTAATGAACCGTGAATATTTACTAAAATACCATAATCGTTTGTTGTTTCCATTTTATATGAATTTGGCCCTACTGTTGGGTTTGTTGTGCCTGCTGGTCAAGAATTTTCATCTCTAGTTACATGTTGTCATTTGTAAATAGCGAAATTATTGCGTGGAAAACCAGTTATTCCATCAAAAATTGTTGGAAGTTTATCAGATAAACCTTTTGAATTAAATCCTGGTATCTGTGTTATGTCAAATTTACCATTTTCAGATGTTATATCACTAGCAAAGTAATTATCAGAATCAGGTATTTTACGCATATCTATATTCGCAAATTTTTCAGCAATCGCTGTTTGAGTATCGTTCATTTTAATACCATTAATTGTGTAAAAACCATCTTTTTGTTGTAGTGTTGTTTTCTTTCATCGCGTTGATGCAACATCAACATTTTTTGTAGTCATTCCTTATTTAGAAACCGCCTCTTTAAATGTAAGTTCTCCAGTAGTATCAACATAATTTCATTCAGTAATTGCTGCTGTTAATCCTTCAACATCATTTATTTTTAGATTTTTTAATGCATCTCCTGCTGGTTGTGTTGGAACTTTTGTATTATCAGCTGTTAATTTTAAAGCTGCTAAAACTTGATCTGATGTTATTGCATCAACTTTTCTTGATCTGTTTTTGTATTGTCAGTTTCTTCACTTTCGCATGATGCTACAGCAGCTATCGATCCTACTGTTTCAACTATAGATAATGAACCTAATCCTAATAAAAATTTCTTTTTCATATTCTATCCTTTTATGTTTGTTTATATTTTGTTTATATTTTGTTTATAAAGATCATTATACTAAATATTTATTAAAAAAACAAGAGCTAAACTCTTGTCTTTAATTTTAAATAATTATTTTATTTAATAAATTATTTTATTCAGTAACTCTCATTGAGAATTTAGCAACTATTTTTAATTCAGTACCAACTTTTACAATTACACCATAATCTTCAGTTGTTTTCATTGTGTATGAATTTGTTCCTACTGTTGGATTTGTTGTACCTTCTGGTCAAGAATTTTGACCTGTAACTTCATGAGCTCATTTATAAACAACCATTTGATCGGCTGCTACATCACCTGGAGCAAGTCCTAAATCAGATGGAATAGCATCAGCAAGTCCTGCACTAGTATAACCTGGTAAAAAAGGTACACTAGAATCTTGATTGACTGCTCCGGATGTAAAGTAATCTGTTCCATCTATTCCTGTTATAGCCATTGCTGCTAATTTTGTAGCTACATTTGATGTTGTAGGATTCATTTTAACACCAGTTATATCGTAGTAACCATCTTTTTCTGTTGCTGGAATACTTTTTCATCCTGTTTGTTTAACATCAACATCTTTTGTAGTCATTCCTTCTTTAGAAACTGCTGCTTTAAATGTAAGTTCTCCAGTAGTAGTATTAAAGTTTCATTCAGTAATTGCTACTGTTAAACCTTCAACTCCATTTATTGTTAGATTTTTTAATGCATCTCCTGTTGGTTCTGTTGGTGCTTTTGTATTATCAGCCGTTAATTTTAAAGCTGCTAAAACTTGGTCAGAAGTTATTGCATCAACTTTTTCTTGATCAGTTTCTTCACTTCCACATGATGCTACAGCAGCTATTGAACCAACTGTTGCAACTATAGATAATGAACCTAACCCTAATAAAAATTTCTTTTTCATATTTTATTTATCCTCTTTTTCTTTTCTTGTATTTCTTTTGTATTATTTTAGTAATTATATAGAAAAAATTGAAAAAATTATTTTATTTTAAATTAATTATTATTTATATTTTTGTAATTATAACTACTTATATAGGAGTATGATATATTGCTGGCAAACTTTCTGTTTCAATAGAATTAATAGCTCCACCTTTTATATTAATGTTTGTAGCAAGAAATGAAACCCTTGAAATTAAACTTAATTTAGAGTTTACTTTTCTATCTACTAATTCAAACTCAACAATCATATGTCCATTTGTTGAAGTCTGTTGCGCAGATTTTTTTTCTAAGCCAGAAGCATCATAAAACATAATTTCAGGGTTTCCGTAATTAATAAGTTTAGAATCATCGATATTTAACAAACTTTTTATCATTTCTTTAATTGAACTTTCATTATTTAAAGTTTTTTTTAATTGATTTAAAGATGTTGCACTAGTTAAAAAAGATGATTGTATTCAATTCGCACCTGGTAATGAAGAATTTATTTTGTGAAAAACAATATCAGCAATAGCTAGATTATTTGAAGAAAGTGCATCAGAAAGTGCATTTGCGTCTATACCAATTTTTGTTGCATTTTCTATTGTGGGACTTGGATTTGTTCCATCGGTTATACCAATAGGTGCTGGATTTGTTCTAGTTACTTCATTAACATCTTTAACTAATGTAGCAATTGTTGATAATGAACCTTTTCATTGATCTTTATTTTGTAATGAATATTCTTTATCATTGATATTAGTTTTCTTATTTCCATCTTTTGTTAATAAAGATTTATTTATAATTCCATTTAAAATAAGTGATCCAGTGTCTGGAATTGATTTATCAGGAGTGGTTGGTTTTGATTCGGTACCGCAAGATACAGAAAAACTCACTATTGAAGATATTGATAATATTCCTAATCCTAATAAAAACTTCTTTTTCACTTCTTTTTCCTTTTTATTTACACTTTTCTTTTTGATTATACTTAAAAGAAAAATATATTATTCTGATTTTAAATCTCTATTTCAAAGTTCTTTAAGTAATTTCTTTATATCTCTTTTTTCAAAAATGACATCATATAAAAAATTAATTATTGGAAGATCAATGTTAGATGTTCTTGATATTTTTGCAATATATTTTACAGATTCAATACCTTCAACTGTTTTATCGGTATTGAAAGCATTATCAACACCAAATTTTGCCAGCTCTTTACCAAAACTAAAATTTCTAGATAAAGGAGACATTGCTGTAACAATTAAATCTCCTAAACCAGTCAACCCCATTAAAGTCTTTTGTTCTCCACCAATAAAATCATTAAATATAGACATTTCAGAAATACCACGAGTTAATAATGCAGCTGTAGTATTAATTCCATAGCCTAAACCTGATACTATTCCAGATGCAATTGCAAGCGCATTTTTATATGCAGCTCCAACCTCAGCGCCTTTAACATCTGTTTGTAAATATGTTCTAAAGTAATTGTTATTAAATAATTTTTGAATATTTTTTATAACTTCTTCATCTTCACTTACTAAAGCAACAGTTGTTGGCATTTCTATAACAATCTGTTCAGCATGAGAAGGTCCAATAAGTGAAACAATGTTTTTTACATATTTATTATTTTTTGTAGCATTTAATATTCCTTCATGCAATGAAAAATTAGTTTCAGGATAAAATCCTTTTGAAGCATTTATTATTACAACATCAGATTTTAAATCATTAAGAATGTTTTTCATAACTATATTCATAACTTTTGAAGGTACTACTAAAATAATATAATTTGTTTCATGTAGAACTTCGTTTAAATCAGTTGAAACCTCAAAAGAAGGTAAATTTATTTCTTCGGAAAAATATTTTGTATTCTTACCATTTTTTAAATCACTTATCTCTTTTTCATCAATTCCATAAAATTGAATATTTTTAAATCCGGAATCATAAATAACTTTTCCAACGGCGGTAGCCATTGCACCTGTACCTATTATTGAAACTTTATTTTTCATTAATGCTTACCACCTTTAATTAATTTGCTGTTGGAGTTAATCAACCACTTAAACTTATAGATAAGTTAACATCATCGATTCCATTTTTTAATACTTTTGCGTCAAAAGTTAATATTCCAGTCCCATTATGAGTTACTCAATTAGATATTTCAACATTTAATCCAGTTATTTCATTAATAGTTAAATTTTTTAATTGGTCTCCTGTAGGTTCTGTAACTGATCCAACATTTTTAGTTGGATCCGCTTTTATTTTTAATGCTTGTAATAACATTACTGGTGTAATATTATTGCTTTTTTCTTGATCTGTTTGTGATGAACCACATGATGCTACTGTAGCTATTGAACCTATTGTTGCTACTATAGATAATGATCCTAATCCCAATAAAAATTTTTTCTTCATATCTTTTCTCACCTTTATAAACATTATAACATTTAATATAAAAAAACACTTATTGCGGGACATAAGTGTTAATAATTTAAAATATATTTTTTTATTGAGCAACTCTATCAGAAAACTTAAATACAAGTTTTAAAACACCATTAACATTTTTTACAACTCCAAAATCAATATTTGTTGTTGTTTTAAACATAGCAGTATCATTAGCTCTATCTTTTTCCGAAGCTCATGCATTCATATCTGTCATTTTATGATTTCATTGATAAAAAGCAAATTTTTCTGCAGGAATTTGATTTGCTGCTGATCCAGCTACAAATCCTAATTCAGGCGGAATAATACCTATTGAAGCATCAGTATCTTGAAATTTGTATAAATTATTTGGTAAATTTGAAAGTTCAGAACCAAAATTTGCATCTAGATTAGTAATAGTTTTATATTCAGAAGGAGGATTGGTTGGACTAGTTGCTTTTCCTTGATATAAATTTCTAACAGCGGCTTCTTCTGCTTTATCAAGTTTAACTCCATCTATTGAATAAAGTCCGGCTTTATCACCAGTACTTTTCTTTCAACCAGATTGAATTACATCTATTGTTTTTGAAGATAATCCAGCTTTTGAAAAAACTACTCTAAAAGTTAATAGTCCTTCATCAGAATTATGACTTCAATTAGAGATTACTGCACTTAAACCAGTTACACCATTAATTGTTAAATCTTTTAATAATGAGTCTCCTGTTGGTTCTTGTTCTAAAGCAGGATCTAAATCTGGATTTGCACGAATACGTAATGCTTCCAATACCATTTTTTGATCAATGTTATTTAAGCTTTCTTGTTCAGTTTCACTTGTACCACAAGAAACAATTGCAGCTACTGAACCTATTGTTGCAACTATAGATAATGATCCTAATCCTAATAAAAATTTCTTTTTCATAATAATTCTCCTTATATTTTTATTTAATAAATTATATAACTATTATTCTTATAAGTTAATAATCTACTCTATCATTTATATTCTTAATACTATATAAAAAAATAAAGATATTGAAATCAATTATCTAAATCTTTTTATTAAATAATTAAATTAGCAATATTCTTTAAAGTTATTATTTTGTAATATTTTATATTTTATTAAACTACATATAAAGAGTCAACTAGACTTGTTAATGATGTTCTTGTTGTTGGAGTTGTTCTTTTTGAGAATTTAGCTATTATTTTTAATGAACCACCAATATTAACAATTACACCATAATCTTCAGTTGTTGTCATTTGATATGAACCCGTTCCTGGAATTGGTCTTGCACCAACTGGTCAAGATTCTTGATTTGGAACTTCATGAACTCATTTATAAACAACCATTTTTCCAGGGGTAAAACCATCAGATCCAGCTGTTAATCCTAATTCGCTTGGAATTAGATCTGTAAATCCTCTAGCAACATCTCCTGGTAAAGTAGCTGCACCAGGATCTATATTTGGTTTTATTGTGGATTTAAAATAATCTGTTCCAGGTATTGCTGTTGTAGTCATTGCTGCTAATCTTGTGGCTATCGCTTCTTGTGAAGATGTCATTTTAACTCCGGTTTTTGTATAGAAACCATCTTTAACTACTGGTGCATAACCTGTCACTTGTAAAGTGCCAGTTATTGCAGTAAAATCAGAAGAATCGGGTTTTGTTATAGAGAAATCAAATGAAATTAAACCATTTGATGTATCTATACTTCCATTTGATGTAACGATTTTTAATCCTGTAACACCACTAATTTCTTGACCGGTTACAGTTTTATCATTAAAATCTGTTAATGCTGGTAATGCTGTTGTTCCATCAGAAGCAGGAGAAGTAAAACCTATAGCTGTCTGCATTGCATCTATTAATAGTTGTCCTCCTGATGTTACAAAATCACTAACAGTTTTGTGCTCTTTTTGAGTAGTGCTTTGTCAACCAGATATACCAGTATATTGTTTATGAACAACAGTGCTTCCTTTTGTGAATGTAAAATTAAAATCAATCATTCCTGTAGCATCATGTCCAATTGTAGTAACATCTACTCTTACTCCTGTTACTGTATTTATTGTTTTATTTGTAACACCTGATCCCATAAGAGCAAATGCAAAAGCAGCATCAGATGCTAATTGATTTGGATCTTTATGTCAATTTAATGCTGAAAATACTTGATCAATAGTTGCATTTTGTAATAATTCTTGATCTTGTGCAGCATTAGTTTTTCAACCATTAATTGCTGGAAGCGCTCTATGAACAGAAACATTAGCACCTTTTGTAAAGGTTAAATCAAATGTTATTGAACCATCTACATTTGAACCATTAGCACTTCCTGTTACTCTAACACCACTTACACCAGCAAGAGGGTTTTGTAAAACAACTCCTGTTTTTAATTTTGTATCTCATGTAGCTGCAGCAGTTTCAGCAAGTGTAGTATCAACTGGGTTGATATTTAAAGCAGTAAGAATGTCAGCTTGACTAACAGCTGTTAATTTAGCAGTATCTGCTTTATCTGTTGTTTGTCAACGAGTAACTGTTACATCTTTTGTGATTGGTGCGGCACCAGGACCTGTTATACCAGTTATTACAATTTGAAAACTTAAACTACCATTTGCATCATCAGCTCCATTTGGAACAGCTTTAGGTGTTAATGTTAATCCAGTTACACCTGCTAATTCTTGGCCGGTTAATGCTGCTGGAAGTTGAGCAGCGCTTGGTAAAGTACTATTGCTTGCCACAAAACCTGCAAATTTAGCTAAAACAAGTTTAGGTGAGACACTATTTACTTTATCTTGATCAGTTTTTACCGGAGTTTTTTTATAACCTATAACATGTACATTATGTACAGAAGAAACACTTGTTTTAGAAAATGTAACTGTAAATTCAATAGCTCCATTAACCATATCTCTATGGAAAGAACTAGGATCAACTACCGCTGCAAGTCCTGATACACCATTTAAAGTATTATTTGAACCTGAAAGAGACGGAGCAACAGAAGGAACATTTGTAGTAGGAGTTGGATTTAGACCAAACAATGTTATTATTTGTTGATCTGTAGCATCATCAACTAGTTTTTGTTCCCCTTGGGCTGTTGTTTCTCATCTATTAGATAAATCAACACTTAATGTTTTTGAGGTTAAATCAGTTTTACTAATTACTGCTTTAAAAGTTACAGATCCTGTATCTGGTGTTGCTACGTAATCACTAATTACAACTGTAAGCCCAGTTACTGTATTCATCGTAAGTCTTGTTAATGGTTTTCCTTTCAACATAGCATCTTGTGTAGCTGGTGGAAGAACATCTTTAGATGGATCAACACCTAAAGCAGTAAGAAGCTGATCTTGCGTAATTTCATTCATTTTAGTTTGATCAGTATTTGGTGTTGTAGAAGTCATTCAACCATTTAAGCTAACATTAACATTATTTGAATTTAGACCTTCCTTTGCAACTGAAGCAGTAAATGATAATGTACCAGTTGAATCATCAGCCGTTCAATCACTTATTACTATTTTAATTCCAGATACACCATTTATTGTTAAATCAATTATTTCACTTCCTGTAGGTTCTTTAACACTTGATGCTTGTTCTTTTGAATTTACTGTTATTTTTAATGCATCTAAAACCATTGTTTGATCTATCGCATCTAACTTATCTTGATCTGATTCACTACTTTCTCCACATGAAGCAACAGCAGCAACCGTTCCTACTGTTGCTAATATAGATAGCGATCCTAATCCTAATAAAAATTTCTTTTTCATTTGTTTCTCCTAAAAATCATTTTTAAATTGATTATATCATTTTAAATTTTTAATTCTTCTATATGAATTTAAAAAACAAGAGTTTCCTCTTGTTTTATGTTTTAAAATAATAATTTCAATTAATTGCTTTGTGTAGGAACTACTCTTTTTGAGAATTTAGCAACTATTTTTAAAGTTCCACCAATATTTTCAATTACGCCATAATCTTCAGTTGTTGTCATTTGATATGAACCTGTTCCTGGAGTTGGATTTTGTGTACCAGCTGGTCAAGATTCTTGACCTGTAACTTCATGAGCTCATTTATAAACAACTATGCCATCTGCTATATCAGCTGGAGTAAGTCCTAATTCAGTTGGAACTACATCAGAAAGTTCTGCAGCAGTATAACCTGGTAAATTAGCTTGACCACTATCACTACTTGATTCAGTAGTTTTAGAGTAATCTCCATTTACTGATGTCATAGGAAGTGCAGCTAATTGTGTAGCAAATTGTTCAGCTCTAGAGTTCATTTTAACTCCGGCCATTGTATAGAAACCATCTTTAACTACTGGAACGGCTGGTACAGAAGTAGTAGGTTGTGTACTTGTACTTGTTGATGAACTAGTTTGTTGTAATGATTACCCTGCTGCCGTTGTTATCGCTTGAACTGCTTGAACATCTGCTTGAGCAATATTTCTTAATGAAAACTTAGAAACAGTTCTTCATGCACCATTTGCATACATTAAAATTCCAAATTCATTTGTTGTTGTTGTTTTATATGAATTTGTTCCAGCAACTGGATTTACAGTACCTGTAGGTCAAGAATCTTGATCAGGAACATCTTGTGTTAATTTATATACAAAAAAAGTTGCTGCTTTTATTTGTCTTCCTGCATTTCTATATTCATTTCATAATAAATCATTTAAATTATTGGGTGCTTCAGGAGCAGCATTTTTATCATCGGTAATTGTTATTCCTGGTAATACATGATCAAACGTACTTAATTCACCACTTAAAGTTAAAGCATAATTATTACTTATTGGAGTAAAATCAATACCACTTATTAAATCAGCTAATTGTCTATTTGTATCATCGGTAACTCTAACTCCATTTTTTAAATAAAAGCTTTGTGTAGTTTTTATTAATATTCTAACATTATGTAAATCTCTATCAAAACTAGAGGTTCCATCAAGAGGAGAAATATGAACATCGAAAGTTAATGAACCATCTGCAATATTAGGTGTTACATTAGCAAAACTAATACGCATATTTGCTGGTTTAGCTGAATCAATTGTACCTGAAGATGGAGCAGGATCTGATAATTCTATTCCATATGATTCTACAGAAACATGAATATCTTTTGGAGCAGTATTAATTAAATAATTTCTTGCATCATTTAAATCATTATAGTAAGCAAGTTGTTTAGAGAAGTATAAGCTAATTTTTGAACTTAAATCAGTATTTATTGAATCATCAGATGCATGACTATCAACATAGTATTTAGTAATTTTTGAACCAACTGATATAAAAGGATTGTATCTGCCTATTGTAAAGCCAATTATATCTCTTTGAGCACCTGTAATAGGTTCAACAATATGAACATCAGCAGTTATTGTTCCTAATTCATCATGACTTTCAAAATTTGAGAATGTTGCTAAATAAGTAATATTCTTATCATCACTAACATAAGCAAAGTCATGTGTTTTTGTTGGTGATTCAGCTGTCCCAAAATAACCATCATGAATTAAATTTTTCAACGCTATTGAAGGAATATCACTTGAATGAATTCTTCTATAAAAATCAGTATTTTCAGCTGAACTGCCTAAAAAGGAAGCTGCAAATTGATTTTTAATATTAAGATTTTGAAGAAAATCATTTTGTTTCTTGAAATCAGAAACTCTTTTTAATCTTTGTTCTTCTAACATTTGATCTCTATCAAGTCTTCTAAAACCATCAATTTCTTTAAGTACAATTCTTGGCATTTTTTCAGTAAACTGAGTACCTTCATTCCCTATTCTTCTAAATATAAAATAAGCTTTTCCAGAAATATCATCAGCAAATGTTTCTATTCTTAAATAATTAACCCCATGATGTGAAAAAATAGCTTCTTGTGATGCTGTTTCAGGAGTGTCAATCTCGTAAGCATGTGAATTTTTAAGTGTTTGTAAAAAGTCACTTGCAGAAATAGCTTGTTTTTCTGATTCAGAAGGTTCAAAATTACTCATAGGAACATCATATTTATGTGAACCTAATTGACGAACTTGAAGATAATTATCATCAGATGATGAAAGTAAATTAAAATAATTTTCAGCAAGACCTTTAGCATGACCGATAGAAACTCTGAATCCTGTATGTCAATGGTTATCATCTGTACCAATTGAAATATTGTCTATTATTTTTGAAAGATATCCATCTATTCATATTCTCACTCCGAAATCGATTTTTCCAGTATCAGGATGAAGATTTAATTTTATTATTTCTATTTTAACTGTAATACCTTGTTTAGGATAATTTTTTACTCCAGCATAATTACCTAATCATAAATCTTCTAAATATGTACGTGCTGATGGTTGTAAATTTAATCCAAGACTAGTATAAAAGTCAATAACATTTTGTTCTGTTATTCCATCAATTATTTTTATTGTTTCCGCGGTTGTTCGTCAGTGATTACTTGCTGTTCCTAAAGTTATACCTGATATTCTTTTCGGTGTTAATCCATTTTTACTTATAGTAGCATCAAATGTAATTATTCCTGTAGTATCATCAGCATTTCAATTAGTTATAGCAACATTTAATCCATCAAGTCCAGCAATAGTTTGAGCTGTAAGATCAGCTGGTGGAATAGTTGGCGCTTTAACGCTATTAACTATTGTTATTGATGGTAATAATGATTTAACATCAGATTCAACAATACTATCTAATTTTGCTTGCTCTGCAAGAGTTGTTGCTTCTGCTGTTGTTTGTCAATGATTACTTGCTGTTCCTATTTTTATGTCATCTATTGTTTTCGTTTCACTACCTTTAGTAATTGTTGCGCTAAAGGTAATTGTTCCATCATTTGCATTTGGTGTTCATGTTGTAATTTCAATGTTTACTCCATTAGCATCACCTATTTGATTTAAATTACTTACATTTGGTTTTTGAATTGCAGTAACAGGAACACTATTATCAATTGTTAATAAAGTCATTATCGCTTCTTTTGTTTGCGCTTTTGTTATTTTATGAAGTAAAGCTTGATTATGCTCTGTTTGAGTTTGTCATTGCCCTGTAGCAAGATTAGTTTTAACAACAGGATCTAAACCAGGTGCAAAAAGTGTTACATTTATATTTAAATGACCATTAGCTGGATTTGCATTATATGAATCAACAGTTATTGTAATATCACTAGTTGTATGTGTTTCTGCAGCTGGAATAGTAGCAGTTTTATGTCCATCTAAAACAGAAGCACTAGGAAGTGTATGTTCGTCATGAACAATTCCTAATTTACTTAATATAGTTGTAAGATCAATATTATTTAATTTTGGTTGATCAACAATTTTTATTGCTTCCGCGGTTGTTCGTCAGTGATTACTTGCTGTTCCTAAAGTTATACCTGATATTCTTTTCGGTGTTAATCCATTTTTACTTATAGTAGCATCAAATGTAATTATTCCAGTATCAGTAGCAGCATTTCAATTAGTTATAGCAATGCTTAATCCATCAAGATCACCTATAGTTTGAGCTGTAAGATCAGCTGGTTGAGGAACATTACCTACAAATGTGCTTGAATCTGGACTTAAATTAATTTTAGAAATAACATCTGTTGGTGAAATACTATCTAATTTTTCTTGTTTAACATCTGTTAATGATTTAAATCCACCTAATGTTACTGTTTTTGTAACATCTGTTAATCCATCTTTATGAAGAGTAACATCAAAAGCCAATGTACCAATTGCATCATTAGCACGTATTGTTCCTGTAACAGGTGTAATTAAAACATTATCTACACCATCTATTGAAAGAGATGGTAAATCTTGAGGTAAAACAACTTTAGATGGCAATTTTTCTTTAGGTACTGAACTTGAAAATAATGTTGAAACTTTTGAAGGTAAAAGATTTGTTAATTTATATTGTTCGTATCCACTTTTATTTTTTCAATGAGTAACAATTCTATATGTTTTGTCTAAAAAATTTATTTTGCTAGCTTTAACTGTAATTACTAAAGTTCCTGCATTATCATTTGGAGCTCAAGAAAAAAGTTCTAAATTAACACCATTTAGATTATTTATTTCATTATTTTTTAATATAGTTGTAGTTGGTTTAGGCACTAATGAAGGCAAAAGATTTGAATCTTCTGTTGGAACATTTAATAATTTCAAAATGTCTTGTGAAGGAATGTTGTTTAATAATTTTTGCTTTTCTCTTTTTTGTTTTTTAAGTTCTGTCTCTCACCCTGAAGTTGTGATATCAACCTCTTTTGTTGAAGAATTATCTTCTGTTGATAATTTAGCATGGAAACTTAATGATCCGTTTTCATCTGATGGTGTTCAATTTGTTATTTCTATATCAATATGTTCTACACCATTAATTGTTAAATCTTTAACCGATTCAATTTTTTTAAATAAACTTGGTACTACTATTTCACTTGGAGTGATTTGGATTGCTTTTAAAATAGAATCTTTATCAATATTATCAAAATTCATTTTATCTATTATTGATGATTGTTGAGCGTTACCATTGGTGGTACCTTCATCGCCTGAACCTCAACCAGATCCACATGATGCAACTGTTGCTACTGTTCCAGCTACAGCTAGTGTTCCAAATATTAATGCTATTTTTCTTTTCATGATTTACATACCTCCATCTTGTTTACTTTAAATATATAAGTAGTATATCACTTTGAAAAAATTTTAAGAGTATTTACTTCTTACTATTGATTGTTTTTTATTGATATTTTTATTATTTTTTTTATAAATTATATGAAAAAATATACTTTTATTTTTTTGTTATTATCAATATTTTTTTAAATTAAAAACTAATTTTGAAGCATTATTAACGATGTGATGATTTAGTTTTTCAGTGAGTGACAATAGTATATGTCTTGTCTTTAAAACTCGGTTTGCTAACTGTAACTTTAATTGTTAAAGTTCCTGCAGTATCATTTGGTGTTCAAGAAATAATTGCTAAATTGATATCACTTAAATTAGTTGCCATTTTATTTTTTAATATAGTTATAGTTTTATTTTCTAATATAGTTTTAGAAGGCTTAGCTACTAACGAAGGTAGAATTTTTGTGTTTTCTCTAGGAATTCTAAATAAGTTTAAAATATCATGTGATGGAATATTATCTAACAATTCTTGCCTTCTTCTCTTATCTGCTTTTTGTATAGTATCTCAACCTGAAGTTTTAATATAAATTACTCTTGTTGGCATATCATTTCCAAGTGATAATGAAACACCGAAACCAATAGTTCCTTCTTGATCTGATACTACTCAATCTTTTATTTCAAGATTAACATGTTTTACACCATTAATTGTTAAATTTTTAACTGAAGTAATTTTTGGAAGAGAACCTGGCAATGTTGTTTCACTAGGAATAAATTGAAGCGCTTGTAAAATGTCATCACTACTAATGCTATTATATTTGTCTTTATCTTCATATGATAATAGACTTCAATCATAATTTTCTCCATCGTCTGAATGTTTTCGAGAACCACAAGATGCAATAGTAGCTACTGTCCCAGTTACAGCTAGTGTTCCAAATATTAATGCTATTTTTCTTTTCATGATTTAAATGTCCTCTTTATATTATTTAATTACTGTAATTATAATATTTTCATTGTTTATAAAGGGAATATGCTTTTTAATTTGCTTGATTTTATTGACATATTTTCTTAATTTATTTTTACTCAAAATTAAATTTTTGCTTAATAAAAAAATATACTAGAAATTAGTATATTTATGATTTGATATTTTAATTTTTAATAATCTATTAAGTTGTCATTTGATATTTTGAAGTATCTTTGTTTGATCCATCAAAATCTGCTTTTGTTCCTCAACTATCCATCGATGGTATATCAACAGTTCAGCTGTAATAGAATATTGAACCTTCAGCAGGAATTGTTGTAGGTAAATTAAGTTCAGGTGGAACTACCATTACTGTTTCAGGAGCTGTTCCTGTATATCCAGAAAGATTTTTAATTGCATCATCATTAGTTTTCATTGCAGTTATTGCATATCCATTAGTTGTATTTGTTCTAGCTATATTTTTTACATTTTCTAAAATTGTTTGATCAGCTGCACCGTATTTATAACCATCTTGAGAATAAATTCCAGGCTTTTGATTTCAACCAGAAATTTTATAATCTTCTTCAACTCTTGCAGTTGATTGCGCAGTTAAAACTAAATGGAATGTTATTGAACCATCATTGTCGTTTGGAGTTGCTTGAGCATTAATCATAACTTTAACACTACCACTTATGCTTGCAACACTTATAGTAGGTGGTATTGTAATTCCAGAAACTGCAGCAGTTGGAAATACAGTAGGATCAGGTTGAATTCCAAGAAGTGTTTTCATTTGATCGCTAGTAAGTCCATTTAAAATATTTTGATCTATTGGACCATTTTTATTAAATTCATCAATAGAGATTGATTCAGTACGTCTTATTGTTGTTTTATTTAGCGAACCAACTTCTTTTGTAAGTGTTACATCAAATGAAACTGTGCCTGCTGAAACAGATGATACATAATTTGAAAAAGCAACATTTATTCCATTCATTGTATTTTGTCCTTCAGTTAAATCTAAAGAAGTTATTGTAGGAGCTGAACTTGGAGCTGGTTGGTTATTTGTTGTTGGATCATAATCTGGTGCAGCTTTTTGAATTGTAGATTTAATTGTTGGTATAGAAAATCCATTTAAAATATTTTGATCATTTTCATTAGTAGTTTTTCAATTATTTCAAGTTAAATCAATAACTTTATCAGTTAAACCAGAAGCAGGTTTTGAAATTGTAGCTATAAAAACTAATGTACCTGTATCATCATTTGTAAGTTGTGATGCAGATAAAGAAACAGTTAATCCATCAAGATTATTAAGTGTTTGCATTACTTTATCCGGTGGTGTTGGAACATCACTTGGGAAAGTACTATTATTTGGATTTATTGTTGTAAATAACGGTTTAAGCATCGCACTAGTAATACCATTTAATTTTGATTGATCTGTTTCTGCACCGGCTTTATTAAAACCATCAAGTGAAAAATGCATTGTTTGATTTAATGCTGAATTGTCTTTTATAAAAGTAACATCAAATGTCATAATACCTTTTTGTGTATCTGCATTGTAATTTGAAATAGCAGGTTTTAAATCTCTTGAAACACCTAGACTACTTCTTACTTCAACTATCGCTGGTGGCTGTGGTGGATTACTTGGAACTATCGTGCTTCCATCAGGATTTGGAAGAGATATATTTAATGCTGTTGCTAATTGTTGAGTTGTTGCAGCTTGAATTATTCTTGAATCATTTTTAGATGTTGTTATTCAGCCATTTTTAGATACATTAATTGTTTTTGAAGTTAAACCTGGTTTTGATAATGTAAAAGAAAAACTAATAGCTCCTAAATCGTTATCAGGTTGATAAGAACCAGGAGTTAGTTCTCCTTTTAATCCCTCTACACCTTTAACAGTTAAATTTTCTAATGATACGGTTGTAAGTTTACTGAATGAATCAGGTGGAAAAACAGTTGGATCTGGTGTTACTTTTAAACTTGTAAGAAGATCATCGCCTGTTATAGAATTTAATATAGCTTGTTCATTAGCGGGATTTGAACCAGTTTTTCAACCAGAAGAACTTATTTCTTTAGGAACTTCATTTATCCCATCTTTTGAAATAGTTACATTAAATGCTAATGTTCCAACGCTATCATTCGGAGTTCAGTTTGAGATAGTTATTGAAAGTCCAGAAACTCCATTAATAGTTAAGTTTTCTAAACTACTTCCTTTTGGCTCAACTACATCACTAGGCATAGTTGTTGCTTGTGGAGTTAATTTCAAAGCACTTAAGACCATTGTTTGAGTTATTGAGTTTACTTTGTCTTGATCTGTTTCTTTGTCACCACACGATGCAACAACTGCAACCGATCCTACTGTAGCTAATATTGATAAGGAACCAAGTCCTAATAAAAATTTCTTTTTCATATTTATTTCCTTCTTATGTTTTACACTCTAATTATACACATAGAAAAGGCAACAAAATAAACTAAAAAATATAATAATTTTTCTTAACTTATTTTAAGTTAAATAAAACAACTTTATTAATTTTTGCTATTCTAAAAGTCAATTTTTACCTTTTTGAACTTCAAATTGTGACAATCCTTTATAACCAGTTTGTCTGTGAACTTCATATATCATTGTCATTACACAATTTGATAAATTAAGAGATCTAGATTCTGGAACCATAGGAAAACGTAAACAATAATCAATTTTTTCTCTTAGTATTTCTTTTGGAATTCCCGTGCTTTCTCTACCAAACATTAAAAATATATCTTTATCTTCATATTTAGAAAAATCAGGTGTTGAATGATATTGTTGTGCATATCTAGTTACATAATAAATAACTTCATCTTTATACAGTTTTAAAAATTCTTCATAAGAATCATGAACTTCATGCTCAATGTCTGAAAGAACTTTACCAGCTCCTGGTCTTTTCATTCACTTTGGTTCTAATTCAAACGGTATTGGTTTTATAATGTGTAATTTTGCTCCTGTTGCAAAACAAGTTCTTATAATACTTCCTGTGTTTGGTGATATCTCTGGATTGTATAAAACTACATTAATCATATTTCTTTAACTCCTCTAATACATTTTCTAATTTTTCTTTGTATTCATTATATTTTTTCTTTTCTAATTCAATTTTTTCTTTTGGTGCTTTTGCTACAAAAGAACTATTATTTAAAATATTTGTTGATCTTTTTATTTCTCCATCTAGAGTTTTCTTTAATTTTAATAACCTATCTTTTTCTTGATCAATTTGTTTTTGATCTTGATGTATTCTTATACTAAATCCATCTAATTGAATTAAAGCATTACCAAGTTCATTAATTATTTTTGAGTTTGTCATTTTTAAAATTAGCTTTTGAGCTTTATCATTTAATTCTTTTGAACTTGAAAA
This sequence comes from Mycoplasma sp., assembly GCA_024721275.1. Lineage (GTDB taxonomy): Bacteria > Bacillota_I > Bacilli_A > Mycoplasmatales > Metamycoplasmataceae > JAMPIX01. The sequence goes on from JAMPIX010000002.1 coordinate 129,206, forward strand.
ATTAATTTCTATTTTATTTGCAATTCCAAAGTTACTTCTATATTCTCTTATTTTAGATACTACTTGAATAACGTCATCAATATACTCTGTTTTTGAATAAGTATCAAATTCTTGTATTGGTTTTTCTAATACACTTTTATTATTTATTCTTGTAAATATTTCTTCTGATAAGAAAGGTAAAAATGGATGAAGCAATATCATAAAATTAGATAATAGGTTTATTGCAAATTCTTTATTTGGATTAGCTTTTGACATTTCAATATATCAAGAAGACAAGTCATTAATAACAAATTTATAAATTAATTTTCCTATTAAAGTAAACTCATAATTATTAATATGAATATCTATTTCTTTTTGAAGATTAGCTAATCTATTTGCTATTCATTTATCATGATCATTTATTTCAGTAGTTAAATTATCATTTAGCATTATTATATATCTTGAAATATTTCATATTTTATTATTTAAATTTCATGCAGATGATAACTTTTCTTTAGAAAAACTTATATCGTGTCCTGCTGAAGTATTTGTTAATAAATATCATCTTAAAGCATCAGAACCATATTCATCAATTAATTTAATTGGATCTATTCCATTTCCTAATGATTTAGACATTTTTCTTCCTTGAGAATCTCTTACTAAACCATGAATGAAAACATCGTTAAATGGTTTCTTTCCTTGAAAATATAATCCCTGGAAATACATTCTTGCAACTCAGAAGAAGATAATATCGTAACCTGTAACAAGAAGATTTGTTGGATAATATCTATTTAATTTTTCTTCATTATTTGGTCAACCTAAAAATGCAAAAGGAGCTAATGCAGATGAAAATCAAGTGTCTAAAACATCATCATCTTGTTTTCAATCATTGCCGGGACTTTCTAATTGAACTTTAACTTCTTCACCTTTGTATCATGCCGGAATTCTATGACCTCATCAAAGTTGTCTTGATATTGTTCAATCATAAACATTTTCCATTCATCTAGTTAATGTTTTTTCAAATTTAGGAGGAAAGAATTTTACTTTATCTTTTGAATTTAAATCATCCAATAAAAGCTTAGCTAATTTATCCATTTTTACAAATCATTGTTTAGAAACTATTGTTTCTATAACTGAACCTGTCTTTTCTGAATACTTTACATTATTAACAATGGCTTCAACTTTTTCAATTAAGTTTTCTTTTTCGAATTTATTAACAATAGCTTCTCTTGCTTCAAAACGATCCATTCCTTCAAATTCATTTGCAAAATGATTCATTTTACCAAACTTATCAATTGATTCATTTATTTCTAAATTATTTTCTTTAATAATTTGTATATCCATTTCAGCATGTGCAGAAACTTTCATTATTCCTGTTGCAAAATCTGGTTCAATATTTTCATCAGCTATTATCGGAATCGGCTGTTTAGAAAAAATTGATATTGCTTTTTTACCAATATATTTTTTATTTTTCTCATCACTTGGATTAATTGCCAACGCTACGTCAGAAGGAGTTGTTTCCGGTCTTGTTGTTGCTACAACTAAATAGTCATTAGAATTTTCTAAAAAGTATTTAAAATAATACATTTTAGATTTTGTTTCTTTTGGAATTGACTCAATATTAGAAACAGCTGTTTGTAATGTGACATCTCAATTTATAGGTCTAAAACCATTGTATATTAATCCGTCGTTGTATAACTTTATAAAAACACTATTTACAGCATTATTTGCTTCTTCATCAAGTGTAAATCTTTCACCAGTATAATCTAATGCAAGACCAAGTTTTGCTCATTGTTCTTTTATTGTGTTTGAAAATTCATCTTTTCAATTTCAAACTTTTTGCAAAAATTCTTCTCTTGTAAAATCACTTCTTTTTTTACCAAATTCATCTCAAAGTCTATTTTCTACTTTTGCTTGTGTTGCTATTCCGGCATGATCCATTGCAGGTAAAAATAAAACATCATAATCATATATTTTTTTGTATCTAATAATTGTATCTTGTATAAAAGAATCTAGAGCATGACCAATGTGTAATTTACCTGTAACATTTGGTGGCGGAAGTATTATTGTAAAAGGTTTTTTAGTTTTATCATCATGTTTTGAAAAAAAACAAGAATCAATTCATTCTTTATGTTTATTTTTTTCAACTTCAATGTGATCATATTTTTTATTCATTTGTTTAATAATTATACTAATAATTAGTTTAAATATATAATTGTAATTATGATAAAAAAAGTAGAAGAATGAAAAAAGAAATATAATCCAAAAAAAATGGAAAATATTTCTGGATTGACAAACGAGTCTTTTATAATTACTTTCGATGATAAAAAAATGTTTTTACAATTTAAAAAATTTAATGGTTTTAATCATAAAATTGATTATCAAATATTAAATGAATTTGAGCACGTTCCAAAATTAATTGAAAGTAAAGAAAATTATAATTTATGAGAATTTATAGATGCATCAAAAGATGACATTTCTAAAGAAGATAAGATTATTAGAGCTTGTACAATATTAAAAAAACTGCATAAAAGTAAATTGAAATTTCCTGAAATTGATATAAAGGAAATAATAGATAATTACATTGAATTAGCTAACAAATTAAATGAAAATGTAATGCCTAAAGAAATAAACAATATGTATAGTGAAGCAATAGATAGATATAAAAAATTATCAAAAGATACACCTATTCATTATGATCCCTGATTGCTAAACTTTATTTTTACAAATGAAAAAGATTATTTAATTGATTTCGAATTTGCATGTATGGGAGATAGATATTGAGATATAGCTTATATAATGGAAGGATCTCAATTGAACGACAAAGAAAAAGAATTTGTATTAAAACAATTTGGAAAATTAGATTATAAAAAGCTTGATGATGCAATATTCTTGGTTAACTACATTACTTTAGTTTGATTGTATAAACATGAAAACTATAATTTATTTCCACATCAAAATATTATTAATAGATTAAATGAAAAAAGTAATTTAAACAACTAAAAATGTTTTTATTTTTTTAGCAGAAAATTCAAATAATACAATTATTGTTGTTATCATATAAACTAATTCTGGAAATGTTGTTCAAATTTGATCATAAATATTTTGGAAATATAAATTAAAACTAGCTATATTCAATATTGGAATACTTGCTACAACAACCATATTATCTTTTAATCATGTATTTACAATAGGAACGTATGAAATAAATGACATTATTAAAAATAATACAGCAGTAAAAGTTATTACAACACCAGCTAAAATATATGTTGTAGGTTTAGAAAATGGAAGTGCAAGCATTGTTCTTGCTAAAAATATAATAAAAAATATCATAATCATGAAACAAAAACAAAATAAAATTGCTCTTCCTCATTCACCGACACTTATTAATTGACCTTCTCTAACTGAATAAGTAATTATTGAAAGTATAAATGAAACAAAAACTATTGAAAGCGCATAAAGAGTTGAAGCAAATAATTTAGAAAATAAAACTTTTCTTTCTGGAAAACGTAAAAAAGAAATGATATTTTTGTCTATTGATGCTTTATCTACCATTTGTTTATATAAAGTAGCACCCATTGAATAAGATGCACCAAGACCAATTGCATAGTCAACAATTTTTAATCCAGAGAAATTATCAGAATTTTGAAGCAAAATTTGAGGAAGTATTAATAAATTTAATACTAAAATTACTAAAATATTAATCGGAGAAAAAACATTTTTAATTTCAGAAACTAGAACTAGTCTTCAATCCTTGAACAATAATTTACTTTCCATCTTTATACCCCTTATAAAATTCTTCAGAAATACTTGCCTTATGTAATGAAGAATAAACATATTTTTTATCTTTAGATAAAATATCATTGATCTCTTTAAAATGTTCAATACCTTTAATTTTGATTGAATATTCTTTATTTTCATTATTAAATATTTCAATAACATTTTTGTTTTCTTTTAATTTTGAAATATCTATATCATCATTAACAAGAATAGTAATACTTTTATCATCGCTATTTTTTTCTTTAATTAATACTCCGTCTTTTAATATATAAAATTCATCACACATTTCCTGAACAACATCCATTCTATGAGATGTTATTATTACAGTTAATTTTTTTTCTTTTTTAAGTTCAAAAATCATTCTTTCAATGACTTTAACCATTAAAGGATCTAATCCATCAAAAGGTTCATCTAAAAATAAATATTTAATATTAGGATTCAACAATGCAACTATTATTTTTATTTTTTGTTGATTACCTTTAGATAACTTTCTTATTTGTTTTTTTATAAATTCAGTAAATTCTAGCTTCTCTGTTAATTCATAAATTTTCTTTTTACCATCTGATCACTTGTAACCATATAAATTTGATATATGATGTAAATAAGAAATCACAACTTCTTGATTTTTACTTTCTTTTTCTGCAGATAAATAAGAAATCATTTTCTTAGTTTTTCAATTTATTTTATTTTCATTATATAAAATAGTCCCGTTCTTTGGAACTAAAAAATCAGCAAGTGCATTAAAAGTAGTAGTTTTTCCAGATCCATTAAAACCAATTAAACCGGTTATTTTATTTTCTTTAAATTCAAGTGATACATTATTAACAGCAACTTTTTCACCAAATGTAACAGTTAAATCTTTTACTTTTATTGACACGATTAAATATGATTATATTGTAATTTTTAATCAATTATGCAAAAAGTTGTAATCATGATGGTAATTTATCATATATATCTACAGCAAATCCAACATTAGTTGAAACTAATATTCCAAAAATAATAGTTAATCCTATAATTCCCAATAATACTCAAAAAACAATTTTCACTCATAAAGGAAAATGTTTTTTTTCTTTTTTATCATCAGAATCATTTGATGATGCTTTTGCTTCTTTTTGAGCTCTTTTTTCTTTTTTAGATATTACAGATTCTTCTTTTTTATTATCTTTGTTAATGTCATTTTTTTCTTTTTCATTATTAAAAGAAGTTGAAGAAACAATTAAACTATCTTTTTCTGATTCATTTTCACTCTTTGTTTCAAAATGATTATATAAATTAACTTCATCTTTTTTATCTTCTTTTTCTTTATTTAAACCTAAAAAGCTATTTAACGCTTCTCTTTCTTCATCTGTTTTTTTACTATTGATTTCATTATTTATCGGAGGTTCAACAACAAAAGGAGTTTCGTTTTCTTTGTTTTTAATTTGATCTTTTGTTACTTCACTTTTCTTAGTATCTTCAGGTAATACTAATTTATCAATATCAGGCATAGATATTTCTTCTTTTTGTGTATCTAAATTCTTTGGTTCCACAGCAACTGGAGCAACATTTATTTTTGGTTCTTCCACAATTGGTTTTGGAATTATTTTTTTAGGTTTATTTATTGTTTCTGGATTTCTTTTTTTAACTGTATGTATTGATGAAAGTTTTGGCATAACAACTCTTGTTAATTTTTGAGAGTCAGTTTTTTTAATTCCAGAAGTATTGTTAGATGGTAAAACATCTCATTTACTTATTTTTCTAAAAGTCCCACTTCTAGACTGAACTAAAATTGAAGTTGCATTTTTTAAAGAAGCTGCATAATGAATAGCTTCTTTTTGTGTATCTAAAATTTTTGTTGGTCTTCCAGCTTTACCATTTTTTACTGCTCATTTACCTTCGTGGTGTACTATATATTTAATCATTAATATAATTTTAGCAAAGAATTAATGTAATTTAATAATAATTAACACTTATATAAAAGCATTTTGTTATTTTTTCTTCTTGTAACAGTTTTCTTTGTCTTTTTAGGAGCAACTTTTTTAGTTGCTTTTTTCTTTGTTGCTGTTGCTTTTTTAGTTGTATCTTTTTTAGTTGCTTTTTTCTTTGGAATTAAACAATTTTTTGAGTTGGCATAACATCTCATTTACTTATTTTTCTAAAAGTTCCATTTTTTGATTGTACTAGAATTGAAGTTGCATTATTTAATGATGTTGCATAATGAATAGCTTCTTTTTGTGTATCTAAAATTTTTGTTGGTCTTGTATCTTTACCGTTTTTTACTGCTCATTTACTTTCGTGGTTTACTATATATTTAATCATTAATATAATTTTAGCAAAATAAATTACGTTAAATAAAAATGTTAGCAGTTTGTTCACATTTATGTAAGATACCAGCGCAACTGTAGATGTTGTTGTCACACAACATTACATACAACTAATATTTTATTTTCTCTTTATTTTATAAAAAAAATATGAGTTTGATCCTCATATTTTTAACTTATTTTTCTTTAATTCTAATTTTATTAAGATTTTTGGAAAGTGCCAATTCTAACTTAATCATTTCTGAATCTGATTGTTTTTGTTTTATCATTGTTTCCAATCTTTTAACTTCATTTTTATTAGCAACAACATCAATATCTTTTTTGAAAACAATATCATCAGTAATAATTGTAACTTTTTCTTTTTCGACATATAAAAGGCCGCCAGATATTGCACATTCTTTAAAATCTTTTGAAGATGGTAATTCAATATTTAAACTACCTATTGTTAATGAAGCAACTGTTGGAATGTGGTTTTTCATAATACCCATTTTTCCTTCAGTAGTTTCAACAGTAACTATTGAAACAAACGCATCAAAAAATATTCCATTAGGTGTAATTACTTTTAGTCTAGTTTGTTTTGAATTTTCCATAATTTATTTTTTAGCTCTTTCAACTACATCCTCGATACTTCCAGCATTTCTGAAAATTTCTTCAGGATATGAATCATATTTACCTTCTAGTATTTCTTTAAATCCTTTAATTGTATCTTGTAATTTTACATATTTACCAGGGTTACCTGTAAACTTAGAAGCAACAAAGAAAGGTTGAGATAAGAAGTTTCTTACACGTCTTGCTCTATTAACTGTTTTCTTGTCTTCTTCAGATAATTCATCCATTCCTAAAATTGCAATAATATCTTGTAATTCTTTATATCTTTGTAATATATTTTGAACTCCAATTGCAACATCATAATGTTCTTGTCCAACTATTAATGGATCAAGCATTCTTGAAGATGAATTTAATGGATCAACAGCAGGATAAATAGCAAGTGCAGCAATTCCACGATCTAGAACAACTCTAGCATCTAAGTGAGTAAATGTTGTAGCAGGAGCAGGATCGGTTAAATCATCCGCAGGAACATAAACAGCTTGAACTGATGTTATTGAACCTTTTTTAGTTGAAGTAATACGTTCTTGTAATGCACCCATATCAGTTGCAAGTGTAGGTTGGTAACCAACAGCAGAAGGCATACGTCCAAGTAAAGCAGAAACTTCTGAACCAGCTTGTGTAAATCTAAAGATATTATCGATGAATAAAAGAACATCTTGTCCTAATCTATCACGGAAATGCTCAGCCATTGTTAGACCTGATAAAGCAACACGCATACGAGCACCAGGAGGTTCATTCATTTGACCAAAAACTAATGATGTTTTATCAAGAACTCCAGCAGCGATCATTTCATGGAAAAGATCATTTCCTTCTCTTGTTCTTTCTCCAACTCCAGCAAAAACTGAAAGTCCACCATGTTGTGTAGCAATATTGTTAATTAGTTCTTGAACTATAACAGTTTTACCAACTCCAGCGCCACCAAATAATCCAACTTTTCCACCTTTTGCATATGGAGCAAGTAAATCAATAACTTTAATTCCTGTTTCAAGAACCTCAGCTGTTGTTTTTTGTTCATCATATGCTGGCGCAGGACGGTGAATAGGAGCTAATTCTGCATTTTTTGGTGCAGGTTTTTCATCTATTGGTTCACCAACAACATTAAACATTCTACCAAGAACAGCTTTACCAACAGGTACAGAAATAGGAGCTCCTGTATCAGCAACTTCTAAATGTCTTACCAATCCATAAGTATCACCCATTGAAATTGTTCTAACAATATCATCACCAATATGTTGAGCAACTTCTAATGTATATTTTTGTCCTTTATATTCGATTTTTAAAGCATTTAATAATTTTGGTAGGTGTTTGTTTGGGAATTTAACATCTATAACAGGACCTAATATTTGAACTATTTTTCCTATTTGTCCTTTTTTAGGTTTTGTAGCAGTTGTTTTTTTAACTACTGTTTTTTTAGGTGCAGCATCTTTTTTAACTACAGCTTTTTTTGCAAATATCTTTTTTGTTGTTTTTGTTTCTTTCATTTCTCTCCTTTATATTGCCTCAGCTCCAGCAACTATTTCTGAAATTTCTTGTGTTATAGCTGCCTGACGAGCTCTATTATATTCTAAGTCTAGTTTTTCTATTATTTCATCTGCATTATCTGTAGCATTTTCCATTGCTGTTCTTCTTGAAGACATTTCAGAAACTTTAGATTCTGCAAGTGCTCCATAAATAACTGATGATATGAATAATGGTAATGAATTTTTTACTACTGTTTCTGGATTTGGTTCAAATGATGTTAAAGCTTTTAATTTCTTAGGTTCATCATTTGTTTTTTTCTCAGTTTTTGTTTCTTCCATTGGAAGTAACTTTAAAACAGTTGGTTCAAAAGTAATTGAATTTATAAATTTTGTATAAACTAAATTAATTTCTGAAATTTCTCCTGTTTTATATAATGCCAAAGCTGTCATTGCAACTTTTGAAGCATATTCGTAATTAGGATGGTCACCTACTGAAGGGAATTCAGCTTGTAATTTTCTATCTATTGCTTTATAATGACCTATCCCTTTTGATCCTAAAGAAATTATTTTATCCTTAGCACTTGAAGTTTGTTTAACTAATTTAAATATGTTTGAGTTATATCCTCCACATAATCCTAAATCAGAGTTAATTACTATAAATAATTTTGTATCGCTACCATCATTTGATAATAATTTTTTTATATCTTCAACATTTGATAATAAATCATGGAACGTATCATAAACAGCTGAATAATATTCTTGAATATTTTCAAGATTATCTTTAGCTCTTTTTAATTTAGCAGTAGCAACAAGCTGCATAGCTTTTGTAATTTTTCTTGTTGTAGTTACTGACTTAATACGTCTTTTTGTTTCTTCTAATGAAGCCATGACTAGTTATCTTTTCCTTTTGCTTTTTCTAAACCAGGAATTACATCATGTTGTTTAGGATCATATCCTTGTAAATTTTTAATAAATGATTTAACAAAGTCAACCATTAATGCTTTAGCTTTATTAGTAAATGCTTCATCTACTTTTTTGCTTTTAGCAACTTCTTTTCTTAAAGCTTTTGCTTTTGTATTTGTATTAAAGAATTGAATTAATTCATCTCTAAATTTTCTTATTGATTCTTTAGGAACAGGATTTATTATTCCTTCTTTAACTGTCATGAAAACAAACACTTGATCTATTTGATCTATTGGTGAATATTGTTTTTGTTTTAGAATTTCTAAAATTTTAACACCATTAGATAATGTAAATCTTGTTGATTCATCTAAGTCAGATCCGAATTGAGCAAATGCTGCCATTTCGAAATATGAAGCTAAGTTAAGTTTTAAAGAACCAGTAACTTTTTTAATAGCAGGTATTTGAGCATCTCCACCAACCCTTGAAACTGATAGTCCAGCATCAACAGCAGGTCTTTGGTTAGAATTGAATAAATCTGTATTTGTAAATATTTGTCCATCTGTTATAGAAATAACATTTGTAGGAATATATGCAGAAATATCACCAGCTTGAGTTTCGATTATAGGTAATGCAGTAATTGAACCACCACCATATTCTTTATTAACTCTTGCTGCTCTTTCTAATAATTGAGAGTGTAAGTAGAAAACATCACCTGGATAAGCTTCACGACCTGGAGGTCTTCTTAATAATAATGACATTGTTCTATATGCAACAGCATGTTTTGAAAGATCATCATATACAACTAAAACATCTTTACCATTTGCCATTCATTCTTCAGCAATTGTTACTCCTGTATATGGAGCTAAATATTGAAGTGGTGATAATTCAGAAGCTGTAGCTGAAACTATTGTTGTATAAGCTAATGCACCTGCTTTCTTTAATTGTTCAACAACTTGAGCAACAGTTGAATTCTTTTGACCAATAGCAACATAAACACAATTAACATTTTTACCTTTTTGGTTGATTATTGTATCTATAGCTATTGCAGTTTTACCTGTTTGACGGTCACCAATAATAAGTTCACGTTGTCCTTTTCCTATAGGAATCATTGCATCGATTGCTACAAGACCTGTTTCTAAAGGTTGATTAACACTAACTCTAGACATAACTCCTGGAGCAATTTTAAATACTGCAGAATTTTTTGAAGTTTTTAATGCTTTTTTGCCGTCTATTGGTTGACCAAGAGCATTAACAACTCTACCAAGCAATGCATCACCAACTGGCACTTCAACAATACGCTTAGTTCTTTTTACAGTATCTCCTTCTTTAACATTTGTTTGATTTCCCATCAGAACAGCTCCAACTGCATCTTGCTCAAGATTAAGAACCATTCCATAAACGTTTCCAGGGAATAATAATAATTCACCTAACATCGCTTTGTCTAATCCAGAGATTAAAGCAATACCATCACCAATTGTTAGTACTGTACCAACTTCTTCAGTTTTAGTTTTGCTTCCATATCTCTTGATTTGTTCTTTAATAATAGCACTTATTTCACTTGCTTTTACTGCCATTTACTGTTCTCTCTTTCTAAGTAATTCATTTCTTAATTGCTCAATTTTTCCTGTCATTGAAACATTGACTATTTCATCGTTTACAATGATTTTGACTCCAGCTATTAAACTTTCATCAATAAGGTTTTCTAATTCAATTTTTTTACCAAATACGGCTTCTGCCTTTTTAGAGATTTGATTAAACTCTGTTGGTTTTAAAGGTTTAGCTGAATAAACTATTCCTTCTGCGATACCTAGTTTCTTATTAAACATTTCAATTGATTTATTTAATATATCAACTATATATTGCATTCTTTTTTTATCTATTAATAAGAATAAAAAGTTATAAATATTTTTTTCTATTTTTGTTTTGAAAACTTTCTTTATTACTTCTTGCTTTTCATCTCTTTCAATATTTAAAGATTCTAAAATTTTTACAAGTTCAGGATTATTAACAAAAGCTTTTTTTAATTCACTTAATTGTTTTTTATAAGAAGAAACTTTTTTTGTTTCCTCTGCAATTTCGTAAATAGCTATTGCGTAATTATCTAAGAATTTTTCCATTAACTAAAATTTGAATTAACAAAATCCTCGATAATTTTTTTATTAGCTGCTGTATCAACTTCTTTTTCAACTATTTTCTTTGCCGCTTCAAGAGCTACATCAACAATCTCTTTTCTTGCATTTTGAGCAAATAATTGTTTTTCACGATCTATTTCACTTTTAGCGTCTTGCATCATTATTTCAGATACTCTCTTAGACTCTATAATAGCTTCATATTTTATTTTACTTGCTTCTAATTTTGCATTTGAAAGAATAGTCGCTGCTTCATCTCTAGAAATACGTAATTCCTCGAATGAAGTTTCTCTATTTTTTGTTGCTATTTCGTTCTTTTTAGTTGCATTATCTATATTAGATTGAATATAGTTTGTTCTGTCTCTCATGCTTTTTTTAACTGGTTGTCAAACAAGTTTTGTTAACACAACCATTAAAACAGTTACAGCTAATAATGTTGCTAATACAGTAGGTCAAGCAGGAAATAATGCTTTAAATTTTTCAGCAATATCTGTTGCTACGTCGTTAACTCCGTGTACTATCATTTTTTTCTCCTTTGAATTTGTTTTTTAGAATCTGTTATTTTTTGTAATTTAAATATTCTAATTAGAATACGAAAATTAATAAGATTGAAATAACTAAACAATATAAAGCTGCAGACTCAGCAATAGCTGAACCAACAATCATCATTGTTCTTATTTTTGCTTCTGCTTCTGGGTTTCTACCAACTGCTGCTGCTGCTCTACCAGCTGCAACCCCTTGACCTATACCAACTCCAGCTGCACCAATCATTGAAAGACCTGCACCAACACCTAAAAGTCCGTAAGCAAGACCTCCACCTGTTGAAACATTTGTAGTTCCATCTTTAACACCAGGTGCTAAATTTAAACCACTATGAATAACATCAGTTATATTTAACATTTTTTTCTCCTTTGAATTAAGCTAATTGTACATTAGCATTTTGTTTTGTTTGTTTTTCTTGATAAACGACAATTTTCTTTGTTTTCTTTTCTTTTGCATGTTCGACTTCTTCTTCACCAGTTTCCAATACTCAATACATCAATGTAAGAATTGTGAATACATATCCTTGAATAATTCCATCAAATAAATCGAAGTAAACATGGAATGGCGGTGCCAATAAGGAACCTAGAAGATTAACTTCACCAATCACTGGGATTTTTGCTCAAATTAAGCCGAAAACATGATAGAAAAGATACATGATTGTTGATCCACCTATCATATTTCCAAAAATCCGGAATGATATTGATATTAAAGGAGCGAATTGCCCTAAAATTTCAACTGGATTGTATAGATATTTTTTAAAGAAACGTAATTTATGATACATAATACCAACAACAAAAATTCCTATTCAAGCAACCAACCCTAATATTAACGGTCCTGAATAAGAACTATTAGGTGGTTCAAAACCAATAAGACCCATTAAGTTACCTACTACCATAAATGATAATAAAGTAAATATATATGGAGTTACTGGTGATAGTTTATTCCCTGCCACTGATTTTATCAACCCATCAACACTTCTAACGTATTGCTCAGCTATTAGAGCAACACCTCTTGGTGCTTCAGTTGGTACTGAATTTTTTACTTTTTTATAAATTACAATTGCTAAGATTGTAATTATTAAAGTAACCAAAACAATTGAAACCAACTGTGGCTGAACGTTATTAAAATTATCTACAAATTCACTCATACCTTTTCATTTCTTCGTTATTATTCTTATTGAATTTAGATATATGTGCTAAGAATGTACTTAAGCCATAAACACCAATTCCACCTAAAAATGTAAATACATTAATAGGTCCGTATAAGTCACTAGTAGTTGTTGTTTTAAATAGAACATGATTTTTTGTATAACCATCTATGTAGATGATTGCAAAAATTATTCCTACAAAAATTAAAGCAACAGTTAGAGATCTTACAAAACTTGATAAGAAAGCAAACAATTTTGTCCTTTTTTTATTAAAAATTTTTTTAAAGAAAATAGAATTTGTAAATAACATAATGAAAACAAAAATTATTCCTACAGTTCAACCTGATAAGAATGATCAATTAATAAACCCCATAAAAGAAAAAATAATAATTCCTATTGTAGAAATTATTAATGAAATATTTAACATTTTTCTTTCCATTGGTAATTTACTCAATACTATTCCTTTGGGCAGCAATAGATAGCTTTATTTCTACCCATAATTATTCTACTCCTTTTTTATTGAATTAGTATGAGTTTTTCATTATTTTATGATTTTTTTAATTATGTTATTTAGGTCCTTTAAAGACTCTTTTAAAGTACCTGAATATTTAGTAATTAATTCCTCAACTTTTAGCTTAGATTTTTCAATATTTTCTTCTGAATCGTCTCTTCAAACACTATCCATTATTCTTGCTGTTTCAATGAATGCATCTTGGTCAAATCCTCTTGTTGTCATTGCAGCTGTACCAAGTCTAACACCAGATGTAACTACTGGAGATTCTTTATCAAAAGGAATTGTATTTTTGTTTGCTATTATATTTACTTTTTCTAAAATAGCAGTAGCTTTTTTTCCGGTAATTCCATAAGCAGATTTAACATCAATAGTGAATAAATGATTATCACTTCCACCAGTAATTATTTTTGATCCTAATTTCTTAAATTCACTAAAAAAAGCGTTGTTATTATCTAATACATTTTTAATGTATTTTTTAAACTCAGGTTCAAGCGCTTCTTTAAAAGCAACAGCTTTTCCTGCTATTTGATGAACAAGAGGTCCGCCTTGTATTCCAGGGAATATTGCAGAGTCTATTTTCTTTGCAATTTTTTCATCATTTGTCATAATAATTCCACCACGTGCACCACGAAGAGTTTTGTGTGTAGTCGATGTTATTATATGAGCATGACCTACTGGAGAATTGTGCATTCCAACTGCAATAATTCCTGCAACGTGTGCTATATCAGCTAATAAATATGCACCTACTTCATCTGCTATTTTTTTAAATCTAGAAAAATCATATTCTCTTGGATATGCAGAAAATCCACAAATAATTAATTGTGGTTTTACTTCTAATGCTCTTTTTCTAACGTGTTCATAATCAATGAATCCATTTTCATCAACATCATATGAATGACCTTCATAAATTTTTCCAGAAAAATTAACTTTGTAACCATGAGTTAAATGACCACCTGATGATAAAGACATACCTAGAATTTTCTCTCCAGGATTAATTAAAGCCATAATTGCAGCTTGGTTTGCTTGTGAACCAGAATGAGGTTGTACATTTGCATATTTAACATTAAAGAGTTTTTTTAATCTTTCTATTGCTAATGATTCTATTTTGTCAACAATTTCACATCCACCATAATATCTTTTTTCAGGATAACCTTCAGCATATTTGTTAGTTAATATACTTCCTTGTGCTTTAAGTACATTTCTAGAAACAAAGTTTTCTGAAGCGATTAACTCGATTGTATTTCTTTGTCTTGAATCTTCTTCAATTATAAAATCAAATATTTCATCATATTTTTTCATATTTACTCCTTTTACATTAAAAAAACAACTTTATTAGTTGTCTTTTTATATTTATTTATTTTCTTAAGTTTAATTCTTTTATAAGTTTTGAATATCTATCGAAATCAACGCTTTTAAGTTTTGAAAGTAATTTCTTTCTTTTTTCAATCTTAGCAATAAACCCTCTTTTTGAGTGATTATCTTTTTTGTTAACTTCAAAGTGTTTTTTTAACTTTTCAATATCGTGTGTTAATATTGCAACTTGTACTTCATATGTACCAGTGTTTTTATCATTATTACCGAATTTTTTAGTTAATTCTTGCTTTTCTTGTTTATTTAACATTTTGTCCTCCATGAATTCTCGTTACCCACATATAAACTTGGACGATGTCTATATCCAGAATAACCTATTTTGCTAAATAATTATATATTATTTTTATCGATTATTGATATTAGATACAATTTAATAAATAAAATGTTTTTTAATATTTTTAATATCAGATTCTATTAATCCATTTTGTGAATCTTTAATAATAGATCTGTATTTTGCTAATATTCGTAATGCAAAATATTTACCAGATAAATCAATATCTGTATCAATGATTTTAAATATTGATTTTTTTATATCATCAAAATCTAAATGAACTGCAGCCGGATATGCAAAGCCATTGTAAATTATTTCTGCAATAAAGATTCCAGGCGGAGGTAAAAGCTGATTATCATCAAATTTTAAAATATTGTTATCAACTGTAAATGATGGTATTCTTCATTTTTGAATTAATATTTTTTCTAAAAAATCAATGTCACCAAATTCAATCGCTTCTTTGACAATGTTTGTTCCAATCTTTTTATTATTTATTTTAAATATTTCTTTGACAATAGTATTTTCAAAATTGTCTTTTAAATATTGAAAATTACCTTTTCCTTTTGATCCGAATTTATAATCTTTACCAATTACTATTCTTTTTGGATTAATTTTTTCTTTAATTATTTCAATAAATTTATCAGGTTCAATTTTTGAAAATGAATCATCAAAATCAGCAACAATTACATAATCAATACCAGCATTAGCTAATGTTACTAAATGCAATTCTAAAGAAGTAAAAGATTTAAATGAATTTGATTGTTTAGGCAAATCCTTAAAATTAGAAAAAGTAAATATTGCAACTTTATCATCATATTTTTTTGCTTCATCAATTAGAGTTTTATGTCCTATGTGAAGTGTTTCAAAAGATCCTAGCAATAATGTTACATTATTTATTTTTTTATCTGAGTTAAACTTTATTACTTCCATTGTTATATTCTATTTTATCAATAATTTCACTAAATACCTTTTTTGGCACAGCTAAATTTTTATTAGGAGCTATTATTGCTACAATTTCGTTATTAAATAGTGCCATTTTTTTATTAATGATTTCTAAATTAATTGATCTTCCATGTTTTATTTTTAATAATTGTTCCATTGTTAAATCAACTGTTTCAATAGCTAATAATTTTGAAACATCAATATCTTTGTCAATGTCATCTATAGATAAATTTCCAATCATTGTTCTTCTTAATCCGGACATAAAAGCACAGCTATTTAATTTTTTAGCAATATCAACAATTAAAGATCTAATATAAGTTCCTTTTGAAACTTTTACTTTAAATTTTGCAATAGGAAAATTAAATTCTAATTTTTCAATATTAAAAATTTCAACTTCATTTGCTTTTAATTGAAATTCTTTATTTTCTCTTGCTAATTTGTAAGCTCTTTTACCATTTATTTTCTTAGCTGAAAAATTAGGAGGTATTTGATTATATTTACCTAAAAAAGAATTTAATACTTTATTAAAATCTTCTTCGTTTATCACTTGAT
This sequence comes from Mycoplasma sp., assembly GCA_024721275.1. Lineage (GTDB taxonomy): Bacteria > Bacillota_I > Bacilli_A > Mycoplasmatales > Metamycoplasmataceae > JAMPIX01. Next base: position 145,706 of record JAMPIX010000002.1, read on the forward strand.
TACAAACAGACGTTACTTCGCCTTCAGAATCATATGTAGTTGTATTTTTACCAAATTCCATTTCAGCAATATATTCTTTAGTTTCATTATTAATATATGAAATTAATTTTGTTGATTGACCAGTAGCAACTAATAATAATCCGCTTGCAAGTGGATCAAGTGTTCCAGTATGTCCTATTTTTTTAATATTTTTTTCTATAGAATATTTTTTTATAAATTTAAAAGAAGATATTCCAGAAGGTTTATCAAGTAATACAAACATTATTTATTTTTTCTAAAAATAAGATAGTCTTCTAATGTTCCTTTAAATAAAGTTGGATTTTCTTCATCTATATCAATTAGAGCATTTGCAACTTTTGAAATAAAGGTTTTATTATATGTTGAAAAAATTAATCCACCTTTATATTCATTTAATCCTTTTATTGTTGAAAAAATTGATTCAATATCTAAATGGTTCAATGGTTGATCTAAAATTAAGAAATTAGATTCTCTAACCATCATTCTTGCAAACATTAATCTTACTTTTTCTCCTCCTGATGTATCTTTAGCTTTTTTATAAACATTATCATTTGAAAATAACATTCTACCTAAATAAGTTCTCATTCTTGAATCTGCATTATCAGAAGTGAATTGAGATAATCAACCCATTAGTTCTAAATCGTTATCAAAGAATTCTGCATTATCAGAAGGAAAATAATCGCTAGTAATTGTATCTCCTCAAGTAACAGTACCAGTCGTAGGTTTTTCTTTTCCAGCAAGAATATCTAAAAACTTAGTTTTAGATATATCATCTTTTCCTATAATCGCTAATTTCTCATGCGGATTTATTCTGAATGAAACATTTTTAAATAGTGTTTCACCTTCTGAATTAACATAAGAAAGATCTTCAACAATTAAAACTTTTTTTCCATTTTCTCTATTAATATCAAAATTAACAAATGGATATCTTCTTGTTGAAGGTTTAATTTCTTCTAATTCAATTTTCTCCATTGATTTCTTTCTTGATGTAGCTTGTTTAGATTTAGAAGCATTAGCTTGGAATCTTGCAATGAAAGCTTTAAGACTTTTTATTTGTTCTTCTTTTTTCATATTTTGTTGTTTAACAAGCTTTAACATCAATTCAGATGACTCTTTTCAGAATGAATAATTACCTGCATATAGTTTTGCAGTTGTTCTATCAATATCAATTATGTGTGTACATACATTATCTAAAAAACCACTATCATGAGATACAACGATTATTGTATTTTTATAGTTTTGCATAAATTCTTCTAATCATTGAATTGATTCAAGATCTAAGTGGTTAGTAGGTTCATCTAATATTAAAATATCAGGATCTCCAAATAAAGCTTTTGCTAATAAAATTTTTATTTTATCAATAGCAGGAAGATCAACAACTTTTTTATTTCAGTTTTCTTTTTCAATACCTAAGTCATCAAGTAATTTTTGAGCATTAGCTTCTGATTCTCATCCGCCCATTGTCGCAAATTTTTCTTCAAGCTCTGCTGCTTTATGACCGTCTTCTTCTGAGAAGTCTGGTTTTGCATAAAGTGCATCTTTTTCAGTCATTATTTGATAAAGAGTTTTGTGTCCCATAATAACAACTTCTGTAGCAACATAATCATTGTATTTATAATGATCTTGTTCTAATGTAGAAATTCTTTTCCCTTTTTCAATTATTATTTCACCTGAAGTTTTTTCAACTTGTCCACTTAATATTTTTAAAAAAGTTGATTTACCAGCACCATTTGCACCAATAACTCCGTATGTACCTTCGATTAATTTAAGATTTACATCTGAAAATAAAGTCTTATCTGGGAATTTTTTTGTTAAATTTAGTATTTGTATCATATTCTATTTTTTGTTATCAGATATTTTTTTCAAAATATCTTCAATTTGTTGTCCTTTCTCGAATGAAGTATCTAGTTTGAAAATAAAATGAGGAATTCTTCTCATTGATGATCTTCTAGCAACTTCACCTCTTATAAATGAGCTTGCGCTATTTAATATTTTTAATGAATCATCTGGTTTAGAAAAGAATGAAACAAAAACAATACAATCACCTAAATCTTTTGAAAGTTTTACTTCAGTAACTGTTGTTAATGTTAAATTTGCATTTGTTAAATCATTATTAATTATTTCTGAAAGTAAAATCATTAATGATTTTTGCATTCTTAATACATTTATTGATGCCATTAGTTAATTCTCACTTCTTCATATGCCTCAATAACATCTTCTTCTTTAATGTCATTGAATTTGTAAATATTAATTCCACATTCAAAACCTTTTTTAACTTCTTTTGCTTGATTTTGTTCTCTTTGTAATGAACTTATTCTACCTTTGAATATTTCTTTACCTTTTCTTAAGATTCTAATTTTAGATTTATTTTTTATTAATCCACTATCAATTTTAGTTCCAGCAATGTTTCCGTGTTTTGATGCAAAAATAACTTTTAAGATTGTTCCTCTACCTATAACTTCCTCTTTATATTTAGGAGCTTCAAGACCTTTTATTTTTGCTTCTATATCTTCAATTATTTTATAAATAATGTCATATGTTTTTAATTCTATACCTTCTTGTTTAGCAAGTTCTTTTTCAAAAGTATCTATTCTTAAGTTAAATGCAACTATCATTGCGTTTGAAGCTATTGCTAATAAAATGTCTGAACGAGTAACTTTTCCTACAGATACTAAAACTGCATGAACTTCAACTTCATTACTAGAGATATTATTAAGTGAATATTTTATTGCTTCTGCTGTTCCTTGAACATCTGATTTAATTATTACGTTAAATACTTTTTTACCATTTTCATTAACAACTTTTGTTTGAAGGTGTTTTTTATTTAAATCTCTTTTCTTTTCAATTTCAGCTTTTTCTGTTGCAATTTTTTTAGCAAATTTTTCATCATGGAAAATGAAAAACTTATCCCCTGTATTTGGAGGATAACTTAATCCTATTATTACTGCAGGTTCACCTGGTAAAGCTTTATCTATATCTTCCATATAAGTATTTGTTAGTTTTTTAATTTTTCCACATTGAGAACCAGCTACAATAAAATCATTTTTTAATATTGATCCATTTTCAACTATTATAGTTGCAACTGTACCATGACCTTTATCAATTCTAGTTTCAATAACTCTACCAATTCCAAGTCTATTTGGATTAGCTTTTAAGTCTAATACTTCTGCTTGTAATTTAATAGCTTCATATAGATCTTGAATACCATCACCTTTTAATGCTGAACCATAAACAAACATTGTGTCTCCACCTCATTCATCTGTGATTAATCCATGTTCAGATAATTCATTTTTTATTCTTTCAAGATCTTTTGTATGTTTATCCATTTTATTAACAAATATTATTATTGGAACATTAGCAGCTTTTGCATGATCAATAGCTTCAACAGTTTGTTTCATAACACCATCATCAGCAGCTACAACTATTACAACTATGTCTGTTACTTGAGCTCCTCTTGCTCTCATTTGAGAAAAAGCTTCATGACCAGGAGTATCTAAGAAAGTAATATTAAAACCATGAAAATCAACTTTATAAGCACCAGTATGTTGAGTGATTCCACCTTTTTCTTTTTGAACTACGTTAGATTTTCTAATGTAATCTATTAAAGTTGTTTTACCATGATCAACATGACCCATAACAGTTATTATCGGAGGTTTAGTTTCTAAATTTTCTTCTTCATCAACTATTTCAACTTCATTCATAAAATTAGTTGCATCTATAGATTTTTCTTTTTGAAAATCAAGATCGAATTCGATACATACTTCTGCAATCATCTCTTCATCAAGCATTTCATTAATATTCATCATTTTTCCATTTTTGAAAAAATATTTTATGACATCATTAGGGTGTATTTTTGATTTTTGAGCAAAATCAGAAATAGAAAGTGGGCCAGAGTATATAAATACTCCGTCTTTTACACCAACATCTACTCTTTTTAATTTATCCTTTATTGCTTGGGCATTTGTTTTTCTTTTTAATACTTTTTTTGCCATTTTAATACTCCTCTAAAATTTTTGTTAATTCGTCATAAACTGATTTATCTACTTCCACTCTGAATGCTCTATTCAATAATTTATTTCTTCTTAATTTTTTTGAAAGCTTTTTATCTTTTAAAATATAAGCTCCACGACCATCGATCTTTTGTTCAAGATCGATTTTAATTTCGCCATCCTTTGTTTTTACAATTCTTATTAATTTAACTTTTTCATAGCTTTTATTTGTAGCTATACATTTTCTTAAATTATTTATTTGCATTTTTATAATTCATTATCAAATTCGAAATCAGCTTCCATTTTAGCTATTTCTTCATCTGAGAATACAACATCTGTTGCGAAATCAGGTTCAATTGATAAATCAATATCATCCTCTTCAACCATAGGTTTGTTGTTTGTTCTAGGTTTTTTAGGTCTAGGTTTTGAAGGTCTTTCATCTCTTTTATAAGGGAATTCATTATCTGAATTATCAATTATAATGTCATCGAAATCTTCATTTGCATTAGTGAAATCATCATTAAATGATTCGATATCTCTATCAATATCATCGAATGAACTTTCTCTTCTTTTGTTTCCTTGTCATGGTTTTGTTCTTCTATTATTATTAGCATTATCATTAATCATGTTTAATTCATTTTCATCAGCTATATTACCATTTCAAGTAATATTTATTCCTTCATTGGTTGCTTTTTCTTGAGAATATAAATCTATTTTCATATTTAATAATTCTGATACTAATCTTTGGTTTCTACCACCTCTACCTATTGCTAAAGTAAATTGAGAATTAGGAACGATAATTTGTGCATGATTTTCATCTAAAATATTCACACCAATTACTCTTGATGGTGAAATTGCAGCAGCTATGTATTTTTCTTTAACTGGAGATCAAGCAATTAAGTCTATTCTTTCCCCACCTAATCTTCTACTAATAGCATTTATTCTATCTCCTCTATTTCCAACACATGAACCTACAGGTTCAATATTTGGATTATTAGATTTAACAACAACTTTTGATCTTATTCCTGGTTGTCTTGCTATAGAAACTAATTCAATTGTTCCGTCAGCAACTTCCGGAACCCCTTCTTCAAATGCTTTTACAACATCTTTTGGAGAACCGTTTGAAACTATAATTTGTGCATCTTTTGCTTCTTCTAAAACTTCTTCTACAAAAACTTTTGTTTTTTCATTTAGTCCTATTTCAATTTTCACATTTCTAAATTTTGATGGCATAAATGCTTTTGTTCCATTTATTTCAAAAATTCCATTTTTACCCATTCCGATGTCACCTTTAAAAATAGCTTCTTGAACTGTTCCTTTTAATGGTAAAAATTTCTCGTAAATATATTTTCTTTCTTCAGAACGTGTTAATTGAATAAAATGTTGTCTAATTTTTGAAACTTGTTTTTTATCAAAAATATTGAAATCTATTTCAAATTCAATTGTATCTCCTACTTTTACATCTTTGTTTGCTAATTGCGCTTTCTTTAAAGGAATTAAATAAGAAGCTTCATCTTCTGAAAAGTCCTCATCTTCTACAACCTCAAGATTTGAGTTTAATAAGATAACTTCATTTTTTTCGTTATCAAAAATTATTCTTATCTTTGCATCTGGATCTAAATCCCCATGATAAACTTTTTTAATAGATTCTAGTAAAATTTCCTCTAAAATTTTTGTGTCATTTTGAAATCATGGTTTCTCTTTTATATGATCCATAAATTCAAAAAAGTTGATTTTGTTTTTCATTTTTCCTCCCTATATAAATTGAAAAAGTACCTAAAGGTACTTCACACTTAATGAAAATAACACTTTAATTATACAACAATTACTTTGTTAGAAAAAATATTTGTTTATTTTAACAATGTTTGACTTTTCAACTTTTATTTTTCTCATGTTACCTTTTTGATCTCATATAACTAATATGTCATTATCGTGTATTTCTTTTAATTTACCTACAAAACTACTTAAACCATAAAATTGTTTTTCAGGAAAAATTTCTATTTTCTTATCTATATAGTTTTCTAATTCATCAATTTTTATTTCAAAAGAAGTTCCAGATGAATAAATATCTAATATATATTCAACATCAATTAAATTATTTTCATCTAAGAAAACAGATATTTTTTTACTTAAAGTAGTTATATGATCCATATTTCTATTTTGAAATTCTAATTCAATCTTTAAAAAGTTATTTCCAAATTCTTTTTTAAAAAAAAGTTCATTTACTTTTGCTTCATCTTTTAATAGATTTTGTATTTCTGTTTTAATTTTTTGTGTATTCATTATTTAAAATTAATTTTTCTTTCTGTATCTTCTAATTTTGCAATAGCTTTTTTAATCGCATCATTAATTGCTGCTCTAGATGAAGCTGTTATTTCTGAAATTTCAGACATAGTTAAATCTTCTAAAAAGTATAAATGAATTGCTTGTCTTTGAGTTTGAGTTAAAAAACCTTTGTATTTATCAAACAATTCAACTACTCTATTTCTTTCTTCCAAAGATTTCATAAATTTATTTAATCAAGTCCTTTGTTAAACCATAGATAAATGCATCAAGATCAAATTCTTGTAAATCATCCATTTGTTCTCCAAAGCCAATAAATTTAACTGGTAGATTTAATTCATCTTTTATTGTTAAAACAATACCACCTTTTGAAGTACCGTCCATTTTAGTTAATATAATTCCGGTTACATTTGTAACATCTCTAAATTCTCTTGCTTGAGAAATTCCATTTTGACCAGTTGTTGCATCAAGAACTAAAACTATTTCATGTGGAGCGCCGTGTATTTTTGCAGAAATTATGTTTTTCATTTTTGCTAATTCTGACATTAGATTTACTTTATTTTGTAATCTTCCAGCAGTATCTATTATTAAAATATCAAATGCTTCATCTTTAGCTTTTTTAACAGCATCAAAAACAACTGAAGCAGGATCTGATGCATTTCTTTCAGGTTTAACTATTTGACAATTTAATCTATTTGCTCAAACATCAAGTTGTTTAACAGCGCCTGCTCTAAATGTATCAGCAGCAGCTATTAAAACCTTCTTTCCTTCATTCATATATTTATTTGCTAGTTTTGCAATTGATGTTGTTTTACCAACACCATTTACTCCAACCATTAAAATAACATTTACTCTTCCTTCGTGAATATCAAATCTTGTATCAACTTCTGATTGATTTGCATATATTATGAACATTTTGTCAGCAATAATTTCATTTATTAAATTAAAGTCTTTTATATTTTCATTACGAACTTCTTGTTTTATTTCATAAATTATATTCATTACTAATTGAACACTAATATCTGACATTATTAAAACTTCTTCAAGATCATCGAAATAATCATCGTCAATTTCATTGTGTTTTGTTTGAAGTTCTTTCAGTCTTCTTGAAAAAGAAGAACCTGATTTATTCATTCCGGCTACATATTTGTCAATTTTTTTATTTTTTATTCTTTGTTTTTTTAATTTTTTCTCTTCTTTTAATTTGCTTTTATCATCTTTTTTTGGTGCAGTAAAACTAAATTCATTAATATCATCATCATCGTCATCAAAAGAGATAGTACCAACTTTTGAAACAGAATCTGAGTTAAAAGAAGGACCATGGTCTTCAAAACCATAATCTTCTAAATTCACTTGTTCAGTTTCTATAACTTTTTTCTTCTTTTTTAATTTAGATGTTTCTTCATCGTTTAATGTAAAAAGTCTTTCTTTTAAATTTTTAAAAAATCCCATAATTACTAATTATTATATTATATAAAAATAGTTTTAATGAAAATTAAAGTAAAAAAATAAAATTTTATCTTCCTTCATTTTCGCTATTTATTTCATAAGCTATAGCTTCTTCATGAATACCGTATTTTTCATGTTCTTTTTCTTCTCATGATTTTCCAAGAGTATTGTAACGTTCTATAATATTTTCTTCAGTTGTTATTTGAGTATCTCATGAAAGAAATTCATTCATTTCTTCTTTTGTTAAATTAAAATCTTGAACTTCTATATTTTCTTTAACTCTACTTGCATTTTTACTCTTTGGAAGAATAGTTATATTCTTTTGTAATGATTCTCTTAATAAAATTTGAGCTTCAGTTTTATTATATTTTTTTGCTAATTCATCAATGAATGAAACTTGTTTTTCACTTAGTGCATGATGTTCAAATAAAACAGCAATTGTTTGATATCCAGTTACAATAATTTCTTTTTCATGACAAAAATCTACAAGATCTTTTCTTTGATCTAATACATTGTATTTAAATTGATTCACTTCTGGTCATTCACCATATTTTTCATGAATCATTTTTAAAATCTTGATATTAGCATTTGAAACACCAATATGTTTTACTTTACCCATTTTTTTAGCATTAATTAAAAATTCATATGCATTTACAAATTTTTCAATAGTTCCTGGTCAATGAAGTAAAAATAAATCTATAGGTTTTCTTCCTAATCTAATATTAGATTCATCTATTGCTTTTTGTGCAAGTTCATCACTTTCAAAAAATCTAAGATCTAATTTTGATGTAATGAAAATGTCATTGTTAGTAGCAATTTCAACTCCTATATGTGCTTCATTTTTATAAATTTGAGCAGTATCTATTCCTTCGTAATTAGCTTCTAATGCAGCGTTAACTGATTTTGATATTTCACTTGGTAATAATCTTCATGTTCCAAGTGAAATGCTTGGCATTTTATCTCCGTTTTTGAATTTAAATTCTTTTTTCATAATATTACTTCCTTTTTTTATGTATAAACAATATTATACTCTTTAAGAAAGTTATATTAATTCATAATTATTTAATAAACGTTTTTTTATAGTTCTCATTTCTCTTGTTTGATCAACAGATAAAACTCATAGAAGTGAAAAAGTATTTACTAAAAATTTGTAATCTTTTAGTTTTTCTTTATCAAGATTTTGGCTTTTAAAATCAACACCTTCTGTAACGAAAATATGTGCAAAATCGAAATATTCCGAATTCATTCTAACTCACTCAAAATCAATTAAAATAACTTCTTTGCCATTTCAAAGCATATTTTTTCCACTTATATCATTATGTGAAATGACTAATTTTTCATCTTTATATTTTGTTAATAATTCATTATATTTTGATTTTAATTTTCCTTTATATTTATTTTGAGTTGATAAATTATCTTCTAGTTTTGAAAAGAAATCATCATATTTATGTCAATCATGTTTTTCAACATTATCAACTTTAATTTTATGAAACTCTATTAATGATTTAAATAAAGAATCTTCTTTTTGTTTTGTTCATTTGGTAATAATTTCGCCTTTAATTCATTTTTTTAGCATTATTCCTGAATAGTTATCATAATAAAAACTTTCTTTATCATGAATTGCGGAATATATTCTACTTTCATTATCTCAATTAGCCATTTTTGTATGAGGAATTCTTATTTGTCATCAAATGTCATTAACCATAACTTTATATGATGAATTTGCAATACCTTTATAATATTTTTTTACTTTTTGAATATCCTTTTCCTGAATTTTAAGCTTCTTACAAATATAGTTATTCATAATTTTTCTTTCTGAAAATAATTGCAAATTATTTGAAAATAAAATATATTTCAAATTATTTATTTTTGAAAATGATCCAACAAATGCTGCAATTGAAACACCTAATGTTGCTGTTGGTATTATTCAATTTATTGCCATCGATGCAATAAAACCAGTTTCTCAAAATCAGATACCAGATAATGTTAATGAAACGAATTTTAAAAAGAATGAAATAAACATCATTAGAATAATTCACAAATAATTTGTCTTAGATGTTGTTTGAAAATTAATAGCTGGAAGAATCATAATTATTGTAGGAAAATAATAGTCAAAGAAAAAAGATAAAAATCCTCCTGGTCCTAAAGTTATTTGGCCCGTTGCAAATCAAACTCACGGAGTTATTAACACAACTGCTATTGATGATCTAAAGTTTAAAAATAAAACAAGCATTATTAAAACAACATTTCAAATCTCTATAACTGCAAATCCGCCTGGTCCAGGAATTATTCTGTCGAAAAATTTTAAAACAGTTAATAAAGCAACTGTAATTCCCATTTGAGTTATTTCACTAATAGATAATTTCTTAAAAAAAATATTATCTTTTATTTTGCTCTTTTTCATTTAGATATGTTCCTGCTTAATTTTGTTTTTAAATAGGGAACAGAAGTTAAATTGTATCTTGTTACGCTAGTATTAACTAGATCAACTGATAAGAGTTCATCTCAACCACAAATGTAGTGCCTCTGTACAACCTATTTTAAAATTATAACATTTGATAAAAAAAGAAATAAAAAAAGGCTTTTTTGCTTATAAATAGTAATGTTATTTTTTACATTTTAAGTAAATAATATATTTAATTAATAATTCCATACAATAGAGTTTTAATTATATATAATAATTCACATTAGAAGGAAAATAGAGAGGAAAATATAAACTAAATGAAGTATTCAAAAAATCATATCGAGCAATTAAATAGACAAATTAAGGAGCACTTTCCTTTAATTGCACCAATAACTGAAAAAATGAAAACATCAAGAACTGGAGTATCAAGAATGGTTATGCTTGATAGATATGCTAATAAAGATGTTAATCTAAAAACATTGGAGGTTAATGATCTTGTAATTGCAAAAATTAAAGATGATCCAAAATTTCCAACATCAGGAATTGGTTATGTAACTAAAATATCTGGAAAAAAAATTACAATTGAAGTAGAGGAAAGTTATGTACCATCAATCGATCCAGCTTTAAAACCTAAAAATAATCAAATAACAGTTAATAAAAATTCTGTTTCAAAACCATTGGAACTTTATTATGAACAAATAGTATGTAGAGTGAGTAAAAATTTAGCTCAAGTAGAAAGCCAAAATGAAAAGGAAAAGTGAACTAAAGAATTTTATAACATTCTTGCAAACGAACATTTAATACCAGCAGGTAGAGTTTTATATGGTGCTGGTTCAGGTACAAATGTTACTTACTTTAATTGTTTTGTTTTACCAATGATTCAAGATAGTAGAGAAGGAATAGCAAAACATAGATGAGAAGCTATGGAAATAATGTCAAGAGGTGGAGGTGTAGGAACTAACGGTTCAACATTAAGACCAAAAAATGAAATTGCTAAAAAAGTTGGTGGAAAATCATCTGGTGTTGTTTCATGATTAAATGATTTATCTTCTTTAACAAACTTAATTCAACAAGGCGGTTCAAGAAGAGGGGCACAAATGATTATGTTAAATGATTGACACCCTGACATCATAGAATTTATTATTTCAAAAATGCAAAATCCTAATATTTTAAAATGAATTATTGATAACTTTAAAAATCCTAGAATATTAGCTGAAGCTAAAAGAAAATTAAAGTTTGTTCCTTTAACAGAATCAGAAATTAGAATTCACAAAGAAATAATAAAACTTTCAAAAGATGAAGAATTAGTAAAAAATTCAAAACAAAAAATTAAAGGAAAAGGTACATACGAAGTTGAAAATATCGATTTCCTTTCTGGTGCAAATATTTCAGTTGGTATAACTAAAGAATTTATGGAAGCAGTTGAAAATGATGATGATTATGATTTTATTTTTCCAGATGTAAATGTATTAAATCCTGCACAAAAGAAATTTTATAATGAAAAATGACATCAAATAGGTGATGTAAGAGAATGAAAAAAAATGGGATATCCTGTTAAAAAATATGGAACAATAAAAGCTCAAGAATTATGAGATTTAATTAATTTTTGTGCAACTTATTCAGCTGAACCTGGAATATTCTTTATTGACGTTGCAAATGAAATGACAAATGCATCAAGTTATAATCAAAAAGTAGTTTGTACAAATCCATGTGGAGAGCAACCACTTACTCCATATTCAGTATGTAATTTAGCAGCTCTAAATTTAGACACTTTTATAAATAAAGAAACAAAAGAAATTTTATGAGATGACTTAAAGAAAACAGTTAGAGTTGCTGTTAGATTACAAGATAACATAATTAATAGTACTCCATATTTCTTAGAGGCTAATGAAAAACAAGCTCTTGGAGAAAGAAGAATTGGTTTAGGAATTATGGGTCTGCATGATTTATTAATTTGAAAAGGATTAAGATACGGTTCTCCAAAATCATTAAAATTAATTGATAAAGTATTTGAAACAATTGCAACAGAAGCATATATTTATTCTTCAGAATTAGGAAAAGAAAAAGGTCATTTCTTATTCCAACAAAGTATTGAAAAATTATTGGAAACAGGTTATATTAAAAAACTTAATTCTAAAGCAAAAAATGCAATTAAGAAAAATGGAGGACTAAGAAACTCTCACTTATTAACAATTGCTCCAACTGGTTCAACAGGAACAATGATGGGTGTTTCAACAGGATTAGAACCTTATTTTGCTTTCAAATACTACAGATCAGGAAGACTAGGTAAATTTATAGAAGTTGATCAACCTATCGTTAAAAAATGAAAAGAAATCAATAACTATACAAAAGATGAATTACCTGAATTCTTTGCAACAAGTATGGATATAACTCCAGATGAGCACGTTGATGTTCAAACTACAATTCAAAGATGAATAGATTCATCTATATCTAAAACAGTTAATGCTCCAAAAGGATTTTCAGTTAAAAACGTTGAAAGAGTTTATATGAAACTTTACAAAAACGGTGCCAAAGGTGGAACTGTTTATGTTGACGGCTCAAGAGATGCTCAAGTATTATCAATTTCTAAAGATGAAAATGATGTTAAAAAAGTTGTTGATGTTCCGATATCACATGAATTCATTGAAAGAAAACATGAAATTGAAGAAAAACTTGTTGATGTTCCATCATTAAAACAAGGAAAAAAATTTGGAAATGATATTGGTGATATTTGTCCAATATGTAAAGAAGGTATAGTTGAAGATATTGGTGGATGTTCAACATGTACAAACTGTCAAGCACAACTAAAATGTGGTCTGTAAATGATACAAATTTATTATGGTTTTGGAAAAGGTAAAACATCTGCTGCAAATGGTATGGCAATCAGATCTTTAGCAATAAATAATAAAGTTATGATAGCTAGATTTTTAAAAGGGATGATTACAACTGAAGATACAATTCTAAAAAAAATAGGAGTTGATATAGTTAAAAGACATCCTTCTGAAAAATTTGTAATCGAGATGAATGAAGAAGAAAAAGTTAAAGCTAAAGAAGAAGTTGTTTCAACTTTAAATTACATCAAAAATAATTACAAAAAATATGACTTAATAATTATTGATGAGTTTCTAGATTTACATGCATCTACTGTAGGTTTTTTTACTGAAAATGAAATGTTTGATTTTATAAAAGAAATTTCTTCAACAGGTGTTGAAATTATAATAACAGGACATGTTAAAATAAATTCCATCTTTGAAAAAGCAGATCTTGTTACATTGTTTAACAATGAAAAACATTATTTTGATGCCGGAGTAAAAGCACGTATTGGTTTTGAATATTAATTAACTATTACTTCAACATCTTTTACATTTATATATTTGATACCAAGCTTGTCAAATATTTTTTTTGAAACAATATTATCTTCAGTTCCATCATACTTGCTGCTTGAGTAATATATTTCCTTTATTCCTGATTGAATGATAAATTTTGCACATGTTGAACAAGGAAATAATGTGACAAACATTCTTGTACCTTTTAATGTAGCAAGATTTGTATTTAATATAGCATTCATTTCAGCATGAACAACATATTTATATTTTGTATCAATTGCGTCTCCTTCTTTGTCTCAAGGCAATGAATCATCGCCTTTTGGCATTCCGTTGTAACCTAATCCACAAATAACATTATCATCGTTTACAATAACTGCTCCAACCTTTGTATTTGGATCTTTTGATCTCATTGCTGTTACTTTTGCTATTGCAATAAAGTATTCTTCTCATGTTAATATTTTTTTCATTCTACCTCAACTTAATAATTTAATTATAACAATGTCAATAACAAAAAAATATAAAAAAAATAAGGAATAAATCCTTATTTTTTTAATATTAATTATTCAATTAATTATTTCATTTGGCTTGCTACTTCGGCGGCGAAATCTACTTCATTTTTTTCAATTCCTTCACCTACTTCAAATCTAACCATTGCTTTTGCAACTGCACCATGTGATGCTAAGTATTTTTCAACACTTTGTTTAGATTCCATAACAAATGCTTGATTTACTAATGTGATTTCTGAAAGAACTTTATTTAGTTTTCCTTCTGACATCATTAATTTAATTTTTTCAGGTTTATTTTGCATTTTTGGATCTTCATTAATTTCTTTCATGATTTCCGCTTTAAAACCTTCAACTTGTTCATTAGGAACTTCTGTAACATCTAAATATTGTGGGTTCATTGCTGTTATGTGCATTGCAACATTTTTAGCAATTTCTTCATTTCCACCTTCAAGTAAAACTAATGCTCCAACTTTTCCATTAACATGAGTATATGCACCTAATGTTTGTGAATCTGTTTTTACAATTTGTTTTGCTCTTCTAAAGTGAATTTTTTCACCAATTGTTGTTGTTGCATCTGAGGCAACTTGTCCAACTGTTTTTCCATCTAATGGTACATTAGCTGCTTCTTCATCAGTGTTGAATGTTGCAGAAACTAATGTTTTAGAAATTTTTGCAACCAATTCTTGGAAAGTTTTATTCATAGCAACGAAATCTGTTTCTGAATTTACTTCAACAATTGAAGCTTTATTTCCTTCGACTGTTGTTGAGATTAATCCTTCAGCAGCAATTCTTCCTGCTTTTTTAACAGCTTTTGCTGCTCCCTTTTCTTGAAGAATAACAATAGCTTTTTCTATATCTCCATCTGCTTCTTCTAATGCTTTTTTAGCATCAAGAATACCTGCTCCAGTTCTTGATCTTAATTCTTTAACTTGTAAAGCTGTTACTGCCATTATTTAGTTTCCTCGCTTTTTGGTTCTTTATTTTCTCTTGGAGTTCTTGGTTCTCTTTGTTCTCTAGATTGGAAATTATTGTTTCTTCCATATCTTTCTTCTCTAGGTTTTTTAGGAGTAACAGGTAAAACTATTTCATCATCTTCTTTATAAGCAAATAATGTTTCTCCACCTTTTGCTTCCATAATTGCATCTGCAAGTATTGTAATAATTAATGAGATTGATTTTTTAGAATCATCATTAGCAGGAATTGCTAAGTCTACTAATGTAGGATCAACATTTGTATCAACTATACCAAATATTTTTGTTCCTACTTTTCTAGCTTCTCTTATAGCAATTTCATCATGTTTTGGATTAGCAACAATCATAACTGTTGGTTTTCTTCTCATGTTTCTAATTCCTAAAAGATTCTTTTGTAATTTAGCTAATTCTTTTTGGAATAAAGAACCTTCTTTTTTTGTATAACCTTCAAAATTAGTTTCTGCTAATTTTTCTAAGTCACCCATTCTTCTAATTCTTTGACTAATTGTTTTTTGATTAGTTAAGATTCCACCTAATCATCTTTCATTAACATAGTATGAATTTGTACGTAATGCATTTTCTTTTATTGTTTCTTTTGATTGTTGTTTTGTACCAACAAAGATAAATGATGCACCTTTTTCAACGTATTTTTTAATTACTGAATATCCAAATTCAATTGTTTTCATTGTTTTTTGAATATCAATTATATGAGTATTCCCTTTTTTCATATGAATATATGGTTTCATTTTTGGATTTCATTCTTTGGCTTTGTGACCAAAATATACACCAGCTTCTAAAAGCTTGTTCTTAGAAACTAATTGTTTCTTTTCTTCTTGTTGAGTTGTTTCTGACATTTTTTCCTTAAGTTTTTTTTGTTTATTTGTTAACTTCTTATAGTTTCTAACATTTGGCACTTTTTTGATTAAAAGCACACCCAAATGAATTCACTATAATGCTTTGTAATTATATGTCTACAATATCTTTGTTAGAGATACACATATTTATTTTACTTTTTAATTTTAACACAAAGAATGAAAAGTGCTAAAAATAAGAAAGTATTAATTGTGTTAGTTTAGTCTAACAATAAAATAATGTAATATAATAAGTTTTAATATGATTAATTGATATCCAGGGCATATGGCCAAAACAATGAGAGAGTTAAAAGAAAAACAAAAACTTGCTGATGTTTTTATAGTTGTTTTAGATTCAAGAGCCCCTATATCAACTTACAATATTGAATTAGATAAAATCGCCCCACACAAACCAAGACTTTTTATACTTTCAAAAATTGATTATGCAGATCCGAATAAACTAAATTCTTTATCAGAACAAATTGCTGGTAAAGATGATTTAATTATCGGTGTTAATCTTTTAAAGAGAAAAAGTAGAAAAAAAATAATAGATACTTTAGGAGCAATAATTGAAAATAAAAAAGAAAGAAATTCTAGAAAAGGAATTGTTACAACAAAATTAAGAGTCTTTGTTGTCGGTGTTCCAAATTCTGGTAAATCTACTTTAATAAATCTTCTTGCACAAAAGAAAGTTGTAAATGTTGGAGATAAACCTGGAGTTACAAGAGGTCAACAATGAATAACTGTTTCTAATTTTCAATTACTTGATACACCAGGTGTTCTTTGACCAAAATTTGATGATCAATTAATTCCAATAAAACTTGCTGCAATTAGATCAATTAGAACAGAAATTTTTCCTGATGATCAATTAGCATTTTCTATTTATATTTTAATTTCTAAATATTATCCTAACAAAATAAGAAAACTTGGATTAGAACCAATAACCGAAAATGAAAATAACATTGATGAACAATTAAATATTTTAGGAAAATCTAAAAATTTTATTATTAAAGGTAATCGTGTAGATATGACAAAAACATATATTTGATTTATTTCTTTTTCTAGTAAATTAGTAGGTGTTACATATGATTAAAAATTATGATGTAATTATAGTTGGTGGTGGACATGCAGGTCTTGAGGCAACTTTTGCTGCTGCTAATCTTGGAAAAAAAGTTGCACTTATTTCTTTAAATAAAAATATGCTTGGATCAATGCCTTGTAATCCATCAATAGGTGGTCCAGCAAAAGGAATTCTTACAAGAGAAATCGATGCACTTGGAGGAGTTCAAGCAATCATTGCTGATAAAGCAACTATTCAAATTAAAATGTTGAACGAATCTAAAGGGCCTGCTGTTAGAGCATTAAGAGCTCAAATTGATAAAGATTTATATATGAAATTGATGTTGGAAGAAATTGAAAAACATCCAAACATTGATCTTGTTCAAAATAAAGTAAATAAATTAATTGTTGAAGATCGAAGAGTTATTGGTGTTATTGATAACGATGGAAATGAAACTTTTTCAAAAGCAGTAATAATAACAACAGGTACATTTTTAAAATCACATGTTCTTAGAGGAGATGAAGTTAAAGCGGAAGGACCCGATGGACAAGAAGCTGCAAATGAATTATCGGCGGATATTAAAAAATATGGTTTTAAAGTTCAAAGATTAAAAACAGGAACACCTCCGAGAGTGTGAACAAATAGTATTGATTTTTCAAAAGTTCAAAAAGAAGTATTAGAACTTAAACCACTTTCTTTTTCTAATAGTAGTCAATTTAATTTAAAAGAACAAGTTTCTTGTTATTTAACTTATACAAATAATAAGACACATGAAATAGTTAGAAAGAATATGAATAAATCTTCTTTATATTCTGGATTGGTTTCAGGAGTTGGACCAAGATATTGTCCTTCAATCGAAGATAAAATTGTTAGATTTGCTGATAAAGATAGACATCAAATTTTCTATGAACCAGAAACTAAAGAGGGCGATGTAATTTATGTTCAAGGTTTTTCTAGTTCAATGCCAATAGATGTTCAACAAGAAATGTTGAAAACATTACCTGGAATGGAAAACGCTAAAGTTAAAAAATGAGCATATGCAATTGAATATGATTCAGTAGATCCATTAGAATTAAAAATAAGTTTAGAAACAAAGAAAATTGAAAATCTTTATTTTGCAGGTCAAATGAATGGTACTTCAGGTTATGAAGAAGCTGCTGCTCAAGGATTAATAGCAGGAATTAATTCTTCTTTAAAAATTGATAAAAAAGAACCACTTATTTTAAAAAGAAATGAATCTTATATTGGAGTTTTAATTGATGATCTTGTTACAAAAGGAACAAATGAACCATATAGAATGTTAACTTCAAGAGCTGAATATAGATTGCTTCTTAGAAATGATAATGCTGATTTAAGACTTTCAAAATATGGTTACGAAATAGGTTTAGTATCTCAAGATGTATATGATAATGTCATTGAAAAGAGAAAATTAATTGACAAAAGAAAAAATGAATTAAAAAACAAACATCTTTCTTCTAAAGAAGAAATAGCAAAAAAATATAACATTATTTCTGGACCAACATATTATGAACTTTATGGAAGACACGACATTAACCAAGAAGATTTAAGAGATGATTTTAAATATTTTGATGAAATGATTGTTGAAATTCGTTTAGAAGGATATATTAAAAAACAAAATAGACAAGCTGAAAAAATGAACAAGCTTGAAAAATTAAAAATACCAAAAGAGCTTGATTATTCTGATGTTATGAATTTAGCTAATGAAGCAAGACAAAAATTTATTAAAATAAAGCCAGAGACAATTGGTCAAGCATCAAGAATTTCAGGAATTAATCCTGCTGATATTCAGTCTTTAATGTTTTATATAGAGGTTAAAAGAAATGAAAATTAAAATAATTTGTGTTGGAAAAATGTCCAAAAAAAATAGAGAATTATATGACTCTTATGTAAAGAAAATAAATTTCTATGCAAAGACTCATATCTCAGAAGTTAGAGAAGTTAAGGATACAAATCCAGAAGTAATAATTAAAAAAGAAACTGAAATGATTAAGAAATTAATTCCTAAGAATTCAAAAGTATTTTTATGTTCACTTCAAGGTAAACAATATGATTCAGTTGAATTTTCAAATTTATTTACTGAAGCTAGTTTAACTTTTATAATTGGTGGATCACACGGTGTTGATGAAAGTCAATTTGAAAACAAAATTTCATTCTCTAAAATGACATTTCCACATCAATTATTTAGAACAATCTTATGTGAACAAATTTTTAGAAGTTTGAATATTTTAAATGGTGGAAAGTATCATAAATAAATTGAGTATATTGGGTATAATTTAAATTATATGAAAAAAGAAAATAAAAGACATTTGTGAAATCAAAAAAAGATGGCTTATGTCAGCGTTTTAATTGCTGTATCTGTCGTATTTGTTTTAATAGGTTCAATGATGTTTGCTATAACTTCATTCCCTTCTTTTAAAGTTGCTTTTGGTGGATTGCCTGTTAAAATAACTGGTTTTTTATTTGGTCCAATTATTGGTGGAGTTACAGGTGCGCTTGCAGATATTTTATCTTTTATATATTTACCAACTTACTATCATATAGCTTATACAATTGTTATGGCTTTAGCAGGAATTGTGCCTGGAATTGTTGTACTAATTTTTGTTAGAATTAAACCTAATATACATATATATTTTTGAATATGTGTAGGTACAATTCTTTCAATAATGGCTGCAGTTGTATTAATGATAAGTCAAGTTAATCAAACAACACTTGATGAATTAAAATTTCCAATTCACAATAGATTAGCTTTACAAGGAATAACCGTTGCAGGAATGGCAACTATGTTAATAGCAACAATTATTTGTAGATTTGCTATGAAAAAAGAAAATTTTACTTTTATTGTTCCAATAATAGTTGCAGTTGTACTTTCAGAAATATGTAATGATTTAATAACACCTTGAGGTGATACAAAAGTTCTTGATGTTCCATACATTGCAGCTTCTCTTGCTCACATTTTTATTTCACCAATTAAAATGATTTTTAATATAACAGTAATTTATATATCACTAAAAGTAATTCAGCCACTAATAATGGGCAGAAAGGAAAATAATTATTAATATGAAATATATTTATTTATGTGGACCAACAGTTTATGATGATGTTCATATTGGTAATATTAGACCTTTAGTAATTTTAGATATTTATCTAAATTCACTTAAATATAAAAAAGAAGAATTTACTTATATTCAAAACATAACCGATATTGATGACAAAATAATTGATAGAGCAAAAAAAGAAAATGTAACTGAAGAAGAAATAACAAACAAATATACAAATAGATTTATTGATGTTATTGAAAAATTAAAAATAATGAAACCAAATCATATGCCAACAGTTGTAAAAAATATTGATTATATTATCGATTACATTGATAGATTAGTAAAAAATAACAACGCTTATGAAATTAACGGTAATGTTTACTTTGATACAAAATCTATCGATGGTTATGGAAAGCTTGCAAACATAAACGAGATTGAGCAAACAACAACTGTAGATGCAACAGATAAAAAAAATGAAAACGATTTTGCTTTATGAAAAAAAACTGATCTAGGTATTAAATGAGATTCACCATGAGGAAAAGGAAGACCTGGCTGACATACAGAATGTTCAGCTTTTATAGATAAATACGCAAATCATAAATCTATAGATTTACATGTAGGTGGCATTGATTTAAAATTTCCACATCATGTAAACGAGGATGCTCAGTATGTCGGAGCAAATGGTGTTCATATTGCAAAAGAGTGATTTCATATCGGACATTTAAATTTTGAAAATCAGAAGATGTCAAAATCATTAGGTAATATAAAAAAAGCTAAAGACATCATTGCTGAATATGGATCTAATTTTATAAAATTACTTTTCTTTAATTCATCTCCAACAGCTCCACTAGATTTAAATGCTGAAATAATTAAAACAATTAAATTAGAAGAAAAAAAATTAAATGACCTTATTAAAAAAATTAAACTATTTTTACTTTCAACAGATCAAGAAATGAAAGATGAAATAGATTTATCGCTTTTTGTAGAAAATATAAATAACTTTAATTTTTCAAATGCTAGAAAAAATTTAAATGATGCAATAAGTTTATTTAATAAAAATAATAATTTAAAAAATGCAAAAGAAATAATTGAAATGATGAAAATCATTGGTTTTGATTTTGAACTAAATATAAATCAAGAATTAAAACAACTTTATAAAAAATGAAATGAATTAAAAAAATCTAAAAATTGAGATGAAGCAGATAAAATAAGAGATATTCTTTTAAAGTAAATCTTCTCCAGAAACTCCAAAAAGATTCATTTCCATTTCAGCTTGATCATCTTCCATTTTTTTAATTAGGAAATCTATTTCACTTTGAATACTTTCAACAGTTGATTCATTAGTAATCAGTTTACTTTTTAGTCCTTTTTCTATTGTTAATAAATCATAATCAGGTTTTTCTTCTTCAATAGAAAAATCATTAAAAATATTTTGAAAATTTTCCATTATAAACTCGTCATTTTTAAAGTCTTCAAAATGAGAAGATGAAGCATTTTTCTTATTTTCAATATAATGACCAATATTTTTTGCACTTGATTTTTTTAATATATTAAGTATGTTTTTGTATTTTCCTTTTTTAATAGAGAACTTTGAATTTTCTGTATAAAATTTTTTTAATACTTTATATCTATTATCTGATTGTTCTTTATTATCAGAAATTCATTTCATTCTTAATACATCATCAAGTGAATAATGTCTAAGCATTTCCATAAGTATTTTGTCATCAATATCGATTTTGACCTTACTTATATCTTTTGGATTATAAGCTTTTGCATAAAGATAACCACCAATTATAGAAGCAACTGCACCATCACTAATCTTTGTATAATTCGAACTTTTTGTAAACTTACCTTTTTTGTAATTACTATAACTCATTTTTTCAATAGCTTTTGGAGAAATTTTGCTTTGATCAAGATTAAAATATTTAGTAGATTCATAGCCATAACTCATTTTTGATAATTTAGCTGAAAACACTCTTGTTTCTGGATATTGAGAAACTTCTTTAAAATTTCTTCCAAAAAGTTTAGCTAAAATTTTTCTTTCTAGTCCACCATTTCAAGAAATAAAAGTGGGGTTTGAAATATTTCATTCATTAAGAATATTATTTATTTCAGTTTTAGTAGTTTTAAAAACATTATTTTTTTTAATTTTTGTAAAATCAAGAACAACAACTTTTGCATCACCTGTATTTACATTACAAATAGAAAAAGCATAAGGTAATTCATTCTCGGAATGAACCATTCATGATATTGGTGCTGATATTGCTTCAAAATCTATATAAACTTCGTTACTCATTTTTAAAATTATATTACTTATTCAAAATACTTAAAATATTTTTGATATATTTCATCTTTTATTTGCTCTGGCAAAATTTTATTATTTTCTTTTCAAAAATTTAAAACTCTTTTTGGCGCATCAGGAATTAATTTAATTAATGATTTTACAAAATTACTTCAGCGAATAACACCTTTGCCTTTAAATGTTTTAAAAAATATTTTTTCCTTTATTGGATTCATATGTGCAATTCTATTTCTATATTTATTTATGTTACCCATATCTTTAAACGAAATATTCATTTTCTTGTAAATATTATTTTCTTTAAAATTTTTATTGTATTTTATTAATTTTTTTAAATCTCCCAATGATAAGGAATTTATAAATATTCAAATAGGAGATATATTATTTTTTAGTTTTCCTTTTAAAATTAATTCATCTTCTTCTATATGTTTTTCATGAATTGCATTAATTTTAGTTAAAAAATTTTTGAAATAATTATCATCTTTTTTAAAAATATAACCATCTTTCGATAAATAGTTAAATGCATTATTTTTACTAATTGAATCAGCAATATTTCTTTTAAAAAGATGTTCAATCTCATAAATTAGTTCAAAAACAAAAAATGATGATTTTTTACTAAATTCATGTAATTTTAAAATATCTGAAAGTTTAGTACCCCTAATATATTTTAGTCCTTGATTTTTGAAAATTTCTTTTCTAAACATATTGCTAAATTCATATATAAAATAAGCATAATTAATTTTTTCAAAAACATTTTTTACATCTATTTCTAATCCTCTTTTTGATAAAACATATTCCATTTCACTAATAGTGAAATATTCATTATTATAAGTGTCAATTTTTATGTCTTCTTTATTCATTTTCTAAATTATATCAATAAAAAAAATAGAAGCGGACGCATCCAACTTCTATCTAGGACATCCGTCCCCCCATACTTATTAGTATAGCACTTTATTAAAGTAAAATATAAAACTTACTAAAATCAAAATCATAGATTTTTTTTAGATGTAGATACCTTTGACTTATTTGGTTTGTGAGACATAAATAATTTTTTCATTTGATCTACAGACTTATTATCATCTAAACCTTTTTTTAAAGGTAAAACTCATTTTTTAGTAGTGTATTCACCATAATTTTTGTTAGTAATTTTAGAACCATGAGCTGCTGCATTTATCGAGTGTGACACAATTAAATTTTCATTTCCTCCTTGTTTAAATAGTCCATAAGAAACTCCTATACCCATCTCTATTTCTAAATCCTCTTCTAAAAATAAAACTTTTCCGTCTATTTCATCAAATAGATTAATTATTTCTTTTTCATTATCTAAAGAAGAAATGTTAAAAAGCATTAAAACTCCATCTCCTATAAAATATGTTTTTCGATGACTTAAATTTTTTCAATTTCCAGTATATGAAGAAAATTGAGAAAATATTTTTTCATGTTTTGATAATTTTGTATCTAATGATTCGTCTAAATCAGATGAATTTCTTACATCAATATATATTGAAATTATTTTTTTCTTTTGTTTTTTACTCATAAATAAATTATATTCAAAAAATAAATGAGTAAAAAAAATAAATATTTAAAATAGTATAATTTAAATAAATTAAGGAGATTAATACTATGGGGAAAATAATTATTGGAAAAAATAGTGTCTTGGATGCTATTGAAAATGAACTGCCTATTAAAAAAGTTTATACAAGTGACAAAAATATTAAAAGCAATAAATTTGAAATCATTTATAAAAATAATATAGAACTGAATAAAATTTCCAATAAGAATCATCAAGGATATATTTTAGAATTACAAGAATTTAATTATTCAACAATAGATGAATTAATTAAAAGCGATCCCAAAAGGGTACTAATTTTAGATCATATTCAAGATCCTCAAAATTTTGGTTCTATTTTAAGAAGTGCAAATGCATTTGGTGTTAAATTTATAATTTTTCCAAAAAACAGACAAGTAGATGTTACAGATACTGTATTAAAAGTTTCATCTGGCGGATTTGTTGGTTTGAAATTAATTAAAGTTACTAATATAAGTAGAACAATAAGTATTTTGAAGGAGCATAATTATTGAATATACGCTTCTACTTTAAGTGGCAATTCTACAGAAATAAGCAAAGTTGAACCATCGGAAAAAATGGTTTTTGTAATAGGTAATGAAGAAAAAGGAGTATCGCAAAATGTAGTAAAAAATTGTGATTTCAATTTTCACATAGAAATGTACGGCACTGTTCAATCATTAAATGCTGCTGTAGCAACTGCAATTATTTTATTTAATTTTGCAAAAATATAAATGTCAAGTACAAAAAATAGAATTTACAAAGAACAAGTCATTAATTTTTCATATAAGAAATATGAATACATAATTAAAAAAATGGCAATTTTATGTAAAAAAAGGCATACAAATTTACCATTAGAAGTAGATGATTATATAAATTACTTTTTAATGGAATTTAATGATGTTACAAAAAAATTTAATTCAAAATATAATGTTAAATTTGAAACTTATCTCTCTTATCATTCTTATTATAAGATGTCTAGTTATGCTAAAAAATTTATGAATAAAAACAATACTTTAATGAATAATATGGTTTCATTCAATGATGTTTTTTATATAGCGGGTGAAAACAATCACGAAATCTTTAATCAAGAAAAAATAAACATTGAAATGCCCAAAATGTCTTTTTTTGAAAAGAATACTTTTAGAATTTATTTTCAAAAAAACAATAGCATAAAACAAACTTCAAAAATCTTAAATAAAAGTGAAAGTGCTGTAATTGCTGCTATAGCAAGAATAAGAAAAAAGTTTAGAGCTAATAAAACAATTCAATAAATGTGCTATACTTAAAGTACTAAAATGAAGAGTAAAATAATGCTTGCATGTGAGATATGTCATACAAGGAATTACAAAACAAATAAATCTAAAGAAGAAAGAGTTAGAGTTAAAAAGTTTTGTAAAAAATGTAGAAAACACACAATGCACCTAGAGGAAAAATAGTAGAATGAAGAATAGTATAAAGAGATTTTTAAAAGAATTCAAAAGAATGAAATGACCAACAACAAAAGAATTCTTTTTCTTTTTCTCGCTTTCTTTAGTATTTCTAATAATAACTTCACTATTTTTCTATGGAGTTAGCTTATTATTTACGCATTTATGAGATTCAATAGGAGTGAGTTTATAAAAAATGGAAAGAAACGAAATGAAATGATACACAATTACAACGATGCCGAGAAAGGAAAAAAAAGTTGTAGAAAGTTTAGAAACTAGAAAAGTAAATGAAAATCTTGACCATTTATTTTCTGAATTTTTTGTTGCAATCGTTCCTTATAGAACACCAAAAGGGAAAGTAAGTGAAAAAAACTTATATCCTGGATATGTTTTTATAAAAATGGATATGACAGATGAAGCTTGATTTAAAGTTAGAAATACTGAATTTGTTACTGGTTTAGTTGGATCATCTGGTCAAAGAACAAAACCTACACCTATTTCTGAATTTCAAATGAGAAAAATGTTTAAAAGACTTGATGAAGCAAAAGAAAATTTTAAAAATGAAAATCCCGGAAAAGTTAAAACTAATTTCAAAATAAATGTTGGAGATAGAGTTTTAATTACTGAAGGAACAATGAAAGATGAAGTTGGAACAATTCTTGAAATTCACGAAGATAGAGAAGTTGCTATTATTGAGTTAATTGTTTTTGAAAGAAAAACACCAACAGAAATTCCTATAAAACATATAAAAGGCGCAACCTTATAATTTAATTTTTAATTATTTTTGTTATACTATATATACACTGTTAACTATTAAGTAGTTTTTAGTGTATATATTTTATTTAGTGTGTGGAAGATTAAGATCGTTATACCACTCAGAGAAAGGAAGTTTGCTCGTGGCTAAAAAAGTAGTACGTATCGCAAAATTACAATTTAACGCTGGTCAAGCAAAACCAGGTCCAGAATTAGCTGGTCTTGGGATTGTTATGCCAGAGTTTACAAGACAATTTAATGATGAAACAAGAGATAGAGGATCAGAACCTGTTCCTGTAGCTATTACAGTTTATAATGATAAATCATTTGATTTTAAATTATTTACTGCACCAGCATCATATAAATTATTACAAGCAGCAAAAATTAAAAAAGGAGCTGCAAATTCAAAAACAGAAATCGTTGGAAAAATAACAAAAAAACAATTACAAGAAATAGCAGAATATAAAATGGTTGACTTAAATGCTCATACTATTGAAGCTGCAATGAAAATTATTGCCGGAACTGCAAAGAACATGGGAATAGTTATTGAAGGTATTGACAACGTTGAAGAAGCAATGGCTCAAGCTAAAGCAGCTGAAAAACAATTGAAAGCAGCAGAAGCAGCTGAAGAAAGATTAGAAGCAGAAGCAGAAGCAGCTAAAGATGCTGTAGATTCATTCGAATCCGAAAAAGGAAGCGATGGAGACGATGAGGAGGAAAGTAAATAATGGCTAAAAAAATTAACAAAAAATTAGCAGAAGCTAGAAAAAAAGTTGATGCAGAAAAATTTTACACCTTATCAGATGCAATTAAATTAGCAAAGGAAACATCATATACAAAATTTGTTGGTTCATTAGATTTAGCAATTAAATTAAATCTTGATGTTAGAAAAGCTGAACAACAATTAAGAGGTTCAATTGCATTACCTCACAGTACAGGTAAAACTGTTAAAGTTTTAGTTGTTACAAATGATGCTAATTTAACTACACAAGCTAAAGAAGCAGGGGCTGATTTAGTTTACAATACTGAAGATTTAACAGCAATGTTACAAAAAGAAGTATTTGATTTTGATATTATGGTTGCTGATCCAAAAATGATGCCAGTATTAGGTAAATATGGTAGATTACTTGGACCTAAAGGACTTATGCCTAACCCTAAAGAAGGAACAGTTACACCAAATGTTGGTAAAGCAGTTACTGAACTTAAAAAAGGTAAAGCAAAATATAGAACAGATAAATCTGGGATTGTGCATGTTTCAATAGGTAAAGCATCTATTAGTGATAAAGAATTATTAGAAAATGCAGAACACATATTAGCAGTTATTAAGAAATTAAGACCAACTGTTGTTAAAGGTGCATATTTCTTAACACTTTCTATATCAGCATCAATGGGACCATCAATAAAAATAGAGTTTTAATAAATAAACAATTGAATTCAAAATAGAACACTTATAGGGTGTTTTATTTTTTTTATTTTTATAAATGTTAAAATTTATATTATAGAAATGAGGTAGTATGAAAGCTAAACAATATAAAAAGAGAAGTGAAATTCCAACAAAATATAAATGAGATTTAGACGATATTTTACAAGGGAAAAAAATAGATGATTTAATTAATGAATATAAAAATATATATGAATCTTTAATTTTAAAAAAAGATGATAAATTCAAAAATTCTAAAAATTTTTTAGAGTGATTAAAAGTAGAAGATCAACTTGAACTACTTAATAATAAAATTAGCAATTGACTAAATAATACAATAAACCAAAATCTTGTAAATCCAGAAGTTAATAAGACTATGCAAGAATGAGAATTCATTCAATATAATTTGTCAAAAAAAATGGGTCCATCTAAACCTGATATTTTTAAAAATGCTTCATTAATAAAAAAATGAATTGCAAATAAGGAATTTGATAATTATAGAATTGAATATAACAGAATTCTAGAAGAAAAGAAACATCAACTACCAAAAGCTATTCAAGAATTTAGATCTGTTGAACAAAGAGCTGACATACATGCTGAATCAGTATTTTCTATACTTTCATACACTGAATTAGATTTTGGTTATGCTACTTCATCAACCGGTAAAAAAATTAAAATAACAAATGCAAATAGAATGAAGCTTTCTGAGAATAGTGATGCAAAAATAAGAAAAACATCAATGTTAGGATATAGAGATGCACATTTAAAACATAAAGAATCAATGTCAAATTTATTATTTCAACATTTTAAAAAAATAACAGTTTGATCAAAACTTTTAAAACATGATTCAGTAATTGATTATTTAATTTTTCCAGATAGATCTACAGAAAAATTATTAGTTTCATTATATGAAGCTGTTCAAAGTAATTTAAAAACATTCAAGGACTATGAAGCAATTCATAAAAAAGTATATAAATCTAAATTTAAAAAAGCAATGACTAAATTTGATAGAAATGTTCCATTAGTAAATGTAAAAACAGATTTTACAATAGAAGAAATGCAAGGAATAATATTAAAAGCATTTAAACCATTTGGCAAAGAATATATTGACATCATAAAAAAATCTTTTAAAGAAAGATGAGTTGATTATATGGCGGTTGATAATAAATACACCGGTGCTTATTCAATAGGTGAACAATACGGAATTGATAAAAAATATATATTAATGAATAATGATGGAACAATAAGAAGTTTAGAAACGTTAGCACATGAGTTAGGTCACTCAATGCATTCATATTTTGCTGAAAAAGATAATCATATTAGAAATGCAGAATATTCAATTTTTGTTGCCGAAATAGCTTCCATATTTAATGAATTAATTTTATTTGATTATTTACTTAATACAACAAAAAGTGATAAATTGAAATTTAAAATTAGACAACAAATGGCTAAAGGTTTTGAAGGTACTGTATTGAGACAAATCATTTTTTCAAATTATGAATATGACATGTATAAATTAATCGAAAGTGGTAAAGCGGTTTCAACATATGATGCAATTTCAAAAGTTTATTATGATAATTCATCAAAATATGCTTTAAGTAAAAGTAAATACAACAAAGATGAACAATGATTAGCAGTAAATGTTCCACATTATTATTACAATTTCTATGTATATAAATATGCAATTGGTCAACTAGCTGCAAATATATTATTTAAGAGATATAAAAAAGATGGCAAGTCTTCATTGCAAACTTATATAGATAAATTTTTATCAATTGGTTCAACACTAACACCACTTGAAACATTAAGAAATATTGATATTGATTTAGAAAATCCAGAAACTTATAAAGAAGGTTTCGAAATTGCAAATGAAAACAATTTAGAATTAAAGAAATTAGCTAAAAAGTTGTTTAAAATATAAATATATTAGAGTTTTAATAAAATAATTTATAATTTAAAAAAAGGTAAAGAAATGAAAGTAAATAAAAATATGAATCACTCAGCAGCACATGTTTTAGCAGCAGCTGTTTTAAAATTATTCCCAAATACAAAAATTGGTTTTGGACCCGCAATAGACGAAGGTTTCTATTATGATTTTGAATTTGAAAATCCAATTTCAGAAAATGATCTTCCGAAAATAGAAAAGCAAATGAAAAAAATAATTTCTGGTGGAGGAAAAGTAGAACAAGTTAATGAATATGATTTAGAAAATCAACCTTATAAAGATGAACTTGTTGATGAAATAATAAAAAGAGGAGAAACTCCTAGTTATTATGGAATCATTCACCCAAGTTCTGGTAAATCATTATTTACTGATTTATGTGCTGGTGGTCATATTGAATCTATTTCTAAAATTAAACATTTTAAATTATTATCACTTGCTGGAGCTTATTGAAGAGGAGATTCTAACAATAAACAATTAACAAGAATTTATGGTACTGCTTGAGAAAGTAAAGAAGAATTAGATCAATATTTAAATTTACTTAAAGAAAGAAAAGAAAGAGACCATAGAAAAATTGGAAAAGACATGGAAATATTTATGTTTAATAATTTATCAGGTCAAGGTTTTCCTATTTGATTACCAAATGGAATGATTATTAAAAATGAAATTCAAAAATTCATAAGAGAAAAAGAAGTTAAATATGGTTTTAATGAAATTCAAACTCCTTCAGTTGGATCTGTTGAGCTTTATAAAATATCTGGTCATTGACAACATTATAAAGACGATAATTATCCTCCGATAAAAAGCGATAATGAAGAATTAATGTTAAGACCTATGACATGTCCGCATCACTTACTTGTCTATAATAGAAAAAGACATTCATATAAAGAATTTCCAATTAGATATTCTGAACAAGCAAGATTATTTAGATATGAAAAATCTGGTGCTTTAACAGGACTAGAAAGAGTTAGAGCTATGGAGCTAACTGAAGGTCATGTTTTTGTTAGAGAAGATCAAATAGCGGAAGAATTTAAACATTTATATTCATTAATAAATGAAACATTAAAAGTCTTTAATATAAAAATTGATTATGTTTCTCTATCTTTAAGAGATAAAAATGATAAAGATAAATATTTTGATGATGACAAAATGTGAGAAAGCGCTGAAGCAAAATTAAGAAATGTTTTAGATGAAATGAAAATAGAATATGTTGAAGTAGAAGGTGAAGCTGCTTTCTATGGACCAAAAATTGATATGCAAGTAAAAACTGTTTTAGGACATGAAATAACAATGTCAACATTGCAATTAGATTTCTTATTACCAAAAAGATTTGATGCAAAATATTTGGATAAAGATGAAAATGAACAAACCCCAATTTTAATTCATAGAGGACTAATTGGAACTTATGAAAGATTTATTTCAATTTTACTTGAACAAACAAAAGGTAATTTACCATTTTGAATAGCTCCTAAGCAAATCGTTGTTATTCCAGTTTCTCTTGATAATCATACTGATTATGCATTAGAAGTTTTCAACAAATTGAAAGAAAATAATTTTAGAGTTAAATTAGATAATAGAAATGAAAGACTAGGTAAAAAAATTAGAAATGCTCAGACTTCAAAAACTAAATATCAAATTGTAATCGGTGATAATGAAGTAGAAAATAAAGTAGTAACAATTAGAAAATATGGTTCAGAAGAAACCGAAACAATTACTTTAGATGAATTTATAAAAAGAGTTAAATAAATGAACATAATAAACGGAAAAGAACTAAGCATTAGGAAATCTAATGAATTAAAAGACAAAATTAAAAATTTTTCTGGAAAACCTTCCTTAGCAATTTTCTTAGTTGGTAATGATGAAAGTTCAAAAATATATGTAAGAAATAAAATTAAAAAAATGGATGAACTTGGAATCAAAAGTAAATTATTTTTTAATGAAGAAACTACAACAGAAGAAATGATTCAACAAATAGAAAAATTAAATGAAGATGAATCTATAAATGGTATCATGGTTCAATTACCTTTACCAAATAATATAAATGAAAATAAAGTTGTTAACACAATTAAAAAATCAAAAGATATTGACGGTTTAAGAGATGATACAATTTCTTCTATTAAAAATGGAGATGATGTATTTTTACCAGCAACTGTTGGTGGAGTATTAGAAATTTTTCGTGAATACAATGTAGATATAAAAAATAAAAATGTTGTAATTATTGGAAAGTCTAGAATAATAGGATATCCTTTAGGACTTGTAATGATGAATCTTGGATCGAATGTTACTTGATTAGTAAAAGGTGATTCATTAGACAAAACTAAGAATGCTGATATATTAATTGTTGCAGCAGGAAATAAGCATTTAATAAAAAATGATGATGTGAAAAGTGGAGTCATAATAATTGATGTAGGAATTACTAGAATTAATAAAAAAATATATGGAGATGTTGATTTTGATAATGTTAAATCTAAAGCTTCATTAATAACTCCTGTACCTGGCGGAGTAGGTCCTATGACAATATATTATTTAATGAAAAATATTGTAAATTCATATGAAAAGGATTAAAATCATATATAATAATTATGCAAAATTAATAAAGTTGCAAGAAAGAGAATTAACTTCCACCTGATGGATTAGGTCCATGGGTAAATGCTACAACAAATATAATGTTAGTAAGTATTAGTGATTCTTTATCACTATTTTTTATTTCAAGGAGAGAACCATAGCGAGATTTAACAAAAAAGTACCACCTAAAAAAGAGCATTTAATTAACAATGACATAAGATTTCCAAGTGTATTTGTAATTGATGAAACAGGCGCAAAATTAGGTGTAATAAGAACAAAAGCTGCAGTAGAAATGGCTAAAGAAAGAGGGTTTGATTTAGTTGTAATATCTAAGGCTAATAATGTTCCAGTAGCAAAAATATTAGACTACGGTAAATTTAAATATAATAGAAGCAAAAAAAGAAAAGAAGCGAAAACAAAACAATCTGTTACAAAAAATAGAGAAGTTAGGTTAACACCTTTAATTGGAATAGCTGATTTGAAAACAAAAGCTAAAAAAGCTAGAGAGTTTATCCTTGATGGAGATAGAGTTAAAGTATCTTTAAAATTTAGAGGAAGAGAAATGGCAAGACAAGAACTTGGACATGAAACACTTAAAAAGTTTTATGCAGAAGTAGAAGATATTGCACAAATTCAACTAGATGCGAAACTTAATGGAAGATTTTTAGATATGTATCTAACAATTGACAAAAAGAAAGCTCAACAAAGTAAAAAGAAAGAGGTAAAAGAAGATGCCAAAAATGAAAACTAAATCATCAATAACAAAACGTATAAAAGTTTCAGCAACCGGAAAAGTTAAACGTGGTCAAGCATATAGATCGCATTTAGCTACTCACAAAACAACAAAGCAAAATAGACAATCAAGAAAAGCTGATGTTGTTAGCACTTCAGATTTAAAAAGATGAAAGGGATTATATTAATATAATTTTTAGGTGTAAAAATGAGAAGTAGAAATGTACCCGCAACAAGAAAAAGAAGAAAAAAATGACTTAAATTAGCAAAAGGATATTTTGGACACAAGTCAATTGGATATAAAGTTGCAAAACAACAAGTAATGAAATCATGAACATATTCTTTCAGAGATAGAAAAAATGTTAAAAGAGAATATAGAAAATTATGAATATCACGTATTAATGCAGCAGTTAAAGCTGAAGGAATGAATTATTCAACATTTATAAACGGAATTAAAAAAGCAAATATTTCATTAAATAGAAAGATGTTATCAGAATTAGCTATTAATCAACCTGAAGCATTTAAAACAATAGTAGAAATGGCTAAAAAAAGTATAAAGTAATTTATACTTTTTTTATAATCAAAATATTATGAAGAAAATTAGTTTTAAAGAAATACAAGAAAAACAAAAAGAATTAGATGCTTTTATATTACAAAAAATATCTAGTGTAGAAAATGAAAAATTATTCTTAGATAGAATAATCGCTTTATTGGTTGAATTTGGAGAATTTTTAAATGAAAGAAAAGATTTTAAATATTGATCAATAACAAAAAATGTAAATAAAGATGCTCAATTAGAAGAATATATTGATTGTTTACATTTTATACTTTCAATAGCAAACATCATTAATTATGATGTTGAAATAGAGTATAGCGAAAGTGACAAAACCTTAAAAGAGTTATATCTAGATCTATTTAATTTTTCTGTTAAGTTAAATACAAAAGATGTTGAAGAAAGAAAAAAGAATCTTGCATTATTAGTTGTAGCTTATATGCAAGTAGCTGAAAAAGTAGGTTTTACAGAAAAAGAAATTTTTAGTATGTATAAAACTAAAAATGAAATAAACTATAAGAGAGCTAAAAGTAAATACTAATTTTTGTTTGAATGTCTATTGTGAAAGAACATATACAATCATCCAAAGAAGAATATAATTGCTGCTATAAGAACATAATAAATAGCAACACTCATTGCAGAATTACTATGAATATCTAAAACACCATAAATAGGTTCATCAAAAAGAAACATTGTAGCTAATTGATAAAATAAAAAGACTAAAGGCAATATAAGAACTAATGGAAAGAATTTGTAATGAATTCTTTCATTTTTTTGTTTTTTGTAATCAAATACAAGTAACACAATAGCTAAAATAGGTGTAATTCCATGTAGTAAAAGAGTATCCAATCAATCTTTGAAAGTGCTAGGTGGTCCAGCAGTTGGTAATAAAATTACTCAATAAACTAAAAATGTTACGGAAATTCAAGAAGTAATTAATATTTGATATATTTTTAATTTTTGACCATGTTTATTTAAAGCAACTCTAATGAAAATATATGAAAAGACTAATTCATTTGAAATATATGTAAAAGTAATAGGAGTAACTCATCCACCACTATTAATTCCATATGCTAATGTATAACCATATATTAAAGCTGTTGCTGAAAAAAATATTAATAAATATGAAATAAGATTTCTTTGTTTTGAAAAATCTAACATACTTTAAAAAATCCCTTTAGTTAACATACTTGGATCGAATGTTCCACTTTTCATACGTTTTGATAATTCGGCCATTTGCTTTCTCATTCTTTCAAATTCATTTACCAATAAATTATATTCCTGAGCGCTTCTTCCTGAACCTTTCATTATTCTATTTTTTCTAGAAGATTGTTTCAATAATTTAGGATTCTTTCTTTCTTTTATTGTCATAGAAGACATTAATATTTCAAATGTTTTTAATTTCTCTTCCGCTGATTCAATTTTATCTTTTGATATTTTTTGCATTCCTGGAATCATACCAAGTATCTTAGAAAATTTACCCATTTTTTTAACTTGTTTTAATTGATTTAACAAGTCATCAAGGTCAAACTTACCTGAAAATAATTTCTTTGTAACTTTTTTTGTTTCCTTTTCATCAAAAACTTGCTCTGCTTGTTCAATAAGTGATAAAACATCACCCATTCCAAGAATTCTATTTGCTAATCTATCAGGATGGAATACATCTATATTATTTACTTTTTCACCAGTACCAATAAAGAACATTGGTATACCTAATAATTTTGTTATTGATAAAGCTCCACCACCACGTGTGTCAGAATCTAACTTTGTTATTACCGATCCGGTTAATCCTAATTTTTCATGGAATGTTTTTGCAACATTTATAATATCTTGTCCTGATAAAGCATCGATAACAAATAAAATATGTTCTGGTTTTACAATTTTCTTTATATCTTGTAATTCTTGCATTAAATTATCATCAATTGAAAGTCTTCCGGCTGTATCAATTATTATAAAATCATGTTCTTTAGTTTTTATCGCTTCTTTAACAATGTCTTGAGGTTTTATATTTGTACCTCTTTCAAAAACATCAACATTTAATGATTTTCCTAAAGTTACCAATTGATCTATAGCAGCAGGTCTGTATACATCGGCTGCAACAATTAATGGATTATTTACTTTTTTATGTTTTCTTAAATAATTAACAATTTTTGCAGTAGTTGTAGTTTTACCAGAACCTTGCAATCCAACCATAAGCATTATTTTTGGATTTTTCTTGAAATTCATTTCCTTAGTTGTGCCACCAAGTGTATTTTTTAATTCTTCATTAACAATTTTAATTAATTGTTGAGAAGGATTTAAAGCCTCATGAAATTGAGTTCCTATTACTTTAGCTTTTATATTTTTAATAAAATCTTTTACAACAAATAAATTAACATCAGCTTCAAGTAAAGCAAGTTTTATTTCTCTTACCGTATCTGAAATATTTTCTTCAGTTATTGTATGTTTTGATTTGAATTTATCCATCGACTTTTGAAGCCTGTTACCTAAAAAATTTAACATATTCTATATTATAATTTATTTTGCAAATTATTTAAAAGTTTATATAAAGACTTTGCTGCAAATTTACCTTCGTCATTTCTATTTTTTGTTTTTAATATTACCATTACATCATCTATTGTTTCAGCTTCAATAACACCTTGCATTACTGGAGTGTTATATTTAATAGATAATTCAACCATTTTTTCCCTTGTTATTCTAGACATATTTTTTGCATAAACAGTTGTTTTGCCACCTATTATTGATCCAATTACTATTACACCAATAATATCTTTATCTTTAGATAAAAAATGATTAAGTGTAAATGGAACTTCTCACATTCCTGGAACATCTATTGTAGTTATAGAATTAAATCCATCTGACTTTAATTGATCTATTGTTGATGTTTTTAATTTTTCACCTATTTTTTCAATAAAATTAGCATTAATTACTAATACTTTTTGATTTTGCTTCATTACTTATTTCCTTTACTCCTTTTTTAACTTCTTTATATGTTCAAATACGAGCAACCACAACAAATACAACTGAAATTATAGAAAATTTAGCAAGATTAGCAACACCAAAAGCTACAAACATTCCTAGTCAATAATTACTAATACTGAAAAATGCCACTGAATAAACATAAGAATATCCATCTATAGCATTTGAAATAGATGGAGATTTTATTACATCTAATAAATATCAATACATAGGTGTAAATAAAACAGAATTTAATAATGGTGCAATTATTGTAATTAATAGAGTAGATATCAATGTAGAAATAATAAAATTATTTTTTAAACTAAGAGATGTTGATTTCTTGAAATGCTTATGCAATACAAAAAACATTACACAAAAAATAAGACCACATAAAAATAAAACAAAATTATTTCAAATTCCTAATGTAGAATATCCAAACGATCCAATCGCTGGTCCAATAGCAAATCTTAATACTAACAATAACAACGCTCATTTGAAATCAAGTATATATAAAGTTATCATTATAAAAATTAATGATAGATTTAAATTCATATACACTTCACCAAATGGCATAAACTTTTCTAAATATTGAAATAGCAATACAAGAGAAAGCATTAATCCAGTAAGTGCAATCTTAAAATTAAGATTGTTAAAATAGATGTTTCTTTTAAAATTCATGATTGAAATAAGTCAAATATTTTGATTATGTATAAAAATATTTTATTCCATCCGGACTATACCGTCGGTTTGGGAATCTAACCCAATCTGCTTTTCAGCTCGTAGACTTTACTACCGATTGACGAATTTCGCGTCACCCTTAAAATATTTAACTTGTAATTATTATACTAAAAAGAAATAAAAAAAGCTGCGATTAAGCAGCTTTATTTTTTGTTTTTTTCAATTCTTTAAGTCTTGCTGACTTACCTTTTAATTCTCTCATGTAGTAAAGTTTTGCTCTACGTACTTTGTTTTCTCTCAATACTTTTATTGAAGCGATAACAGGTGAATGTACAGGGAATGTTCTTTCAACACCAATTCCGTAAGATATTTTTCTAACTTTGAATGTTTCTGTTGGTCCTGAACCTTTTCTACTTATTACAAGTCCTGAAAATAATTGTATTCTTTCTTTATTTCCTTCACGGATTCTAACATGAACTTCTACATTATCTCCAGCTTTAAAAGCAGGAATATTTTTTCTTTGTTGTTTATCTTCAACTATAGTTAATAATTTATTTTTCATTTTATTTCCTTTCTAATAAATCTGGTCTATTTCTTTTTGTTTTTTCAAATTTCTTTTGTTTTCTTCATTTCTCAATTTCTTTATGATTTCCATTAAGTAGTACTTCAGGTACTTTCATACCATTGTAATCTCTTGGTCTTGTGTATTGCGGATAATCTAGCAATCCATCGGAAAAAGAATCGTTTTGATGTGATTCCTCTTTGATAACTCCTGGAACTAATCTGATTATTGAATCAGCTAATACCATTGACGGAACTTCTCCTCCAGTTAAAACATAATCTCCTATTGATATTTCATCATCAACTAAGTCAACAACTCTTTCATCAAAACCTTCATATCTTCCTGAAACTAAAACAATATGTTTTTCTTTAGAAAGATCATAGGCCATTTTTTGATTATATTTTTTACCTTGAGGTGATAATAATATTTTTTTACCATCTAAGTTTTTAATTGCTCTATCAACCGGCCCTACTTTAAGAAGCATTCCTGCTCCTCCACCATAAACTTCATCATCAACTTTATTGTGTTTGTTATTTGAGTATTCTCTAATATCAACAACATCAATTTCAATTATCTTTCTTTCAATAGCTTTCTTGATAATTGATTCTCCGATGAATTGTTCAAAATATTTTGGAAATAAAGTTACAAAAGTAATTTTCATATAAATTTACTTTTTACTAATTTTTTCTTTCTTTAAAATATTTTTAACTGTTGGAGTTGGAACTGCACCATAACCTAATCATTTTTGAACTAGTTCTTTGTCAATCTTAACAGTTTTTTGTATTGGGAAATATAAACCAACTTCTTCAATGATTCTTCCATCTCTAGGTGCTTTAGCATCAGCTGCAACTATTTTGTACATTGGGAAGTGTTTTTTACCCATTCTTTTTAATCTTAGTTTTACCATATAAATCCTTTCTTTAATTTATGTTATTCTATTATACCAAAATGTAAAGCGTTTTTGCTTTACAAGCTAAAAAAGACTTATTTGATTTTTTTCATTTAAATTCTTCAGTATTTTTAGCTCTTTCATCTTTTCTAAAAGGGTTTTATTAATACGTGTTCTTTTTTGAAAATCTTCTATTGAATTAAATTCTCCAAGCTTTCTTTCATTTTCTATATTCATTGCAACAGCATCACCAAGTCCATCTATTGCAATAAATGGAGGTATCAATTGTTTATTTTCGTGATCAATAATTCATTTTTTTGCCAATGATTTATGTAAATCAATATTCGAAATTTTAATTTTTCTTGCAAATGCTTCAAGACATAATTCTAAAATTGGAATTAATGCAATTTCTTTATTAGAAAGTTTATCTAAACCTCTTTTATTTTTATTTTTTTGCAGAAAAACTAATTTTTCTAAAACAGCTTCCTTTCCTTTATTTATAGTTTCAATATCACTTACATCAGCTCTAGTTGAAAAGTAAGTAGCATAATATGCTAATGGATGATTTATTTTAAATCATGCAATTCTTCATGCCATTTTTACATAAGCGATAGCATGCGCTTTAGGGAACATATATTTTATTTTTTGACATGAATCAATATATCATTGAGGAATTTTATTTTTTCTTAAAATATCGACCCATTCATTTGTAAGTCCTCTTCCTTTTCTTACATTTTCCATTATTTTAAAAGCAAGAGAATTTTCAATTTTATTATCAATTAAGTAATTCATTATGTCATCTCTACATGAAATTATTTCTGATAGTTTTTTCTTTTGTTCTTTAACTAAAATTTCAGCATTATTTGTTCAAACATCTGTACCATGTGATAATCCAGAAATTGATACTAAATCACTAAACGATTTTACTTTTACAGACTTAAGCATTCTTCTAACAAACGATGTTCCAAATTCAGGAATTCCCATAACACCAATTGTTTCACCATTAATATCTTCAGCTTTAATTCCTAAAACTTTTGTTGATGAAAATAAACTTATAACATCATCATCTATATTAGGAATATCATTTAAATCAACATTAGTAAAATCAACAAGCATTTTTATTGCAGTGGGATCATCGTGTCCTAACAAATCAAGCTTTAATAAATTATCATGAATTGAATGGAAATCAAAATGCGTTGTCATTCATGCTGATTCAGTATCATTTGCAGGAAAATTTATTGGAGTGAAATCGTTTATACTAAATTCTTTTGGTACAACTATTATTCCACCAGGGTGTTGACCGGTTGTTCTTTTGATTCCAGTAATTCCTTTAGCTAAAAATTCTATTCACGCTTTTGAAATATTCATTTCTTTTGATTCCGCTCATGATTTAACATAACCAAATGCTGTCTTTTCTGCAACAGTAGAAATTGTACCTGCTCTAAAAGCATGATGATTTCCAAATATTTTTTTTACTTCGTTATGTATTATTGGTTGATAATCACCAGAAAAATTAAGATCTATATCTGGAACTTTATCAGCTTTAAAACCTAAGAAAACTTCGAATGGAACATTATGTCCTTCTCTATTAAGTTCTGAATTACATTCTGGACATTCTTTTTTAGGTAAATCATAACCAGAAATATTTGCTGCATCTTCTGGAAATAGTGTGTATTTACAATTCGGACAAACATAATGAGCTGGAAGAGGATTTACTTCTGTTATATCTAATAAAGTTGCAACAATAGATGAACCCACAGATCCTCTTGAACCAACAAGATAACCATCATTTAATGATTTTAAAACTAAATCATGTGCTATTCAATAAATAACTGAATAACCATATTTTATAATTGCATCTAATTCTCTATCAATTCTTTTTTGTATTAATGGATGAATATCGTCTCCGTAAATTGATCTAGCATTATTCATTACATAATCTGTAAGCTTTTTATCAACACCATGAATTTTTGGTTTATATAAATCATCTTTTATAATTTTGGTTCTTTCAATCTGATTTAATATTTTTTGTGTATTTGAAACAACAATTTTTTTGATTACTTCTTCATCTTGAATAAAACTAAAAGCTTGCATCATTTCTTGAGTTGTTAAGAAAAATTGATCAGGATAAACTGGATTTAATTCACCTCTTCTAAATAGAGGATGCAAACTTCCTCCTAATCCTTTTGAATTAATTATTACTTCATGATATATTTTTGATTCTTCATTTACATATCTAGCATCAGATGTAGCTACAACAATTTTATTATGTTTTTTTGCTAATTCAAGAACTTGAAAAATATAATTTTTATAGTCATCCATTGTCATAGTTTTTCTTTTAAACAAGTGTAAGAAAGATGACATTGGTTGAACTTCTATATAATCATATTTTTTAAATTCTTCATCAATTTCCTTTTTTGTTTTTGTAAATATAGCATTTATTAATCTAGAGTCTAATGATGAAGAACCAATTAAAATGTTTTCATTATTTTTGAGTAATTCATCAAAAAATACAATTGGTCTTTTATAAAAATTATCTATGTGACTTTTTGAAACAATTTCAAATAAACGTTTTATACCATCTTGATTTTTTGCAATTATACTAACTGTATTTGCAAACTGTTTTTTGTATAAATCAGGCGTTGTTAATTTATATAAATAATTTAATGTAAATATTTTATTTTCTTTTAAATCACTCAACATTTTAATAAAAACTTTTGTAAGGACTTCCGCATCATAATCAGCTCTATGTGCAACGCTACTATCATATAGAATTCCTAATTTTTTAGAAACTCTTTCTAATCTGAAAGTTCTAAATTTTGGATATAGGGCTCTTGCTAATTGAAGAGTATCAATGATTGGATTTTTTATTAAAGGAAAACCAAATTGTTCTAATTTTGAATTAAGAAAAGAAATATCAAAAGTAGCATTATGAGCAACTAATGTTGTAGTTGTTCCAATTCAATCCATTATTTGTTTTAAACCATCTTCTTGATTAACAGAATTTTCAACCATTTCATTTGTAATATTAGTTATTTTTGTTATTTCAGAACTAATTGATTTGTTAGGTTTTATAAAAAATTGTTTTTCCTCAACAATTTTTTTATTTTTATATCTTATTGCTCCAAACTCAATTATGTCTTCTATATTTGCATATAGTCCTGTTGTTTCTAAATCGAATACAATGTATTCGTTATCATTTAAATTACTATCATTTGCATTTTGAATTAATTTAACATCTTTATCAAGAACGTTTACTGTAACTCCATATATTACTTTAAACTTTTTATCATTTCTAGTTAAATTATATGCATTTGGAAAAGCTTGAACATTTTCATAATCAGTTATAGCAATTCCTTCATGACCTCATTTTCTAGCTACATTTATATATTCTGAAACATCCGATATTCCATCCATTGAACTAAATTTAGTTCTTAAAGATAGTTCTACTCTTTTTTCAAAATCATGAGCAGTATCTTCTCTTTCTTCAAACATTGGTTTTGATTTAGTCATAATACTAATCATTACTCCCAATTCATTTGAGTAATTATCAGTTTCAAGATTTCCTCTAACTTCAACTCAATCATTTTCTTTAAAGTTTTTATATACTTCAATTTCCTTTTCACTTTTTGTTATGCGTTTTGCAATAATTGCATCTGTTAAATCAGTTAAATGAAAACTAAAAATATAATATCCACTTTTTGTTACTGTTAAAGCTGTCTTGAAAATTTTTGCTAAGAATTCAACTTTTTTTTCATAAGTTGTTTTAAATTCGGATATTTTTAATTCAGCATATTTGTTTCTTCTATATTTGGTTTTAGTAGTATTAGTTTCTTTATCGTTTTTATCTTCTGCTTTATATTTTTCTTTATTATTTCTAATATTTTTTTTATGTTCAATTTTAGCTTCTTCTAATTCGTTTTTATTTTCTTCATATCTTACAAGTGATATTTTTTTTAAATTTATTCCGTAATTATTAAAGTGAGTTAAAACTTTTTCTAATAATTTATTAAATTCATCTCATTCTTGGCCATGAATAAATTTTATTTTCATTTCTTGATCATTTGTATATTCGATGTGATTTTCATTTATTAATTTACATAAATATTTTTGATTTAACTTATCAATAAGAATGTATTTCAAATAATCAAAAACTTTTTTTCTATCAATATGAAAAAAGTCAGTTTCTATTGTTATGAAACTATCATATTTAAAATTCTGATCCATTTTATCTATAAATGCTTTTAATTCACTTACTGGTATAACTATATTAGATTTAATTTTTATATAAAAAACAAAATTCTTTTGATGTACGCTTTCTATAAATGCTTTATTAAAAGATTCAGAAGGTTTCCAATTTATTTCCTTCCCTAATTTAATTATTGAAATATCCATTAATTATTGACTTTCTAATTATTTAGAAGAATCCGCTAGTGCATTTTTATAAGTTTCATCTAATTGTTTTACAGATTTATCAAATTGCTCTTTTTCTTCACTATTCATATCTAATTCGATAATTTCAGCAATTCCATCTTTATTAATAATAGCAGGTGTTCCAACATATAGACCTTCATATCCGTATTCACCATTTAATTTAGCTCCAACAGCAAGAATTTCATTAGTATCTCTTAAAACTGCATGTGCTATGTTAGCCAATGATGAACCTATTCCATAAAAAGTAGCTCTTTTCTTTTCTATAATGTTGTAAGCTTTTTTATAAACAATTTCATGAATTTCTTTTAATTCAGAATTTGATATATTATTTTTTTCTAAAAAGTGTTGTAAAGGTTTTCCAGAAACAGAAGCTGAAGAAAATACTGAAACAGAAGAATCTCCATGCTCTCCAGCAACATATGCTGATATTGAAGTAGGTGCAACACCAATTCTTGATGAAAGTTCAAATCTTAATCTTGCTGTATCAAGTGATGTACCTGATCCAATAACTTTATTTGATTTGTAACCAGTTATATTTTGATAAGCTGTTGTTAAAATATCAACAGGATTTGATGCAATTATTGTTATTCCATCAAAAGCGGTTTTTTTAATTGCATTTGCAATTGTACTCATGATTTTTATATTATCACCAATCATGTTTAATCTTGTTTCACCTGGTTTTTGAGGTCTACCTGCACATATTACTATAATGTCGCAATCATCAATATTTGCTTTACCATTTAAAAAATCATCATAATTTACTGCTCTAGTTTTTCAAGGAACAAAATTTGTAGGTGATGCATCCTCCAAATCTAACTTATTTCCTTCTACAGCCATATTATTAACATCAATTATTGTGTACTCATCAGCAACACCTCTGTTCATTGCGGAAAACAAGAATGATGTTCCCACTGCTCCTGCACCTATTAATGCAATTTTTCTACTTTTTATTTCCATTTTTATACCTACCCTATATTTTTATTAATCAATAATATTATAAACAATATAAAATATTATTTTATTTTTTTAAAACTTTGTCATTTATCTCATATGCTAGAAATTTTGTCTTCAGCTAATTTTTTACCATAATAAACAGCAGGAACTGCAGCTAATGGACCTAATAAATATGCTCAATAAATTTGCATTCCGCTAGTTCCACCTTTAACAATATCAAAAACTAAATTTGTTCCTAATGATCTTGCAGGATTTCATCCAACAGTTCCTAATTCTAATAAAGCAGCAACACCAAATCCAACAACTAATACAATTCCTAATTCTTTTACAAAAAGAGACTTACTTCTC
Source organism: Mycoplasma sp. (assembly GCA_024721275.1). Taxonomy (GTDB): domain Bacteria; phylum Bacillota_I; class Bacilli_A; order Mycoplasmatales; family Metamycoplasmataceae; genus JAMPIX01. The sequence goes on from JAMPIX010000002.1 coordinate 189,706, forward strand.
TCGTTAAATACAGATAATAATAAAATTACACAACCGGTAAATTCACCAATAAATGCAACAAGATGTCTTAAAAATGTACCTGGTTGTGTCGCATCCCCAGCACCAGTATTAGCTCTAAAAGCAGCTCATGTATTATGTAATGAAGTTATTTCATTACCAGCTACAGGATTTACTTTATATGATATTCATTGGGTAAATACAATTAATCCGCCGGCAGTTATCCCACCTAAAAATTGTATTAATATTTTTGATAATCCAAAACTATAATGATTCTCTTTAGCTAACATTCTATAAGAACTTACAATTGGATTTAAATCACATGATCATCTTGCAAAAATAGAGATACAAAATAAAATATCTAGAGCAACTCAAAAACCTACAACTAAGTGCGATCCTGACCCTCTTGCCCCAGATATTATTTCTTCAAATGCTTTTGAATTAGCTCCAAAAGTTACTCCTAAAAGTCCAATTGCTCAAGTTAAAAATATTGTTCCAAAATATTCAGATGTTAAGGCAATTATTCAATTTTTTTTATTCTTTGGTTTTCCGTCTTTCATACTTTAATTATAAATCAATTTTATATGATTTAAAAAAATTGACCCCTTAAATAAAATCATTTATTATTGCAAATGCACTTAAAGCAATTAAAAGAACAACACCAACAATAGAAATAGTCATTTTTACATTGAGTGGTATTTTTCTTTTTGTTATTTTTTCAAATGTTACTTCTAATGATTTATATCCATCTAACGGCGGCATAGGAATTAAATTAAATAATCCTAAATTTATAGAAAAAGCTACAAGTAATGAGAAAAATTGTGTTCCTCATGATCCAACAGTGGTTTTTGATCCATCTTCTACTATTCTACCAATTGAATGGATATTTCCAGGATTTGTAAAAATTCCTATTAACCCTTTTACAACAGTAGCAAATGATTGATATAAAAAATCAGGATATGATATTTTATTATTTGTTTTTATTAAAAAGAAAAATAGAGAGATTAGTAATGCAAATAAAATATTGAAGATTATTCCGCCATATGTAAAAAGCATTCTTTGTCAATAGTTCATATTTTCAATCATTTGATCATCTCTAACAACTTCATCCGGATATATTTCTTTTAATTCTTCTGAAGCAGGAATTACAAATCCTCCAAGAGGTAAAACTCTTATACAATATCTTGTTTTCTTTCCTTGATGTACAAAAATTTTTGGACCAAAACCAATAGAATATTCAATTATTTTTACACCAGAAAGACGACCAACAATAAAGTGGCCAAATTCATGAATAGTTACTACTACTAATAGAGTAAAAATTACAATTAATATTCAAATAAGTATATCCACAAGCACCTACATAACTTCACTAACAATTATAACAAAAACTATTGTTACTAATATTAGCGAATCAATCCGATCAAGAATACCACCATGTCCTGGTATTATGTTAGAAAAGTCTTTTATATTTGATTCTCTTTTTATTTTTGAAAATAAAAGATCTCCAAACACTGATGCAATAGGTAAAAATAATAATAATAAAGAAAAAGCAATTCAAAAATTAGAAACACCATTAAGAACACTTGTAAAATAACAGAATAATCCGATAAATAAAATTGCAAAAACATATCCAGTAATTGCACCTTCTCATGTTTTTTTAGGAGAAATATTTGGCGCTAATTTTGTTTTTCCAAATAAGCTTCCACCAAAATATGCCATAGTATCTGAAATAACTGTAACTGATACAAGTAAAATTAAGAACTCTCATGAGAATGAACTTAATGAAAATAAAGATTTAAAGAAAATTGGAATTATTATAGATATAGACATTAAATAAAAAAATGTTGACATCTTTATTTCATAAAAAAATGGCATAAGCAAAATATAAAATAAAATTGGAATTAAAATATAAGATCAATCTATTAATCCGCCAATTAAAGTAATATTATTCACTCCTAAATTTGCATTTAATACAGAATCTAGATAATCTCAATCAATAAAGAAAAATACAAACATAAAAATTGTTGGTGAAAACTTAACTCATAAATTTATTTTTAAATGCTTTGTTGACTCATATAAAGTATATGTTCCAATTAATAAAAATATAGAAAGACCAATAGATCTACCAATAATTCCTTGTTCAGATAATATATAAAAAAGTGGTGCTAAAATAACAATCAGCACAATTGCTGATATATATCTATAATTTATTTTAGCTTTAGCTTTCATTTAAATTGTTAACAATTCACTTTCTTTTATTTTGAAAATCTCATCAATTTTTTTAATAGATTCATTTGTTAAATCTTGTGAAGAATTGATTGCATCTTTTTCAGAATCTTCCGGTAATTTTAAAGCTTTTATTTCTTTGTTTGAATGTTGTCTAATTTGTCTAATTGCTATTTTTGAAGTTTCAGTAAACTCTTTAGCCATTTTTACAAATTGTAAACGTTTTTCTCTTGTTAAAGGAGGAATAATTATTCTAATTTTATCTCCTTCATCTTGAGGATTTAATCCTAAAATTTTATTTTCTCTTATAGAATGAACAATATCTTTTAAAATAGATCTGTCAAATGGAACAATAAGTAATTGTCTTGCTTCAGGCGCAGAAATACTTGCCAATTGTGAAATTGGTGTATATTCTTCATAGTAATTAACTTTTACTGATTCAAGCAGTTTTGGGTTTGCAGAACCTGCTGATATTTTTGATAAATTAGATTTCAATTTATCTATTTTTGAATTCATTTCCTCTTTTGCAAGATCTAATATAAAATCTAAATCCATAATTATTTAGTAATCCTTGTTGATTTTGTTTTTCCTGTAATTGCATTTACAATAGCATCTTTACCTTTGATGTTGAATACTATTGTTTCAATACCATTATCTCTTGAAATAGATGATGCAGTACTATCCATAACTTTTAAGTCTAATTCAATCATTTGTTTATATGTAATTTCTTCAAAGAATTTTGCATTTGGATTTGTTTTTGGATCGCTATCATAAACTCCATCAACACCATTCTTAGCCATTAATATTTTTTTAGCTCCTAGTTCTGATGCAACTAATGAAGCTGTTGAATCTGTTGTAAAGAAAGGTCTACCTGTTCCACCAACAAAAATAACAATATTCTTTTCTTTTAAATATATGTCTGCTTGTCCTTGAATATAACCAGCAACTACTCTTTCATTCATTTCAATTGCAGATTGAACTTTTGTAGGAATTGATAATTCATTAAAAACCCCTTGTAATGCTAAACCATTCATTACTGTTGCTAACATACCAATATAGTCAGCTTTGTTTCTTTCAATACCGTTTTTTGCAGCTGATGCACCACGTCAAAAGTTTCCTCCACCAACAACAATTCCAATCTCGTAATCTAAATCATGTAATTGTTTAATTTCATTAGCTAGATTCTTAACTATTTCATAATCAATATCAAGACCTTCTTTTTTATTTGATAAAGATTCACCTGATACTTTTAATATTATTCTTTCACTCATATTTCTACTTTTCACCCTTTAATTACTTTTACTTTATTTTATTATACTAAAAAATGAATTTACATATTCAAAGGTATGTTATTTTATATTTAGAATTTTAATTTACTTTTTTTAAATAAAGAGAATATAATTTATTTGTAAAGAAAACAAAGAAAGGATAAATGAACAATATGAATATAATGGATATTTTTACTGGCGAATTATTGGGTACAATGGTACTAATAATCTTAGGTAATGGTGTTGTTGCAAATGTTACTTTTTCAAAAACATATGGATCAAAATCAGGATTGATTGTTATTGCATTTGGATGAGCAATTGCTGTTTTTTCAGGAGTCATGGTAGCAAATTATTGAGGTACTGGAGGACATTTAAATCCAGCAGTTACAATTGGTCAATATGTCGGAGGGAAAATAGGTAGTGATGAAGCATTTACATATTTTGGTGCTGAATTACTTGGAGCAATTTTGGGTCAAATTGTTGTAGATATTTTTTACTGACAACATATAAAAGAAGAAAAAATGGCAACAGTTTTAGGAATGCATTCAACTGCTCCTACACATAAGAAAGCAGTTTACAACAATCTATTCTCAGAGTTTGTAGGAACAAGTATTCTTGTTATCGCTGCATACTTTGGAATTCAAGCTGGTTGATTTGCTGGAGCACCACTTGCTGTTGCATTAGTTGTTCTTGTTATAGGATTATCATTAGGAGGTACAACAGGTTATGCAATTAATCCTGTAAGAGATTTAATGCCAAGAGTTGTACACTTTGTAATGTATTCAATGATGAAAAAACAATTAGGACTTACAAATGGTGAAAAAGTAGAATCAAATTGAACATATTCTTGAATTCCTGTTGTAGCACCGCTTGCTGCAGGATCAATAGTTGGATTATTTGTATTTAGAGTTTAACTTACATTTAAAATAAGAAAATTATCAAAAGAAAAAAATACATTTAGTTGTATTTTTTTATTTCTTAGAAAATGTTTTTTTAGGAATCGTTTTTCCATTGTAATGAGTATTATAGAAAACAACATTTACAACCATTCCAACATAAATAAAATAAGAAACAAATAACATTGACATAGCCATTGTCATAAATGGCGCAATAATTCCAAAAGCTGAATATTTTAATGTGTATCTTGTGATAACACCAAATAGTAAAATGAAAGCTAATGTTGGAATAGTAACAGCTACAGAACCTGGATGAACATGTCTTCATTTCATTTTAAATCTTGGAGCTAAAATAAATAGTAATACAAAACCACCATATAAATATACAAACCCCGCTAATGTTAAAAATACTCAAAATAAAACGTTATATGTAGTTGAATTTGTTGTTAAACCAATTGCATTTAAGAAAAGTGGTAATAACGCTCATCCCAACATTCCAATTGCAACAAATAAAGAGAATGCTAAAACTATAGTCATTCCTTTAATTCTATTCATTCAAAATCCACCAAATTTTTCATGGCCATAAACATGCGACAAGGTAAATATAAATTTAGAAAATCCTGCTGAAGCAATTCAAGCAGAAATTAAAATCAATGTAATTGATGAAATAGTTTGAGTTAAAGATGAACTAAAAAGAACAAGATTACTAGAATCAATCTTTATATCCTTTAAAAAATGATCTTGAACATAGGACGTAACATTTTCACTAAAGGAAATGAGGTATAAAGCAATAATCAAAGTCGGGACAAAAGCCATAATCAAATAAAAAGCAAAAGCAGGTGGTATAAATACAAAGTCTTTTGAAGTTATTCTTTTATAAGCTTTATGAATTATATTTCTATTTTTTCTTTCATTCTTTCAATGAACAGGTCTAATAGAAACTCTAAGAGCAATTCATATAAAAAATTTAACTATTCTTTCATCAAGCGGAATAGTTCTTCTTTTAACTAAGACAACCTCAGACATGTAGGCTTTTACTTTATCTTTATTTTTTAACTTATTAAACATACTCATTTTACTAACCGTTATTTTAATAACTTAGAAATAATTATATTAGATTTTTTAGGATTTGCCTTTCCTTTTGTTTGTTTCATTAATTGACCCATAATAAATTTTTGAATTCTTTCAGGTCTATCTTTATTAGATTCTATGAAATCACTATTGTTAGAAATTATATCTTCGATTATTTTTGTTAATTCATTTTCATCTGAAATTTGTGCCATATCTTTTGATGAAAGAATGTCTTTTATTTTTTTACCTTTTTGAACTAATTGGATCGCTTCTTTAATTTGTTTTCCTGAAATTTCTCCACTATTTTTTTTATTAATTAAATCTGCAATGTCTTTTGATGAAATTTTAATATCATTGATATTATTATTTTTATTTAACATTGGCACTATTTCCGAAAAAAATATTTTTACTACATCATTTGAAATTGAACCTTTTAAATAATTATATATTTCAACATTATTTACAATTTGTTCTACATATTCTTTATTAACGTTCTTTGTAATTAATTCTTCTCTAACTATTGATGGAAGTTTATCGTTTTGTATACTATCAACTCATTTTTGATCTAATGCTATTGGAGGAATATTAGGTTCTGGAAAATACTTATAATCTGCAACATTCATTTTAACTCTTAAAATTTTATTTTGTTGTGTTTCTTCATCAAATCTTTTTGTAGAAGGCATAACCTGTTCATTTGCATTTATTGTTTTTGTTTGTTCTTTTATTTCAAAATCAATCGCTTTTTTAACATTGCTTAAAGAATTTAGATTTTTAATTTCTACTTTTTCTCCCAATTCTGGATCACCCTCATAAGATAACGAAATATTAACATCCGCTCTCATTGAACCTTCTTCCATTTTTGCATCAGATATTTTTAAATAATTAGCTATTAATCTTAATTCATTTAAATAATCTACAACATCTTTTGAAGATGAAAATACAGGTCTTGTAACTACTTCAATTAATGGAATTCCTGCTCTATTGTAATTAATTTTTGTTACTTCACCTTCATGAATTTGTTTTGCAGTATCTTCTTCAAGATGAATTCTTTCAATATCAACTACAAAACCATTTTTTGTAGTTATTGTTCCATCAGAACCTATTGGATGAAAGTTTTGAGTTATTTGAAAATTCTTAGGAATGTCAGAATAAAAATAATTTTTTCTATCAAATCTAAGTAATGTATCTATTTTCATATTTAACGCTTTTGCTAATTGTATTCCAAATTCAACAGCTTTTTTATTAACGATAGGCAATGTACCAGGATAAGCCATATCAATTAATGATGCAGTAGTATTTGGTTCAGCATCAAATATATTTGGTGCAGATGAAAACATTTTAGTTTTTGTTTTTAGTTCTAAATGAACTTCAATACCAATTGTAGTAATTAATTTTTTATTAGTCATTTAATCCCCCTAATAATTCTTCAAAATAAGAACTATAATCTAACAATTCTTGATCATCAAATCTTTTTGTATTTAATGAAATACCAAAAGGTAATCCTTCGTGTTTACCAAGTGGCATACTGATTGATGGACTACCGGCAAAATTAGCAAACAAAAGTAATGAAGAAAACATATTTTCACTAGAAAAAATTCTTTTGTTATCTTCAATATTTTTAATAGTTCTTGGTATTGATGTAAATGTTGGGAAAATTAATAAATCTGTATTATCTAAAATTTTGTTGTATCAATCAACTTGTAATCTACGTGCTTTTTTTGCAGGTAAAAATAATTCTTTTTGGTTTTCATTATGAGAGAAAAATGTACCTAACACCAATCTTTTTTTAATAAGATTTCCAAAGCCTTCAGTTCTTGTATTTATTAAACTTTCTTTTCATGTAGAACCTTGTTTTTTATTTCCAAAACTTATTCCAGTAAGATTTGCTAAATTTGATGTAGCTTCCGAGAAAGATATTATCATATATGTTATTAGTAGAGAATCTATTAAATCATAATTAGGTTCAATTACTTCAACCTCAACACCACTTTCTTTTAACTTGTCAATAACTTTTTGAAATTTAACATTAATGTATTCTTTGTAAGATTTTTTTTCTCAAATGATTGAAACTTTTTTAGGTTTTTTTGTTTCTAATTTGTCATTTAATTTAACATCGATACTTGTCATGTCGTTATTACATTTTCTATATAGAATTTTTGATAGCTTAAAAGTATCTTTTATATTATTAGTCATTCAACCGACTGTATCTAATGAAGAAACATATTGAAATAAACCATATCTAGAAACAGCACCATATGAAGGCTTGTATCCGATCTTATCAACAAAGCTTGCAGGTAATCTAACTGAATCTCCTGAATCAGATCCTATTGCTGCATCTATATCATCTAAAACCATTGAAGCAGCAGCTCCTGATGATGATCCACCAATTATATAATCTTCATTTAATGGATTATGTATTTTTCCAGTGTGTGCATGCAATCCTGTTCCACCCATACCAAATTCATCTAATACAGTTTTAGAAGAAATAAAAACATTATTTTCTTTTAATAATTTAACTACTGTAGAGTCGTAATGCGTAGTAAACTTTTCTAATATTTTTGAAGATGCAGTAGTTGGTGCATCTTTAGTAGCTAGGTTATCTTTTATAGAAACAGTAAATTTATTCCCTCTATTATCTTCAGGGTATTTATAAGTTAAATGTTTTTTCATTATTTCACCACTCTATCAATTAATATATAATTAGAATCTTTATTTGTTGCATTGTCAAGAATTTTTTCTTTTTGAGATTCATGATCTATTTTGTCTTCTCTTAAATAAGTAGTTGGAGTGTCATCTAAATAATGAATTGGACATACATTTTCTAAATTAAGTTTTTTGATTTTTTCAACTTTTATTAATATATTTTCCATATATTCTTCTATTTCTTTTACTAAAGAATCTGATAATTCTATATTAAGTTCTTTTTCTAAACTTTTATAATTAAATTTTTCCATTCTATTCTCCTTTTAATAATTCATTAAATTTATTTTCATCTATTACTTCAACACCAAGTTTTCTCGCTTTAACTAATTTACTTCCTGGTGATTCACCAACTAATAAATATGTTGTTCTTGATGTAACGTTTGATGTGACATTTCCATAATTGTTTTCAATTTCTTTTTTAAAATAACTTCTACTTTTTGAAAGTGTACCTGTTATTACAAATGTAACACCTTGCAATTTTTTACTTTTAATTTGAAAATTAGATTCACTTTCTAAACCAAGATTTTTTAATTCATCAAATAATTCTTTATTATTGCTTAAAAAATTATATATTGAATTAGCCCCAATTGTACCAAGATCATTTATATTCATAAAATCATCTTTTGAAGCTTTAGATAATTCATCAACATTCTTAAATCTTCTTGATAAGATCATTGCAGTTTTTTGACCTATATGTCTTATTCCTAATGCAAATAAAAGTTTATCTAATGAATTATTTTTTGATCCTTCTATTGAATTAAGAATATTTTCAACAGACTTAACATTAAATCCATCCAATGCAATAAGCTCATCTTTTTTATTTTTTAATTTATATATAGATGCATATCCGTCTAAAAATTTTTCTCTTATTAATTTATTAATAATCTCTTCACCTAAACCTAAAATATTCATACCTTTTTTAGAAACAAAATGTTGTAGCTTAGTTTCAACTATTCTTGGACATGATTGATTTAGACAATACTGATCAACTTCTCCATCTATTCTTGAAAGAATACTTCCACACCCAGGACAAACTTTTGATTCAACTCACTGACCTTTAGATTTTTTATTTGATAATCCGATAACTTTTGGAATTATATCTCCAGCTTTTTTAACAAAAACTTCATCTCCAATATTTATATTTAATGTTGTAATGTAATCAGCATTATGTAATGTTGCACTTCCTACACTTGTTCCCATTAATCTAACTTTTTCTAACTTAGCATTGTATGTAACTCTACCGGTTCTACCTATTGTAGGGAATATATCAAGTAGAGTTGTTTTAACAACTTCTGCTGGAAATTTATATGCAATCATAAATTTAGGATATTTTTGTGTAAAGCCTATGTCATCATATTTAGTTATGTCATTTACTTTAAAAACAATTCCATCTATTTGATAATTTAATTTATCTTTTTTATCAGTTAAATTAGAAATAAACTTTTCTATTTGTTGATCGTTTTCTAGAAACTTAATTTCAGGACTAACTTTAAAATTTAATGACTTTAGAAATTCTAATGATTCATAATGTGTTTTTAAATTATGATCTAACGGATTTGGTATTTGATAAAGAAAAGCATCTAACTTTCTTTTAGCTGCAATTTTAGAATCAAGTTGTCTTATTGTTCCAGCAGCTGCATTTCTTGGATTTGCAAAATTTGCACCTTCATTATTTAATTTTTCAAATGCTGTATTTGATATAAAGATTTCACCACGAACTTCAAGTTCATTTTTATAATCAATTTCAAGTGGAATAGTTTTTATAGTAACAACATTGTGAGTAACATCTTCTCCAACAACTCCATCACCTCTAGTAACAGCTTTAAGCAATTTACCATCTTTATATCAAAGAGATATAGATAATCCATCAATTTTAGGTTCAGCAACTAAACTGAAATCATTGAAATCATATAATATTTTTTGAATATGTTCTTTAAATTTCTTAATGTCATGAATATTGAAAGCGTTATCTAAAGATAACATAGGAAATTGGTGTTCAACTTTTACAAATTTATCTAAAACTTTGCTACCTACTCTTTGTGTTGGAGATGTTTTTGATTGAAATTCTGGATATTTTTTTTCTAAATTAATAAGCTCATCCATTGTTCCATCATATTGTTCATCGGAAACACTAGGAGCATCATTTAAATAATATTCTATACCTCATTTTTTTAACTTTTTTCTTAACTCATTAATTCTTTTTTTTATTTCAGTTAAATTATTTGTCATCTTTAGGCTTTGATTTTTTTTCTATTTTTTCTTTTTGAATAGGTTCTAAAGGTATAGAAGATGTTTCAGTTATTTTTCCATTTAATATTGCAAACTCTCTTGATAATTCTTCAATTCTTTGTCTTAGTTTTGCTATCTTTAATGTATTTTGGAATAATCTTAAATAAATGAATGACATAACTAATAAAATTATAAATGTCAATCATTCTTCTCCATTATTCGATGATATTCCAAGATAATGAGCTATTTCTTTAAATAAATTATAATCAGTTGCTCCAGTATAAGAAAGTATTACAACTATAACTAAATATAAAGAAGTAAGAAACATGAAAACATTAAAAACAATTCAAGCAGTTGAATCACGTAGTGATAAAACACCTTTTTGAATATTTCTAATAAATTTAAAAGTTACTAGCATAACTACAACAAGTAGAATTATTGGTATACCTATTTGTAGAAATCCATCTGCAGCCTTATTTCCTGTTTCTGGTACTGCACCAAAAATATTGTTACCATTAATTACTGTTTGCATTTCTTACACCTCTTTTTTCTAACCTTTTCAATTTTTTTAATTCTTTCTTATGTTCTTTTTTTCTAAATGGTTGAATAAGCAAGATTGAAATAATAACGTGAATCATGTATTTCATTGAACTGAAGGTTGTTAGATATGATTGTCCACTTTCTCTTTCTTTTACTTCAACTTGCACTTCTTTAATTTTATACTTTTCTTTTAATAAAAATGAAATTGTATCCGGTTCTGGAACTCTATTCATTTTTAAAGCAAATTCTTTTATTAAATTTCTATCAAAAAGTCTCATTCCGTTTGTAGGATCACTTATTCTTTTAAATGTTGTTAAAAATATTGCAAATGATATTATTCTTGAACCAAGCATTCTTAAAGATCAATTTTTTTTCTTTTCAACAAATCTTGATCCTTGCACTAAATTTAAATTATGTTCTTTCATAGTCATTATCATATAGTGAATATCTTTTGGATTATGTTGATTATCTCCATCTATTTGAACTACACAATCATAATTATTTCTATATGCATATAAAAATCCAGTTTGAATCGTAGAACTTAATCCTAAATTTATAGGATGAGAAATATGATTTATATTATTATTTCTTAAAATATATTTTGTACGATCACTAGATCCGTCATTAATTACTAAATAATCCATTTGTGGTGTATGTTTTTTAATATTTTCTATTGTCTTTACAATACTTTCTTCCTCGTTATGAGCAGGTATGATTATTAGTACTTTCATAATTAGTATTATTATATTTTATCAAAAAATTATCATCATGGAACTTTTGTAAATAGTTCTTTAGAATTTAAATAATCTAATGGCTCTGGTATATTTTTAAATGTTAAAGATTCACAATGTAAATATACTCTTTTAGCAGGCTTTCCTCCATATTTCTTATCTCCATAAATTGGAAAATTTAAATGTGAAAGCGTGACTCTTATTTGATGTTTTCTACCAGTTTCTATAGTTGCTATTTTTCTTTTACCATCAAAAGCAAAGTTTGTAATTGATTCTTTACCTTCATTTGTTTTAGTAACAACCATTCTTTGTTTGTTTTCATCATGCATGATTCTTACATTAACTTTCATAGGCTTATCTAAATCAGATTTGAATTCATATGTCTTTTTAATGTTATGCATATTATCTTGAAGTATTCTATATGAAGAATAATTTTTAGCATATAAAACTATTCCTGATGTAACTTTATCAAGTCTTCCAATATGAGAAGGTAAGAATGTAGAATAATTTCTTATTTTTAAGTAAGAATAGATTTGGTTATCTAATGAATTCGGTTCACTATGCATTACAACACCAGTAGGTTTATTAACTACTAGAATGTTGTCATCTTCATAAACAACCTCTACTTCTCCTTTAGCTTTTTCAATTGTTACTTTTTTTGCAACTAAATTTTTAACTAATATAACATCATTAGTTTTAACTTTTGTTTTAGAGTCTTTTATATTAACATCATTGATCTTTATTTGTTTAGTTCTAAAAGCTTTATATATTAAAGATTTACTAATTCCTTTATATAATCTTTCAATAACTTTTAAAATGGTTCTTCCATTATCGTTTTCATCACATACATACTTCATTACTCTATTATATGTAAATTTCAATATTTAGTTAAAAAGAAATAAAAAAAAGGGTAGCTTTTCATGATTCGTGCTTACATCACGATTAGGTTTTCCATCATTGAAAAGAGTTACTTCCCTTATAAATAGTATACATGAATTAATAAATTTTTCTATTATTTGGTTTTGAATTACTATTTTTAACATTTCAATAATTTAGATATGAAAAAAAATCAGCTAATTGAACACCTCAATGTCTACGTGAATCCATATATTCTAATTCTATATTTTTAAAAATATCCTTTTTTACTATAAATTCAGCATCCAAATAATCTTTTAAAGATTTTAAACTTCCAGTTGCTATTTCTCTATTATCAACAATTATTTTTATATCTTGTTTCACTTTAAAATAATCAATATTTTCTACTGCTCTTTCTAATGCTGATTTAACCAAGAAATTAAAGGTAACATTTTTATTTTTTAAATATCTATTATCTATTCCTTTATTTAAAATATAAGAAGAATAAGATTTTACGCTTTTAATTTCTTTGATGAAATTAAATAAATCATAAAGTTTTTTATTTTTAACAAAATCATGAGCTTTTAATTCATTTTTTAAAGGAATTCCCAATTTATTTTTTAATTTCTTTATATTTCTTTTAAAATGATTTTTTAATCATGAAGAATCATTCTTTTTTACAAATACTAATGAAACAGAAAATAATCCAACATTTTTATTGTTTAGAGATCCTGATTCATCAATGAAAATGTATATCATTCCGTCCTCTTTCTTTAGAATTATCAAAATTAATTTTATTATTTTAATTATATAAAATTTCATTAAATAAATATGCACAACCCTGGAGTCATGCATATTTTAATTTGGCCAATCTAATGATTTGGAGCGAGTGAAGGGAATCGAACCCTCACAGTCAGCTTGGAAGGCTGAAGTTCTACCATTAAACTACACTCGCATTTAATAGTAGTAATATTATACAAAAAAATTATTAAATAAAAACATTATTTGCTTGCAATTCTAATTTATATCTCTATTGAGATTTCATTTTCTATAGAAGCAATAATTAATTCATTATTTTTGTTTTCAAATTCTATTAAATCAATTTCTTTTCCATATATATTTAGAATAAATGAAATACTTGCAATTTGATCGGATTTTGTTCTAAATAAATCTAATTTTTTAATCCTTATTGCTAAATTTAAATCAAGTTCATTTATTTTTATTTCCCTTTCAAGAATTTTATTTTTAAGATGCTCCTTTGCTTCATTAATTTTAGATGCATTCGTTTCTCAAATATGAGTATTAAAATATTTGCCATTCTCATATCTCAAGAATTTTTCGCTTCCATACTCTCTATATCTATCTTTAGTTTTAACAACTTTTTTTGTCATAAAATCTTTTTCTGGATTTTCTAGTCCTTTTTTGTATCAAGTCAAAGAAATGTCAAAATTATGAATACTATACTCTTCACCAAATTTTTTATTTAACTCAACAAAGTTAGTTGATGATATTTTTACTTTTTCTGTACCTTTTGGTAAATCTATATCAAAATAATATGGTCTATTACCTTTTATTTCCATAGTTTGACAAAGTTCTATTTTTGGATTATCTTCTAAATTTGGAATTCCGAACGCTGATGCTCTTCTTCCCTTTGATTCTCTTTCTGTTGAAATTATTAATTTTGCTTTTGCTTCAGTAGGAGAATATCCTTCCGAAATAAATTTAGCAATTATTCTCGAAACTTTTGGAGCAGCGTATGATGTTCCCTGATTATTATTTTTGTTATATGTTGGGGAATATAAAACAAGATTTGATCCATCTTTATTTTTCGGACCTCCAAAATAGCTAATTTCAGGTTTCTCATAATGAAGAATAGGTCCATATGATGAATAAGATGAATAAGAAAAAAACTTATTTTTGAATACAGAAGAACCGACTGTAATTGCATTCAATGAATCTCCAGGTTGATTTAATGATTTACTTTTAAATTCTTCTCTTTCATTTCCCGAAGCAACTACAAACAAAACATTATTCTTAAAAGATAATTCATCCAAAAGCTTTCCTAAATCAGAAATAATTCTTGAGTATGGCGTTTTTAAACCGCCCAATGATAAATTTCATACTTTAATTTCATCTTTATATTTTGGAATTATATTTTGTAAAAAAGATTTCAAATGTTCAAAAGAAACACTAATAGTATTATCATTTTTTTCCAAAACTTCAAAATGCCTAATTTTAAATTGCCCTAAATTATCGCCATCACCAGGATTCATTATATCATTAGCAATTATTAAAGAAGCTACTGCTGAACCATGTTTAAAATCACTATTTGAATTTAAATTTTCTTTATAATTTTCATTAGATAATATAAATTTACTAAAATCTCCTGATAAGGAATTTCCCGAATCGATAACGCCTATAACAGAAGAATTTACTTTTTCATCAGAAATCATTATTTCATCAAAATCATCTATTTCATCTAGTAAATTAACTGTGAACTTTGGATTTTCAGTTTTAGAGATTATAATATTTCCTATTTCATCAATTCTTTCAATTTCATTTTTATTTAAATATGCATGCATTAATGTTTCATCAAAGTTTTCTTCTCTTAATATACCTTCGTTTTTTAATTTTTTAATGACATTTTCAATTCAAATAAGTTTGACAAGTTTTATTCCATCAAAATTATTTATATTAATTTTTGCATTAAAACTTTTTATTTTTATTCTATCGGGTTTATAACCAACAATTTTTTCCAAAAATTTATAATAATCTTCATTATAATCTTCTGATAATATCAAATCAAATTTCTTTGATAATCATTTTAAATTTTCTATTGATAATTCATAAAATAAATAAGAAAATAATTTACCATTTTCTTCAGTTGTAAATATACCTCTTTGCAAAATGTCATCTATGTTATCATATTTTAATCCAAAATCAAATCTATTAGTTTTAGATGGGATGTCTATATATTTTATTTTTAATATATATTTATCTTTTTTTTCGTTAATTAGATCATCAAGTTCTTTTTTTAAATTTAAAATTTCTTTTAAGAATTTCTTCTTCACTCTAAGAAGATTTATCTTTTTTTCTTCATCTATTAGGAATACTGAACTTTTATTTTTCTTTATCTTTTTAAAATCAAAATTTATTCTATACTTTTTCATTTTTCACAACTTTCTTTACTTTTGCAGAAATTCTTTGAGATAAATTATCAAAATCTATTTTTAGTTTTTCTTTAAAATATACTATAAAAAATGCATATAAATCTATGTCTACATTAATTCCTTTTTCAATTTCATAATCATTTATAAAAGAATTTATTTCTGAAATATTAAAAATTTTTTCATCATTAAATTTATCAATAAGATTTTTAAATTGTCTTTGAGATATTTCATAACCTTCATCAATTAATATTTTAAGAACATTATCTAATGAAATATTTTTTCCTACTATGTTTACATTAAATCTTCTTAAAATTGCATTATCAATTGAATTCAATACATTTGTAGCAGCAATAAAAATAACATCATTATCTAAAGCATCCATAAATTTTATAAATGTTGAAACTATTCTTGAATGTTCACCAATGTCATTATTTTTTTCTCTTTTAGTTACTATAGAGTCAATTTCATCAAGAAAAAGTATTTTTAGATCATTAGATTTTCAAATATTTATATCATTTGCTAATTTCATGATATTTATTTGAGTTTGTCCCATTTTGTGACTAATTAACTCTTCAAAATTTACATTTATAGCTTTATCTTCGCCAATTATTTTTATAAAATGATTTGCTAGTGTAGTTTTTCCAGTACCAGATTCACCATGCAATATAATTTTAATTCCGCCAACTTTTTCAATTAATTTCTTGTTATTCAATAAATAATCAACTTTTTGAATTTCTCTAGAATAAACATTTTGAAATATTATATTTTTTGAAGAATTATTTAAAGCGAAAATTCTATTATTTTTGCCCGCATATGTTTTTTCAACAAAATTTATATCTTTTTTTGAAAAACCAGACTTTTTCAGTAATTTAATAAATAATTGACTTTGTTCATTATTCAGTTTTTCAATTATTTCAATCACTTCCTTTATTTTATTAGTCATTTTTACCTCTTTTTATATCATATTGTTTATTTATTATATCACTTGTAATTTAAAATAAATAGCATATTTATATTATTATTTAAAATAAAAAAATTTAACTTTTAATAAAACTTATATTTTCAATGGTTTTTGTAAGTAAATACATCTTCAGACATAAATTAAAAAAGCTTTTTTCATAAATAATTCCTCTTTGTTTTTTCATTTAATTTAAATCAAAATTTATAAAATACATAAAAGTAAATAATACAAATAGATAAATAATGAATAAATTAATTTAATAATTATTTTATTGTATGATTGATTAATTCTTCTATATTGAGTTTTTTATTATTTAAATCAACATTATCAGATTTATATTCTATTTTAAAATTTAAACGATTAGATGTTTTAGTCTCTCCATATTTTTCAGCATCTACCTTTGCAACCGCAAAATACATTTGTCCAATTTTATTTTTTGTAATATCTTTCCTATATTTTTTATAAGCATTTATGATTTTATTAGTTTTTTCTTCATCATAATCCCTTGTTCCTTTAACTTCAACATAAAGAAACTTATTCTCTTTTATAAATATAAAATCAATGAATGATTTTGAAATATCTCCATTTTTGTTAATATACTCTAAATAAACTTCATTGCCAAGAGAAGGATTTTTTGATCATAGATCAAATGAAATTTTATTATTAAACATTGTGTTTATGACTGTTTCCATAAATATTCTTTCTGGCGCTGAATCCAAGGCTTGCTTATATTTTTTAAATTTATCTGTATTAATATAAGCATAATTATCCTTAACTTTTTCAAAGTCTAAAAGATTCAAATCTGATTCACCATTCTTTGCTTTATTACCTCATATCATGTAATTCTTTTTTAATTTTGCATTATCTTTGAAATAATAATTATATGAAGCCTTTCCTCCATATTCTCTTATGTAAAGGTCATTGATGTCGCCTATAAAATCTCTTTGGATTATGAATAAGTACTGTATATATGTTATTCCATTTAGAGTTTTATTAACATTTTCTTTAAAAAAATCTTTTATAATTTGATTACTATTTTGTCAAATATTACCTAATTTTTCTAATTCATTTAATACTTCTATTTTCAATTGAATGGCATTAAAAACTTTTCTTTCAACTTTTATTTGAGCTTCTTTTGTATTATTATCTATATATCTTCTCTTTTTAAATGCTACATATTGTTTTTCATTTGTAAATTCCTCGATAATTTTTTGCTTAATATTAACAGCTTTATTATTTAAAAATTCTTTTAAAATAGTTCGATAATGGGAAAGTGTTTTAAAATTTACATCTCCATCTTCTTTAGCAATTATGATTGGAATCTTTATATCATCATATTTATCAACTAACTTATATTGAAATAAATCACGTGCCGGTTCTTGATAATTGGAATAAACATAGTATTTATCAGAAAAATCCATTATTTCAAGATTATTAATAGGATTTCTCTTTATTCGTCCTAAAGTTTGTTTGTTTAATGTATCTGATGAAACATTTCTCAATTGTATTAACATACATGCTCTTGGAATATCCCAACCTGTTGCTGGTCCCACTTTAAATATAACTACATCAACAGATGAATTTGGTAAAGAAATAGAGTTTAAATTTGCTTCTTCTAATGTTGACATCTCTTTCTTATCACCATAATAAGTGGCTCATGTTAATCCATGACTTTCAATTTGTTTTTTATATATTTCAACTTCTTTTGTTAAGTCATCATATGACAAATTTTCTGATAGTGATGAAATTTGTATAAGTGCTGCAGGATTTATATTAGGAGCAAATTTATTATATTCTTTTTTTATTTTTACAAATTCATTTAAAGCAATATCTAGTAATTCGTAATCATCAATTTCATTTTTGTCTAACTGTTTTATATTCTTATTAAATTTGTCTTTTCTTTTTAATAGACTTTGTTTATCATCAAAAAGATCTTGTTCACGAACAACAACTTGTTCTGAATGGCCATCAGGAGTAGCAGTCATTTTTAAAACAAAATCCGCTGCATTGATAATAGTTTTTTCTTCTTGAAGAGATTTAGAAATTTTTTCCTCTGTTACAATTCCTTTTTCTTCTTTTAAACCAATATGTGCTTCATCTCTAATATATATCAATTTATAGCCTTCATTTTTTACTTGATCAATAAATACATCTATAGTATTTGTTTCAGTAAGTATTTTCCCCCTACCGAAAGATGACTTACCAAAAATAATAACCTTTTTATTTTCAGCAAATATTCTATATTCTTTATCTACTTTTTTAAGAACATCATTTGAAGGTGATGTAATAATTTCAGTGGTAAATTTACCGGGTAAATACTTATTATAATTATCTAATTTATTTTTAAATTGTAAAGGTAAATTAGATGATGAAAGAGTTCCCACTAAAAAAACAACTTTCTGTTCTAAATTGCATATATTAGATATTAATGATGCTGCCATAAATGTTTTACCTGAGCCAGTAGGAGATTTAAAGTCTATTTTTTTTACACCTTGCTCAAATAAATTAGTAAGTTTTTCAACAGCTTGCTCTTGACCTTTAAAGAGTTTCATTATTTTTTCTCCAGTGGATGCAATGAATTTAAATCATGCAACAAGTCTATTTCAGAAGATGAATAATTTTTATTCATCATTTTTAGGCCTTGTCTTGCCTTAAATTCTAAACTAGATATGTCATCATCTAGCGAACATTTATGAGATTCCACATTAAAAACTCTTAATTTTGCATCCTCAAATGGTTTGTTTTTAATAATTCATGGAAAATCTTCTTTTTCATTAGTTGTTGATTTACCCTTAATAATTCTATGAAGTCTTTCATATGTTACTTTATCAGCAATATAATTTTCGTTATTTGTACACAAAATAAATTTTCTATTTCCTCCATCATCTCTATTTAATTCCATGACCGCTTGACCAGTTGTTCCAGAGCCAGCAAAAAAATCAAGAACCAAAATATCTTTGTTTTGTTTTAAATTTATTAAATATTTTATTAACTCATGAGGTTTAGGATAAGAAAATTTATTATCTCCCAATATTTTTTTTAATGTTGATGTACCATTTTCTGTTGTAACATAGTTAAAATTATCAATAAATGATGAAGAAGTGTTTAATAGTTGATTAGGAATTTTATATCCCTCTTTGTTATTGTGATAAATTGCTCTTATCGCCTTAGGATTTTGACCTTTAATTATGAAAGTAGTTCCTAGTTCGATTTCATCATTAATTTTTGATTGAGATCATCTAGAATTAAATTCAATAATCAAATCTCTATCATTAAATTTGTTTTCTTTTTTCAGAAAAACCTTATTCTTAGGAAAAGTTAGTTTTTGTAACCTATTTGTTTTATTGAATAATGGAGCATCACCAAATTCAGTTTGTTTTCCTTCAGTAAAAATTTTTAAAAAACTATGTGATTTTGTATATGCATGAATGTAATCAACATTTCTAAATACTTTTTTTCCAGAATTACTTTTATTTGAGTGATGAGTTCTTTCTCAGATAAATGATGTTATAAAATTTTCTTCTCCAAAAATTTCATCCATTAATACCTTTAAATATGCTTGTTCTATATCATCAATAGAAACAAAAATAACTCCGTCATTAGAAAGTAATTGTTTTGCAAGTAACAATCTTTCATTCATAATATTTAATCAACCTGTTCTTGCAAACTTATCCCTATAAATAAATTTACCTGTATATGCATTTTCTTCTGATTTAAGTTCGTTGCCATCTTCTTTTGTTTTTTCAGTATTATATGGAGGATCAATATAAATTACATCTATTGCTCCTTTATGAGTTAATAATAGGTTTTTTAACGAATCATAATTTTCTCCTATAATTAATTTGTTTTCATCTTCAAATACTTCATCATTAACATTTATTCTTTTGTCTACATTTTCTGACAAGATTGAAACTGACCCTTGAAAAACTTCTGGAGCAGCATCAAAAACAAAGCCTTTTTTTACTCTTTGTATTATTAATTGATATCAATTTGTTAATTCATGATCATCTGCTTTATCAAGCATATCTTTAGCTAGCTTCTTTTGGTCTTTATTGAAATTGGCTTTTGCCAATTCATCTATTTTTTTCTTGTATTCTTCTCTTAAATTCATTTTTCCTCTTTCCATAATTTCAAAAGTTTTTGCTATTTTTTATAATAATTGATTCTCTATTTATTTAATTATTCCCCTCATATTGAAACTCAAAGATTTTTATATAAGCATAATCAACAAATGACTTTTTAGCCTTATTTATTTTGACAAAATTGCTTTTTTTAATATGATGCTATTAATATTTTATATCTTTCATATAAAAATTATAATTCTTTTAAAGAATTTTCATAATTATTTATATAAGTTAGAAACAATGAATCTTAATAAAACTTATATTTTTAAAACTTATATTTTCAATGGTTTTTGTAAGTAAATACATCTTCAGACATAAATGAAGGTATTTCATCTTTCTTTTCGATAAATAATCCTTCTTCATTTTTTTTATTTACTTTTACATATGAATATTCATTTTTAGAATTATTAGGCAATTTAATGACAAATACTTTTAAATCTTCTCTTCCTTCATATTCATCTTCATTAATAAGTTCTACTTTATTCTTTGTTATAAATTTTTCATTTAGAATAGCTTTTAAAAAATCAGTTATAGAGTTTCAAGTAAGATTAAATTCATCACCAACGTGATCTTCATCGTTTAATAATCTTTCAAGAGTTTTTTGAGTAATTATTACATCACCATTTATTTTTGCAACGCCTGGTGAAAAAACTTTGTTATTTACAAAACTATTGATACTAATATCTGCTAACTTAAAATTTAGTTCATCTTTTCTTTTAAATACTTTATAAAACTGCATTTCATTCACCTCATAACTATTAATATAGTTTTCATAATTATATAATATGCAATTTTAATTAATGAAAATAGACTTTTTATGGTAATTATCCCCTCATGGTAGGTAATTACTTTTTTTATGTTATAAATTATGTGTTAAGATTTCTTTGAAATCTTAATATAAAGGTTAATCATTCAAAAAGAGGATATGCAAAGCAAGATACAATAGATAGTGTTAAAATAAATATATCAACTAATGGAATCGAAAACTTTTGAAGTGTATTCAAAAGGGGTGTTAAAGGCACATACATTAGATTCAGTAAAAAATGAATGCAAAGTTATGTAAATGAGTTTGTGTTCAGACAAAACAACAAAGACAAGTTCTATTTAAAGAACTAGCAGGGAGAGTGTAAGAATGAATAACAATATACAAAGAATTACAAGAGGTATAGCGGAAGCGTGTTATGAAGCTATTTCAGTTGCATACGATGACAAAAGCGCAAAAAAAGAAATAATGAGAGGTGGAGGTTCTAACGGAGGGATTCTTACAAGGTTACTTATGCCTAGACCAATGTCGAGTATAAGGATATCCCAAAATGCCCTTGATAAGTGTATTGAACATAATGTTGCTCCATTTGATTATTTCATATTGACTAGAGATAAATTGAAGAATAAATATGGACAATTCTTCAGGTCAAATAAAAAGGATATTGAAAAAGCGAAAGCAGATGGCCAATTTTTGACGGCTGATCATAATATCCCTAATAGAGCAATGTTGGAAAAGATGTTTGAAACATATGAAAAAGATCCAGAAAATTGTAGTGTTTCAGATTTTATTAAAATACTAAATGAGCAATCTTACGATTTGATAACATTAGAAGAAAACAAAAAAATAAACGAGCATAAATTCAAATCCAAAGGAACAAAAATAATGAGAGAAAATTTAGGTTCTAAAAGAATAGAATTTACAGATTTATGATTAACTCCAAAAAGTATAATAAATGATTTTTTCAATATTACTAATCTAAATAAATCTGAGTGTTTTGACCCTTGTGCAAGTGACGGAAGATGATTGGGAAATGAAGGCAAATCTATTGACATTATCCCTACTTCACCTAATGTTGAACAAAAAGATTTTTTAACTTTGACAAAAAAAGATATCCCAGAAAATATAAAGTATATTGTTGGTAATTTACCATTTTCTCTTTTAGATGAATTCGTAGAGAAATCCTTAGAGCTAGTAGATGAATGTTACTTCTTGGTTAATGGCGATACAATTATGAGACATTTCCCAAAAAATATTAAACACATTTATATATTCTCTGGTTTAGAAGGCAACCAAAGAGATAATAGAAGCAGAGCTGAATTTGATGTCCCGTTTTTAGTTAAATCTGCTTTGTGAACATGTATTGTTCATATCACAAAAAAAGATCAACCAAAATGAACCATTGAACAAAACTTAACAAACGAAGAAAAAAGAGATGGGTATCATGTTGCTTTAGGAAAAAATACTTATATTAAATCTGAAAAATTAATTGACCAAGACCCTAGAATATCTAGAATTCAAGTGAAGAGTGAAATTAATTGAAAAGGTGGCAAGAGCATAGAAGTTGATGGAAAAAAGATAGATCTAAAAACATTTAGTAATGTTGGATGAAATGAAGCAGAATAAAAAAACAGCCACCTAAACCCAAAACATTCGAAGAGTTATTAAAGAGATCCGTCAAACCTAAAAAGGAAAAGAAAAAACCAAAAATAAATGGTCTTTTCTTATGTAATTTTATCCACCTACCATGAGGGGATAATTACCCTTTTAATTTACTAAACAGAAGCATTCAATCATTTTTTCTTTTTTCAGAAAAATTGTGTTGGTGGTAATTTTAATAACTTAACAATTCTATTAATTAAATATAATTCTCATAAATCTAGTTGTAAATTTCCATAAGTATGAATTAAAAATAAAATTAGTGGAACTAACAATTCAAAAAACAATGAGTAAAGACCATTTGATAAAATAATTGTCTTTCCCATTCCTGCAACTTTAAATGAACTTAAGAGAGTTTTTGAAACTGCTGCGATTGGATAAGTCCCACCGAATATAATAAGTATTAAAGTTGCTCCATGTTGAGATTCTGATGATGCACCTGTATATGCAAGAGGTAAAACAAATGAAAATGCAATAAGTAATATACCTTCTGTTAAACCAATAATGAATGTATATAAATTAATTCTTTTATCATTCAATAATGCTGTTTCTTTATCTCCTTTTCCTATATAACGTCCAACAAAATATCCTTTTGTTGCACCAACGCCATTTAGAGCAGTATAAAACAATGTTGCAAGAGGTAAAGCAATACCTAAAATTTCATTAGCATCATCACCGTATCATCTTGAATAAATAATTGTTTGTCCATACATAATTAATGGTCAAATAATTGCTTGTATTGCCATAGCTCATTTTTTAAATCCTATTTTTAAAATTTCTTTATCTAGATTAAATAACTTTAATGGATTAAACAATAAAGAATCGGCTAATTTATTTTTTATGACTATTACAATTAATGTTGCTAAAAATAAACAATCTGATAATACTGATGAATATGCAATTCCGTTTATTCCCAATCCTGCAACTTTATAAAAAATATAATTAAATAAAGCATTAAGTGATAATGAAAGAATCATTAAATATCCAATTATTTTTTGTTTACCATATGCATTAATTCCAATAGAAATAATCATTATGATTATTAAAGGAAATAATTTAAAGACTATTACTTTCATATAACTTTGTGCAAGTCCTGTTGAAGTTGAAACATCTATAGAATAGTTTTTACCTTGAAAAAATTCCATAATTTGATTATCAAGGGTAAGAGCAATAACCACACTTATAATGACAATGGCAAGAGTAAATAAAGTCATTATTTTAAATGTATTACTCATCTTGTCATGCTGATCATTGCCTTTGTATTGATAAATTAAAAAACCAAACATTGCAATAGCTGCATTAATAAAAACAAGTACTATACTTGAATATTTTGTAGCAAGAGAAACTGCTGATAATTCTTCTGATCCTGGAGTTTGAAAAACTCCAACCATATAGTTATCAATTAAAACAATCAAACTATTAAATATTGAGATAAAAAGCAATGGTAAAGATTTTGAAATAACATCTTTTATAAATGTTTTATCTCAGTATTTTGTCTTAGTTGTTTTAGTCATAATAATAATATTATCATTTAGTTATATAAATTAATAATTTTCTTCAACAAAATGATCTATTAATTCTTTTGCTTTATCGCTTGATAGACTAGATAAAGATCCTTTTGCAGTTCCACTTGTATCAATTCTAAAATAAGAAATAGTTACAGCAGTTAATCATCCGCCATTTTTATAATTATCTGTTAATTCAGAATCTACTTTTTTATTATTTATATTTTCAAACAAATACATAAATAAAGCTTTTTTTGTATTTTCCTTATCAAAAATTTCAGCATTATTATTTCTATATCCTGGTGTAATATTTTTTCTAATCGGAACATATCTGAATATTTCATGAGCAAAGTCAACACTTCTATCTACATTATTTTTTTTAACTCAATTAATTTTTTCTGGATCAATTTGTACTTTAGTTTTTACCTTTTCTTTGTAATCTCTTTTAATTTTATAAAGTGGCATCTCTTCTTTATAAACATATTTTGTATCTTTGGTTTCATAATATAAATCACCATTAAATTTTTTATTTACATTTAATGCTTTTGTTAATACTCCATGCATCTTTTCTAAAAAATAAACTTTTTCACTTTTGCTTGTTGTTGCAGAAAATTCATGAATTGCTTTATTAGCTTGCTTTCTTAATGAGTGTAAATCATTTATTATTTCTTTACTTAATTTATTATCATTTTCAAGCGATGCTAATGTTTCAAATAATCCTTTCTCATCGGTTGAAAATGTTTTTTCCATAACTCTTCTAACATTTAATCAAAATAAATCATTGTTTTCAAAATTATCTTCAATTTTCAATGAAAGATCTCTGATATTTTGATCTTCAATTCAATTGAAATTAGAGTCTATATCCATAGAAGTTTCTAATATATTTTTTTCACTATTTATTTCATCATGTTTAATATAAGCTTCATTAAAAAAGTTAGCAAAATTACTTTTAATTCATTCCATTCTTTCTGAAAGAAAATCATCATTATACTCATCATACTTTTCAAAAACTTTATTCATTTTAAGTCTTTCATTTATTATGGAATCTTTTTTTGTTTTGAAAACAGAATTAGAAACTTTTGAATTAAGTTTATCTATCAACAAAGTTAAATTTCTTATTGAATTTTTTGCTTCACGGTATTTGTAAAACTTGTTCTCTTTATTTTTTAATAAAAACTCATCTCTTCATTTCTGATCTTCTTGAGGCATGATATGTTCAATTTGAAATTTAGATGAGAAATTAGTAAATGGTTCATGTGAAGAAAATCCAATTTCTGAAGCTAATAAAATTCATTTAATTATTGTTCTTTGACCAACATAAGAAACATCAAAGTTGTTGTATACAGTTTGGAACGAAGGTAATCTTTGATCATCACTTTCTCTTATAGATAAGAAATTTTGAAAACCATCCAAACTAGGCTCTTCAACTTCATTTAAATAATTGTTGAAAAATAAAACAACATCTCTAGTTACATTCTTATCTCTCTTACCGACAATATTTCTATATAAATAATATTTTGCAATAAGCATTAATATATTAAATTCATTTGGACTATTATTTCTAAATTCAATTTGATTATTTTCAATGTCTGTTCAATAATCTAACATTGAATAATACATAGGGAATAAAAAAGTTTGATCACTCAACATATTTTTTAAAAATTGTAATTTTGAATCTTTGTTATTTTCAATTTTAATATTTGTTTTTGAAATCATTCTGTAATAAATCAATGCAGCTTTTTGAATATCTAATATTAAATCTTTTAATGAATCAAAATCATCTATTTTTATATTTTTTTCTTGAACATAATTTTTAAAATCAAAATAAATTTGATTAGAGTTTTTTTTCGCAAGTTGAATGTTTGATTTTATGGCAACATAATATCTATAAAATTCACTAGGAGAAAATTCTGGCTTTTCAAATATATCTTCTATTTTATCATTGTATAAAAATTCTAATTCTTCTTCTTTTGATTGATCATGAAAGTTATATACTTTTGAAAATATAAAGTTTTTAATTAAGTCTGATGGAGTTAATGGTTTACCTGTTGAATTTATTGTTTCAAAAACAACATTTTCGTTTTCATAAGCTTTTAACATTACTCATGCAACTGCAATATTATTTTTTAATACATTATAAAAAACAACTGGATTTATTTTTTCTTTATCTATTTTTTTATACATTGCATGATAATTTTTATAATAATTAGTTTTCTTTTCTTGTTCTGTTAAATCTTTGAATTTTCCAGTTAATATTTTCGATAATGTTTCTTCAGATTTTGCTCTAGAAATTTTTAATTTTCTTTGTTTTTCATAAGCTTCATGAATATTTGAATAAATGTATTGATCTATAGGAATTTCATCATTCAATTCATTTAAAGCTCTTAGCAATAATAATATAGTTGTTAATCTTTGTTGACCATCGACTAAAACTATTTTTGTTGTTGTAGTTGTATCATCATGAATTTTTTTTCAAACCATGCTACCAAGGAAATAAGCAGAGTCTTCATCTTTCATTGAAATATCTCTAAATCCGAAAATATCATCAACTAATTTCATAGCATTTTTTTCATTTCAATCATAATTTCTTTGATAAATAGGAATGTATATTTCTTCTCTTTGTCTTTCTAATATTTCAACAATATTTCTTTTTTCAATCAATGACATATTATTCTCCTTTTATAAAATAGAAATAACTTTAGTTTTAACTACTAATTATCGTGTTAATATTCCATATAAAAATATTAAAATGTATAATTTTTATTAGTATAGGTATTAAATATATGGAAAAAACTAAAGTTAACTCTAATAAAAAACAAAAAATAAAAGTATTTGAAACTTTTGCAGGTATCGGTGCACAACATAAAGCTATTAAAAATATAAATGATTTTGTAAGTGAAATTAACTTAGAAGTAATTGGAACTTCTGAATGAGATGTAAGAGCAATGATTGCTTATTCTCAAATACATAAAAAAAGTGAGTTTGATAAAAAATACAAAGAAATCAAAGAAACTTGAGATGAAGAAAAAGTAAATAATTATTTTAATGAAAAAGTATTTTCTTTGAATTCTAAAAAGCCATCATTTATAAGAAGAAAAAGTAATATATTTAAAATGAATGTTATTGCAGCGAATGAAGTAAATAATAATACACCTGACATAAATAAAATTTCTGCAGAAGATATTATAAATACTGATTTATTAACATATTCATTTCCATGTCAAGGTTTATCAATTGCTAACATGGGAAGAGGAAAAGGTATAAAAGTGGATGCTGATTCAACTTCAAATTTAATTTGACAAATAAAAAGATTACTAGATGATGTAATAGATAAGAAAATGGAACTGCCCAAATACTTATTGTTAGAAAATGTGACATCTTTAATTGGTAAATCTCATATAGAAGATTATAATGCTTGAAAAAATTACTTGGATTCAATTGGATACAAAACATTTACAATGATTTTTTCTGGATTAGATCATAGTTCAATTCAAGATAGAAAAAGAGTTTTTGCTATTTCAATAAAAAAAGAATTTTTGACTAATTTTAACTTAACAGAATCAGATGTTCAAAAAGAAATAAATGGATATGGATCAAAATTATCACTAAAACAAAGGAAAGAGAAATATAAATCAATCTTAAGTACTACTAATAAAGAATATATATCTATGGCTACCCCAAATAATACTAGTTCAAGAAAAAGAATGTCTAGAGAAAATGCTACTTTAAATAATTATGAAGATAAAAATAAAGAATATATTTTTAGAACTTTAACTACAAAACAAGATAGACATCCGAATATCGGAATGATAAAACTTAAAAACAATGATGTTGAAGAAGAAAAACTTAATTATAGATTTATTACTCCAGAAGAAGGATATCAAATTATGGGTTTTTCAAAAAGTGATTATAAAGCTGTACATAAAAAACTTTTAGTTTCAACAGAAGATAAAAATAAAAAAGAAAAATTATTAACAAAAGAATCATTATATAGACAGGCCGGAAATTCAATTGTTGTACAAGTTTTGGAAAGCATTTTCAAATTTATAAAAAAATTTGAAAGAGGTGATTTTTATGAATAATTTAGAAAGTAAACTTAATGGGGCTTCATTCAACACGATTGGAACTAATGCAAATTCATATATTGAAAAATATATTAAAAGCATCGGAAATATAAAATCTTTTTTAATTTACAATTGAAAATTAATTGATAAAAATAATAATGATTTTTTATCTTTCACAAGCGAATCTACAACAAGACAATTTATCAATACACTTATTGCATTCGGTTTTATTGAATTAGGCGTTGGAAAATATATAGTTAAAAAAAATAAATTCAATTTTGAACATGTTACAAAAAACATTTTCAAATATGATTCAAACAAAGTTGTTAACTCAATTAGGCAGAGTAGAATAATATCTTTTTTATATAAAGTGGATTTAATAAATTCTAGTAATTTTAAGAAATTAAACATAAAAGGAAAAAAAGGATTGACCAAGGAAATTTCATTAAAAAGAGAAGCAAGTAGATGAGAAATCGAAGCTGCAAAAGATTCTAAAAAAGAAGCAATGATATTAAAAAAAATAATAGAAGATTACAAATTTGAAAAGAGGAATAATGAATAATATTGAATTAAATTACAGAAAATTAAATGATGAATACGGAGTATTCTTAGATAATCAAAGAGAATTATTTGATCGAATGTATGTAGAAATTAAAAAATATGAAAATGGAAATATGAAAATTAGTGGAGAATTTAGAAAAATACTTGAAAACATCTTTGCTACAAAATTCAAATATAGTGAAGGAACACTTAATGCAAATATTAAAAAATTAACAAATCAAGTTTATGTACCGCCAGTTATAACTCAGGCACTTTACATTATTAAATTCAACGGAAATAATGATTCTCATGAAAGATTTGAGGATGGATATGAAATAGATCCTAAAATTGTTGCAGAAGAAACTTTCAGATCAATGTGATACGTTTTAAAGTGAATTGCTTTAAACGGGAAAGAAGACTTTGATTTTAAATATAAGGAAAGTGCTAGTGAAATAAAATATAATGAAAATTTATCAAATGTTAAAAATGATTTTAGAGCACAAAAACTAACAATGTCACAATTAATTTTTAAAGAAGGATATTCGTTTAGCATTCCTTCTTATCAAAGAGATTATAAATGAGGAGTCGAAGAAAATATAAGTAAATTATTTAATGATTTACTTCAAAGAACAAAAGATAAAAAAACACATTATTTAGGATCCATAGCAGTATCAATAGATTCAAATAAAAAAATTATAAAAATAATAGATGGTCAACAAAGAATTTCAACTTTTCTTTTATTGATAAAAGCATTTATTAGAGTTTATGAAGAAAAAGGAATTATTTTTAGCAAAGAATTAGAAGATTTTAAAATAAAGAAAATTAAAACAATTTATAAAAACAAAGACATACTTGAAGTTCAAAGATCATTGAAAAAAGTTCTTTTAGATATAAAGATAGGAAATAAAGAAAATAAACTACCTGAAAAAAATTATGAATTTTTTGTAATGAAATTAAATGAATTAAATATTTCTCAAGTAGAAGAAATGTTCAATACTTTTACTACAGGTTTTATTATTGCGTTATTAACTTTCGATACAAATAATTCACCTGAAGTAGAAATGGATATTTTTGAAAATTTAAATACTGGTGGAGTCAAATTAAGTGAATGAGATTTAATAAGAAATTATTTATTTTCACAAACATCTCTTGAATTATTCTTAGAACAAGAAGATGAAATTAATAGATCTATAAATAGAAATATTTTAATTCCGTTAAATACTGCAACAAACAATAAATCAGATAAAGTTATTAATTCAATGTTTGAAATTTTTAATAGAATTAAATCAATTGAATGAAAAAGAAATAACAATGGAAATTTACCAAACTTTAAAAGAACTTATGATGGTTTTAAATTTCTTTGAAGTAGAAAAAGAAAGTTTCAAACATTAAATGAATTTAATGATCAATTATTAAAAATAAATGAATTAATTCTGATGTTTATTGAATTAAAATATTCTGAAAAAATTATTAATTCAAAACTAAATCCTTATAGTCATATTTTAAAAACTGTAAATAGAGATGATGTAATGCCACTGTTAATGATTTCATTAAAAGAGTATTGTCAATTAGAAAATGGAGAAGTTATAAGAGTTGGTGAAAATTTTATAAAAATATTGAGAATAATCGAATCTTATTATGTAAGATCTGAAGTATATGGAAATAACCTTTCACAATTCTATGATATTTTTCTAATGCAAATAGATAATTTCAATAATATTGAAACAAGATTATTTAAACATATTAAACAAGATTCATATGTGCCATTTGTTTCAGATAGTCAATTTGAAGAATTTATTGGACAAAGAAGATTAAGAAAAACAACATTAACTTCAATTCTTACACATCTTGAATTAATGTCCAGAGGAATAAGTTTAGGAGAACATGTAAATATTTCTTTAAATAATTCACATGAACATATATTGGCAAAAAAATTAGACTTTAATAAATATGATGATTACAAAAAAATAAACAAAACACAATATGAGGAATTACAAAGAAATTATTTAGATTCATTAGGTAATGCATTAATATTATCTACAAAAGCAAATAGTAAAGCAAGTAATAAACCATTTATTGAAAAAATAAGTTATTACAAAGAATCATCAATGCTTTCTAAAGGCTTAAAAGGTAAATCAAATACTCTTATACCTGACCTGACAAGCGAAAAGAAATTTACATATAAAGATGTTAAAAAGAGAGCTAAAATTATCGCTGAATATGTAATAAAAAATAAAATATATTACAATGAGTAATAAGAAATATTATTTATTAAAAAAAGGACTTAGTAGTCCTTTTTAATTTGTGCTTTAAAAAAATTAATTATTTAATTGTTTCTAATATTTTTTTAACGTCTTCTTGTGTTTCAGCTTCATCTAATATTTTGTCAACAATATTTTTCATATCTTTCATGTCTAATTCAGATATTTGTTTTCTAGCTTGAAGTATTGAAGTAGCAGACATTGAGAATTCATCTAATCCCATTCCAAGAAGTAAAGGAATTGCATTAGGATCTCCAGCCATTTCACCACACATACCAACAAAGATATTTTCTTTGTGTCCGCCATCTATTGTCATTTTAATTAATTTTAAAATAGAAGGATTTAACGGTTGATATAAATAAGAAACTTTTTCGTTCATTCTATCTGCTGCCATTGAATATTGCATAAGGTCATTTGTTCCTATTGATAAGAAGTCAACGTATTTAGCAAACTTATCTGCATGAATAGCTGCAGAAGGTATTTCAACCATCATTCCAACTTCTAAGTTATCATTAAAAGCAATTTTTTCTTTTTTAAGTTCAGCTTTACATTCATCTAAAACTTTTCTCGCAGCTTTTATTTCACCAATTGTTGCAATCATTGGGAACATAATTGAAATCTTTCCAAATGCACTAGCTCTTAAAAGAGCTCTTAATTGAGTTTTGAATATATCTTTTTTATCTAAAGTAAATCTAACTGCTCTATGTCCTAAGAAAGGATTCATTTCTTCATCAAATTTAAAATATTTAAGTTGTTTATCTCCACCAATATCTAAAGTTCTAACAATTACTCTTTTGTTTTTAGGGAATTTTTCTACAACAGTTTTATAAGCATTAAATTGATCTTCTTCACTTGGTCAATTACTTGCATCCATGTATAAAAATTCAGATCTAAATAAACCAATTCCTTCTCCATCGTTTTCTAGTACTGATTGAACATCATTAACTCCACCGATATTAGCAACTAATTCAACTTCATGTCCATCTTTTGTTTTTGATTCTTTTCCAATAAAAGTTTTTAAAATTTCTTTTTCTTTTTCAAATTCTTTTATTTTATTTTCATATTCTTTAATTGTTGCAGCATCTGGATTAGCAATTACTAAACCATTATTTCCATCTATTATTATTGATTCATCTTGTTTTACCGAAGATAGTATTGTTTTAAGACCTAAAACAGCAGGTATTTCTAATGATCTTGCCATAATTGCTGCATGAGAAGTTCTACCACCGATGTTTGTTGCAAATCCTAATACGAATTTTTTATTCATTTGTGCTGTTTCAGAAGGAGTAATATCATTAGCTATTAAAACAACTTCTTCATCAATTGCAGATATGTCATGAACTTTTTGTCCTGAAGCAATTAAAAGCATTCTTTTTGAAACATCTTTTACATCAGCTGCTCTTTCTTTGAAATATGCATCGTCCATATTTGCAAATGTATCATGATATTTATCAAATATATCTTTTAGAGCATACATAACTGATGTATTTTCATTTTTAATCATTGCTTCAACTTCTTGCATGATTACTGGGTCGCCAACTATTTGGATGTGAGCATCAAAAACACTAGCTTCTTCAGCTGATAAATTTTTTGATGCTTGTTCTTTTATTTTTAATAATTGTTTTTTTGTTTCTTCAACAATCTCTTTTAAATGATTTAATTCTTTTTCTTGTCCTTTTGATTCTTTTATAATGTTTATTTTTGGTTCTTCAAGTATAAATGCTTTAGCTATTTTAATTCCTTGAGAAGCCGCTATTCCGTTTAGTTTATTCATAATACTAATTATATATAATTAGTACTGATTTATAGATAAAAAAATAGACAAATTAATGTCTATTTTGAAAATAATTTTAAACTTTATTTTTTAGGTTCGCTTATGAATCCATTTTCAATTAATGTTGCAGTTATTTTTTCGTGAGCTGCATTTTCATCTGAACCTTCAATAACTAAAGTTATTTCTGTTCCAGTTGAAACTCCTAAAGCCATAATATTCATTATAGATTTAGCATTTGCTTCTTTTCCTTCGTGTAATAACTTAACGTCTGATTCAAATTCTGATGCTACAGAAACTAAAATTGAAGCAGGTCTTGCGTGAAGTCCGATTGGATCGATTACTTTACTAACAATTTTTTTCATTTTTTTCCTCTTTCTTTTATTAAATAAAAACTACATAAAATAGTCATATATATTATATATTAAATAATAAAAATTACATTAAGGAAATGAATAACTTTATGAATGTTAATTTTATTAAATAAAAGAAATTAATTTTTATCTTTTTAGGTTTATATTCAGTTGCTAAAGATAAATATTTTTCTTTTTTTGAAATAATTTTTTTAATATCTTCACCTTCAATAAAAGTTTGAATTTCAAATTGTGAAAATAGTGATCTAATATCTAAATTCATTGTTCCAATATAAGAATATTTATCATCGAATATTCCAAACTTAGAATGAATAAATGTATCTTTAACTTGATAAATTTTTATATTATATTCTGATAACATTCTTGCATAATGTTTACTTGCCATTAAAACAGTTTTTTTATCTGCTTTGTCTGGAATTATTATTTTTATATCAACACCAGATAGTGAAGCTGTTTTTAATGCAGAAAAAACTTCAGTAGAAGGAATTAAATAAGGAGTAGTTAGAAAAATAGATTTTTTAGAATTTAAAATTCATTTAACAATTAAATCTTGTAATATTGGTTCCTTATTTTCTGGTCCAGATTCAATCATAAGTAAATTGTTTTTACATTTTGTGTTTTCAATTATTGGTGCGTATTTTTTAAAATCTAATAATTCATTTGTTAATGAATATCAATCTTGAATAAATAATAATGCATAACTTCTTACTATAGGTCCAGTTAGTTTTAAATGCATATCTAATCAATAACCAAACTTTTTAGACAAGTGTGCATATTCATCAGCAATATTTAAACCACCAACAAAAATTGTTTCACTATCTATAATTGCAATCTTCTTGTGCAATCTAAATCCATTTGTTGCTCCAATAAAAGGGAAATAAGTTTCATTAAATTTAACAAGCTTAACACCAATCTTTTTTAAGTAATTGATTTTATGTCATGGCATTGCTCATGATCCAAATTCATCAACTATTAATTTTACTTCAACCCCTTCTTCTATTTTTCTTTTTAAAATATCTTCAAACTCTTGATAAATTTCTCCTGGCTTAAAAATGTAATATGTTAAATGAATAAATGATTTTGCATTTCTTAGCGAATTAAAAAGTTCTGTAAATTTTTCTGAACCAGTATCTAAAACTTGTAAGTTTCCTTTTTTAACCGGTCTATCAACAAAGCTAGCAATTCCTCTAATATATTCAGATGAATCAATTGAACTAGATTCTTGTACATTAAATATTTCTTTATATTTTTTCTTATATTGTTTTTTTGTGATTCTATATTTGTAACGTCTTCCGAAAATAAAAAATGTAGCTGCTCCTAATCCTGGTAAAAGATTTATTATAAAGAATCAAGATACTTTTGCAAGTTCTTGTCTCGAAGATAATAAAAGTAATAATGAAATCAAAATATTCAATACAAAGAAACACACAACTAAGATTGTCAATAAACTATAATCTGTTCTATCTCATACGTAATAAGTAATTAATCCAACTGAAATTAAAAAGGCAAAAATAATAATTACGTCATAAGTACTTTTAAAAAAGTTTTTCATATTTTATATTTTACCCTATTGAATATAAAAAAGCACCACATTAGTGATGCTTAATATATAAGTTTAATAATTAAATAATTATTTTTTAACTTCTTTAAAGAATTTAACTTTTTCAAGATTATCAATTGCTGATATTACATTTAACATAGTTGAGAAATCTTTGTTAAGTTCTTTTTTAGCAAATGTTTCATTTTTAAAAAACTTTGTTGGTCATTCAATGTGAAGGGGCATATCATATGCACCACTAAATCCTTTTGTATTATTATCGAAAGCAAAAGCAACTTTTCCTTCAGATCCAACAGAAGACATCATGAATGGTAATGTTTTTTCTTGTAAATCTAAGAATAGACCTAATACATTTAATGAAAATTGTTTTCTTATTTCAATCGGTTCTTCATTTTGTACTTTTAAATCGAAATTTTCTTCAAAATCAATTGACTCTAATTCAAATTCCAATTTCTTAAATGTTTTTTGGAATAAATTATCTCTTTTTGTAGTGAACTTTTTAGACTTAACTTTAAATGCACTTGGATAATGAGCGCTATATGATGTAGTTGCAATTAAACCAGATCATAATGTTGAAACTTTTGTTTTATCTATTCTTGTTCTATTTCCGCTTTTATCTTTTACATAAACATAGTAAAAAAACTTAATGTCAACTCTTAAATTATAGAATTCAATCATTCCACCAGATTTTAATCTAACCGCCGCTCTTGTTGTTGTATGTAATTCTGCAAG
The DNA here is from genome assembly GCA_024721275.1 of Mycoplasma sp. Lineage (GTDB taxonomy): Bacteria > Bacillota_I > Bacilli_A > Mycoplasmatales > Metamycoplasmataceae > JAMPIX01. The sequence goes on from JAMPIX010000002.1 coordinate 225,704, forward strand.
TCTTTTATATGTATTTGGAGGCATAAATGCACCAAGTACATTTAATGCTCCTCTTCTTCTACCTGTAAATTCAGGAAGAATATTATAAGATTTTAAAACTGATCCTAATTCAATTGATGAATTTCTTTTAAATTTATCTATTCAAAAAGAATCTCATTGTGATCTTGTAGAAAATATTTTTTCAAAAGATCTAATTGCTCCTATTGGTAAATCGATTTGTTCAATTTCTCTATTCAATGTAGACTCAGTAATTATCTCTTCTATATCACTATTAACTTTTGGTAAATTTTTTAAAGCTGAAAAAACTAATTCATCTGCAGCTTTTTGTCTTCTATGTTTATTTTGATTTGTATTATATGAAAAATATCAATATAAAATTCCTGGAATAATTGCAAAACAAGTTAAAACTATCAATGTTATTCTCTTTGGTTTTCATACTTTTTCATATTCTGCTTTTGCTGTTTCGTATTGACTATTAACAACAGATCATATTTTTTCACTATAATCTCTTAGTTCTAATTTATTTTTTGCCATATTTGAAAAAAAATCGAGATATTAATCTCAACTAATTTCACCCTTTTCATTTTTTATTGGATTTTTTCTATCTTCATCTTGTGCTTCAAACATTGGGTATGTCATAAGCTCTTCTCCAGTTTCTGGATCCTTTAATGATGATGCAGGAACATTTGCTGGGAATGATTTTACTAAACCATTGTATTTTGCTGCTGCTGAATTGTAGAATCTTCTTGAGTTAGAAATTTCATCCTCTGTTTCCATTACAACTTTATCGAATTCAATAACTGCTGTATTTGCCTTTAAATCTGGATATGATTCTCTAACAACATTTAAAGCTGAAATACCAGCTAATATTGATTGTCCTTTTTCATTAATGTTTTGTCCAGTACCACCTTGTCTTGTAGCTGCTGCTCTAGCGTTTGTTACATTTTGTAATACTGTTGCTTCATGTTTAAAGTATTTTTTTGTTGCTGAGAATACTGCTGCAAGTGCATTAGCTCTCTTTGTAAGTGCAATATCAATTGATTGATGAGCTTGAATAACTCTTTGATTTAATTTTATAACTGAATTACGTTTCCCTATATATCAAAAGATCGGAATTATTAATATCATTGATATAAAAACAACCGCTTTTGCTCCTCCAGAAGCTTGGATCTTAGTTGGTTTATTTCTAGTTTCCATAGCTTTTGCTGAATAATTTGATGCCATTTTTTCTCCTAAGCTTATTTAAAAATTTTTACTATAATAAGCAACTAAAATTATACACCAAAAATATATGGCAAATTAGTCCTAATATTAATTAAATATTTAAATTTATGAATTTTGGCATAAAAAAATGGCGGAGTAGAAGGGACTCGAACCCCCGCGCCGATTGCTCGACCTACATCCTTAGCAGGGACGCCTCTTCACCAACTTGAGTACTACTCCACTCAAAAGTATTTTACACTATAATGCGTAATATAGAATCATAATATTTATTGAAAAGAAAATTATTGTTGATAGAGAATCTATCATAGTTGTTAATAATGGCGCTGCCATAACTGCTGGATCTTGTTTAAATAGCTTAGCAATTAATGGTAATAATGACCCAAGCATCTTTGCAACTATTATTACAACTCACAATGAAATTGATGCACCTAATGAAATTAGAAAGTAAGAAAACTCTATTGATTTATTTGCAATTAAGTAATAAACTATTAATCTAATAAAATTAGCAATAGCTAATAATAGTCCAACAAAGAAGGAAACTCTAAATTCTTTTCATGAAATTGCTTTAACATCTTTAACTGTTACATCATTTGTGGCCAATGCTCTTGTTATAACAGTTGATGATTGAGAACCTGCATTTCCTGCTGAACCAGAAATTACAGGAATTATAGAAACTAATGCAGTTGTTAATGAAGCAATAGTTGCTTGTGTTTTTGTTGGATTTAAAGCATTGTTAGAAATATTAATAAAAACAGAGATTACTATTTGTGAAATTGTAGCTGAAACCATAAGTAAAACAAGTCATGAAAATCTTGATTGAACAAATTTCTTAATTGTTGTTTTTAAATATGGAGTATCAACCGTAGATATACCAGCCATTTTTTGAAAATCTTCTTCTGCTTCTTCAACAATTACATCAATAATGTCTTCAGAAGTAACAACACCTGCTAAAAAACCATTACTATCAACAACTGGTAATAATGAATGATCATGTTTTTGGAATTGAATTGAACCAAATTCAACATCATCTGTTGTTTTAAGAGAAGCATTTATTTTTACTAAATCACCAACTTTTTTACTAGTATTTTTTTCAAAGAATAAATCATCTAATTTAACAACACCTTCGTATTTTCCATCTTTATCAGTAACAAAAATAGTACCTCAAACTTTACTATCTTCTCTTTGCTTTTTAATTTCAGAAAGAGCTTTAGTAATAGTCATGCTTTTTTTAAGTTTAATTATTTCAACAAACATTCTTGAACCAATTTGGTCTTCCTTATATTTAAGAATTTTATTAATTATTTTTCTTTTTTCTTTTTCTGTATTCGAAATAATTTTTATAGCAATATTTGAAGGAACTTCTTCAATTAAATCTGCAATATCATCTATATATAATTCATCAATTATATTTTTAGTTTCTTCACTTGATAAAGCATCAATTACTTTTTCTTGATATTCAACTTCTAGTTTAGAAAAAATATCTGCTGAAATTTCAGCATCTAATAATCTAAAGAATAAGACCATTTGTCTTGTTGAAAGTTTTTCTAATGTGTCAGCGATGTCAGCAAATGGAATTTCTTTTGCTATTTCTCTAATTTTTTTAATTTTTTTTTGATTTATCGCTAGCTCTAATGTCATAATTATTCTCTAATTTTATGTAGCACTTAAGAAACTAAGTAAAGTTTCTTGAAACCCTTCTAATTTAACAGATGTGATTTTTGAATCATGTGCGATTGATACATCTCCTGTTTCTTCGGAAATAACAACAGTTATTGAATCTGATTGCTCAGCAATTCCTAAAGCAGCTCTATGTCTTGCGCCATATTTATTTGAAATTGATGATTGAGTAATTTTGAAAAATGTTCCAGCAAATGCAACTTTACTTTTAATAATTATTATTGCTCCATCATGTAATGGTGAATCTTTATTGAATAAAGAAATTAAAAGAGCACTAGAAATGTTTGCATCAATTTTTACACCATCTGTTCTTAATTTTTCTAATGGAACTTTATTTTGAATTGTTATTATTGCACCAATTTTTCTTGCAGTTAAATATTTAACAGTATCATTTATTTGATGAATTAATCTTATTCTTGAAGTTGTTCCTAAGTTTTCATAATTGCTGTGTTTAAACAAATATCTAAAGAATGAAATTAAATAATTTATTAAAATTAAACAGATAATTATTCCTGTTGCAACTATTATAGTTATAAATAAAATAAAATTAGTTATATCCATAAATTCTCCTATCTTTACTTATTTCTGAAGAATATTGTTTATACAATGAAGGCAATTTTCTTAGAACAACTGAATCTTTTTCAAACAATTTTCCAGAAAAATTTTTCACCCCTGATAAAATAATATTTTTCAACATCAACATAGATGATACATTTTCTACAATTATATCTACATTTTTAAAGTTTTTATATAAATATAATACAAAATTTTTCATCTCTTCTGAGAAATGATTTTTTAAATATATTTTTTCATCTAATAAAATAACCTTAGGTTTAATATAATTTATTACTTCAATTTTCGTTTCTGGATTAACTCCTGAAATAGCAGCTTTAATTCCATGCTCTCTTAATATATTTAAATTTTTAATAAATCTGTTAGTTATTTTTTTCAAATCAGTTGCATTAAAAATTAATATAAGATCATTAAAACTAATGTTGTTTTTATTTAGTTTATTTAAGAAGTTTGGTAAATTGAAAAAACGACTTCCTAAATATTCACAAGAATAATTTAATAATAATTTTGTATTATCTTGATTAACACTTGAATATGAATAAAAATCTTTTAATGATATAGAAGCTAGATATCTTTGCAGAGTAGAAAACACTTGATTCTTCTTTGAGAATTCTAATAGTTCGTCTATTTTAATTATTTCATCTTGAGAAACATTAGGTATTGCAATATGATAAATTGATTTATCTTTTTCTAAAGAATATATATTTCTATAATTATTAAACACACTATTAATATCTACAAACCCGTTTATCTTTTCGATTTTTCTTCTGTTTTCATTATCTATAATAAAATCGCGTGGATTGAAAACATTTATTAAATTTTCAGAATCATTGTTTGAGTCAATTAAAAAATTAGTGTATTCTATTGCAGAAGAAATAGATGATGTTTGAAGACCATAAACAATAGCTGAACATTTAATTCTTATTTCTTTACCAAGATATTTTAAAGCTTCGCTCATTCTTTCTTGAAAACCAACAAATATATCTTGATTATTTCTTAATCTCTTTTCATTGTTTTGAATTGATATTAATAAATTTGGTACATTATCAATTTTTTGAAATACAGAAAAAGAATTTATTGAAATTTCAGTAAATATATTATCTACTCCAAATTTTTGATATACAAGATTAGTAAGTATAGTATTAATTTTTTTTACATCAGAATTTCCATAGTCAACAACTTTAATATTTAAAAATATTCCATGTGTAATATTATTCTTTGAAATAAAGTCATTTATTTTTTCTTCTGATAAAGCACGTTTGAAAAAATTGTCATATGAAAAATTATTTGCACGTTGTAAGCTTATAGTTGACTTAATTGTTTTATCAACATATTTAATTAAAAATATTGAAACAAATAATATTAAAACAGGTAAACTACTATTTGTAAAAAATTTGATTGCATCTATGTTTTTCGATTCAATAATTGAATACAATAAATAAGATCAATTAACAAGTAAATATATTGGAACAAGAAATAATAAATATAACTTTTTTTTCATATTTAAAATATATTCAAAAACAAAAGCAATAATTGCAACTCCAATAGTTGATAATCCCGCTACAAAAATTCCGGAATTGTTATAAAAAATAATTAATATAAAAATAGATGCTGGTGTGATTGCAATCAAACTAAATATACTTTTTTTATAATAAAATAAAATGACAACAGTAGATATAGTTATTACTATTGCAAAATCAGAATTTGTATATCAATATAGCACTGATGCAAGAAGAGTAACTAAAGCATAAACAAAAATTTCAGTAATTAATGATGTTATTTTATCTTCTCTATTTTTGAAAGTAAAATATGTCAGAGTCATTCCGACAATGTATATTACATCTATTATTATATGCATCAAATAATCATTCATACTAATTTAATTCTATATTATATTTGCCCTAAATAAAAAAATGGTGGAGATGCCGGGAGTTGAACCCGGGTCCACACATAACTTTAAAATATACTTCTACAGTTTATACATTTTATATTTTTTAACAATTCTCTAGTAAAATATCAAAACTAAAAAAGAGCGATTACATTGAGTTTCAAATAGTCTTATGTAAATCTAACTATTCTATCCCTGTAATAATACATTACTAAATTTGACAGGGAGGCAAATCGAGTAATGCTAGCTGCTTTATTAAGCGAATGCTAGTGTTTGTGAAGACATTGAGTTCATCATTAAAGGTGAAACTGCAAGTTCTTCTGTTTTTTTAGATTTTCCGTTTAATTGGATACCTAGAGCATTTAGGTCTGCCAAACCACTGCGTATATAGATCCATTATATGTGTCGAATCCATTACATCCCCATACCTCAATTTTAACACATAACAATTATTTTATCTTTAAGCGCTTTTCATCTCTTTTTTTGATAACTTCACGTTTATCAATAATATTTTTACCTTTTCCTAATGCGATATAAATTTTTATTAAACTCTTTGAATTAAAAACTAATTTTGTAACAAGAAGTGAAAAACCTTTTTGTTCTAATTTTTCTCTCATTCTAATTATTTCTCTTTTTTTAAGTAATAATTTTCTAGTTCTAAGTTCATCATGTTCATTATTCATATATTGAGATATATGCATATTTAAAACAAATGCTTCATCATTTATTATTTTTACAAAGGTGTTTTTTATATTAACTTTTCCTTCTCTAATTGATTTAACCTCATTGCCTGTTAAAACAATACCGGCCTCAATTTCTTTTTCAAGAAAGAAGTTATATTTCGAATCTTTATTTCTTGCAATTACTTTTGGCATAATTTTTTAAGCTATTTTTAAATCAATCTTTCCTTCTCTTCATTCTATAGAATCAATTATAACTTTAATTTTATCTCCGATTCTCTTAGTTTCTCCATTTAATTTAATAATTAATTTTTCTGGATCAATTGATGAATTTTGAGGAAAATTCTTTTCATGAACAAAGCCATTAACTTTGTCTTCGAATTCAACAAATACACCTCTTTTAGAAACAGTTGTAATAAATCCTACTTTTACTTCTCCAACTTTATCTTCATAAAATTCTGCTTTTTTTAATGAATCAATTTTTCTTTCTAATTCAACAGCAATGACTTCAGATTTTGAATTTTTTACAGAAATTTTTTCTAATTCTGCTTCACTTCATTCTTTATCATTATTTGCTAAATAATTTTTTATTATTCTATGAATCATTAAATCAGGATATCTTCTTATAGGAGAAGTAAAATGTGAATAATATTTTGATGCAAGTCCAAAGTGTCCAATATTATTTGATGAATAAACTGCTTTTTGCATTGTTCTTAAAATATTTATTTTAATGAAATCAGAAAATGATTGTTCTTTAATTTTATTGATTGCTTTTGAAAAGTCTTTTGGATTATTGTAATTTTCAAATTTAACATTTATGTCAAGTAATTTTAAAACTTTTTCAAAACTCTGTATTTTTTCTAATGTTGGCACATCATGAATACGATACATGAATGGTTTTTTTAGTTTATTGAAATATTCTGCAACAGTTTCATTTGTTATGACCATAAAATTTTCTATCATTACTTGTGAAAATCCTCTATCAATAACTTTAATATCAATTGTTTTTCCTTTTTCATCAAGAATAATTTTTGATTCTTGAATTTCAAAATCTACAAATCCTTGTTTTGCTTTTTTCTTACCGATTGAATTTGATAATTCTTTTGCAATATTTAACATTTCTTTTAGTTCTTGATCATATTCAAGATTACCATCATAAAATTTATTAACATCATTGTAAGTTAATCTATGTTTAGATCTAATTACGGAATTGAATATTTCTGATTCAATTACTTCACCATCAAGATTTACTTTCATTTTACATGTCAAAGTAAAACGATCAACATTTGGATTTAATGAACATATTCCATTTGATAATTTTTCAGGAAGCATTGGAATAACTCTATCTGCTAAATAAATAGATGTTCCTCTTTTTAATGCATCTTTATCTAAAGGAGAATCATCTTGTACATAATGAGCTACATCAGCAATGTGAACAAAAAGTAAATAATGATCATCTTTTTTCTCTACATAAATTGCATCATCAAAATCTTTTGAATCATCACCATCAATAGTTATTACGTTGTCATTTCTAAAATCTTTTCTATCACCGATATCCGAAGAATTTATTTCATTTGGAATGGATTTAATTTGTTCAATAACATCACTAGAAAAATTTACAGGAACTTTTGATTCAGCTATTGTTGAATCTATAAAAGCTTTTGGATCATTTACATCACCGAAAATTTTTATAATTTCTATATTTATAAACCTATCATCAGAATTAATAATTTTTGCCATTGCATATCTATTGATTTGTTTTTCAGAAAAATTTTTAATTCTATATTTTCCTTTAAATTTTGCATTTATCGGATCGAAAAATGTTCCGAAATTATTTTTGATTATTGTTCCTAAAATGTTTTCATTTTTTCTCTCAATAATTCGTTTAATAATTCCTTTAGTTTTATCTTTGTTTCCAAAATTATCTTCTACTTCAATAACTTCAACAATGTCTCCATGAATTGCTCCGTTTTGTGATGATCCAGGAACAAAAATAGAAGTTTCATCTTCTAATTCAACAAAACCAAAATTTCTACCTGTTCCTTTGTATTCACCTTTTACAATTCTTTTTTGTATAGGTATAGAAAAAACGCCATCTCTATCTTGAAAGATAAGACCCTTACGTTCTAGTTTTTTTAATAAGAAAGAAAAGTTTTTATTATCCTCTCTTCTAACTCTTAAAGATTTTGCTAAATCTATAAATCTTTTTTTTCCTTGTTTTAAACTATTTAAAACATCATCTTCAGTAAAATTATTTTTCATCTTATAAGTAAATTTTTAGTACCACAGTAACTATCATGAGAACTATTCCAAAAGACAACATAGCTCTTTTGAATATAATTTTTGCTCCTCTGTCTTTTGATTCTTGGAATAGGTCTAAATCACTAGAACCAACAATTGAACCCATTGAGTTAACTGCATCAGGTGACATTAATAATGATGTTACGATAATACAAAAAGATATAATGATTAAAATTATAGTCATTGTTGTTAACATATTTTACACCCCTTTTTAAATTACTTTTGTTAATATTAGTATTCAACCAATAAAATATACTAATACTATTATAGTTGGAATTATAGAATAATAAAATTTATTTTTTATTTTTTTACCAACTAGTGTGAAAGCAAAAAACAATCCAAGCATAATTGCAGTCATTGCTGCTATAGCTCAAATTTCTTGTACATTTCTAACTAAAATTAATGCATCATCACTATAAGCCAAATCACCTCAGAATATTGCTGATAGATTAAATAAGTGTGATCCTATTATTGAACCTGCTGCTGCACCTAAATATCCTGATTTACCGAATTTAAATAACGCAACTGTTTCAGGCATTGCTGTTGTCATAGATAATAAAAGACCACCGGCTGATTTTGTATCTATTGAATAAGTTTTTTGTATTCCATCTATTACTCAATTAAGTAATAAAGAAAAAGTAATTAAACATAATGCAAAGATTCCGAATAATGCAAAAACTCTATTTTTACTCATTGTTATTTTTTCTGTTAATTCAGGTTCTGGTTCACCATTATTTCTAAAAATGTATGCAACAATAGTAAATAAGACATAAAATACAACTAGCAATATTGGGACCAATCCAATTGAATATTCTCCAACATGACCAATTGAAATATCAAATCCAAAATAAAATACAAAAGTCATTATAAGTGTTATTCCAAAAGCAAGTCCAATTGTTGTTTTTGTTCATCAAGATAAATTTTTAACAAACATTGATTTTATAAAAACTAAACTTGCAACAGCAAGCATTGCAATTGAAAAAGCATTTGCTCCTATATCATCAGAAACACCAATAGATGGTTCCTTAGCTAATCCTTGCGATATTTCTGTAATAAATTCTGGAAATGATGTAACAATTGAAACAAATACTAAACCAACAAAAGCTCCTGCTAGTTTTGTGACTTGTATCATTTTTTCAGCATAAGCTACTAATTTAAGAGCGAAAAATAAAGTACCAAGAGCAACAGGAATAAATCATATTCACATTGTCCCAGTATTATTTCAACTTTCTAATCATTCTCCTATTGATACCATTTTATTATTATACAATATAAGTATGATGCTAAAATGAAGAGAAATTAAATTAAAATTAACAAAACAAAAGATCATTAATTTGAAACTATCTTTATTTTTAACAAAAAAAGGCAATTGATTTTTTTGAGATGTTAGAGAAATTGAAAGTTATAAAAAGTTTCATTTAGATAATTCAAAAAGAGTTGGAATTTTATTTATTAGAAAATCTTTAAAAAAGAAAAAGGCAAATGAGAAAGTAATAATTATTGGAACTAATCCAAAAAACTATGTTTCAATTGCTACTTGATGTAGAAGAAACAAAATTAAAAATGTTTTAATTTCAAATGGAATAATTAATTAGAATTAGCTATTTTTTTAATTTTAATAACTCAATGATTTAAAGCTGATTTTGTTTTTTTAATATTATATTTTTTTTCTAATAATTCAGAAATTTCTTTAAGAGAAAGTTCAGGATGTTTTCTTCTTTCTTTAATGAATATTTTCTCATTTTCAGAAAAACTATTTATTAAATTTTTTTCATAAATTTTTTCAATATATTCATTGTGTCTATTAAATGCAGAAGTAGTTTTTTGTTGATTATAAAATTCAAAACTAGATATTCGATTTAGATTATTTCTAAAATCTCTTTTAATTCTTTCGTTTTCAAATTCAAATAGAGATTCATTTGCATTAATTATTTTTAAGAAGTTTGATATTTCATCAGATTTCTTCAAATAAATTTTGCTTTTATTTTCTGAATTATTTATTTTAAAATCGATTTCTGAAAAATTAATTATTTTTTTTAAATATTTTTCTAGAATTATTTTTATTTCTAAATGATAATATTTTGATTCAGGATTACTTATTGATCCGCCACCAAAGAATAAACCAGAATAAAAAGCTCTTCCAAAATCATCTTCGCTAAGAGAAAAAGTAACTTGTTCTTCGGAAAAAATTATTGCTTTTGATTTTATTTCATATTTAATATTGAACTTATCAAAAATGGATAATACAATTTCTTTGTATTCATTATCATGGTAGTTAATTGAATAAAAATTATTAACTAATTTTGATGAAGAAATTAATAATCCTTTTAAAAAAGAAGGCCTGTCTTCCCTCTTTATTTCATTTTTTAATATTTCGTATTTTACAGCTTTAGAAAATGTCATTTTTAATTAATTGTCTTATTGCTCTTTCTATTAATCTTTTATCATGTCTAATTAAGTTGTTTTTAAAGTTAATTAAATCAAATGTTTCATATGCAACTTGTGTTCCAATATCATTTTTTAATATTTTTTGACCTTCTTTATTATATTTTTCAATAATATCTTCTGGAATTTCAGTATCAGAAATTATTACTCCATCTATAAGTCCTTTAAAAGTATGTTTTTCAATTGCGTTAATGTGATCCATAATTGACATGTTATCTGTTTCACCTTTTTCAGTCATTATGTTTGATAAATAAATTGTCTTTGCTTTACTTTTCTTTAATGAAGATATAACTTCATCGTAAATAAGATTAGGGATAATTGATGTATATAAAGAACCTATTCCTAAAATAATTAAATCAGCTTTTTCTATTTCTTTACTTGCTAATTCTGTTGATTTAGATTTTTTTTCAAAAAATACATGATCAATATTTTTACCAATTGTATGAATTTTTGATTCACCTTTTATAATTGAACCATCATCAAATTTTGCACACAATATATTTTTTTCTTCTGATACAGGAACTATTTTTCCTGAAACATTTAGCATTTTTGAAATATTAGAAATTCCTTTTGAAAAACTTTTTGTTCTCAAAATTTCAGATGTTATTAATAAATTACCAATAGCATGATTATCTAATGAAGAATTAGAATCTTTAAATCTGTATTCTAGAGACTTTTCAAGATATTTTCTATCTTTAGATAAAGAAGCAATAACTCTTCTTAAATCACCAACTGCTGGAATAGAAAAACTATGACTTAAAAGTCCTGTTGATCCGCCATCATCAACAACCGAAACAATTGCTGATATATTTATGCCTTTTATATATTTAATACCATTTAGTATTAGGGAAAGTCCTGTTCCCCCACCTATTACTACTACATTCATAATTAACATTATAATATATTATTAATTAATAATGTTATCAATAGCATGTTTAGCTGCAATAGCACCATCATTAGCAGCTGTAATTATTTGTTTTATTTTTTTGTTAACTATATCACCGATTGCATAAACACCATGAACTTTAGTTTCAAAAAATTCATCAACACTAATGTATCCATCTTCATCAACAATTCCAAGATCTTTTGCAAAATCTGACATAGCTGATGATCCAATATAAGGGAAGACTGCACTAATTTTCATATCAAGCATGACATCATTATCATTTTCTTGATATATTATTTTGTTAACAACTTCATCACCTTTTATTTCTTTTATTTGAGTTTTTTTATGTACAATAACATTTTTTCTTTCTAATAAATCTCTTAGTTCATGTCCAACAGCTCTAAATTTATCTCTTCTTAAAAATAAATGAACCTCTGATGCAACACTTGATAAAAATGTAGCCTCTTCAACAGCGGAATAACCTCCACCTATTACAGCAACAGGCTTACCTTTATATATTGGTCCATCACATATTGCACAATAAGAAACACCTTTATTAAAATACTTATGTATTCCAACAATGTCAGGAATGTTTTCTTGTTTACCACTAGCTATAATTACTTTTTTAGCCAATATTGTTTCGTTGTTAGCGAAAATTAATTCTTTATACATTGAATCTACTATTTCAATTTTTACCACTTCACCATGTTTATAAGTTGCTTGTGTTTCATTTACATGATTTCACATTTGGATTGATAAATCAGGTCCATATATACTTTGATAACCAGGATAATTTTCTATTTTAGAAGTATAAACCAACTTACCACCTGGTACATTTTTTTCAATGTAAACAACTGATAAATCAGTTCTACCAACATAAATAGCAGCTGTCATACCAGCTGGTCCTGATCCGATTATTGCTACGTCATATTTATTATTTACCATTTACGATTGTTCCCCTTCTAACTGCATGTTCTACTTTTAATTTTCATCTCTTATTTTCTTCATCGTAGTTATAAATATTGTTGAAGAATTGGAAGAATGTGAATAAACCAATACCAACACAAATATAAATAACTGAAAAGAATACAGAAGTATCCAATGCACCTCAATGCAAGATATCACTAGGATCTCTTAGTGGTTCCATTGCACTTCTTATTATTCCATATCAAACTAAATATAAACCTGCATGTGTTCCTGGTTTCATTTTTGGAATATAGTATTGAGCAACTCAAACCAATATTACTCATCCTACTATAGAAGTAATTGATTCATAGAAGAATAAAGGCACTCTATATCCTATAGTTCCATCACTTGTAATAATGTACATATTATTTTTTATTCATGATCCAAGTCAAGAAACTGATCCTTCTGAAGTTAATCTTCCAAAAACTTCATGATTTGCAAAGTTTCCTCATCTACCTATTGCTTGTCCTATTAATACATTAGGTAAAATAATTCCAAGACAATCTCTTCAATCAACGGTTCTTCTATTTAAATAAAGAACAAAAACTCCAGCACTTCCGGAAGCTAAAACTCCTCCTTCAATTGCAAGCCCTCCATCTCAAAAGGCATATCAATTTTCCCTGACGGTTGGATTGGATAAACTTCCAAGAACATATCAAAGTCTTGCTCCTACTATTGATGTAGGAATTATTACTAGAACTAACAATTCTAATAACTCTCAACTATATTTTCTTTTATGTCAAAATCATGCAATTGTTCCTATTGAACAAATCATTCCGGTTAACATTGTTAATGCATATGTATGAATTTCAAGACTTCCTATTGTGAACGCTACGTGAGGATCATGGGCTCTATTTGGAATCATTACGGTTTTCTCCTTGCTATTAGTTCTAATGGATCTAATCCATCTAACTTTGCTGTATAAACAAAAACAGATGATTGTATTAATGTTCCAAGAGATCTACCTGGAACAATAGGGATTCTTATTCTAGGAAGTTTCATATTTAAAATGTCATATTTTAAATCATGATTTCCTAATCTATCGAAGTTTTGATCTTTTTTGTCTATTACTAATTCTACTACTAAATTGATAGTTGTAGCATCACCGAATGATTTATGACCAAAAATATAAGGAATATCAATTATTCCTAAACCTCTTGCTTCAAGTAATCCTTTTATTTTTGGAGAAGACTTTCCGAAAATTTTTCTTCCTACTTTTCAAACATAAACTGCATCATCTGCAATAAATACATGTCCCATATTAAGAAGTTCAAGAATTGCTTCAGATTTACCAATGCCTGAAGGACCTAAAATTAAAACTCCACGTCCTGATATTTTTACAAGCGATGCATGAACTGTTGTATGTGGTGCAAAATATTCTGCAAGTAATGCTCCAATTTCACCTTGAATTTCTCTAACGTGAAATTCTGATTTTGCAACTGGTGTCTTTTTAAAGATTTTTTTAAATAATAAATTGTACTTCATTGGAAATCTTCCTGATAAAACAATCAAAGGTGGTTCAAGAGATGCTATTTTTTCTAACTTTCTTTTTAAAACTTCAGGTTCAAGAGATGAAAAATAACGTGCTTCTTTTGTACCTCAAACAATTACATTTTTTAATTTTCCTTTTTTCTGATCTCATCCAGATAATTCAAGACCACTTCTATATATTCCTGGTCTTTTTATTGAAATTTTGTCTAAATTTTCAATAGAGTCCTCATTTATCAAAATGAAGTTTTCATATTTTTTTAATATATAAGATACTTTCATTACAATATCCTTTCTAGGTAATTCCCTGTATAAGATTCTTTAACCTTAGCCACTTGTTCTGGAGTTCCTTTAGCAATAATTTTACCACCATTTTTACCTCCATCATGACCTAAATCTATAATATAGTCACAATACTTGATAACATCAAGGTTATGTTCTATGACAATTACTGTATCTCCATTATTTACTATTCTATCTAATACTACTAATAATTTTTGAACATCATATGAATGTAAACCAGTTGTCGGTTCATCAAGAACATAAATCGTTTTTCCTGTTGGTTTTTTTTGTAAAAATGTTGCAAGTTTAACTCTTTGAGCTTCTCCTCCAGAAAGAGTTGTAGCTGGTTGTCCAAGTTTTATATAACCTAAACCTACATCGAATAATGTACTTAATTTAGTTTTTATTTTTGGATGATTTATAAAAAATTCTAATGCTTCTTCAACGTTCATTTCAAGAACATCAGAAATTGACTTAGTTCTATATTTAACTTCTAATGTTTCAGCGTTATATCTTTTTCCATCACAATGATCACACTTAACATAAACGTCAGGAAGGAAATGCATTTCAACTTTTATAAAACCATCACCTCTACAGTTATCACATCTTCCACCATCAACATTAAATGAAAATCTACCTTTTTTATATCCTCTAACTTTTGATTCATTTGTGTTTGCAAATATATCTCTAATATCATCGAATACTGAAGTATAAGTTGCAGGATTAGATCTTGGAGTTCTTCCAATTGGAGATTGAGAAACACTAACAATTTTATCTACATTATTTATTCCTTCAATGCTCTTATGTTTTCCAGGAATGATATGTGGATTTGTTAATTCTCTTCTAATAGATTTATATAAAATTTCATTCATTAATGTTGATTTACCTGAACCTGAAACGCCAGTTAAAGAAATGAATTTTCCTAACGGAAATGTAACATTAATATTTTTTAAATTATTTTCTGATGCACCTTTTATAACAATTTTTTTACCATTACCACTTCTTCTTGATTTTGGAACTTCTATTTTTCTTTCACCAGATAAAAATTGGCCAGTTATTGAATTAGGATTATTTGTGATTTCTTCAACCGATCCTGCACCAACAAGTTGACCACCATTTTCTCCAGCTTTTGGACCAATGTCAACTATATAATCAGCATTTTTAATAGTCTCTTCATCATGTTCAACTATTATTAATGTATTACCTATATCTCTCATAGTTTTTAATGTGTCAATTAATTTATCATTATCTTTTTGATGTAATCCAATAGATGGTTCATCAAGAACATAAAGAACTCCTGTAAGGTTTGAACCTATTTGAGTTGCAAGTCTAATTCTTTGAGCTTCTCCTCCTGAAAGAGTTTCTGCAGATCTATTTAATGTCATGTACTCTAATCCAACATTTGATAAAAAAGTTAATCTATCAACTAGTTCATTAATGATTAATGTTGATATTTTTTTCTCTACATCATCTAATTCTAAATTGATTACAAATTCCAACGCATCTTCGATTGATAATTTAGTAAATTCATAAATATTTTTTTCAGCAATTTTAACTGATAATCCATATTCATTTAATCTTGCTCCATTACATTTTGAACACTTAATTTGAGACATGAATTTTTTATAATATTGTCTAACACCTTCTGAGGTTGTTTCAAGAAATCTTCTTTCAATCAATGATCCAACACCTTCGATAAAACCATATTTTTCATAATTGTTTCCTGAACGAGATTTCAGATTATATTCAATTTCTTCTAGTGATCCATTTATAATAATGTCCATTTCTTTTTCAGAAAAATTTTCAATAGGTTCATCTATTGGTATTTCATAATAATCAAGAAGAACTTTAAATTGTTGTCATTCTAAATTTCCAGTATTAACAGTATTTTTAAAATAATCAATTCCACCATCCTCAATTGAAATTCTTTCATTAGGAATTAATAGTCTTCTATCTGGTTTTAATTTATGACCAAGACCTTTACATGTTTGACACATTCCTGATGGAGAATTAAATGAAAACAATTTTGGTTCAATTTTTGGCATATCAAAATCACCAAACTTACATGAATTATTTCTTGAAAATAATTTTTCCTCTTTTGTATCTACATTTAAAATTTTTACAAGTCCATTACCATGTTCTAAAGCTATTTCAATTCCTTCAGAAATTCTTGATCTTGATTCATCATTTAAAACAACTCTATCAACTATTACATCAATATTATGTTTTTTATTTTTTTCTAATTTAATTTCATCTTCCAATTGATATATTTCATTATTTATTTTTACTCTAACAAAACCATCTATTTTTAATTTCTCTAATGTTTTTGCATGTGTACCTTTTTCATTAGAAACAATTGGAGCAGAAATAATTAACTTACTATCTTTTTTTAGCGAAAGAACTTTATTGACAATATCTTTAAATTTAGTTCCAGATACTTTTATTTTATGTCTTGGACAATATGGAATTCCAATTCTTGCATAAAGTAATCTTAAATAATCATATATTTCAGTTACAGTTCCAACTGTTGATCTTGGATTGTTATGAGTTGTTTTTTGTTCAATTGAAATCGCAGGAGAAAGACCATCTATTGATTCAACATCAGGTTTTTCTGTTCCTCCTAAAAACTGTCTTGCATAAGATGAAAGAGAGTCAACATACCTTCTTCTCCCTTCTTCATAAATAGTTTTAAAAGCAAGAGATGATTTACCAGAACCTGAAACACCTGTCATAACAACAAGTTTATTTTTAGGTATCTTAACATCAATGTTTTGCAAATTATTTTGTTTTGCACCTTTGATGATTATATAGTTTTGACTTTCTTTTTTCATACATACAATTTTAAGTTATTTTAATAATAAAAAGAAAATATATTGAAACTAAATTTCTTTTTTTGACTAATTGACTATTGCAATATTATGTAAGATATAAATATTTTTAGTTTTAAAGACGTTGTATCATAATTAGTGAGTAAAACATAAAAGGAAGGAAATATATGTCAGACGATACAAATGAGGTTCTAGGAATTGGTATTGGAATACTTATAGGAGTATTAGCATTAGTAGTAATACTTATAATTGTTGGAATAATTCTTTGAGTAAAAGGTACTTCTAAAAAATCAGTACCAATGGTAATAATTTGTTCATTTTTAACATTAGCATTTATTGGATTAATTATTGGAATAGTTCAATTTTTTTCATGAAATCAGAAAAAAGAATTTTTTCAAACTAATAACACTAACAACGATGATGCAATGAATTCAAAAAGTAGAGAATTAAAACTTAAAGAACAATCAAAAAAGAAGAATAGAAAGAAAATAAATAATGAAAAAAAACAAAACAATTAGCTACTTATCAATTAATTATTATTGGAATTAATTTAATACTATCAATAATTTTATATGCAACTGGAACAGGAATTTTTGGTTTCTCATCAGTATGAGCAGTATTAACATTTATTTCTGCTATAGCTGTTATTGTAATTGGTATATTACAAATTATTTCAGGAGCAAATGAAAAAGAAAATTTAGGAATGGCAGCAGGAATATGTTCACTACTATCGTTTATTCCATTAGTCGGAATAGCAGCATTAGTTTTAGATATTATAATTGTTGTAACTAAGAAATAAAAAAACAAACATAAATTAAAAATAGACAGCAATGTCTATTTTTTTATGATTCTAATTCTAAGATTAAGTCTCTTAATTGTGCAGCTCTTTCAAAATTTAATTCTTTTGATGCTTTTAACATTTGAGTTCTTAAATCTTGAATCATTTCCTGTTTTTGTTTTTTAGAAGAATAATTAGATTTTTGTATTACTGCATTTATTGCACCATCAAGTTCTCCAACCATCAATGAAGGAGGTATTGCTTTTTTAACAGTTTTTGGAGTAATATTATTTTTCTTATTATATTCAATTTGAAATTTTCTTCTATCTTCAGTAATGCTAATTACATGACTCATTGAATCTGTCATTTTGTCAGCATAAAAAACAACATTACCATTTTTATTTCTAGCTGCTCTACCAACTATTTGCATTAATGAAGTTTTTGATCTAAAGAATGATTCTTTATCAGCATCTAATACAAGTATCTCTGAAACTTCTGGAATATCTATTCCCTCTCTTATAAGATTTATACCAACAACGACATCAATAACACCTAACCTTAGTTTTCTTAAAATTTCTGTTCTTTCCAAGGTTTTTAATTCATTATGTAAATAAGAAACTTTAATTCCTTTTTCTTGAAGATATCTTGTTAGTTCTTCTGACATTCTAATAGTTACTGTTAAAACAAAAAGTCTATTTCCATTTTTTACAATTTTCTTAATTCTATCTACAATATCTTCAATTTGATTTTTTGAAGGAACAATTTCAATAGTTGGATCTAATAATCCAGTAGGTCTTGTAATGACTTCACTAACAACACCATTTGCTTGATCAATTTCATATTCAGCTGGTGTGGCAGAAACATATACTTTTTGAAATCTTTTATCTTCTCATTCATCAAATCTTAATGGTCTATTATCTAAAGCTGTTGGTAATCTAAATCCGAAATTTACAAGAGTTTCTTTTCTAGATCTATCTCCTCTATACATTCCTTTTATTTGCGGAAGCATCATATGTGATTCATCAACAAAAATGAAAGCATCACTTGGTAAATAATCAAACAATGTATAAGGCATTTCACCAGGAGATCTTCCATCTAAGTGCATTGAATAATTTTCTATTCCCGGACAAACTCCAAATTCTTCTAAAGCTTCAAGATCATGATTTGTTCTTTCTTCAAGTCTTTGTGCTTCTAATAATTTTCCAATCTCTTTAAATTCTTTAAGTCTCTTTTTAAGTTCAACTTTTATTTGTTCTATTGCTCTTTTAATTGTTTGTTCTTGCGTTGAATATGCTTGTCCAGGAAATATAGTTAAGTTCTTTGGTTTTTTAAATACTTCTCCAGTTAAACTATCGAATAATTTTATTCCTTCTATTTCATCACCAAACATTTCAATTCTTATTGTAAACTCACTAGTTCATCCAGGAGAAATGTCAATAACATCTCCTCTAACTCTAAATGTAGAAGGTGCTAAATCAATATCATTTCTAGAATAATTTCTTTTAACTAAACCATATAAAAATTCTTTTCTTGAAATTGTTTGTCCAACATGAATTGGTAAAAACATTGTTGAATATTCTTTGGGATTTAATGCACCATAAATTGCTGCTACTGATGAAACAACAATTGTATCTTTTCTTGTTAACAATGAATTTATTGTTGACATTCTCATCGCTTCTAAATCCCAATTACTTTTTGAAGTTTTATCAATATAAGTATCAGTATTTGGCATATAAGCTTCTGGTCTATAGTAATCAAAATAAGATACAAAATATTCAACAGCATTAGTTGGGAAAAATGATTTAAATTCAGCATAAAGTTGAGCTGCTAATGTTTTATTATGTGACAAAATAACTACTGGTCTATTAATATTTTTTATAATATTTGCCATTATAAAAGTTTTACCTGAACCAGTAATACCTAAAAGAACTTGATGTTTTTCTTTTTCATTTAATCCTTTTGTTAATGAATCAATTGCTTTCTGTTGGTGTTCTGAAGGAACTTTATCTGTGTCTAATTGGAATATCTTCATAATATGTTGAATTATAATATAATTAAATTAATAAAACAAAATCAAGGAGACATAATGCAAAGTAAAAAAATAGGTAATACATGAGTATTAAAAATTTCAGTTGGAGAAAAAATTGCTGAATCTTTAGATTTATTTATAAAAGATAAAAATATAAAATTCGCAAAGATTACTGGAATTGGAGCAGGTAAAGATATTAAATTAGGATATCTTGATCAAAAAACAAAAGAATATACAAGCAAAGTTTTTGCAGGGACTTATGAAATAACATCTATCATAGGATCAATTGGTGGAGAAGAACCAAGTTGACACATTCACGTGAGTATGTCCGATGATAATTACAACTTATTTGGCGGACACTTTTATGATGCAACAATAACTGGT
Organism: Mycoplasma sp.; assembly: GCA_024721275.1. Lineage (GTDB taxonomy): Bacteria > Bacillota_I > Bacilli_A > Mycoplasmatales > Metamycoplasmataceae > JAMPIX01. The sequence continues at coordinate 246,133 of JAMPIX010000002.1, forward strand.
GTTGCTGAATTATTCATTGAAGAAGTTGGGGATAAAAAAGTAATTAGAGAATTACAAGGAAAAGATTTAATCCCTACTTGAAATTTGGAAAAATAATTATCATTCAATTTCAACAATATTAGACACTTTTTTAAAAGTGTCTTTTTTTCTTTTATAGGAACTTAATGGAGATGGATGTGCATCAGTTATTATTTCTTTATATTTATAAATATATTTAGTTTTTTCAATCGCATTATTTCCTCATAGTATTCAAACAATATTTGGATTTCTTTTTGATATTGATTCAATTAATTTATTAGTAAAAGTTTTTCATATACTTTTATGTTTATTTGGAATATTTATCTCTGTAGTTAAAGATGTGTTTAATAATAGAACACCTTGCTCAACTCAACTATGTAATGTTCTATCTGTTTTTATTTGACCAAATGTTTCTTCTATTTCTTTAAAAATAGTTTTTAATGATGGTGGTATTTTTACATCTTTATTTACAGCAAAAGCATGACCATTAGCTACACCTTTTCTGTAATAAGGATCTTGTCCTAATATAACAACTTTAATTTCATTTATATTGAAATTAAAAATCTTATTTACTTCTTGTTTAGATGGTACTGAATTTGATCAATCAATTTTTGAAAAAATATTATTTAATTCATTTTGTTCATCTTTAGTTAAAAATGTTTTTTGGCGCATAAGCATTGGTGCCCGAAATGGGACTCGAACCCATATATCTCGCGATAGTAGATTTTGAGTCTACCGTGTCTACCAATTTCACCATTCGGGCTGGTGCTGACTACAGGATTTGAACCTGCGACCCCATCCTTACCATGGATGTGCTCTACCAACTGAGCTAAGACAGCAAATTGAATATTTTTATTA
>JAMPIX010000001.1 GCA_024721275.1 Mycoplasma sp.
CTGTAGATTATCGTTATGTGACTGTAGAATATTTAAAAGTGGATAATCGTTATGTGACTGTGGAATATTTAACAATAGATTATCGTTATGTGGTTGTAGAATATTTAACAATAGATTATCATTTGTGACTAGAATATTTAACGATGGATTATCATTTTGCGACGAGACTACATGTATATAACAATAGATTATCGTCATGTAATTGTAAAAACCTACTTACCGATTCTCCATTTTCTTTTGGACTCTTCTGATGACAAAATATGCCAGTGTCGTTATTGTAACGGCTCCTCCAACAGTACTTGTAGCTATGATTGCTGTCATTTCTATAAAATAAACAAGACGGTAAGTATGCATGGGTTCTGAGACTTGTCTCAATGCTGTAGCAGTTCCAGATCTAGCAAAAGTTTATGTAGTTTGAAGATTGAACGAGTGATGTAGAGACCGAAAACCGAAGTATAACGACATTTATTATACAAATCTATGACATATTGACCACATAGGACAATAAATCAAATAGACGACATATTTCTCACAAATCTAAGTAAAATATACCATGTGTCTCTCACAAATCTGGGCCAAATTGGCTTCAAGAACATTTCTAAGTGTAGCTTACAGATATCTTACCTTCGGATGTTAGTTCTGATCCTGAGGATGACGATCCAGCAACCGCAGCCGCCTGTGAAGCTGTAGTTGTGGTCGGTGTGGTGGTGGTTCCGGTGGTGGTGGTGGTTGGAGTTGTAGTGGTTGTTGTTGGAGTGGTAGTAGTTGTTGTTGGAGTGGTAGTAGTTGTAGTTGGAGTGGTAGTGGTTGTTGTTGTTGGAGTGGTGGTTGTTGTTGTAGTTGGAGTGGTGGTGGTGGTGGTTGTTGTTGGAGTGGTGGTTGTTGTTGGAGTGGTGGTGGTGGTGGTGGTGGTGGTAGTAGTGGTAGTGGTGGTAGCACCTCCTCCCCCTTTACCGACAAACACTGTTGTTGTGGTCTGGGCACAGTCGTTTGGCACAGAAGCAGACGCGGAGTTATCTAATAATAAATAAAAACTACAATGCTGCTGACGTGCGATTGTGCAATGGTCCAGTCAAACAAAGTTTATAGTAAGATTCACGCTACATGGAGGAAAAAGAAACAAAAGAAACAGGCAATAATGCTGAAAACAACAGAAATATGAAGTATTGTTGACTTTTCTTATGGTAAAATATGTCAAAATATTTATAAACAGAGAGCAGGACAGCCCCTACATGCTTAATAAGAACCTGATCGACTAAAACTTCAAAATAATTTTCAGTGTACCCCTAGTAGGGTTCAGTCTCTTTTGTAATTACTTCATAATAAATGAAATTCATTGTAAGTGATAGCAGGTAAATGATATATAAATCGAAAAGAACTAATATATCCTGATGAGCAACTATTTTCTATTACACCGACTTACATCTTACATAAACAGTATTATCCCATCAGAACAGATCACAATAAGGAATGGAAAGCAGAAACGAAACAGACTAGATCCCTTCTTTATCAGGAACGAATCTAACTAGATCCTTTCTAAATCTTACTAAACAAAGGTGTATACTTACCTATTTTGGTTACGAGTGTCGGCACCAGGTTACAGATGTATGTGTATGTCGTAACATACATCACGTTTTGATCATCCGGGTCACTGGCGATGTTGAGCAGTTCCTGTTTGGTGGAGCTGAGGTCGGAGCCTACACCAATGGCGTATATGATACTTCCGGATATGGAGCTCCTGATTAGGTCAGCAGCTGCCGTAGTTTGCGCCGCGTTCTGGGACAGTCCGTCCGTTATCACGACCACTACCGAATTAGCCGAGCCTCGCGCTCCCTTCCCCGCCGTAAATGAGGTATTCTGTACATAGTTCAGAGCCGTTGCAGTAAACGTGCCGCCATTCGTGGTTATGGAGGTCTTAAGCCCTTCTAGTGCTGTTAGAACGTCGTTCTGAGTGGTGTGGTCATTCAGAGCAAACTCCTCATTGGAAGTGTCTGAAAAACTGACCACTGACACTTGGACATCGCTAGTACCTATGGTCAGTGCGGTGACCACGTCCTTGAGAAAGTTTATCGCTATACTGAAATCCGACTGTGCTATACTTCCTGATTTGTCTAAAACGATGACCAAATCTGAAATAGAAAAAACGAATAAATGAACGAGACATGTAATACGCATTCCTAATTATCGTAAATTTTATCTTTTGTTTATCAAGATTGATGATTAATAGAATCTGCTAAGTAGACAGGGATATCAAAAATCGAGTGTTTTGTCAACTCGAGGATTGCCGAGGTTTGACGCCCAAAATCTATCACAAGGCTTCAGATATCCCTTGTTTATAATTCCAATACAAAATGGTAAACTTCAATTATACAGAAACATTTTCAAAGCGTCGTCATCACGGGGACGTTAGAGTGCGTAAGAATTAATGACGTTGCCGACTATGATCGCCACATGTATTGATGACGTCACGTCATTATCTAGCGCGTCTGTCTAGCATTTACTGTCCCGGTAAAAGACAAAAGACTTATCTTTTCCATAGCAACCATGGGATAAGCCTTTTAGTTATAGGAGAATGATGTGTATGACACTAGTCACAATATACAGTTGTTTCATGCCTTTTCAGTCAACAGTCAAAACTTTTCCCGAGGTGTTGGGACCAACCTGATGAACTGTTTCCGGAGGCCGGAGGTAGAAGGAAACAGTTTACAGGGTTGGTCCCAACACCGAGAGAAAGAGTTTTGACTGTTGACTGGAAAGGCATGAAACAACTGTTTTGTTACCTGAACCGCAATCAAAAACTTATCACTGAACTTCTGGTGAGAAAGGCAAAAAGAATACCGGTATTAGGGTCGATCCAGCGTTGGTGTTTATGACGTCAACATTAAACGTATGCAAACGTTCCGCCCCGGTCAACAGTCAAACTGTTGATCGGCCAATAAGCGAAATTACTTCATTTTTATTTATGCTAATATCTTCATTCTCAAAATTAGTTTCTTCTTCATAATTTTCAGATTTTGGATTTGCTACCTTAACTAAAGATAAAATTAATACATTTATATTTGTATTAGATTTTTTAAATTTAAGCATCAAGCTAACTAACTCATCCATAATTTTGTATGAGTAATCCAAATCAATTTTTATTTCGTTTATGTCTTGCATTGTTAAAAATGATATTAATGATTGATCATGTGTTTTTTCATAAATAACAAATTCTTTAATTATTTCTAAAGTGTTATTTATAAATCAATTAATATTTGCACCGTTGTCCATTAAATCATTTAATAAATGTAAAACTTTATCAACTTTACCTGCATAAAGATAGTTAAGAATTGTAATTAAATTATGTTTTGACACTAAGCCAAAAACTTGTGAAACAGAATCAAAAGTTAATATTCCGTTTGAATAAGAAATTACTTGTTCTGCAATTGATAAAGCATCTCTCATTCCACCATGAGCTAATCTACTTATTAACTTTAATGACTCTTGATCATATTTAACATTTTCTAATTCAAATATTTTTGTTAATTGTTTTTCAATAATATTGTTTTGAATTCTTTTGAAATTGAATCTTTGAACTCTAGATAAAATTGTTGTTGGTATTCTATCAGGTTCAGTTGTTGCCATTATGAAAATAACATTTGTAGGAGGTTCTTCAAGTGTTTTAAGTAATGCATTAAATGCTCCCTTTGAAAGCATATGAACTTCATCTATTATGTAAACTTTATTTTTTGAATATGAAGGAGCAAATTTTACTTTTTCTCTTATATCTCTTATTTCACTTACACCATTATTTGAAGCAGCATCAATTTCGATTATGTCTAATGAAGATAATCTTAAAGATTCTGTACAAGGTTTACATTTTAAACATGGAGAATGATCATCATTTATATTTTCACAATTTAAAACCATAGCAAATATTTTTGCTAATGATGTTTTTCCAGTTCCTCTTGGTCCTGAAAATAAATATGCATGTCCTACTTTGTTTCTTTCAATAATATTTTTAAAGGTTGAAACAATATTGTCTTGACCTATTACTTCATTGAAATTTCTTGGTCTATATTTTCTATATAACGTCTTATAACTCATTCTAATTTAATGATAGCAAAAAGATATTCCTTTTTAACAAGTTATAAGTTAAAACAATCATTTATTTTAAATTAAGCAATATCTAAATCTATTATTCTTGCATATGGAGTAATAGCTTCATCAAAGTTTAACTCAGATGATAAATTTTTTATATTTTTTATTATTTCAAAGTAATTTCCTGTTGCTATTGCGCCAGTTACAAAATCAGATTGTTTTCCATCTTTAATTTTAAATCCTTCAATTTCTAAAGAGAAATCACCAGATATACTATTTAATCCAGAATGCAATCCTTTAAATGATGTAATCATGAATCCATTATCAACTTTGCTAAATAATTGTTCTTTAGTTTTTTCCCCTGGAAGAATGTACGTAAAGAAACCAGATGGATTATCTCCAGCTGAATTACCTGTTGTTTTTACATTCATTATTTTTGCACTTTTTATATTATGAAGAAAAGTTTTTAACACACCATTCTTAACAATTTCTTTTCTCTGTGTTGGCATTCCATCAGCATCGAAAGTTGAAAATACTTTACCTTTAATATTTACACCTTCATCAACAATTGTAATTTTCTCTGACATTATTTTTTTGCCTAAATCATCTTTGTAAATTGATCTTTCATCAATTACACTTCTTGCATTAAAATGTGAAAAATATTGACTTACTAATGTACTGAATGCTCTATTGCTCAATATTGTTTTATATTTACCAGATTCAATTTTTGATTTTTTAACTCTTTCTTTTATTTTCTTATCTATTTTATTAATGAATTTATCAATATCTCAATCTTTGTCATTTATTATTTTTTCTCCATGAATGATTGTAATTTTATTTCCATCAACATCTAAAAATAACACACCAACTATATTCATAACTTTTGATTGTTTTTCTAATTCTAGTCCATTTGTATTTTCCATTTTAAAATCACTAAAACTATATGAAAGAGCAGCAATTGTAGTTTCACTTTTTATGTTTTTGTGAAGTTTATTCATTCTATCATTTAACTCTTTTAAAAGTTCTATTTGAGAATTAGTATCTCTTTTTTCAATATTAAATATTTTAGGATCAACTTTTGGATATATCAATCCTTTTGGTGATATTAATTCTTCCTCTGTTTCTTTGGTTGTATATTTTGATATATACAATAAATCATCTATTTTTTCTTTTAATTTATTTAAATCATTGCTTTCGATTCCAGTAAATACTTTTCTGTTTTTCATAATTCCAATCAATGATGTGTTTATTGAAATATTAGCTTCACTTTTTTTAAGAGTTCCACCTTCGAATTCCATTTCTTCAGATAATGAATATGATGAATGCATTTGCAATCCATTTATTCCTTTAGATTTTGCATATTCATTTATTAATTTAAAATTGGTTTTCATTATTTTCCACCCACTAACATTTTTGAAACTCTTATTGTTGGTTGTCCAACAGTTACAGGAATATATCCAGAAGCTGCTCCACATGTTCCTGGTTCATTTTTTAAATCGTTTGCAACCATATCAATGTTATAAAGTACTTCATGACCTTTTCCAACTAAAGTTGCACCTTTTACACGCTCTTTGATTTCACCATTTTCTATAATATAACCCTCAGTTACACCAAAATTAAATTCGCCAGAAAATGGATCAACTTGACCACCGCCAATTCTTTTTGCATAGAATCCTTTTTTAGTTGATTTTATTATTTCTTCGACAGTTGATTTTCCATTTCCTATATATGTATTAGACATTCTAGAAGTAGGAGCATATTCATAATCTTGTCTTCTTCCTGTTCCATTTGCTTTTATTTTTAATTTTTTAGAATTAAGTCTATCAACTAAAAATGTTTTAAGTATTCCTTTTTCTATTAATACAGTTTTTTGTCTTTCGATACCTTCATCATCATATTTTGAAGAACCTCATTTTTGATCTAATGTTCCATCATCATAAACAGTAACAATTTCAGGAGCTACTTTTTTGCCAATCTTATCTGCAAATGGTGATAGTCCTAAAACAACACTACTTGCTTCAAGCGGATGTCCACAAGCTTCATGGAAAAGAGTTCCACCATTTCCGTTTCCTATTATTGTTGTCATTTCACCAGTCTTTATATTTTTTATGTAAAGAAGTTCAATTGCATCTTTTACTGCAATATCAACATGTTTTTTTCAATCTAGTTCTTTTAAGAACTCTACTGGTCCTTTTCTACTTCTCATTATTTCAACAGATGTATCATTTAATTTTTCATCTTTAGATTGAACACTAATAACAAAGCCGTTGTATAAGTTTATTTCACTTATAATTGAACCATCAGAATTTGCAAGTGTAATTGACTTAGTTGTCATATTAAATGATGAACTTACAACTGAAACACGCTTATCAGTTTTTAATGCTCTTTCATTTGAATCATTAAGTAATTTGTAAATATCTTCATCTAATTTATCTGATTGATTCTCATACTCAGTTGAATCATCTATATTATTTATATTTGTAAAATCGAAGTCTTTGTTTTTCTTATTTTCTATAGGAAATAAATTTTTAGCTAATTCTATGACACTATCAAAATTTAAATCATTAGTTGTTTTAAAAAATTGTTTTTCTCCAATGATCGCTCTAATAGATAAACCAAAATTTTCACTAACTGATGCTTTTGATCTTTTCTTATTAATTAATGACATAGATTTATTTCTTGTGTCTTCAAAAAAAACCTCAGCATAATCTGCTCCATTATCAATCATTAATTTTATTATTTTTTTATATTGTTCTTTATTAAAATTCATAATTCCCCCTGCTAAATTTAAGTTAAAAAAAGACCATCACACATAACACTACTCGATATGGCTGCTTTATTCCTAACCTGACCAAGTTACAAGGTTGTTATTGCAATGGCATAATTATTATATAACATTATATTATTTATAATATAGAATATTTGTTATGAAAGATATCTTAGTAAAGAAAATACCTTTTTCACAACAACTAATTAATTTTAGAAATGAACATTTATATACAGGTCAAAAAAAATCCATCATTTGGAAATCCTAAAGTAGATCAAGAATCAACTCACTATGGAGCATTTGAAAATAATATCTTAATTGGAGTTGCGACATTATATAAAGTTCCTGATGAAGACTCCTTTATTATATATAAAGTAGCAGTTGATAAAGAAATAAGAGGAAAAGGTATTGGTACTTTTTTTATGAAAGAAATATTAAAAGATGTTTTTGATTGTGAAGAAAATAAAAATTGTGGAATTAAATTATTTGCAAGACCTGGAAGAGAATCTTTTTATCAAAGACTTGGCTTTAATTTAGAAGATGGAATACTAGAAAGAAATGGTTTTTCACTAAGAGAAATGTCATATAAAAAGTAATTAAAATAAATATAAGAGAATGACTATATAAGCTGTGATAAGATAATAAGTATTATGAAAAATGAAAATTACTTAGTTAAATTAGAAAATATTAATAAACATTATGGCGAAAAACATGTTTTAAAAGATATAAATATGTTAATTAAAAAGGGAGATAGATTAGCCTTTATCGGTGGAAACGGATCTGGTAAATCTACTACTGTGGAAATAATTGCTGGAATTAGAAAAGCAAGTAGTGGAAAAATATTTTTATCTGATGATTTAATTATAGGAATGCAATTTCAAGAATCAAATTACCCAATAGGCGTTACAGTATCCGCATTAATTAATTTTTATATTGAAAATAGTAATATTGATATTTCAAAAGAAGAATTAAATAAATTATTAACTTTATTTAGATTAGATGATTTATTAAAAAAACAAATAATAACAATGTCTGGCGGACAACAACAAAGATTAAATATTCTTCTTGCTCTAGTGCATGAACCAAACTTATTAATACTTGATGAATTATCAACTGGTTTAGATATAAAAATAAGAAGAGATCTTAGATCATATATAAAAGAATATTTAGAGAAAAAACCGGAATGTGCATTAATTTTAATTACTCATTCAATGGATGAAGTTGAAGATTTATCAGACAAAGTTATTGTCCTTGATTTCGGAGTAATAACTCATGAAATGAAAACTACTGACATAATGAAAAAATATGGAAGCGTATCTAAATTTGCAAATTCATTATTTGAAGATATGTATGATCATGCTGATAACAAGAAGAAAGAAGGCAAAAAATAATGAAACCACTATTAAGACTTTTACACTCTTATTATATGAAAGGATTCTTCGGACCATTTTTTGTTATTGTTTTCCCAATTATTCTTTTATTTATTTTAGGAAATGCTTTTGAAGGACAAGCTATATTGTCTCCAGATCCAGATGGATTTATGAGAAATACTGTTTCAGGAATATTAATTACTGCAGTTATATCAAATGGATTATTTAATGTTCCAGTAATGATTGTTGAATTCAAAAAAACTACAATGATAAAAAGAATTGGTGCAGCACAAATTTCAAAGAGAAAATTTTTAACAGCAGTATTTACTTATCAAATATTTTGATCTATATTTTCAGTTATTTGAATATTATTTTGAGCTGGAATAATAATTTGTACAAAATCCGCTTTTTCATGAAATATAATATTTTCAGAAAATACATTATTAGCTTTACCATACTTAGTTCTTTCATTAATAACAGCAATAACAATGGGCCTTTTAATTGTTTCATTAGTTAAAACTCAACAAGGAGTTATTGGAATAAGTAATGTTTTATACTTGCCTATTTCATTTTTATCTGGTTCATTCTTTCCAAAAGAACAAATAGATAGTTCTACTACATTAAGTGCAATAACATGAGTTCTTCCAACCAAATATACAGTTGATCCATTTGCCGCAACTTTTACAAATGGATGAGACGGAATTAAAGATTTAGGTTGAGAAGCATATGGTTTTCCATTAATTTCTGTTGGAATATCAATTCTTTTCTTAGCTTTTACTATTAAGAAATTTAAATGAGGTGAATAAACTAAATTTTCCTTATTGTTGATTTCAAAATAAATATAAAACTTTTATAAACACTTCTATTTAATAGCATATAAAAAATTTATTTTATTGAGATGGTATAATTTAGGTAAACTATAAATTATTATATAAAGGTGTTTATTATGAAAAAGAAAAAAGCAATATTAAATTTTGGATTGGCTACAATGACAGCCGGTTCAGCAGCTGTGGTTGGTGTTGTCGCAGCTTGTGGTACCTCATCAGGTTCTGATCAATCTGATCAAGTAAAAATAGATGGTTCTAGTCAAAAAGACATTTTAAGTGCATTAAAATTAGTACCAAGTAAAGATTCAAAAATCCCAACTCGACCAAGTGATAAAATCACTACAGTTAATGGATTGGAAAATGTTATTATTAAAATTACAAAATGAAAAGTTGATGATTCTTTAGGAATATTAACATTTACTGCAAATATCTCTAAGGAAGGTTTAACTGCTAAAGATATAGATATTACAACATTATGAAAAAAAGCTGATTCTTCTACACCAGAAGCAAATCAAAATCAAGATGCTTCACAATCTAATGAAAATAATCCTGTAGTTCCTTCTACAGTAAAACAAGTAACAAATAACAACGCTCCTGTAGCTAATACAAATGTTGCTCCGGTATCTCAAACAACAAATAACAATGCTCCTGTAGCTAATACAAATGTTGCTCCGGTATCTCAAGCAGCAAATAACAATGCTCCTGTAGCTAATACAAATGTAGTTCCAGTGTCACAAACAATTGGCACAATTCAAATATCAAATGATTCAACAAATTCATTAAGACCTTTATGACATGTTAATGGTTTAACAACAATTGCAACACAGGATGAATTAAATAAACAACTTAACCAATTGCAAACATTAGCACACTTTTCATTACCTGCAGGCGGATACGGAGTGAAACCTCCTAGAATGTTAAGAATAACTGGTGCTGAAGGACATGCTACAATAACACCTATTAGTGATGTTTCAGGATTATTTACAATCTCAATGTCTAAAATTTCTATAGATTCAAATGGTAATCAAAGAATAGTGGATTTACCTAATATAGCTAACGCAGCAGTTAACAATGGTGATCATGTGCTTTTAAGAGTTAGAGCAAAAGATGGATCAAATGTTAATGGTGCTAAAGTAGGAATTTTTAATTATACCGTTGGAGGATTATCACTTGGTTCACAAGGACAAGCTCAACAAGTGAGTGGAGAAAATAATCCATCAATAATAAATGATGGTGAAAATGGATTATTATGAGGAAGATTAAGATCAGGACAAGCTACATTAGATGATTATAAAAAAATAATTTCTTTATTCAAACAAGGTGGAATAGTTCAAAGTAAAATTGGTGAATCCTTAAAAAATGAAATTAGATCATTCAAAATTCCAACAAGCTTAGGAGATAGGGTTCATAAAGCGCATAATCCAATGCCAAATCACGTTGAAGCTCCTTTCATAGATATTACAACAGCAAATTCAAGTGTTACAAACTACGATGTAACAAAATATCCATATGCAACACTAGCGTTCTCTCAAATTGCAAGTAAATCTGGATGAGATGAATCAAATTGAGGTGGATCAACACCAATGTTTGATAATGGAGCAGCTGGAGAAACTGCTAATACAGATTACATAGGTCTTATAAACAAAATTAGAGACGCAGGCGGAGATGTTGCATTAAGTTTTGGTGGTTCGGGAGGAAAAGCTTTCTGAGAAAAAGCAGATCCTATTGTAGCAGCAGCGCAACTATATAATATGGTTAAAGAATATAAAATTACTAGAATTGATTATGATATTGAAACACCAGGTACTCAAGATCAAGATGCTTTAAATGTTTTATCTATGGCTACAGCATTAGTACAACAAAAAATTGCTGCAGATGCAGTTAAAGATCCTCAACAATGAACATCTGAATTGCAAGTTCAAATAACAGCCGCAACAGATACTGATGGTATGACACCATATGCTGGATTAAGATCTATTAATACTATGCTTGATAACGGAGTTAAAATTCATTCAATTAATGCTATGGCAATGATGATGAAAAAAACTGATGCTGCTGGTCAACCACTTCCAACACTATGAGATAAAGTTCGTTCTGGAGTAATGACATTAGAGCAACAAGTTGCTTCTATATATCAAAAACATGGATTAAATTTAACTGAAGAGCAAATATGAAGCAGTTTAGGATTTACATTTAATATTTCATCTGATACATGAAAAGGTGAAATAATGTCTCAAGCTGATCTAGATAGTATGAAAACATTTGCACGTGAAAAAAAATTAGCATTTGTTGGTTACTGATCAATTAATGATGATAATGCAGATGGAGTTCTTGGTCACGGAACACCTGCAGGAGCAAATAATTTATACGGTTCAGGAGTTGTTCAAAATACTCTTCATGATACATTCGATAATATTCAAGATCAACCTATACAAGAAGTTCAACTTTCAAATTCAAATAATTTACTTGCTCAAAAACTAAATAATTATTATGGTAATACATCAAATACAAAGAAAACATTAGTTGATGCTATGAATAATGCAAAAACACCTGCAGAAAATAGAAAAAGTAACGCTGGTGTATTCTTAGCTCATCCAGACAACATAATTATTGATATAAGTTCTGTAGATGGTACTAAACATATGTATAGAGCAAAATGAGAAGCATCAAAACCACCTTCTCAAGTGACTGCAGATAATGCTGTCTGAGAAGATTTAGGTTCTGTACCAAGTGATGCATCTATAAATGTTGCTTTAGGAATAGATAACCTTAAAGCAAAAGCGCTTGCAGATGCACATACATCACCATTTATTTATACATATAACGAAGATGGAACAAAAATCAATTCTGGTGTTTCTAATGGTTTTGAATCATACTTATGAGGACACTCATCAATCGAACTTTTCATGAAAGACAAAGCATATATAAAAGATGATATAGTTAATTTTGATGGAGCATTATGAAAAGCAAAATACTGGGTAAATAAATCTCCAAGTGTTGATCCAGCACCATGAATGAAAATAGCTGATTTATAAAATATTTATGTTTTAAAAATAGAAAAATACAATGCAAATTAGGTGTTGTATTTTTTTTGTAATAAATTTCATTATTTTTAATATTTTTGTGAAAAATAACAACACTAAGTGATAAGATTAAATTGGAGCATTGCTCAAATATAAAGGGAGAAAAAATGAAATTTAAAATCTTATATTAAATCTTGGATTAGCAACAATGACAGCTAGTACAACAGCTGTTGTTGGTGTTGTTGCATCTTGTGATGTAACTACAAATTCAGATCAAAGCAAATTAGATGGAGCTAGTCAAGCAAATGTATTGCAAGCACTTGGATTGCAACCAAGTCAAGACTCAGCAATTCCAGCACAACCTGCTGATAAAATTGCAACAGTAAACGGATTAGAAAATGTTGTTATTAAAATTACAAAATGAACACCAAATACAAATACAGGTGTATTATCATTTACAGCAACACTTTCTAAAGAAGGGTTAGTTTCAAAAGATATTAAAATTACAACATCATGAAAAAGTGGTGATACACCACCAGCAACTGAAAATGGAAAAGTTGCATTAGCTGATAATCATACAATAGCAGGTAAATTAATTACTTCTGTAGCAACAGATCAATTTACTGTTGTTATTCCAACAGGAACAACTTTAGGAACAACAGATGATATGATATTATCACTTATTAAATCAAAATTTGTTGGAGTTGGAGAACTAAGAGTTAATGCAAAGAATCCATCAAATCAAGCTCCGACAGGAGACATATCTACTCCTGGTGGACCATATGAATATGTAATTCAAGATCCAGGTAAAGGTGGTAAAACAGATACTGCAACATTAGCTATTACAGTTAAAAGTGATGTACCAAATACAGATGGAAATGTTCAGTTAAATTCAGGAGCAGCTATTACCGGAACAGGAAAACAATTTAGCGTTGAACTTCCAGTAGGAGCTAGTGTTGGAACAGATCCAACTATGATTAACGGATTAATTGCTTCACAATTCAATGGTGTTGGTCCGCCATCTGCAGCAGTTAAAGCTGGAAGTCAAGCATTACCTACATGAGCAATTTCAGCACCTGGAACATTCCATTATATTATTACCGACCCAGGTCAAGGTGATGGAGCAACAGCAGATAATGCTGAATTAACAATTGTAGTTAAAGGACAAGATCCAATTCCTACACTAGGTGGTAGAATTGATGTAGTAAATGATTCAACAGATCGTTTAAGACCATTATGACATGTTGATGGAATGACAACAATTATTACACCAGATGAGTTAAACAAACAACTTAATGCTTTACAAACATTAGCACACTTTTCATTACCAGCAGGTGGATATGGAGTACAAGTACCTAGAATGTTAGAAGTAACTGGTACAGAGGGTCATGCAAACATAGCACCTATTAGTGATCCTTCAGGATTATTTACACTTTCAATGCAAAAAATAGTTACTAATGAAAAAGATGGAACTACTAAAATAGTAGATTTACCTAATATTGCTGATACAGATGTTAAAAATGGTGATCAAGTACTTCTAAAAATTCATGCAAATGATGGATCAACTGTTAATGGTGCATCAGTAGGAATTTACAAATTCCAAGTTGGTGGATTAGGATTTGACTTAAAAGGACAAACTCAACAAGTTAGATCTGGAAATAGTGCAGATCCAGGACCAGAGTCAATTGATGATGGTGAAAGTGGAGCACTATGAAATAGATTAAGAGAAGGACAAGCTACATTAGATAATTATGATAAAACAATTTCGTTATTCAAACAAGGTGGAATAGTTCAAAGTAAACTTGGTCAATCATTAAATGATAATGTTACTTCATTCCAAATTCCAACAAGCTTAGGTGATAGAGTTCATGCAGCTAAAACACCAATGCCAAATCACGTTGAAGCTCCTTTCTTAGATATAACAACAGCACATTCAACAGTTGCAAATTATAATGTAACAAAATATCCATATGCAACACTAGCATTTTCACAACTTCAGAAAATGAAAGGTTGAAATAAATCAACATGAGGTGGATCAACACCAATGTTTGATAATAATGTAACAAAAGAAACTGCTAATAGTGATTACATAGGTCTTATAAATAAAATTAGAGACGCAGGTGGAGATGTCGCACTAAGTTTTGGTGGAGTAGCAGGGAAAGCTTTCTGAGAAAAAGCAGATCCGGTTGTAGCAGCAGCACAACTATATGATATTGTTAAAGAATACAAAATTACAAGAGTTGATTACGATATTGAAACAACAGACACTCAAGACAAACACGCATTAGATGTTTTAGGAATGGCAACAGCTTTAGTACAACAAAAAATTGCAGCTGATGCAGTTAAAAATCCAGGACAATGAACATCTGAATTACAAATCCAAATAACTGCTGCAACAGATACTGATGGTATGACAGCATATGGTGGATTACAAATTATTAGCACTTTATTAGAAAATGGAGTTAATCGATGCCATGACAATGATGATGAAAGATGCTGATGCTAGTCCAACATTATGAGATAAAGTTCATTCTGGATTAATAACAGTAGAACAACAAATGGCTAAAATATATCAAGAAAACGGTATAAGTATGACTGAAGAGCAAATATGAAGTGCTTTAGGATTCACATTTAATATGTCTTCTGATACATGACCTCATGAAATAATGAACCAAGCAGATCTAGATAGTATGAAGGCATTTGCCCGTGAGAAAAAATTAGCATTTGTTGGTTACTGATCAATTGGTGACGATAATACAGATGGAGTTGCCGGTCATGGAGCACCTGAAGGAGCCAATAAGTTTTATGGTACAGGGGCTGTTCAAGCTACTCTTGGTGATACATTTAATGGTATGCAAGATGAACTAGTACAGGAAATTCAAATTTCAAATCCAACTGATGTTGTTATTAAAACTTAAATGAATATTACGCTGGAGATACAAATCCAATGGGTGCATTAGTTAATCAAATTAATGATGCAAAAACTCCAGAAGAAAATAGACAAGCAAATAAAGGAGTATTCCGTGCAATTGGTGGTTCTATAATTCTTGATGTAAGTAAATTAGATGGTACAACACACATGTATAGAGCAAAATGAGAAGCATCATCACCTCCTTCACAAACAATAGCAACAGATGATGTTTGAGAAGATTTAGGTACATTACCAAGTAATGAATCTATGAATGTAGCATTAGGTGTAGTTAATCTTCAAGCAAAAGAACGTGCTGATGCGAATACATCACCATTGATTTATACATACAATGAAGATGGAACACCAATCGATAGTGGAAATACTGAATCTAAAAGTTGAAACGAATATTCATGAGGTAATATATTGATAGCAGCATATGTGCCTATGAAAATTTATTGAGGTGGAGACATAGTTCAATTTGAAAGCGGATTATGACAAGCAAAACAATGAACAAATAAATCTCCAGTTGAAGCTAATACATTATGAATAAGAATTGGTTCAATATAAAGTAATTCTTCTTTAAAAAATAATTAAATCAAAAAAATATAACATGATCGCGTGTTATATTTTTTTGATATTTATCAGTTATAGAAACATTTAAACATAATTTTGATAGTCAAAACTACACATTATGTAATTTTTTACAATATCTATTATTTTTTGGTAAAAAGAAACAAAATTGATTATAATTACTTATAAAGAGCAAGTCTCTCAAAAATTAATAATTAGATTTCGAAAGGAAACAATATGAAAATTATAAAAAAATTAGGTTTGGGGTTTGCTACATTAGCAAGTGTCGGTACAATAGCAGCAGTTGTTTCATGTAATGAAATTACAGATGATAGTGGACAAATAGCTAATCAATCAAAACTAGATAACATTACACAAGATCAAGTGCTTCAAGCATTAAGATTAAAAGAAAATTCAGATCAACAAGCAACAGCTCCAACTCAACCAGAAGATAAAGTTGTTACAATAAATGGGTTAGAACAAGTAAGTGTAAAAATTGAAAATTGAAATATTGATGAAGTTACTAAAACAGTATCATTTCAAGCAATTCTTTCTAAAGAAGGGCTTAATTCAAAAACATTAAGAATTAATTATACTTTTGAAGAAAATCCTATTGTCCAAATGTAGAAGATGGAAATGTTCAATTATCAAAAAATCCAAGAATTGCTGGACAATTAATTACTTCAAACGGTCCTAACAGTTTTGTTCTAAATATTCCAAGAGCTACTGGAATAAGTTTAGGTGCAACAAATGATGATGTTTTAAATAATCTTAAAGAAGGATTTGTAGGTGTTGGTGAACTTACAATTGCTGCAGCAGATCCTAATAATCAAATTAAAATTGGAGAAATTGGAGATACAGGAGGTCCTTATGAATATAAAATCACTGATCATGGTAAAGGTGGGATACCAAATGTAGCTAAACTTACAGTTTTTATAGCCGAAAGTAGAAGCTTTTTAGTTAATCAAACATTTGCTTCTAATGTAGGTTCAGGAGCTTTACAAACTGTATATAATTTTGGTTCAACATTTGTTAATAACTCACCAATATATATAGAGGTTTCTATTAAATGAGCAGATAATAATACACCAGGTCCAAATAATAGTGGATTCCAAATTTTCCATTATGATGCTGGATTCAATAATTCAAAAAATTCAGATGAAAACTCATATAAGCCTTTGATTCCTACTATACCAAGTAATGTAGAAATAAGAACAAGAATAGATGTTTCATGAGATGATGAAGGATTCAAAATGACACCAATTGTAGATGTAATTGGTTCAGATGGTAATGTTACAAGCGAAGTTCATACCGATGTTAGTTTTATTAAATCTATGACAATTAGAATTGGATATGATAATCAATAAAATAATTAGGATTTAATCAAATAAAAAGTAAAAAATACAACACCAAATGATGTTGTATTTTTTAATAATTAAGTATAAAAATTAGTTTTTGGGATTTCTTGGATTAACTCATGTTTTTGAACCATCTCAAGAATCATCTGTTAATACTTTAATGTATTGTTCATATTGTGATTTTCCAGCTGCTTTAGCATCTGTTCTGATTGAATCATCTCATCCACCATACATTGTATTTCCACCTATTAAAACATAACCTTCATTTCATGCTTCGTCAGTTCAAGTACCTGGAGCACCATTTGAACCTGGTGTATAAATTTGACCTTTACTTTCTGTTGAACCAAATAATGATTTTAAATGATCATTGAAAACTTTAGTTCTATTTGCATTTGATGTATGTCTTGTTGCAAGATCATTAAAGTCATCAATGTTATCACCCATTCTCATTACTGTTTTAAGTACTACTGCATTTCCGCTAGCGATTGCTGTTCCATCTGGTTTTTTTGCACCTGATAAATCATAACCAGTTGTTTTCTTATTCATTGTATCCATACGTGTTTCTTTGTTAGTATGCACAATTTCTCCATTTACAACATTTGGTGTCATTCATGGTTTATCTGCAGTTGGATTAATTCCTTGCATTCAAAATGTTCAGTCTTGTAAATATTGAGGTTTAACTCCAAGAAGTTCTAAGTTCTTCTTAGTACCTTCTCTTGCTGCTCCTGTAGGATTATCTACTGTTGCAGAAGGATCGAACATTTCTCTATCAGAGTTATACATTACAACTCCTCCGTGTTCTCATACATAATTGATAAAATCAATAGCACCTTGTATTTTTTCAGCTTGTCCTGCTGAAGATCAATTTCTAAATAATTCTGGTGAATATCCGTTTCCAGAAATAGTTCCATAATTTTCTTGTGCTATATTAGATAAAATTGTTTCATCTAGATCCACAAATACAACTGGTATTGATTTTCCTTGATCAGGATTTGAAACAACACCTGTTGTTGCATCAACTTTTGTATCATCAAACATTGTTTGTGATTTTAATTGATTAAACATTAATCTAGCCGCTGTAAATTCTGTTTGTCCCATTGCTTTGAATTCTGCACTATCTGTTACTCATGCTTGTCCTGCAACATGAGGATCTTGTTTTGTAGTTGTTGATGGAGTATCTGAAGTATCACTACCACATGAAGCAACAACAAACATCGGTGTAACACTAAGCATTAACCCACCTGTTGAAAGTATTATTTTTTTATTTTTCGTCATATTTTCTCTTTTCTCAATTTATTTTTTTTCATAATTATTATAAGATATGAAAATATTGATACTTTAAAAGTGCTTTTATAATTAAAAAAATACCCCTGTATAAGAGTATTTTTTATTTTAAAGTATATTAGGCGTTTGTATAAAGCTTTTCTTTTTGTTTTTCGACATATGCTTGATTATGTAATGGTTTAATATATTTTGACCCATGGTATACATGGCCGAGAATATTAAGTATATTTGTAATCCAGCATTAGTTATTACCGCAAATAATGCAACAACAATTAACATAATGTTTTGTGTTTTATTTTGTTTTTTCATTGCCGCTTTTTGATGAACATTCATACGTTTACTTCTAATCCATGAGAAGTATCGAGGTACGAGGGCGGATGACATTTGGAATAACAGTGATAAGAATAATAATAATAAATATTGGAAATGACCTGCAAATAATTCACGCCAAGAAGTGGCTCCAAATTGAATACCATTTATTACCGATGATTTTATATGTGGAACAGAACTAACAACACGCCACATCGAAATTAATATAGGCATCGAAATAAAGGAGGCGGCTATTGTACCAAACGGAGATATATTTTCCTTTTTATATAATTCGGACGTTTCAGTACGTTTTCTTTGTTGCATTTGTTTATTATCTTTATAAGGTTCATATTTTGCATTAATTTGTGCAACTTTACCTTGTAATTCTTGTTGTTTTACCATCTGGAGAGTTGATTTAAATGAAATTAAATAAGCGATTGTTTTAACGATTATAACTATAATAAATATTACTAAAACAGTTTCTCAACCGCCCAATCCCGTTCCTATTCCAGCTAACATTATATTTGCTAATTTAGCTAGTGGTCAAACGAATAAAGCATAAAAAGGACCAATTCTTCATGAATCTCCTCATGTTGTTATAGCTCTTGATACATATCCAGAATTATAAATTGATAATGTTCCATTATCTCTATTAACAGAAATGGTAACTAAGTTAGATGATACTTGTAAATCTAATTTCATTCCAGTTAATAAAACAGCATTATCAATAGAATTATTTACTTGTGTCTCAGTTAAGTTTGTATCTTGGCTTATTCTTACTAATAAGTATTTAAATATAGATGCTCTAAAATATTCATCCATTTGATCGAGTGTTGGATTGTTTGTTGGTCTAACAGCATCAACGAAACTAATATTTTTCTTTGCATATTTCAATGTTGAAGGAATTAATATTGTTCCAAAATCTTGAATTTGAGTTTGAGTATCTGAAAAGACAAAGTATTGTCCATTTGTAGATTTAGCTATAGGATTTGCATTATCTCCTTCAATTCTTAAAGATTGAGTTCTGCCTTTTCATGCTCTTGATTTATCTGAAGTATAATAACCACCTCATGTTCCACCATTTGCTTCTACTTGTTTATGGATTGCATCTAATGTTGCTACATCATTAGAATGTTCAGGACCTCAGCCCTTTGCATTATCAGTACTATTTGATAATCAGTAATTTTCTTCTGCATCATAGGTAAATCCATCTGGTTCAAATTTTGTAGAAACAACATGTGGAGCTACATCATTTTTTCCATCATAAAATTCAATTCCTGCACCAGATTTTTTATCTGCTCTAATCACAAATGATTGAGCACAACCTGTAAGAGCTAAAACAAATAAAGAAATAAATAGAAAAATTCTAGTTATTTTAAAACTTATTTTAAAATAATTAGCTTTTTTTTCTTTTTTATTATTGTTTGGATTATTTTGCTGAAATCACTTATATCTATTTTCCATTTATTTCTTTCTTTCTACTTGCTCTAATAGAATTTTTAATTTATCATGCAATTTATCAAATGCATTATTTTCAATGACTTTCTTTCTAGCTATTATCACTATATCAAAAGGAACATTAAATATATTTATCTTATCTAAAATATGTCTAATTTTTCTTCTAACTTTATTTCTTCCGACAGCATTAATAAATTTTTTTGAAACAGAAAGTCCATATCTTGTATTTTCTAAATTGTTATTTTTATAATAAACAACATAATATGAATTAATAAATTGTTTACCTGTTCCAATTACTTTTTGAAAATCAGTATTTTTTCTAAGTCTATTTCTTATGTGCATTATCAGACACTGTTAAATTGTGTCTACCTTTAGCTCTTCTAGCAGCCAATACTTTTTTTCCACCTTTTGTAGACATTCTTGCTCTGAAACCATGTGTCTTTGCGTGTTTTCTTTTTGATGGTTGATATGTTCTTTTCATAATTCTCCTTATTAATTTTCATAATTTTAATATGAACTAAATATAATAAAAAGTATAACAAAAAAAGAAGTATATATGTTAAATTATGTATTTTATATTTTTTGAAAATTACTTAATAATATCTATATTCATATACTTTTGTAATACTTTTGGAACAGTTATTGTGCCATCGTCGTTTTGGTAATTCTCCAATATTGATGCAACAACTCTATCAATTGCAAGTCCAGATCCATTTATTGTATATGCATATTCTGTTTTACCATCTTCGTTTCTATATCTTATTGAAGCTCTTCTAGATTGAAAGGTTCCAAACATTGAAATAGAAGATGTTTCTCTATATTTTTGTTCACTCGGTAATCACAGTTCTAGATCAATTGTATATTGAGAACTAAAACCTAAATCACCAGTACATAATTCTAATTCTCTAAATGGAAGTTCTAATAATTCAAGAATATTTTTTGCATCACTTACAGTTTTTTTATATTCATTTTCATAATCATTTTTGTTAACAATTTTTACTAATTCAACTTTATTAAATTGATGTGTTCTTATAAGACCTTTTGTATCTTTTCCACCAGATCCTGCTTCAGATCTAAAACATTTACTAAATGCTGTTAAGTATAAAGGTTTAGATAAATCAATAATTTCATTTGAATAAAAATTAGTTAACGGAACTTCAGCAGTTGGGATTAATCATCTATCATGTTTTTCAATATAAAAAGATTCATCTTTAAATTTAGGTAATTGGCCAGTTCCTGTCATTGTTTCTGACGTAACTAATAATGGTGTTATAAATTCTGTATATCCATTTTCAATGTGTGTGTCAAGCATAAATGTTTCTAGTGCTCTAACTAATTTTGCACCTAATCCTTTATATGCAACAAATCTTGTTCCAGATATCTTTACTGCTCTTTGAATGTCAATTAAATCTAATTTTTCAGCTATTTCATAATGAGGTAATTTTGATGGAGCTAAACCTCTACCTAACTTATCGTAAACTGCAATAACTTTATTATCTTCTTCATCATTTCCCAAAGGAACACTATCTAAAGGTATGTTTGGCATAATATAAAGTAATGAATTAAGTTTTGTTTGAAGATCATTATTTTTTGCTTCTAAATTTTTTGTTTGTATTTTTATTTCTTCAAGTTCTGCTAATATGTTTTCAACAGACTCATTTTTTCTTTTTAAAATTCCTATTTCTTTAGATAATGCATTTCTTCTATGTTGCATTTCTTCCATTTCGGAAATTAATTTTGTTCTATTTTTTCCAAGCTCGATTACTTCATCAAATTTTTGAATAGAAAAACCACGTGATTCTAATTTTACTTTATACTCTTTACTATTCTTTAATATTTCTTTTATATTTAACATAATTTAAATTTTAGCAAATACAAAAGACTTTTTTAAATATCATTGAATCTTATTTTTTAAAAAACAAGAATCCTTTTTTTTGTTTTTTAAAATTTTTAGCATCGAAAAAATACTTTGGATTTTTTAATACTGCTTCTGGTCTAGATAATATTATGTTTTTATTAGTGAATCTTTTTTTATGTTTTGCATTATCATGTGTAGCAATAATTACAAAATCTGCATTGTTAATATCTTTTTCTGATAATTTATTGTCAACTGTACTTCCATGAGTTTCAACTTTTATTTTATATCCTAATTCTTTTGCTGTTGATTCTAATTTTTCAGCTGCTAAATAGGTTAAAGCTATTCCGGTTGAACAAGAAGTTATTGCAACTATTTTTTTTGCAAATGTTAATCCATCTTCTCCTGCTTCAACTTTTTCTATTCTTTTTTTAATATGTTTATTAATTTCATTTTTCTTTTTCTGATTTTTACTTTCATCTTTTGATTTAAAATTAGATAAACTATATGAATTACCTTTAAGAGATAGCAACATTAAATCATCAACATCAATTCCTCATTCATTTAAAATGTATTCATATGTTAATTGTTGATATCAATGAATATCCATTTTTGATCCAGTTTTAATATCTAATAAATATAATTTATTTTTTTCTTTATCTCAAAATAATCTATCAATTGTTCCGCATATATTTAATGATTTTGAATATAGACTAAATTCACTAGCTAATATTTCCATATTTGAATTATCATTTATGAATTGAATATAATTTTTACAATAACTACTATATTTTCCAATAGGTTTTAATTTATTATTTTTATCAAACTCTTCTGTTCACTTATGAACTTCTGTTCCTCTTATTCTAGCTGGTGTTATTATTTTTCTAAATCACTCTAGTTTCATTTTCTCATCAAAGTCACTGAAAAATGGTTTTATAAAATGAGTTACAGAAATAGTTATATTTCCATCAACTCTATATGTATGATCTTCTTGTTTTAACTTTAAATGTTCTTTATTTCATTTATCTATAATTTTAATTTTTTCTTTTATTGTTTTTTTATCAATCATTCTTATATTTTCTCATAATAATTATTAATATCAAATTAAACTATAAAATGAATTGTATTAATTAAGATAATAAAAAAGTGAATAACAATAATTATTCACTTTTTAAATTAATAATATTTATTAGTTGTTTAAGCTTTAACTGTTTCTAATTCCAATTTACCTTTTTTAATATCTCTCATTCTTCATAAACCAAGAACAGTTCCTGTTGTCGCCATTCCTGCTATTAATGAAGTTAGCATAAATAGAATTCCCATTCCTATTTCTGCTCCATTTGAATTGAATAAATATGATTTAAATAATGAAATTACTATTATTCCACCATGTGGTGCTGAAACACCAACATGTAATAATCCTGATAACAATCCAGCAACAGCTGATCCAATCATTAATGAAGGAATTGTACGTTTAGGATCTTTTGCAGCAAATGGAATTGCTCCCTCAGTTATAAAGAAAAGTCCTAATAATCAGTTTGCTCTTGATGATTCAATTTCTACTTGACTTCATGCTTTTTTTCCAAATATTAAGTTTGAAAAAGCTATTCCTAATGGTGGTGTCATACCAGCAATCATTGTTGCACCCATTATTTCATAATCTGTATTATCTGGATTTGATCCACTTATTAATCCAACAGCTAAAACATAAGCAACTTTATTTACTGGACCACCCATATCAAATGCCATCATTAATCCTATTATTGTTGTTAATAAAATAATTAATCCAGCATCTTCCATATCAGTTAATCCAAGTTTTAATCCGTATGCAAAATATGCTAATGGAATTTGGAATGCGAACATTGCAATTCCAGTTAATAATGCTGTTGTGATTGGCATTGCAACAATATCAACAATTCCTCTAAATGTTTTGTTAACTTTAAAGAAAACATATTTTCTCATTATTACAACAGATGCAGCAGCTAAATAACCACCAACCATTGCTCCAATGAAACCTGACCCTGCAGATAGAACACCTTGATCTATACCAGGTGTTGCTCAACCTCATAAGTTTGCTCATCCACTAGTTGATGAACCGTCATAAAGTAGACCGTTTATTGAACTAGCCGATGCAATAAAGCCGGCAAAAAATCCTGGCATTAACCCTTCTGATCCAACTATTGAATATGCTACATATCCACCTAAAACAGGAACAAACATTGTTAATCCAATTTTTCCAAGTCCACTAAATCATCTTGCAAGTCCTCTTGTTACTCCAAGAGTTCCACCTGAATTACCAGTATCAATTAAAAATCCTATTCCTAATAAAATACCTCCAGCTATTATAAATGGAAGCATTCTTGAAACTCCACCCATTAAAGCTCTATATACATTTTTAAATTCAGATCATGAATATTCACCACTTGCAGTTGCAGAATTAGATCCGTTAGATGTAGTTGCAGAACTTGCTTTAATTATTTTTGTTTTTCCTTCAGTTATTAATTTAACTGGATTTTTTATAGCAGCTGATGTACCAACTTGGATAACTTCTTTACCATTAAATCTACCCATATTATCAATACCTTTATCTATTGCTAAAACAATAATATCAGCTTCATCAATTTCATTTTGAGTTAGAGCATTATCAGTTGTTCTACCTTGTGTTTCAACTTTTATTTGATAACCAAGTTTTTTTGCTCCTTCTTCTAATTTTTCAGCAGCCATATATGTATGCGCAATTCCAGTAGGACAAGCTGTAACTGCAACAACTTTTTTACTATTTGCTGATTTAACTATTGCTGGTTTCGAAATTTCATTTTTTTCTTCAACATTAATTAAAGTATTTAATAATTGATCCTTTGTTTTTGCTTTTGCCAGGTTTTTATTTATTTCT
This sequence comes from Mycoplasma sp., assembly GCA_024721275.1. Lineage (GTDB taxonomy): Bacteria > Bacillota_I > Bacilli_A > Mycoplasmatales > Metamycoplasmataceae > JAMPIX01. The sequence goes on from JAMPIX010000001.1 coordinate 24,706, forward strand.
GGATTCATAAATGTTTTAGCTAAGGTTTTTAAAACTTCAACTTGTTTTTCTTTTTCTTTATTATTAAGCGCAATTGTAAAAATATATTTTACCGGCTTATTATCTAAAGAATTTCACTCAACACCATCTTTATATCTTGCAATCAAAATAACATTTTCTAAAACTGTATCACTTTGTGCATGAGGTATTGCAATTTCATTTCCTATACCAGTTGAAAAATCTAATTCTCTTTTTAATAAAGCTTCTTTAAATTTAGATGCAGATTCTATAAAAGAATTTTTTTCTAAATGTTCAGATATCTCATTAAAAATCTCAGTTTTATCATTCGATTTAAGATTTAAAATTATTGCCTTTTTTGATAATAATTTTTCTATCATTTAATTTCTCCCTATTTTTTTCTTACAATTTAATTATAAGTTATTTGTGTCAAATGTCTTTTTATTTGATTTCTTCACATTTTGTATTTAAATATAATTCATCAACTATGTCTTTTGTTCCTATCGAAATAGAAGATGCTGTTGCTGCACCACAAGCATTAGAATATTTGAAAGATTCTTTTATATTACTTTTTGAACTAATGTATTTATAAACAAAACCTGATAGCATTGAATCTCCTGCACCAGAACTATTTATTAATTTTATTTTTAATGGTTCAGTAAATAATTTAATTTCATTAGAAAAGAAATAAGCTCCTTTATCAGAATCAGATACTATTAAATTTTTAGCACCCATTTCTAAAATCTTATTTGCATATTTTTTTATATCATCAACATTTTTTATTTTTGTATTAAAAAAAGTTTCTAATTCTTCTCTATTAGGTTTTATTAAAAAGGGCTTATATTTTAATAATTCAAGCATATTCTTTGATAAGTCATAAACAATTTCTGCATTCTTTTTTAACAATAAGGAAGATATATTATTAATTATATTTTCATCTAATCCTTTCATTGTTGATCCCATAATCATAACAGTGTCATTTTCTTTTACATTTTCTTTTAAAAAATCTAAAAGTTCATTTTCTAAGTTTCTATTTAGATTTTCTGTATTTGTTAAAAATTCATATGTTTGATCAAACGTTAGTTTTACATTTATTCTAACTTCATTGTTTGTATTGAAATTTACATAGTCAATATTTTCTTTTTTTAATTTATCTTCAAGTGTTTTTCCAGTACTTTTACCAGAAAGTATTATTGCTTTATTTTTAATTCCAAGTCTTGTTAATAAAACTGAAGCATTAATTCCTTTTCCTCCATAAAATAAGTGTGCATCATCTGTTCTATTTGTATTTAGTATTTTCTTTTTATCTAAAAAATTCATAAAATAATCTAGAGTTGGATTCAATGTAATTGTGTAAATCATTTATATATTCCTTTCATATTCCTGAATATAAATAATAAAGTCATTATTAAAATAAACTTTTATAAAATATCTATAATATTATAATGAATAAAAAGAAGAAGAATAATGAATTGACTGCAAAAGAACAAGCAGATAAATCTAGAGAACTTGCAAAAATTGATTTAAAAAAATATATAACATATGCAACTCCTTTTCTTTCAATTGGATTTTTGATAATTATTTTATTTTGATCTTTAGATATTAAATACAAAGAATATGTTGGAATCATTGTTCTATCTGCACACGGAATAGTTTTAATTACATATTTAATTTTTGATAGTTTACCGGCAAGAAAAATAAGAAAATCTAATTTTCAAATTTCTGGACACAACATTTCAAAACAACAAGCAATAGTCTTTTATAATGCTATGAAAATAAAAACAATTGTTAGAGGTATTTTTAATTTAATTTGATTTTTAATTCTATTATTACCATCAATCCTATTTATAATTTTATAATTATAATTTTTACTTATTTGCTAATGATTTATGTATATAATTTTAATTAGACATACATTGGTGAAGTTGAGTGAAAATAGCAAAGAATATAATTATTATAGGTGGACCAATAGCAGCAGGAAAATCAACTGTTGCTGGATTACTGAAATATAAAAATATTCAAGAATTAAATGATAATGATGAATTGCAAAAATTATTACTTGAATCATCAATTTCTGGAAACAAAATGGGAAGAATTCTTTTCCAACTTGATTTGATGATTGAAAAGCATAAAGTTTATGAAAAACACGCAAGAGATAATAAAGAAATAATTGTTTTTGATAGATCAATTATTGAAGACTCATTATTTGCAAAAATGACACTTGAAGAGTATCCTAATTTTTATAAATATTATGTTCAAATTTTTAATGAAAATATAAGACAAATGAAAGAAGAAATTGGATTTCCTTTTATTTATTTCTTATTAGATATTACTTGAGATACTTTTAAAAATAGAATTTTCAAAAGAAATCGTGAGGAAGAAATTAAAAATTGAGAGTTAAATGAAAACTATTATAAAAATCTTTTAGAAATTTATGTTCCTACAATAGAAAAATTATTATTAAAGCACAATATAAGATATGTAAAAATTGATGCTAATGAAAAAAATGCATTGGAAATTAAAGAGGAAGTGGAAGGAGTTTTAGAAAGTTATGGAATTAAATAATTTAATAATTATCGGTGGTCAAATTTCTGCTGGTAAAAGTACATTAATAGAAAAATTAGAATTACCTTTTGTTCCAGAACTAGACGAAAATAATCCTATTCAAAAATTAATACTTAAAGCAACATATACTAAATATAATCTTGCTCCCATCATTGTCGAAATGTATTTTTTGAAAATTAGAGAAAAGTATTATAAAAAACATGCAGCTAATAAAACAACTACTTTATTAGATAGATCAATTTTTGAAAGCTTATGATTCGCTAAGAAAAATCTACCTGAATCTGACAAGAAGTTTTTTAGAAATTACTGACAAGAAAATGTTGAAAGTTTGGTAAAAGAATTTGGTAAACCAAAATTATATTTATTACTTGTTTGTGATTGAGATACTTTCAAGAAGAGAATACATAAAAGAAGTAGAAAAATTGAAATTGAAAACTTCAATAAAAATGCAACATTTTTTCAGGAACACATTTTAAATTATCAAAAGGATATCAAAAAGATATTAGACAAATTTGAAATTAATTATAAAGTTATAGATACTTCAAATATGAACGAAGAAGAAGTTTATGAAGTCTCTAAAAAATATATAGATGAGGTTAAATAATGAGTGAAATAAAATATAGTAATTCAATTATTATTGGTGGACCAATTGCTGTAGGAAAATCAACATTAACAAGCTCATTGTCAAAGAAATTCGGATGAACAGAAGTTCCAGAATTAGATGAAAAATCTGAATTAACAAATTTAGTTTTAAACAGTTTATACACAGGACAAAGACTTAATCCTGCAACAATTCAATCTTTCTTTTTAGGTAATAGATATAACAGATATAAAAAATATGCAAACGGAATGATTACTACTATTTTTGATAGAGGTATTTTAGAGGATGAAATTTTTGCAAAACATGTAATGGTTTCAGAACCTAAATATTATGAGTATTATAAAACTTTATTAAAAAGTATTACTGAACGTATGTTTGAAAATTTAGGAAGACCTAAACTTTATGTTTTTCTTGAAATTAATTGGGAAACTTTTAAAGAAAGAATATTTAAAAGAGATAGGTTACAAGAGATAACAAACTTTTCAAAAAATGAACAATATTTTAAAGATCTTTTAAATGACTATAATAATAAATTTGAAAAAATATTAGATAGATGGAAAATAAAATATGTAAGGATTAATACAAATGACAAATCAGAAGAAGAAGTTTTTAAAGAACTAGAAATAATTTTAGAAGAGAAAGGAATTAGTTAAATATGAAAACAAATGTAATAGTAGGAGCTCAATGAGGAGATGAAGGAAAAGGTAAAGTTTCTGATTTTATGGCTCAACAAGCCGATGTTGTAGTTAGATATCAAGGAGGAAATAATGCTGGACATTCAATTGAATTTGGCGGGAACAGATATGCATTAAATCATATTCCAGCTGGAATATTTAATCCAAATACAATAAATATATTAGCTCAAGGTATGGTTATAAATCCAAAAGCATTATTAGAGGAAATTGAAAACTTAAAAAAACAAGGAATAAAAGATTTTAAATTATTTATTTCAGATAGAGCACATGTAATACTTCCATATCACTTAGAAATAGATGCTAAGTTAGAGGAAATTAAAAATAAAAATGGAACAATGATTGGAACAACAAAAAAAGGTATTGGTCCGACATACGAAGATAAATATGCAAGAATAGGAATTAGATTCGGAGATTTCATAATCGATAAAGAATTTAAGAGAGTATTAAAAGATACTTTATTAATTAAAAATTTATTTCTTAAAGGTTTAGGAATAGAAGAATATTCTGTAGATCAAATATTTAATGAATATTCTGAATATGCAAAGAAACTAAAACCATTTGTAAGAGAAACAGGTTTTATGTTAAATGAATTAATTAAAGACAGAAAGGAAGTTGTTTTTGAAGGAGCACAAGGTGTTTTACTTTGTATAGAAAATGGTACTTATCCATACGTAACATCATCATCACCTTCTGCATCAAGTGTTGCATTAGGAACTGGAATTAGTCATCAATTAATTGATAAATCAATTGGTATTGTTAAAGCATATACAACACGTGTGGCTGCAGGAGCATTTCCTACTGAAATTCAAGATAAAGAATTAAACAATTACATAAGAGAAACAGGTAGAGAATATGGAACAGTTTCTGGAAGACCGAGAAGAGTTGGTTGACTAGATACTGTTATATTAAATCATTCAATTAGAACATCAGGTTTAACTGAAGTAGCAATTACATTGTTGGATGTACTAGATCAATTAGAAACAATTAAAATTGGTTATAGTTATATTTTAGATGGTAAAGAAATAAATTATGTTCCTGGTTCAAATGATGCACACAGTAAAGTTGAAGTTAAATATATTGAAATGCATGGTTGAAAAACTGATACAACAAATGTTAAGTCATTTGATGAACTTCCAGAAAATGCAAAAAAATATTTAATGAAAGTTCAAGAATTACTTGGAACAAAAATTTCAATGTTTTCTGTAGGTCCTGATAGAAATCAAACAATAAGAATGCAAGGTTAAAATGATTGATAGATATACAAGAAAAGAAATGAAGGAAATATGAAGTGAAAAATCTAAATATGATTCTTGACTTTTAGTAGAACTTTATTCTCTTGAAGCTTATTCGAAAATAAATAAAAAAATAACTCAAGAACAAATTAAATCAATATGATCTAAAGTTAAGATAGACTTAGATTTAATAAAAGAAATTGAGTCAACAACAAAACATGATGTTATTGCATTTACAAGATCTTTATCAACATTTCTTGGAGAAGAAAAAAAATGAATTCATTATGGAATGACTTCAACAGATGTTGTTGATACTGCATTAGGTTACAGAATTAAAAAAGCAAATGAAATAATTGAAGCATCTATTATTAAAGTAATTGCTAAGTTAAAAGAGATGGCAAAAAAATATGAGAACACATATCAAATTGGTCGTACTCATGGTATCCATGCAGAAGTAACTACATTTGGATATAAACTAGCATTATGATTCGATGAGATGAATAGAAATTTAGAAAGATTTAAATCAGCAAGAAAAATAATTGAAGTTGGAAAAATTTCTGGTGCTGTTGGAAATTATTCAAATACACCATTATCTATACAAGATTATGTTTGTGAAAAACTTGGAATTAATTCATCTCTTATTTCAACACAAACACTACAGAGAGATAGACATGCTGAATACATCTCTACAATTGCAATAATAGCTTCTTCATTAGATAAATTTTCAATTGAATTAAGACACTTACAAAGAACAGAAGTTGGAGAAGTGCAAGAAGAATTTTCAAACGGACAAAAAGGTTCATCAGCAATGCCTCATAAAAAGAATCCGATTTCTGCTGAAAATATTTCTGGTCTATCAAGAGTAATTAGAGGAATGACTATTTCAGCTTTCGAAAATATTCCATTATGACATGAAAGAGATATTTCGCATTCTTCAACTGAAAGAATAATTATTCCAGAAACAACAACATTAATTCACTACATGTTAAATAGATTTTTAAATGTATTAAATAGATTAGTAGTAAATGAAGATAAGATGAAAGAGAATATTAATTTAACTAATGGTGTAGTATTTTCACAAAGAGTTATGCTTTACTTAATAAATGAAAAAGAATATTCAAGAGAAAATGCGTATGATTTAATTCAACCACTTGCAATGGAAGCTATAAAAAGTAAAAAACATTTTTCTAATATTTTGCTTGAAAATAAAATACTAGATGAAAAAGAAATAGATTCATTATTTAATTTAAAATACTATACTAAAAACATTTCCAAAGTATTTGAAAGACTTAAAATAAAATAACCTTAGATTTTCTAAGGTTATTTTTTTAAAGTTTTTAATTAGTTTAATTTTGTAATAATGAACTAAATAATCATTTGTATTTATCTGCCATTAAAAATATTTCATCTAACAATGGTTGCACTGTTGGATATTCTTCGCCGCCAGGTACTTCTTTTGTTGTTCTAATTATTTCTTCTAAATCGGAAACAATTATTTTTACAGCTTCTTCACCAGTGAATTTTTTTCCTGGGATGTCTGATATATTTGAAATTGTTAAATGTTCATTAAATGATGCTTTAACAACCTTTTCAAACATAGCTATTTTTTCACCTAATTCATCATATAGATCTGTAGTTTTATCATATAGTTCTTCAGTCATTTTATGAATATCTCAGAACATATTTCCTTGTGTATTGAAATGTATGTTATACAATTTCTGATTAAATACTCATACTGATGATGTTAGTATTTCTAATTTTTCTATTATTTTCATGTTTACTCCTTATAGTAAAAATTATAATACAATTCATTTTCTTTGACTTATTCTTTTTGATCTTCTTCTTCAGGGTGGGCAATAAAATCTAAATTGATTTCTTGTGTACTTCTAATAACTTCTTCAATTCGTTCATGAATTTGTTCAATAGGAATAATTTCCACTGATGATATTTTCGATTTATTATCATTAATTTTAATTATTCTAACTCCCTTAGTATTTCTAGAAGTTGTATTAACTTGAGTTAATGAAAGTCTAATTGATACTCCACTTGATGTCATTAAAATAACATCTTCATTTCCATCAACAACATGTAAAGAAATTAAATTACCTGCTTTTTTACTTTCTAAGGCTTTAACACCTTTTGCTCCACGTTTAGTTTTTCTATATTCTTCAACATATGACATTTTTCCAAATCCTAAAGAACCTACTGTAAGAATTTTTGATCCTTCTTTTGTAATAGCAGCTCCAACAATTTCTGTTTTAGGTTCTCCAATGAAATTCATCCCTATAACACCTGTTGAAGTTCTACCCATTGATCTAACTTCTTTTACATCAAATCTAATTGCTTTACCATTTGAAGCACCAAGAACAATTTCATCATCTTTATGAACTAATAATGCTGAAAATAGTAAGTCATTCTCTTTAAGTTTAAGTGCTATTTTTCCATTAACGTTAATTCTTTTGTAATCAATGATAGATGTTCTTTTTAAAATACCTTTTTTAGTAATTGTTAATAAACAATTTGATTCTTTGTAATCATCTATAGATAATAAAGAAACAACTTTTTCACCTTTTTGAATTGGAATTAAGTTTTGGAATGGTGTACCTTTTGCTTGTTTAGATGAATATGGAATTTCATAAGCTCTCATTCTATAAACTTTACCTAAGTTTGTAAATATAAGAAGATCTGTATGAGTTTTTGTCATTGTTATACTATGAACATCATCATCTTCATATGTAGAAGTTAATTTAGCTCCAACTCCACCTCTATTTTGTTTTTTACAATCTAGTATTGATAATCTTTTTACATAACCTTTTCTAGATAATGTAATCAGTATTTCTTCAACAGGAATTAAATCTTCATTTGAAATTTCACCAAAATGTCCAGGAATTATTTCACTTCTTCTTTCATCACCAAATTTTCTTTTTATTTCATTAAATACATCAATAACTGTTTCAATTTGTAATTTATAGTCAGCTAAAATTGCTTTATATTCTTCTATTTCTTTTTCTAATTCATTTAATTCAAGTTGCATTTTTTCAATTGCAAGTCCGGTTAAACGACCTAATCTCATATCAGTGATTGCTTTTGCTTGTATTTCAGATAAATTAAATGAATTCATTAATGATTCTTGTGCTGTTTGATCATTTTTAGAAGCTCTAATTATTTTTATTACTTCATCTATATTTTCGATAGCAATTTTTAATCCTTTTAAAATGTGAATTCTTGCTTCTGCTTTTTCTAAATCAAACTTAATTCTTCTTTTAAGAACTTCTATTTGGAAATCTAAGAATATTTTTAACGCTTCTTTTAAATTTAGTAATTTAGGTTGATTATTAACCAATGAAATCATATTAACTGAAAAGTTATTTTGAAGTTGTGTAAGTTTAAATAATTGATTTAACAATACTTCTGGAGCAGTATCTCTTTTTACAACTATTACTATTCTTATTCCTTCTCTAGAACTTTCATCTCTAATTTCAGAAATGCCATGTATTACTTTATCTTTAGATAAAAGAGCTATCTTTTCAATTAATTTTGCTTTATTAACCATGTAAGGTATTTCAGTTACAATAATTCTTTTTTTACCATTCTTTAAAATTTCAATATTTGTTTTTGATCTAGTTGTAACTTTACCATTTCCTGTTAAATAAGCTTGTTTAATTCCTGTATCTCCAGTAATTATTCCATATGTAGGAAAATCAGGACCTTTAATATAAGTCATTAATTCTTCGATTTCAATTTCAGGATTGTGTGCTAATGCAATAACACCATCTAAAACTTCATTTAAATTATGTGGAGGAATATTTGTTGCCATACCAACAGCAATACCTGTTGCACCAGATAATAATAAATTAGGAATTTTAGAAGGTAATACTAACGGTTCTCTTTCACTACCATCATAGTTATCAGTAAAATCTACAACATTCTTTTTAATGTCATCAACCATCAATGATGCAATTTTAGCCATACGTACCTCTGTATAACGCATTGCTGCAGCACCATCTCCATCTATAGATCCGAAGTTACCATGTCCATCTACAAGTGGATATCTCATTGAAAAATCTTGAGACATTCTAACCATAGCTTCATAAATTGATGAATCACCATGTGGGTGATATTTTCCCATTACATCTCCAACAATACGAGCTGATTTTTTATAACTACTTCCAGGAGTAATTCCTAATTCAGACATTCCATATATTATTCTTCTATGTACAGGTTTTAATCCATCTCTTGCATCTGGTAAAGCACGAGATACAATAACTGACATAGCATATTCTAGAAATGATGTTCTCATTTCTGATGAAACATTCATTGGTTCTAAGTTATCAGTTTTATCCATTATTATTTGAGATTGAACTTGATATGTTTCAGAATTTTGAGGAGCATCGTCACTTTCCTCTTCTTCTATACCTATTTCATTTATTTCATCAAATAATGTTTCTATTTTTTCTTCAGGAACATCATATATATCATCTTCATTTGTTGATTCTTCTTCAATTAAATCTTTTTCGTCTTTTTCATCTATTAACATTTACTACTCCTATAAATCTATATTCTTAACATATTTTGCATTTTCGTTAATGAATTCTTTTCTAACACTAACATCATCACCCATTAACATTGAAAATGTTATATCTGCTATCGCTGCATCTTCAATTTGTATTTGCAACATTTTTCTTGTATATGGATTCATTGTTGTTTCTCACAACTCTTCATAATCCATTTCACCAAGTCCTTTATATCTTTGAATTGAATATTTCTTATTTTGACCTAATTGAGAAATATATTCTTCTTTTTCACTATCTGTAAATTTATATGCTGATGTTTTACCACTTGTAATTTTATATAAAGGTGGTTGTGCAACATATACAAAACCAAATTCAATAAGTGGTCTAAAGTATCTATAAAAGAAAGTTAACAATAGCGTTCTAATATGAGCACCATCAACATCCGCATCGGTCATTATTATTATTTTATGATATCTCAATTTATTTATATTAAACTCTTCACCAATTCCCGTACCTAAAGCTGTTATTAATGAACCAATTTCAGCATTTTCAAAAACTTTCTTAATATTAGCTTTTTCTACATTAATAACTTTTCCTCTTAAAGGTAATATAGCTTGTGTTTCTCTATCTCTACCACTTTTAGCTGATCCACCAGCTGAATCACCTTCGACAATATATAATTCTGAAATTTCAGCATTTTTAGAAGAGTTATCTGCTAATTTACCTGGTAAAGCAGCAATATCATATGCGCTAGATTTTCTTGTAGCTTCACGTGCTTTTTGTGCTGCAAATCTCGCTCTTTGCGAAAGTAATGTTTTTTCTACTATCATTTTAGCTTCAGCAGGATTTTCTTCCATATATCTTTCTAATTTAATTGATAAAGTTTTATTAACTGCTTTTCTTGCATCTATATTTCCTAATTTACCTTTTGTTTGTCCTTCATAAATTGGATCAGGATGTTTTATTGAAATAATCGCTGTTAAACCTTCTTTAACATCTTCACGACTTAGTTTTTCTTTATCATTATTAAATAAACCTTTTTTACCAGCATAAGCATTGAAAATACGTGTTAAAGAATCTAAGAAACCTTGTTCATGTGTTCCACCTTCTATTGTAGAGATATTGTTTGCATATGAAACAACGTTATTTTGATAAGATGTGTTATATTGCATTGCAACTTCAACAAGGATTTCACCATCGTTTCCAGGCTGTTTTGATTCTGCGTATATTACTTCTTCACCAATCCTCTCTTTTGAAAGATTTAATTCATTTACATATTCAACAATTCCACCTTCAAAACAATATTCTTTTTTAAGACCTATTCTTTCATCTTCTAAAACTAAATTAATACCTTTATTTAAGTATGCGGTTTGTCTTAATCTATTAGCAATTACATTGAAATCAAATTCATTTTTTTCCATTATTGAAAAATCTGGTGAAAAAACAATCTTTGTACCAGTTTTATCACTTTCACCAACGATGCTTAATTCATTTTCTGGTTTTCCACCGTTTGTAAATTTTAAATAATGAATTTTACCTTCTCTTTGAACTCAAACTTCCAGTTTTTCAGATAAAGCATTAACTACTGATGCACCAACACCATGTAATCCACCAGATACTTTATATGTTTCAGAATCAAATTTACCACCAGCATGTAAAACAGTTAATACTGTTTCTACTGTAGATAATCCTGTTTTAGGGTGTTTTGCTACAGGAATACCTCTACCATCATCCTCTACTTGTACAGAACCATCTTTTTTTATTGTTACTATTACTTTATCTGCGAAACCAGCCATAGCTTCATCAATGGAATTATCTAGAATTTCTCATACTAAATGGTGTAACCCTTTTAGTCCTGTTGATCCTATGTACATTCCTGGTCTTTTTCTTACTGCTTCAAGTCCTTCTAAGACTTGAATATTACTTGCATCATAGTTTGACATTTTTCTCCTTTATTATAGATTTATGGTATTAAATCCTTTAATTTGTTTTAAATAATCTTTTTTTGTTGTTGTTATTATAGTTTGCAATCCCTTTGGTATTAACTTAATCAACCTAGTTTTTTTAAGTTCATCTAATTCACTAAGTGCATCATCTAAAATTAAAACTGGTTTAAATCCTTTTTCTACAAGTGTGAATAAAAACAGAAATAACAAGTAAATGTAATGAGATCTTTTTTGACCTTGCGAAGAAAATTTATATATATTCTTCTCGTTTTTTCTAATTATAAAATCATCTTTATTTATTGTTCTTGTTGTATAACCTAAAGCAGAATCCATTTTTATATCTTTATTGTAAAGAGCTTTTAAATTATCAAATTCATTTGTAAATGATTTATATTCAATTTCAAAAGAAAATTCATTAAAACTTTCTATTTTCATTTTATTAATAAATTTTGTCATTTTATCAATAAAGGATTTTCGATGATTTGATATTTCAATTTGTATTTCAATAAGTTTTTTTGTTACAACTTGTAAATGTAATCTATCAAAATTTGTTTTCAACAATTTATTTCTTTGTTTTAAAATCTTTTTAAAATCATTCAACAAAAAATTATAAATTGGTGTTGTAATTGCAATAAACTTATTAAATAATTCTCTTCTAGTTTTTGATTCAAAAATAAATTTATTAAATTTCTCTGGTGTAAACATAACTATAGCAAAAGGTGATTCATAATGATTGTTAATTTGCTTTTTGTTTATTTCAAAAACTGTTTTTTCTTTATCTATGAAACAATCAAAAAACAAATTTAATCCATTGTCTTCATTAAGTAGCTTAATGTGTCCACTATCTTTTCCTCAAGAAATTATCTCAGAGTACTTTAAATTCGATTCTAAGACATTGAAAGAGGTTTTAGCAATAGAATTAACAATTGTTGTTTTACCAACTCCATTGTTGCCCACAATTAAATTAATTCCATCTTTTAAAAATAATTTTAAATTTTCGTGAACTCCAATATTGAATAATTCTATTGTTTTAATTTTCAATTTCAAAACTTTCTTCGTTTATTTGAATAAGATCTCCAACTTTGATTCTAGTTCCTCTTGTATCAGTTGGATTACCATTTACAAAAATGTTATTTTCTTGTAAAAAAATTCTTGCTTCTCCACCTGATTGAATAAGACCTAAAACCTTTAGAAATTGCCCTAATTTTATAGACTCGTTCGTTATCTTTATTCCCTTGTTTTTTCGCATCGTATAGTTTACATATAAATTATACTCTTTTATTATTTTTTTCAGCTTTTTTTATTATTAATAAGTTCTAAATGGAAGTACCAATTGAATAACGCTTCTATTACTTTCAGAAGTAATTATTATTGGTTGAAGTTGACCCACAAACTTAATTTGAACATCACCAGAAAACGGCTTACTTATTGCATCTCTAACATATTTAGAATCAAATGATATTTCCATTGCTTTTCCACTTCATTTCATCTCTTTAAAAATTATCTTAGAATTACCTATTTCATCTCTTTTAGATTCTATCATTGCTCCATTTTCATTAGCTTCGAATCTAATTGGTGCAGATACCCCTGTAGACATAACTGTAACTGTATCTAAAGCATTGATCATTTTTTTTGAATCTACTTCCATTAGTGAATCAAAACCTTCCGGTATTAATTTTGTTGTATCTGGATATATTCCATCTATTAATCTAGATTGAATAATTGTGTTTTCATTTTTAACACTTATTTTAGAATCATCTATAAATAAATCAATTTCTTTATTTAAATCCTCCGGAATGAATTGTTTTAGATTCTTAGGCAATATTGTAACATTAGCTATTAAATCAGTTTCTACTTCAATTGTTTTTTTAGCTAATCTATATGAGTTTGTTGCAGTAACAATCATTTTTTTATTATTTATATTAATATTCAATCCATTCAAAATTATTCTTTTATCATTTTGACCAACAGCAAAAGCCACTTCTTTTTCAATGTCATTTAATATTTTTCCAGATATTTTTATTTTTCTTTCTGAATTAGTTAAATCTATATTAGGGAAGTCATTTATATCAAGTGTGTTCATTTTGTATGTAACTTCTTCTGTTGATACAACAAGAGTATCATCTGATACATCTAACTTAATTGTTCCATTTAACTTTTTAAGCATGTTTATAAGCAATCTTCCTGGTATTAATGCTTTACCTGGTCTAACTACTTGAACATTCGCTTCAACAGGCATAAAATGTCTAACTGTAAGAATACTATCTGATGCAGTAAATTGAATACCTTCTTCTGTTACTTTAAATAAAATACCTTTCAATGCATGTAATGGAGCATTAGGATCTAATGCTTTACTTACTTTCTCTAAATTTTTAATTATTTTTGTTTGTTTAATAATAACTTTCATATATTTTTTATTATATAGTAAATAATATTTTTTGATTAAAGATTAAATTGTAATTTGATATTTTTTTCATATATTAATATATATTAAGTTAGTTTTGATTAAGTATTATAATAAGGGTTGTGTTTTTGGTGGAAAAGTCAAAAACATTAGTAAACAAAGGGTCTAATTGCTGTTATTCTATGTGCATAACTTTGCTCTCTAAAATCTTTAAAACGGTTGCTAATGAAGATTTGATACGAGAATGAGCATTTATTTTCTCAATTGCGTTTAAAACAGTTGAATGATCTCTGTTTGAAAATTGCTTTCCAATGTTCTTATAAGAAAGTTTTGTTATTTGTCTAATCAATCACATAGAAATATGTCTAGCTTGTGTAATCTCTTCTTTTCTACTTTTTCCAGTTATATTACTTTTAGTTAAATTGTAATAATCAGCAACCACTTGAATAATTCGATCCGGTGTAATTGTTTTGGCATCTGCTTTAACACCAGTAAAATAACCTTTAACAACATCATATGTAAATCTTACGTTAACGGGTTCATCCGAAGCTAAATATTTAATTCTAGTTAATGAAGATTCTAAAGCTCTAACACTAGTCAAACTTGTTCTTGCAACATATGCTAATGCATCATCATCTCATTTATCTAATTGTAAATCCATTTCCTGAATCTTCTTTTGAATTATTTTAATATAACCTTCAACAGTAGGTTCATTTAGACTAAGTGTTAAACCAGAACCGAATCTTGTAATAAATCTATCTTGAAAACCTAATAATTCATCAGGAGTTCTATCTGCAACAAGAATTATTTGTTTGTTTGAACTAATTAATTCATTAAAAATATCAAAAAGAACCTGAATTGTAGTATCTCTATTACCTAAAAGCTGAATATCATCAATTAAAAGAATTTTTGTATCTATGAAATTACTTTTAAGTTTTTCTATTTCAATATGTCCTGCAGCAACTGCTGATGTTACCATATTTGTAAATTTATTAGGACTTATATATTTAACTTCATAGCCATTATCTAGTGCATAATTACCACCAGCTTGAAGTAAATGGGTTTTTCCCATCCCAGATTTACTATATATAAATAAAGGATTAAACATCCCTATAGAATCTATTGATTTTTTAACTGCATTAGCAGCTTGTCTATTAAACTCGGTTAAAACATAGTTATCAAAAGTATATTTATCTGAAACACTTGATCTATCTACAGCAAAATTAACTTCTTTTTCTTTTCTTTTTGATGTATTTATTACATTTTGTTTTTTATATGATTCGATATAATCTTTTTTTAAAAATAATTTTACATTTATATCTTTTTGAGTTATTTCTTTAATTGCTATATTAAAATCCACTAAATATTGTTTATTTATTAAATTTAAGCCATATTCAACACTAATACCTATATCAGCATATTTATTACCTATTTTAAAAATAACTAAATCAGATATAAAGGAATTAAAAATTAAACTGTCTGAAATTGATGTTTCTAAATATTTTTTTAATTGTTCTTGTGCTACGTCTAATTCTAAATTTTCCATGTGTATATATTATTTTATTAAAGTTTTCCACATTTTTGAATATTTAACCAATATTTTAAAAAATAAAAAAATAATTAACATATGTTTTCCATATATAAAACCCCCATTAAATAAGGATTATGATAGGTTTTCCACATGAATAATGTTGGTGTTTTGTAATTATTAACTATATTGTGAATAAATAATGTAAAAAAGTTACTAAAATCTTATGAAGTTTTCCCGGTTGCGGTGTAAATAATTCATATAACACCTATTATTATAAAGGTTGCAAATATCATGAAAGGTGCATTCCGCTTAGCTCTTTCTCACATCGGAAGATACAATCCTGTTTTATCATAATCAGTTTCTTTTATTTTTCTTTTCTTGTTATATTCTTCAAGTTGTCTTTTTTTATATAAATCTGTATTATGTCTAGCTTTCTTTTGAAAAAAAACTAATACAAATATTCCTATTAATATTAATACGCCAGCAAATATATAATCTATTCCACCTAATGAAATAAAATAATTTTTTTCAGTTGGATCAACAGCATTCAGTTTTAAAGCATTGTGTATAAAGTTTTTATTCATATTCTAAATAAATTATACATTTTGAATATTAAATCAATTATTTTTACATAGATGAAAATAAAAAATTAAAATATGTAAAAAATTACAATCCTATTCTTTATGTACTATAATGTAATTAAATGAGCTATAATAATTACACAGAACTTTAAATTATTTTGGTTTTTAATAATGACAGTTCATTAAAGAAATATAAAGGAGAAATAATCTATGACTTTAGGTAAAACAATACATTCGATATTTTCAAACAAATACAGACCTAAAAAAGATGCGGTAGATAATTCTAATAAAAAAGGGGGAAAGGAATTTCTCTCTAAAATAAGTGGAGCATTTATGCTACCTATATCTGTTATGGCCATTGGAGGTCTATTTTTAGGAGTAGGTGCTGCAATAACAGCTAATTTTTCAGGTGCAGCAGATACATTTGGTCAATTTATACAAAACTTAGGACAACCGATTTTTGATGCATTAGCTCTTTTATTCTTAATAGCTATTGTTATTTCGTTTACGGATAACATAGGAACAGCTGTTTTTTCAGGAGTTGTTGCTTATTTAGTTTTTAATTCTATTCAAACACCATTTATATCTGTTACTCCTGATCAAGATAAAAATGGAAATATTTTAAATACTGGTACTGCAAAAATTTTATTCGGTTTATCAGATGGACTAGAACGGAAGGTATTTAAGCTTGTTGGAAATAACTTGGGTATACAATCGCTACAAACATCTGTGTTTGGTGGAATACTTGTTGGATTTATATCTGCATGATCATATAATAAATTTAATGAAGTTGAACTTCCTATGGTTATTTCATTCTTTGGTGGAAAAAGATTTGTTGCTTTTGTAAATATTATATTAATGATACCAGTAGCCTTCTTATTACTATTGTTATGACCATGAATAGGAATTGGATTAGCTTATTTTGGAGAATATTCAGCAAAAGTAAGTGGATTGGATTCATTTGTATTTGGATATCTTGAACGTGCATTAGTTCCTTTTGGTTTACATCATGTGTTTTATGCACCATTATGATGAACAGCTGCTGGAGGAGATCCTAGTCAGGCATTGCAAGATTGAGTAAATGCAGGACATACTTTAACACAAGAAGCTGGTGATCCAATAAATGGACTTATTACTCAATTAAATGGTGTATATGGTGATCAAAGTACTTGAATTGCTGCTGATGCTTTTGGATCTAATGATATTACTTGAAGAGATTCTGCAGGAAATCACTCATTACCAGTATTTAAATTTTTCCAGGAAGAACTTGGAATGCGTTTAGGAAGATTTTTACAAGGAAAATATGCTTTCATGCAAACCGCATTACCAGCTGCTGGAGCAGCAATGATAATGGCAGCACCTAAAAAACATAGAAAAGCTGCAATGGGATCAGTAATACCGAGTGCATTAACATCATTCTTAGTAGGTGTAACTGAACCAATTGAATTTACATTCTTATTCTTAGCTCCTGCATTATTCTGAGGGTTCCATGCAATAATGGCTGGTGTAGCATTTAGTTTAATGAACATACTTGGGGCACATATGGGAATGACATTCTCAGGTGGATTCATAGATACAATAATTTATGGTATTCTACCAGTTCAAAAGGGAACAGAATTCTGATGAGCGTATGTAATAGGTATCCCATTCGGGGTGATATACTACATTGTCTTCTATTGGTCAATAAAACACTTTAATTTAGCAACACCTGGACGTGGTGGAAATGTAAAACTATTTACTAAAAAAGATTATAAAAAATCAAAAGAATCTAATAGTGATGAAGAATTTGAACAACAAACAATTGATTTAATTACCGCTTTTGGTGGAAAAGATAATATAACTCATACAGCAAATTGTGCAACAAGATTAAGATATGATGTTAAAGATGCTTCAAAAGTAAATGAGCAAGGATTGAAAGATGCTGGTGCATTTGGTGTTGTTAGAGTTAGTGATACACATATTCAAGCGATAGTCGGTACTAGTGCAAATGTTATAAGTAGAAAAATTCAAAAAGCATTAAATTCAAATAAACCACTTGTAGCTACTATAGTTAATGATGAATCTAAAAAAGAAGAAAAAGTAGTTAATAAAATAAACGCTACTGTTAAGTCAGTTGCAGTTGGTAAAGCAAAAGAGTTAAAATCATTAGATGATGGAATTTTTTCTAAAGGAATGTTAGGAGATGGTTTAGTTATTGAAATACCTAAAAATATTGACAAAGCAGAAGTATATGCTCCTATATCAGGTAAATTAGTTGCTACATATCCTACAAAACATGCTTATGGAATTTTAAACAAAGATGGATACGAAGTATTAGTTCATATTGGAATTGATACAGTTAAATTAGATGGATCAAGTTTTGAACCTTTAGTGAAAAAAGATGATGAAATAAAAGCTGGTGATGTATTAGCAAAAGTTGATTTTAAAACTCTTAGAGAAAATGCTCCTTCAGCAGATGTAATTGTAGTTATCACTTCTGGTCAAAAAGTAAGTAACAAAGCTACTGGAAATGTTAAAAAAGATAGTGAACTATTTAAAATAAATTAATCAGAAAATAATTTTAAAATAAAAGATTCAATTAACGAATCTTTTATTTTTTAAATTTTTTAGGGATATTAGAAAGATTTATATGACAATAACCATTTTTATTTTTAATTAAATATTTTTGATGATATTCTTCAGCTTTTGTGTAATTTCTAATAAGATCAATTTCAATTTGACTTTTACCATTTTCATTTTCTCAATCTGATAGTATATTTTTAAAAATTTGCATATCAATATCATTTTCTAGATAAATGCAGGTTCTATAATTTGTTCCAATATCATTACCTTGTTTGTTTAATGAATAAGGATCGATTATATTTATATACAAACCAAAAATGTCATCAAAACTAATTTTACTATTATCAAATGTTAGTTTAACTACTTCAGCATGATTTGATCCGTTAATTACTTTTTCATATGTAGTTGTTTCAGTATCGCCATTAGCATAACCAGACTCTACTTCTTTTATATCTCTTATTTTTAAAAAGTAGGCTTCTGTTCCTCAAAAGCATCCAGCGCCCAAATATATTGTTTTCATAAAAACATTTTATATAAAAAACAAAAAATAATAAAATTATAAAAGAAACATTTTTGTTCCTTTTTTTAGTATATAATTACTTTATAAAAAAATAAAGGGTATCTTATTGTTATATAATGAGTAAATAGAAATTATGAATAAAAAATGAAATAAAATAAAATTAGATAAAAGTATACCTTCAATTGAAGTTAAAGATTACACTAAGAAATTTAAAAAATTCTTAGCCGCATCTAATATGAACTTCAAAGTTGGTAGTGGTGTAATACACGGATTTATTGGACCCAATGGTTCTGGTAAAACAACTGCAATAAAAGCAATGATTGGCGCTTATATACCAACAAGCGGAAGTGTTGTTATAAATGGACATAAAGCTGGTTCAAAAGAAGCCAATAGTCTTATTGGTTATATTCCAGAAAGAGCCTCATTTCCTGCTCACTTAAATACAATAAATTACTTAATCACAATGGGAGAATTATCTGGTTTAAGTTTTAAAGAATCTAAAGAAAGAGCAACTAAAACATTAAAAGATCTTGGATTAGAAGAACATGCTAAAAGAAAACCTATTGGTTTCTCATCGGGTATGCAAAAGAAAATACTATTAGCTCAATCGTTATTAACAAATCCTTACATTTTAATTTTAGATGAACCTGCTGCTAATTTAGATCCAACGGCTAGAAAAGATTTATTTGATCAATTAATTAGATTACGTAATGAAGGAAAAACAATTTTAATATCTTCCCATATTCTTGCTGAATTAGAGAGACTAATTAATGAAGTAACTTTTGTATATTATGGAGAGGTAGTGTATTCTGGACCAACAAAAGACTTATATGATGAATTATCTGATGTTTTTGTTAAGACTACAAACAATCTTTCAATAGTTGAAAATTATAAAGATAGATATCAAATAGAAGGTGATGTAAAAACCGAAATAATCTTTAAATCTTTATCTCAAGAACAAACAAGAAAATTATTTAATGAATTATCTGTTGATAAATCATTCAATATTAGAACTTTTAGAGCAAACGATTTACAATCTGCATATGATAAATTAATCTTTAACTCACAATCAAATTCTCTTGGAAAACAAAAAATTGGAAACAGAAAAGTTATTGCAATGAAGCAAACTTTATTTGGTAATAATCAAAAAATTGATTCAAAACAAGAATCAAATGATTCATTAACTTCATCAAAGGAAATTAAAAGTGCTTTTAAAATTGATTCTGAAGCAAAAAAATTAGATCCAGTATTTGATAAAAATAAAAAAACAAATTCAATAAAAAAACCTTTTACTGAAAATACAATTAATGTAAAGCCAACAACAGGTAGCAAAATGATGAAAAAAACAACAACAGTAAAAAAACCCGTTGCTAGAAAAACACTTGCTAAAAAACCAACAAGAAGAACAACTACAGTTAGAAAAAAACCAACAGGAAAGACATCAACAATAATAAAACAAATTAGAAAAAATGATGAAAAGGATAAAAAATAATGCCAGTATTTAAATCAACAGTTAAGAAATTTATGAAACAACCCTCAACATGAGTAATAACTATTTTAGCAGCGCTAATATTATATTTTGTTGTTGGACCATTAGCTTTGTCAAAAATAGATTATAAAACCGTTACAGAAAATTCATATACAACATATACAACAGTTGTATATACAGGAACAACACTTTTCTTTGCGCTGTTTGGTGCTATGTTTAGTGGATTTAAAGCAGCTAGAACATTTAAAGATGAGGTTGAAGATGGAACATTTTTAATTACATTATCAAAACCAATTTCAAGAGGAAGAATTATTTTTGAAAAGTGATTAGCATTGACATTGTTAAATCTATCATTTATACTTGTATTAATATTATCTTTATCATTAGCAATTTTGTTGAATGAACACACAGTATCAATAACAGAAAATCCAGAATTTAATCCTGATTTATCACTTAAACATAATTTATGAAAAATAGCTCTTGTATTATTTGCGATAGGTGCAGTAATAATATTAATATTATCTTCAATTGGTCTTATGCTTTCAACAAAATTATCTGTTGGTGGAACAGTTGGCATCACATTAGCTATTGGATTAATAATTCCAGTATCAGGAATAGTTGGACAATTTACAAATAAAATAGGATATACAGTTGATTTTGTTGAAAGAGATGCACTTTCAAGCAATAGAGTAAATAGAAGACTTGAAAGCTCGAATATTACAGATGATACTGTTAAAGCAGCAAACATTCTATATCCTGATTTATCACCTATTATAAATAGTCCTGCTTTTAATCAGCTTCCAGAAAGTACTCAAAATGCAGTAAGACAATTTAATGAAGCGAATAAAGGTAAAAAAATAGAAACTCTTGAAGATCTTTCAGCATATAGAGCAACATTAACTGGATTTATATATGCTAATCAAGATATTATTAGATTAGGTGTTTTAAATGGTGAAGATGTTACATATAATAATATTTCATTTATTGATCTACAATATCAAGTTTCTCAATTAGGAAAAATTGCTAGAGATGCAAGTGGTACATCACCAAGCGATACTTCAGCTTTTTCATCTTCATTTGAAGCGCTAAGTG
Source organism: Mycoplasma sp. (assembly GCA_024721275.1). GTDB lineage: Bacteria > Bacillota_I > Bacilli_A > Mycoplasmatales > Metamycoplasmataceae > JAMPIX01. The sequence continues at coordinate 46,435 of JAMPIX010000001.1, forward strand.
CTAGAGCGCCAGGAAGCACATTAAAATTAGTTAGAGATAGAGCTGTTGATAATACTTATGCAGATCAAATAGCAAATGATTTAGGAGGACCTACATTAGCTATTGAAGGTATATTTGATACAATGGGACAAGAGCTTAATAAAGTTGTTCCAGGAGCAAGTAATACATTTAATTTTGATTTAAATACTATATTCAATTATGATCAATTATTTAATGATATAAAAACACAAATTTCTAATCCAACTGATCCAAAATATCAATCAATAAATAAAGATTATGAAGATGGAGCTCAAGAGTTAACTGCAGCAAATGCAGCATTAGTAACAGCTACTGGTCCTGCAAGAATAACTGCATTAGCTGCAAGAAATGCTGCTGAAATGAAAAAAGCAAAGGCAACATTAGAATTAGGAGCTGCATCAGGATTATTAGATACTCTTAAAACAAAAGAGTTTGTTGATCCTTACATAATTTTATATGTATATTTAGCATTAGCATTATCATTTATACCAATATCATATTGAATTGTTAAAAAACAAGATTTTAGATAAAATTATATTATGTTTAATATAAATGACACAATTGTAGCAATCTCATCAGGAAATATAAATCAAGCAATTTCTATAATTAGACTTTCTGGTTCAGATGCAATAAAAATAATAAAAAAAATATTTACTGGAAAAGTTGATGAAAGCTACAAAGCTTCATATGGTTTAATAAAAGATGGAAACACAATACTAGACGAAGTTATAGTATTGTGTTTTTTAGGTAAGAAGTCTTTTGTAGGAGAAGACACTATAGAAATTAACGCACATGGCGGTACAGTAGTTACCAATAAGATATTAAGATTAATATTATCTCATGGTGCAAGACTTGCTTTACCTGGAGAATTTTCAAAAAGATCATTTTTAAATGGAAAGATGGATTTGGTAAAAGCTCAAGCAATCGACTTATTAATTAATGCCAAAACTGATCTTCAAGCAGAAATTGCAGCTAATACATTAAATGGTGAAACTTCAAAATTAATTAATGATTTAAAGAATGAAGTATTACATATAATCGCAATAATTGAAACCAATATTGATTATCCAGAATATGATGATGTAGAAATATTAACTACAAAAAAACTTTTACCATTATTAAAAAAACTGATGATAAAAATTGAAAACATAATTCAAGAATCTAAAGATTCTCAATTAATTAATGAAGGAATAAAGGTTGCGATAATTGGAAAACCGAATGCTGGTAAATCATCTTTACTTAATTCAATATTAGAAAAAGAAAGAGCAATTGTTACTGATATAGAAGGTACAACTAGAGATGTTGTTGATGGTCAAAAAATAATAAATGGACTTTTGTTTACTTTTTTAGACACAGCTGGAATTAGAGAAAATTCAAAAGATGAAATTGAAAAAATTGGAATGAAGAAATCTTTATCAACTGCAAAAGAAGCAGATATTATTATTCATTTACTAAATGATAAAAAAGATGAAATGGAATTAAATTATGACAAACCCATTATTAAAGTCTTTAATAAATCAGATATTAAATATATAGAAAATGAAATAAATATATCTGCAAAAAATAATGACATAAAAATGTTAATTGATGAATTAAAAAATAGATTTTCAAAAATAAAAATTAATAATAATGCAATTTATAATTCAAGACAACTTTCATTAATTGATGTTTCAAAACAAAATATTTCTTTTGCAATAAGCGCATTGGAAAATGGATTTACACCTGACGTAGCTATTGTTGATATTCAGCAAGCATGATACAATTTAACAAATATATTAGGAAGGGCAGATAACAAAGATTTATTGGATGAAATATTTTCAAATTTTTGTTTAGGTAAATAATGTTTGTAGATACACATACTCATATTTTTAAAGGTTATTCTGGAGATGCCGATTTAGATACTGAAATAAAAAAAATAATAGAAGAGAAAGTTTCAAAAATAATAAACGTAGGAATTGATGTTGAAACTTCTAAAAGTGCTATTGAATTATCTAATAAATATGATGAAGTTTTTGCTATCCTGGGAATTCATCCAAATAATAAATGAACAGATGATGACTTTAAAGAAATAGATAAATTATTAATGATCGGAAATACAAAAGTTGTTGCTATTGGTGAGACTGGCTTAGATTTTTTTAGAACAAAAGAACCTGAAGAAATTAAAAAGCAATACACATCTTTAGAAAAGCATTTGGAATTAGCTATTAAATATAATTTACCTGTAGTTTTTCATGTAAGAGATGCTATGGATGAATTCATAAAATTTATTGATGTTGAAAAATACAAAAACATAAAAGGTGTAATGCATACATATGCTGGAAATTTAGAGCAAGCTAATAAATTAATTGAATTAGGTTTTTATATTTCTTTTTCTGGTGTAGTCACATTTAAAAGTGCAAAAATGACTAAAGAGGTTGCAAGTCAAATACCACTAAACAAAATATTATCTGAAACAGATTCTCCATTTCTAACACCGTCTCCATACAGAGGAAAAACAAATCATTCTTATTATGTAAAATATGTTGTTCAAGAAATAGCTAGACTTAGAAATACAACTGTTCAAAAAATAGCTAGTGCAATTTTAAAAAATACAAAGGAGTTATTTAGAATATAATGAGTTTTAAAACAGGAACATATTATTTAAGAACATATGATTCAAAAACATTTAAAGAGTTTTGAATAATAGAATATAAAAATAATTTTTATGCAAGAGCATTTAAGGATTCTAATTGATTTAATGAATTAGATATAAATAATTTATTGTTTATTAAAGATGAAAATAATCATATAAAAATGGTAAAAACAAAAAAGATAATATTAAGTGAAAAAGAAAATAATGAAATAAATAAAATATATATTAATAATTTCACATCTCTTTTCTTAGATAATGCATTAACAAAAGAATCTATAGAAAGAACTATTCTTATAGAGTTAATTTAATTATTGAATAACATATTCTATATAATTAACAAATATGATAAATTCAAAAAGTGATTTAATTAAAGTATTAAAAGAAAATAATATATTTCCAAAGAAAAGATATGGTCAAAACTTTTTAATAGACAACAATATAATTTCAAAAATAATTAATAATATTAATCCAGAAAATAAAAAAATTATTGAAATAGGACCAGGGCTAGGAGCTTTAACTTTTCCTCTAGCACAACAAGCTGAAAAAATAGTTGCATATGATATTGATACTGATATGATAGATATTTTGAATAAATTAAATACATATGAAAATTTAGAAATTATTAATAAAGATTTTCTTGAAATTGATTTAGATAAACTTACTGAAAAATATACTATTGTTTCAAACCTTCCGTATTACATAACTACAAATATTGTTTTTAAATTAATTAATAGTAATTCAAACTTTAATGAAATTATAATCATGGTACAGAAAGAATATGGAGATAGAATAGTCGCTAAACCTAATACATCAAAATATTCAAAACTTAGTGCAACAATAAATTTATTTTATGAAGTTGAAAACGTAAGTAATGCTTCAAGAAAATTATTTTATCCAGAACCAAATGTTGATTCTGTTGTTTTAAAATTAGTACCAAAAAAAGATGCTAAAGAATATTATAAAAACGTTATGTCTCTTATAAAATCATCATTTAAAATGAGAAGAAAAACATTGCATAATAATTTGAAAAATGAATATGATTCTGAGAAAATTTTTCAAACATTACAAGAATTAAAACTTAAAGATAATTGTAGAGCACAAGAACTTGACTATAAAACTTTTATTGAATTATATAAACACCTTAATAAATAATTTTTTTATTGTATTAAATATTGTAAAATTTATTTATATATGAAAGCACCAGATTTTATTAATTCATTTGATAATGTAACAATTGTAGATAAAAATAACACCTACATTGAGAAGGGCGCACAAATTCAACAAGGAACAATTATTTATCCTGGTGTTTATATTAATAAAAATTCAAAAATTGGAGCAAATTGCACATTAATGATGGGTTGCTCTATTTTTAATTCTACAATTGAAAATGATACATTTATTGGAAATTATTCTATTATAAGAAATGATTCAAAAATATGAAACAATGTAATAATTGGTCCATATTGTGAAATAAAAAATTCAACCATCAAAAATAATTCAGCTATTTATCATAAATCTTATGTCGGAGATTCAATAATTGGATCAGAAGTCGAAGCAGGAGCAGGACTTGTAACTGCAAATACAAATTTTAAAAAAGGTGTTTATTACAAAACATTAATAAAAAATAATGTAAAAATTGGAGCCAATGTTACTTTGGTTGCACCAATTCAAATTGAAGAAAATACATTTATAGCAGCAGGATCAACTGTAACAAAAAGTAATAATGGAAATGAAATAATAATCGCTAGAGCGGAACAAATAACAAAGGAAAAGAGGAAATAATGATTGAAGAAAAAGGAATGAAATTATTTGCAATTGCAGGTTCAGAAAAACTAGGTAAAAAGATTTCGAAAGAATTAGGGATAGAAATGTCAACCTATAAAAAAACAATTTTTGCAGATGGGGAAATATTAACAAAATCAAATGTTTCTATGAGAAGACAAAATATTTTTGTTGTAGCATCAACATCAACACCTGTTAATGAAAAAATAATGGAGCTACTAATATTTATAGATATGTGTAAAAGAGCATCAGCAAAATCAATAAGTGTTATTATTCCATATTATGGCTATGCAAGACAAGATAGAAAATCTTCTGGTAGAGAACCAATAACTGCAAAATTAATTGCTGATTTATTAACAACAGCTGGCGCAACAAGAATAATTTCTATCGATTTACATAATCCTTCTATTCAAGGATTCTTTAACTTACCAGTTGATGATTTAAGAGGTCAATATTTATTAGCCCCTACAATAAATAAAACAGGTAAATTCACAGTTGTTTCTCCGGATCATGGTGGAGCAACAAGAGCAAGAGTTTTAGCTGAACTTATTTCAGATACAATAAAAATTGCAATTGTTGATAAACGTAGAACAGCAGCAAATAAATCAGATGTTTTTGGAATATTAGGTAATGTCAAAAATAAAAATGTTGTTTTAATAGATGACATGATTGATACGGGCGGAACAATAGTAAATGCCGCTAAGTTTATTAAAAATGAATGTGGTGCTAGAAAAGTTATTATTGCTGCTTCTCACGGATTATTTTCAAGAGGGTTTAAGTTATTTGATGAAACAAAAGAAATTGAAAAAGTATATATACTAGACACAATCGAAACTGTTCATGAAATTAAGTCAGACAAAGTAGAAGTAATAACAGTTGCACCTGCAATTGCAGATGTAATAAATTCTATTTTAAATAAAGGTGCTATTACAAATATTTACAATAAAATAAGAAAGGGAATGTAATTATGAAAATATCTATAAAAGAAATTTTAGATAACAATTCAAAAAAATATGATGATATTCAAATTAGCGGATGAATAATTTCTGTTAGAGGAAATAAAAATATTGCCTTTATTACTTTAAATGATGGAAGTACATTAGAAAATATACAAATAGTTGTAAAAAAAGATGAATTCAATTTAGAAGAAATACTTTCATATAGAATTGGAGCTTCATTAATTATCAATGGAAAAATAGAATGAACTCCTGAGAGGGAACAGCCATGTGAAATGAAAGCATCGAAAATTGAATTAATAAAAAATTCAACAATAAATTACCCATTTCAAAAAAATGAATTTTCAAAGGAAGTTTTAAGAGAAATGCCTCATCAGAGACATAGAACAAAAATCTTTAGAGCTGTTATGAGAGTTAGATCAACATTATTTCAAGAAGTTCACAATTACTTTGCAAAGCAAGGTTATTTATTATGTAATACTCCAATAATAACTGGAAACGATGGAGAAGGTGCAGGAGAAGCTTTTAGTGTAATATCTAAAGCTAATAAAAATTTCTTTGGAAAAGAAGCATCTTTAACTGTTACAGGTCAGCTTCATGCTGAAGCATATGTAAACGGATTTAAAAAAGTCTATACATTTGGACCGACTTTTAGAGCTGAAAATTCTCATACTCAAAGACATGCAGCAGAATTTTGAATGCTAGAACCTGAAGTAGCATTTACAGATTTGGAAAATATTATTGAAATAACAGATGACATGTTAAAAGAAGTTATAAAAAATACTATTGATAAATTAACTCCTGAATTCAAATATTTAAATGAAATATCTGATAACACATTATTAAACAAGTTAGATAAAGTTATAAACAATAAAGTAAAAATTTTAGATTATAGAGATGCAATTGTTGAATTACAAAAAGTTTCAAGCAGATTTGAAAATTCAGAAATTTCTTTTGGAATCGATTTAGCAACAGAACATGAAAAATATTTATCAGAAGAATTTATTAAAGGACCAGTAGCAATTACTAATTTTCCAAAAGAAATAAAAGCTTTTTATATGTATTTAAATGATGACAATGAAACTGTTGCTGCATATGATATTTTAGTTCCAGGAATTGGTGAATTAGTTGGTGGTTCACAGAGAGAAAACAAAGTGGATGTATTAATTTCTAGAATGAAAGAGCTAAACATTGATATAAAAGATCTAGAATGATATTTAAATATTAGAGAAGAAGGTTATCCAGGATCTGCTGGATTTGGTTTAGGTTTTGAAAGACTTGTTATGTATGTAACAGGAATAGATAATATTAGAGATTCAATCCCTTTCCCAAGAACACCAAATAATTTATTAATGTAATATTATATAAAATACCAAGAAAAATGACATTTTGGCAAATATATAATATAATTTTAATATGACTACGATTAAATCAAAGAATAAAATAAGTTTTATAGTTTTATCATATAAACAACATAATGAATTATCTGCTCTATTAAATACATTAATAACTCAAACAAATAAGAATTTCGAAGTGTTATTAATTATTGATGTTCCGACACAGAATGATTTTTCTATAATTGAAAAATACAAAGAGGAATTAGGTAGCAAATTTAAATTAATATTAAATTCCAAAAGACAATATAGATCTTCATCTATTTGAAGATCTATAAAAATAGTCGATGGTAATTATGTTACTATTTTATCTCCAACAGATTTAATAGATAAATCATTTGTTAATACAATATTGAAAAAAATTGAAAAAGCACCTGCTGATGTTTATGAATATGGTGTTCATTATAGAAAAGCATTAAAACACAAAGTTTTACCAAGAATGAAAACTAATGTTGTTCACGATTTGCAAAAGAATCCAGATTTATATTCTCAAATTATTCCTTCTATTTTTTCTAAAGTTTTTTCAAAGAAAACATTATTGGAAAATAAATATACTTCTAAAATTGAACCAAATTCAAGATATTCAATTGTTGAATTATTTGTAATTTTATCTAAAATAAAAACATTTTTAGCTATTAATAAAGTCTTAATTGATATTACAGTACCACACAGATTAACAATTAGTTCTTTACAAATTACTAGATCATGATTAGAAGTAATGAACTATCTTCAAAGTCATGTAAATGTAGAAATTTATTTACCTGTTCTATATACAGCTCATAGGCATATAAGAATAGATCTCATGTTGTATGTTATGGCAACAAAAAATAAAATACAATTTGCAAAGCAATTAGAATTAATTAAAAAAATTGAAACATCTGATGAATATAAAATGAATTTGATGGAAAACAAATATATTAAATCAAATAAAAATATTAAAGAAAATAAATTCCTTTTAGAAATGCCTAAGAGTCAAACATCATACGAGAGTAAGTTAAAATCAATTTATTAAAAATAAAGAAGGAAATTTAATGGAAAAACAAAAAGTATTCTATACAATTGGCTTTTGAAGAAGAGCATTAGCTAGACTAATAGACTTATTATTAGTCTTTGTTTTTTCATATCTAATTCTATTCATTTGTGTTGTTAAAATAAATAGTGTTTGAGAATTTAGAGAATCATATTTATTTTATATTTGAGCTTTATCAACTGTAGCACTATTACTAATTGAAATGGTTTTAATTCCGATTTTAACAAAAGGATACACTTTCGGTTTTTGATCTGTAAAAATAAAAGTGGAATCAACTAACAATAATTATATTAATACAATAATAAAGAGGGAAATTTTTTATGGATTCGGTTGAGCTTTTATAATGTTGATGGTAACAGCTGTTATTAATCACACATTAATTTTTACAATTACTAGAATAAAATCATCCATTAATGGAGATTCAAATTTATTGAAACAATTATCTATATGAGATAAAACAAGAATATCAATCGTTGGATCTTTTTCATCAATATTAACATTCATTCAAATCTTTGTTGCTATAACAATAATTCCTAATAATGAAAATAGAGGGTTTCACGATAGAAGTGCTAATGCATTTATTATTCAACCTAAAAAAACAAAAGAAGTTGCAAAACAATATACTGAAAAATTACAACCTGTAAAAATTAATGACACACAAGTAAGGTGGTTATAATGAAACAAATATTCGATAACTTAAACAAAAACCAAGAAGCATGTGTTCTTCACACTGAAGGACAACTAAGAATTATTGCTGGAGCAGGAGCGGGAAAAACAAGAGTTTTAACTAGAAAAGTTGCGTATCTTATAAGAGATATGGGACTTGCACCACAAAACATTTTAGCTGTTACTTTTACAAATAAGGCTGCAAATGAAATGAAATTAAGAATAATAAATATTATTGGTGATATTGCTAATGAATCTAATATTTCTACTTTCCACTCACTTGCTGTAAAAATATTAAGACAAGATATTCAACATTTAGATCTTCCTAATGATTTTAAAATAATAGATACTATTGATCAAAAACAAATATTATCTTTTGTATATAAAAAATTAGGGTTAAATGCAAGAGATGTTCCTCATAATCAATCATTAGAATATATATCAACAATGAAAATTAATAAAATTGACATTGAAGATGCAAAGAAGAATTATAAAAATGATAGTGAAAAATTATTTTCACAAGTTTATGGATTATATGAAAATAGAGTTAGAGAAATAAAAGCGCTTGATTTTGATGATTTATTAATATACACAGAAAAATTGTTGGAATCATCTAAAAAAGTTAGAGAAAAATGAGCTAATAAATTTGAATATATTTTAGTTGATGAGTTTCAAGATACATCATTGATTCAATATAATATTATTAAATATTTATCAAGCTTTCATAAAAATATTACTATTGTTGGTGATCCGGATCAAACTATTTATTCTTGACGTGGAGCTGATGTTTCAATAATACTTAAATTTCACGAAGATTTTAAGAAAGCTAAAACAGTTGTTCTTGAAGAGAATTATAGATCTACGAAAAAAATATTAAAACTTTCAAATAAACTTATAAAAAAGAATAAGAATAGATATAAAAAAGAATTATTTACACAAAATGAAGATGGAGAAGATGTTAGTTATTATCATGGTACAACTCCCGTTACTGAATCAAAGTGAATAGTTAACGAAATCCAAAAATTGAGAAGAAATAAAGTTCAATTAAAAAATATTGCCATATTATATAGAGCAAATTATTTATCAAAATATATTGAACAAGAATTAATGCAGAAAGAAGTTGAATATAGGGTTTTTGGTTCATTAAAATTTTATCAACGTTCTGAAATAAAAGATGCAATAGCTTTCTTAACTGTTATTCATAATTCTGATGAAACTGCTTTATTAAGAATAATAAATAAACCATCTAGAAGTATTGGTGATGCTACAGTAGCAAAATTAAGAAAATCTGCAAGTGATGTAGATCTTCCATTGTTTAAACATATAATAAAAAACTTTAATTCATTGCCTATAGGAAATAAACAAAAAGAAGAACTAAGAAAACTATTTAGCTATTTTAAAACTTGTAGATCTGGAATGAAAAAATTTCCAATGTCAAAAGTCTTACAAGAATTTCTTAAATACACTGGATACATACAACAATTAATTGATACAAATCAAATGGATAAAATACAAAATCTAAATTCTTTATTCAAAGGAATGAAAGATTTCGGAGAAAAAAACAAAGAAAATACTATTGATAAATATTTAAAAAATATTGCTTTATGATCATTAGAAGACAAAATTTATAAAGTGAAAGATTTTGTTTCTTTAATGACAATTCATGCTGCAAAAGGACTTGAATTTGACAATATATTTATTCTTGGAATGTCAGAAGGAGTTTTCCCTTCATCAAGAGCACTTGATGATAAAGAAAAATTAGAAGAAGAAAGAAGATTGGCATATGTTGCTTTAACACGTGCTAAAAAGAAATTGTTTTTAACTGATTCAAAAGGGTATTCTCAAGATTTTGAAACTATGAAGAAACCTTCAAGGTTTTTTAAAGAAATGGGAATAGATGTTAAAAAATTATCTGGTATTTATGTTCAAACCGGTGATTACAAAGACAATTATTCAGATGAAAAATACACAATTAGTGTTGGAGATAAAATTAGACACATTAATTTTGGCGTAGGTGAAGTAATTGTTGTTAATCATCGAACAATAGATGTAAAATTTAAAGGTACCACCAGTATAAAAACATTGATGAAAAATCATAAGGCAATAGAAGTGGTAAGGTAACAATGGAAGCATTAAATGTTGTTTTTATAATAATATTTTTAATTTTAGTAGGAATTTATTTCTTCTATTTATTTCTTATAAAAAGAAAAAAACATTTTACCCCAACCAATTCATTGATAGCATATGAAATTAATTTAGAAAATCAAAAAGTTTATTTAATGAAAAATACTATTATAGCTAATAAGATTTTTACATTCGGTGCTATTTTAACTTCAGATGGAAGAAGATTAAATAGTTTTTTAGCATCGATGCCAAATAATATTTCAAAATGAATAAGATCATTGATTCATAAATTTGAAGTTGAAACATCTGAATCATTAGATGGAAAGATTTATAAATATCAAACTACTCATACAACTACAAAATCTAAATATTTATTAAACTTAATAGCCACAAGAAATTTGAGAAACAAAATTCAAATTTCTATTTATTATAAAAAAATGAGTACTAGATCAAAAGTAACACAAATAGAATTAAAAGAAAAGAAATTTATATCCGAAAATGATCAATCTAGAACACTTTCAATTGCTATGCAATGAAATGGAAAAATAAATATTATTTTATTTAGAAAAGCTATAAAGTTAATTTTAAAAACGCTGAAAGTAAAAAATTATGCATATGAATATGAAAATAGCATTTTATATATTACGGTTGAATTATTAAAAAGTGATAAATCATATACTAAGGCAGTTAAAAACTTGTATAAAGCTTTTCAGAATGATCATTTAAATATAGATATTTATAATCTTACTTCTGGACAATCAATTTTATTATCTTCTGCAATAAAAAATGAATTAATGTTGAAAAGAGCGAAAGAAGCTCATTCATTTTTACTTTATCAATCAATAATTAGTAAAAAAACAATTTTAGCTGATCATGCTGAACTTTGAGAAAAACAAAAATTTATTGATTTTAAAATTGCTCAATCTAAATTTAGAGAAGAAATTAAATCTGATCAAATTGCATCAATAAGAGTTACTGTTAGAACAAATAAAAGTTTTAGTAGCATTGGACATTACTTATTTCCAACTCTTAAAAATATAAATAATGATGTCGTTGATAAATTAATTTTATTAAATTACAATAAAAAAATTCTTAGCAATTTACATGCAAACTTAGTATCAAAATATGTACAACAAGAAAAGTCTATTTTTCTAATAAATGTTTCTCTTGAATGAATTATAGAAAACAAAAATAAAATATTAAATAAATCAGTTATTTATGTTTTACCAACAACTAGAGAATCTGATTTTGAAAGATTGAATGAAATAGCATTAGAAATGGAAAAAGAAGGAATTTATGTTGCATTTAAAGTTAATAATAGCACAACATCTAGATTACTTTTATTAACTGATTGAAATTTCAAATTTGTAATAATTGAAAATGATTTAATTGGTGAAATTCAAAATTCAAAATATGTTGATGACATAATTTCAATATCAAAAATTGCACAAATGAATGTCTGTAATATAATTTATCAAATAGAGTCAAAAAAAATAGATTCTCATTTAAAAGAAATTATTAATTTTGAATATTATTATGAACCAATAAAAAGATAATAATTAAGTTATAATATTATAAATTATGAAATCATTAAAACAAATAACTAAACTAGAAGACGATTTTTCCAAGTGATATACAGATGTTGTAATTAATGGAAAAATGGCTGATTATGGACCCGTAAAAGGAACTATGATAATGAGGACAAATGGATACGAGTTGTGATCCAATATTCAAAAAAAATTAGATTTTTTAATAAAAGGACAAGGAGCAAAAAATGTTTATTTACCATTGCTTATTCCTGAATCTTATATAACAAAAGAAAAAGACCATATAGAAGGTTTTGCTCCTGAATTAGCCACAATAACAAGAGTTGGTGAAGTTAAATTAGATGAACCTATAGTTCTTAGACCTACTTCTGAAGTTTTATTTGCAAATTTATTTGCTAAAGATATAAATTCATATAATGATTTACCATTAATTTATAATCAATGAGCTAATATAATAAGATGAGAAAAAAATACTAGACCTTTTTTAAGAACAACAGAATTTTTATGACAAGAGGGACATTCTTGTCACGAAAGTGAATCCGAGGCTATTGAATATTCCGAAAATATAATAAAAATGTATTCAAAATTTCTTGAAGAATACTTAGCAATACCAACAATAATAGGTTATAAAACTGATAAAGAAAAATTTGCTGGAGCAGAAACAACTTTCACTATAGAGGCAATGATGAAAGATGGTAAGGCATTACAATCAGGAACATCTCATTATTTAGGTCAAAATTTTGCTAATTCATTCAACATTAATTTTACTAATAAAGAAAATAAAGTTAGTAAACCTTTCCAAACATCATGAGGTTTATCAACTAGACTTATTGGTGCAATAATAATGACTCATGGAGATAATAAAGGAATAATCATGCCTCCAAAAATAGCTCCATATCAAATTGATATTATCAAAATATTAGCTAACAAAAATGAAAATGTTTCTGTAGTTGCAAATAATTTATTCTCATCATTATCATCTCAATATAGAGTAAGAATTGATAGATCTAAAAAAAGTTTTGGATTTAAGGCTAGTGAATCAGAAATTCAAGGTGTTCCAATAAGAATAGAAGTTGGACCAAGAGACATAGAAAATAATCAAATTGTATTAGTTAGAAGAGATACTGGTGAAAAAACAACAGTTGACATTAAAGATGTAAAAAATAGTGTTGATGATATCTTAAAAGATATACATTCAAATTTATTAAAAAATGCGAAAAATAAATTAAAAAATAATTTTATTAATGTCGATAATTATTCAAACTTAAAAGAAGGAATAAAAGAACAAAAATTTGTATTAGTTCCATTTGATGGGAGTGCTGAAGATGAAGAGAAAATTAAAATAGAAACAAATGGCGGAACAACCAGATGTATCCCGATAAATTGGGATGTTCCAAATGTGGAAAAACCTTGTTTTTACACAGGAAAACCAACAAAAAGATATGTTATTTTTGCTAAAACTTATTAAGCAAATTATCTATAAAAATGATCAATTATTATATAATAATATTCAGTATTAAAAAGGAAGTGAAAAATGAAAGATTCAAATTACGAAAACTATTTAAACGAAATTTCAAGTGATTCAAAAAAATTAACAATTGTTGATGTTTATGCTACATGATGTGGTCCATGTAAAATGCTTGGCCCTGTTATGAATGAAATAGATTCAGAAGGACATGCAGATGTTATAAAAATTAATCTTGATGAAGGAAATAATTCAAAACTTTTAGAAGAAGTTAAATCTGGTGGAGTTCCTACATTATTATTCTTTAAAGGTAAAACATTAAAGTCAGTTCATACTGGTTACTTACCAAAAGATGAAATAATGAAAACATTAACTACAATTAAATAAAACACTTTAAAAAAACAATTACTAATGGTAATTGTTTTTTTTATTTATTTTTTGAATATTTTTTGAATTCTTTTATATTGTCTAAATCAAAAATCGTTCCTGGTTTAACTTCATACATGCCAAATGGTATATTGTATTTATTAGAAATATTAATTATAAAAAACTCTTGATATTCATCAATGTTTACATTATTCATTTCTTTAGAAATGTTATTTGAAATATCTTCTGTAATAAAAATAATTTCTCTTTGATAAAAGCCTTCCTTATCAATTCCATTTTTATCAAAATTTATTACTTGTCCATTCTTAGTTTCAATTATTCATTCATCTATATTTTTTTCTTTAGTGCAATAAGTTAAAGAATGTTTATATTCATTGATAAAAATGTTTTCTTTTAGAATGATGTCTCCATTTATTATTAATGAATTTTTAAGATGATCCTTAGCTGCTAAAATTGAAGTAATATTATTTCCTTTATTTCAATTTTCGTTATGAATTATTTTAACTCCATATTTCAATTTTAAATAATCAAATTTTTCAGCTAAATATCCTACAACAACAATTACATTTTTTATTTTCTTTTCAATTAATTTTTCAATAATATCTTCTATAAAAATTTTACCTCTAGGCGCTAAGAGTGGCTTTGGAGTATTATCTGTTAATTCCTTTAATCTACTACCTCTACCTGCAGCAAGAATTATTGCATTATCAACTTTATATTTCTTCACTATTTATTAAAAAATTCTTTCATTCCTTCTATAACTAAAAGATTTTCTTTCCTTGTTCCTATTGTAATTCTAAGAGCAAAATCTCTAACATTTCTTATAAGTACACCTTTATTTTTTAAAAGATACATTCTCAAATCACTATTATTAAAGTTATCAGCCTTTATGAAAATAAAATTACCTTCTGATTTATAGTAGTTTAAACCTAATTTATCATATTCTTTGTACATAAACTCTTTTTCATCATTTGTTGCCTTTAAAACTCCATTTAAGTAATAATTATCAATATTATCTAGCGAAGCAGCTGCAGCTTGTACAGAATATTTACTTGCACTATACACTTGCGCTCCTTTTGAAAATAGATCAACAATGTAAGGTCTAGAAATCAAATATCCAATTCTAAATGAAGCCAAACCATAAAATTTTGAAAATGTATGTGTAATAATGACATTATCAAATTTATTTATTATTTCATTATTTGTAGAAAATACTTTTTTTGGTGAAATAGAATATTCTCTATATGCTTCATCTATCAAAACTAAAATATTTTTTGGAACTTTTTCAAGAAAATCATTTATTTCCTGTTGAGTATTAGCAATACCTGTTGGCATATTTGGATTTACAATATAAATAATTGAAGTGTTTTTGTCAATAGCATTTAACATATCATCTAAATTTATTTTTCCATTAACTAAATCAACTTCTTTTACTGTAATGTCATTTACAACGCAAGTTTGAGCTATACGACTATATGTTAATGATGGGACAATTACATTTTGGTTAAGAGTTTTTGAAGCAAAAAGCGTAGGAATAAAATCTAGAATTGCATCAGAACCATTCATTATGAAAAAATTGTTCTCATTTAATGAATATAGATCTGATAATTTGTCTACTAAATCAACTGACTTATATCTAGGATATATGAACGGAGAAAATAAATTTAAATTATTTTTTAGTTCTGGAAATGGACCGAATTTATTTTCATTATAATTAAGTTTATATAATAAATCAAATCCATATTTTTTTGCTAATTCTTTTTCATCAAAGAGATTTGGCTCTCTTAATTTTTTAAATCTCTTTTTAATTTCAATCATATTGTGTTAAATTATACTATAATAATTAAATGATTAAAAAGGGTTTCTTTAGTTGACAAGGTAATAATTTGCCGTGAGATAAACAAGGCCCTTCATACATAATTGCCTTAATTATTCCTATTTTAACAGTTATATTAATAATGTTTTTTAAAAATAAAATTTACAGAAGGTATAAAGATAACACCTGATTACTTCCAACAATAGGTTGAATTACAATGGCCTTTACATTATTGAATAGAATTTTATTAATCACTTCGGGTTATCCATTGAAATGAGAGTATTTTCCATATCATTTATGTAGATTAAGTGTATTCTTATATGCAATTCTATTAGTTGTTAAAAAACACAATTGAATTAAATATATTTGTTTTTGATCAATTGCAGGATCTGTTTTTGGTTTGACATTAGTAGATTTTGGAAATTTAGATACTGGTGATCAAATTTACTATCGTAATGTAGGAGTTGATAATTACTATTGATGAGACTATTTCCTTGCACATGGATTTGGATTAATAATGCCGATTCTTATCTGAACAATAAAAGGATGAAAAATGTCATATAAGGATTTATGAATTTCATCAGCAACTCTATGAACTTTATCTTTTGTTGCTTTTTCATTAGATTGAATATTTGAAGATTATGATGTTAATTATTTCTTCTTAGGTGTATATAGTGAATTTAAATTACCTTTACCAGATGCAATAAAATCATGAGCAGAATGACCTTGAAAAATGATTACATACTCAATTCTAGGAATAGGTTTATGTCATGCGTTTTGAGGTGTTTGAAAAATTCAAAATAAAACATTAGCTAAATTTAAGATTTTTGCTTAAGATTATTTTCTTCATATTTATTATCGTTTAAAATTTTTGAAATTCCACTTTTTTTGTAACTAGGACCAATATGTGTTGCTTTACTCAATAATGTTTTACTTGATTTTTTCATTGCTATTGAATATCCAAGTTTTTCTGCAGCATCAAAATCATTATTTGAATCTCCAATATGAACAGCAAATTCTGGTTTAATTTTAAGTTTTTTTAGTACTTTTAAAGCTGCATTACCCTTTGTTGCATTAATATGTGTAATTTCCATACCAAATCGATTATTAACTATAATACATTTCAATTTTTTAGGATATTTTTTCATTAAATAATCTTTTATATTTTTTGTCTTTTTTCTACTAAATGAAAATACAACTATTTTTGTTATTGACTTATATTTTCCCATCTGACTATATTTTGCTGAATTAAAATCAGTAAATTTTGATATTCAAATTTTTGATAATCAGTTTTTTGTATATACATCTAATTCATCATTAATTTTAATTCCCATATTATTCATTAATAAAAATTCAATAATTTCATTTCCTATTTTATTGTTTATTTCATTTTTTTCTATAATTTTATTTTTTTCTCAAATGATTGCTCCGTTTTGAGCAATTAAAAATTGAAATGGATATTTATTATTAAATAATTTATCTACAAATATTTTTGGTCTACCTGTAGATATAACTACTGGAGATGTTTTATTTTTCTCTATAATGGATTTCATATTATCGTCACTAATTTTCTTTTTCCCATCATATAAAGTTCCATCTAAATCTATAAAATATGCTTTAAATTTCATTATTCAATTACTCCTAACTTATATAAAATTTTAGATCATCCGTCCTTATCAACATTTTCAGTAATGTATTTAGCTTCATTCTTAACAATACTCTGTGCATTTCCCATTGCAACAGAATGAGTTAATCCTTTAATCATTTCAATGTCATTTCCAGAATCACCTATACCAATTATACTTTTATTATCTATATCTAATTTATTTTTTATTATATTTAAACCCAAATATTTATTAACATCTTTACTTGTTATTTCAAGTGTCATTCTCATTCTAAAAAAAGAAAATTTATTTGGAAATTTTTCTTTAATCATTTTTTCTAAGTGATCATAATTTTTTATATTCAAAAACATAACTTTACTTGCTTCGTCATCAAATGAATTTTTAAATAATAAATTTTTATATGGATTTGTTTTTGCATATGGATGATTTCTATTATTTTCTGTATCATTAAAAACAATTTTATTTGGTCCTTCAACACATCAAGAAATGTTTTTATTATTCAATCAATCTGTTAATTCATTAACAAGTTCTTTAGAAAGTAATTTTTTATATATTACTTCATCTTTATTTATATCTATAATATATGAACCATTTCCAGAAATGATGTAATCAAATTTTGTTTTCTCAATAACTTTTGATAAACCTACCATACTTCTTCCTGTCGCTAGAACAGTTGTTATTCCTTTTTCTTTAAGTTTATGAAAAGCTTCTACAGCACTATCTACAAATACTCCAGGGTATTTTAGGAAGGTTCCATCTAAATCTGTAACTATCATTTTAAATTTCATTATTAAATTATATAAAGTAATAAACTATTTTTGAATAAAGTTGAAAACCATTTTAAATACATCTTTATAAAGATCATCTTTTGTTTCTCATTGAAACGCATGCTTTCCTTTATCTAATTCAATATATTCAATACCTTCTCCTGTATTTTTTCTAATAAATTTCATTTTCTTGTCTGTTGCATATTCATCTTTAGTTGACTGAATATATAAGAGTTTTCTATCTGTTCCTTTATTAATTTTTTTTATAATTCTTCATGATAGAAAAATATTTTTTCATGCAGCATAAAATAACTTAACTGGTGTTGCTTCAGGTTTTTTCATTTTATTCATTCTTGAAAGAGTTTTATTATTAGCTGTTCTATCTAAATCTATTTTAGTATATGCTTTTGTATTAATGTTAAATAGTAACATTACAAGTAATTTTCAAGCATATTCAAAATTACTTGTAACAGCAATCTTTCCTTCATTATTTTTCTTTGAAACTTCTTTGTTTTGTTTTGCTTCTTCTGATGTGAAAATATTTTGAGGAATAGATCATAAAACAATTTTATGAACAAGATGACTATATTTGTTTGCAAAATGCATTCCAACTGCTGCACCTCATGAAGAACCAATAACAATAATTTTAGATTTTTGATATTCTCTTTTAGTTCATAAAACTACATCTCTAAGATCTCTAACATATGTTGAATGCATTCTTGATGCTCTTTTTTTATCTTGCCCATTACATCTTGCATCAAAATTTATAACTGTTGCTCTTTCATTTAGTCATTTTTCTAAATATCTTCATGAAGTATTATTAGATTGAATTCCATGTAAAGTAACAAAAACATACTCTTTTGAACCTTTTACAATTTTCAAATTAAATTGCTTATTATTATATCTAATTATCATATAACATAATTATAAAGATATTTATTCATTTATGACATTTACACTTTTTCTTATTAATGAATTAAAAATACCAATTTTGACAATTCAATATTGAATTTTTAAACTAATTGAATTTTTAGATTTATATTTGATTGATTTAACTCTTTTTAATAAATCTGGGAATCATAATTTAGCCATCATATATAGATGAGGATACATGTGACCAATTATATTGTTTTCTAAATTGCTTTTTCTAGTAATGGGGTTTTCAAATATTTCTATTGCATGTAGTAATCTTGATCTATATACACTGTTAGATTTACTTAATGATTCAGAATTGTATCTATAGAAATATCATAAGTTTTTAACATCTCTTAAATCATCAATTTTAAATTCACTATATTTATGAACGAAAAAATCCCAATCTTCTATTGCGAATTTATGCTTTGGAAATCTATAATTTTTAAATAAATTTTTATGTATTACTTTTGAAGCGATTCCATCATCCATTTTATTCTTTTGGATTTTATTATCTATTTTTTCAGCTTTTCCATCTTTGTGTTCATTAATTAAATAAAAATTTTTATTATCTTTTAAGTTTTTATCTAATTCTTTCAAAAAATCAGTTGAAACATAATCATCTGCATCAACAAAAATAAATCAATCACCAGTAGCATTATCTATTTGATAATTTCTTGTTGGGGACAATCCTTCATTTTCTTTTGAAATGATTTTTATATTTTTATAAGTTTTCAATATTTTTAAAGTAGTATCTTTTGAACCGTCATTTATAACAACGATTTCATATTTACTTTTATCAAAATCTTGATTAACTAAAGAATCAATACATTCACCAATTCATTTTTCTGTATTATAAGCAGCTACTAAAAAAGAAAATTTAATCATTATGTATAAAGAAGAATTCCTAACACTATCATAATGGAGACTAATAATCCGCCATTTATTGAAATAAATGTCATTTTAAATTTCTTATCGTTAATGACTTTCTTTTTCATCAATTCTAGATTTTTATTTATTTTTTTAATTTTTATATTATGTCTTTCATAACCATATATAGAAAGTAAAACTCAAGTAGAAATTATTACTGGAATCATATAATCGAACAGTCTATACATTGCTGTAAAATCATCTACAAGTGATTGAGTTTTTCCTGCGCTATTTTCATTAAATACAACAGAGAATATTTTTATTGTAAATCATTCAGTAGTACCTGCAGCTCCAGGCGTAGGAGAAAGTGAATTAGCTGCTTGAACTAATTTTGTACCAACCATAAATTTTCAATATGATCCAGAAGTTTCGTTTGGTATTCCTATTATTTTTGCTGAAAAATATCCACCCAAAATGAATATAGGGATGAATTCATACATTGCAAGTTCAAGTACCAATCATTTCTTGGTCATTATAAAATTGATTCCATATCTAATATCTGCCATTTCATTTAAATATTGTGCAGTATTTCAATCGTTATCTTTAATGAAAAATGTTCAATCAAGCAATGTTGTTGTAGTTACAACAATTCAATAATGAATTCTCTTAGAAAATATTAATAAGGCAATCATAACTGTTGCAAAAATATCAAATGATAAACCGATAATTGTTAATGTAAGAAGGGATTTTGCTGCTGGTGTATCAGCAAAAAATGCTGAGCTGAACATATTTAAACCTATCGGTAAAAACACAATTGCCATAATTCCAACTTTTATTTGATAGAATAAAACATTTAAAGAATATGATGCTGCCATATCTCTTCTTGTATATCCCTTTTTTCTCATATATCAATATGATCCTGCTGATCCACCAATTGAAAGAGGTGTTATATTAGAAATAACAATAGATATTATTGATGCTATATATGAATGCCTCAATTTAACTTGACTGCCTAATACCTTGGATGCTCTTATTGTGAAAAATGCTTCTAATAATCTTGTAGAAAACGGTGCTAAAAAAGCAAGAATTATTCACATTACTCTGCCATCATGAGAAGAATTTTTTAAAGATGATCAAAGATCTTGAATTAATGCTATTCCAGTTTTGTAATAAACAACTTCAAAAACAAATACAAGAATTCCAGCAAGAACGGCTAAGTATATTAAATTTTTAATAACTGTTTTTTTAGTTATTTTTTTACTATCTAAATCTTCTGTAAATTCAAAAATATCATCTTTTACTTTTTTGATATCTCTTATTGTATTAGAAATGTTTTCATCATCTTTAAAATAATATGTTTGTCTTAATGTTTCATTTAATTGAGATAAAACAAGAGTTTTTTGATCTTTAAATTTTATTATTATTTTTTTATAATTTAGACCAAAACTAATAGTTTCCTTATTTACAATTTTAAAACCACCAAGTTCATCTTTTGTATTTATTCTCTTGAATAGATTATTTATTATTTCATAATTCAATTTTTCTCTAAATGATTTTTCTTTTCAACTTCCACTTTTATTCATTGCTCATTTTTTCATTGAGTATAAGCTTTTACTTTGACTTTTGAAATAGTTACACATATCAGAAATTATTAAACTATCTACAATAGAATCATGATTTAAAGTTTTGTTATTTATAAAACCATCACCCTCATCGAAACCAAATAAAAAATCTTTTTTTCCATATTTTTTTATTATCGGAATAATATCTTCATTTGAATTATATGTAACAACTTTTATATTATTTTTTTTAGCTAAATCAAATAACAATCTATTAGATGATGTACTTAAAATAATATATCCAGTTATGTTTTTAATTGAAAGATATTCTAAATAAATTCCTACTCACTCACTATCTTCTAAAAATGCATATCTCTTTTTATGCTTTACAATAACAGAACTTTTTGTTCCTGCAAAGTTTTGAACTATTCCAACATCGGCTTTTTTGGCTCTTGTTTCTCTGAAAATTCTTCTCAATATTTTTTTATCATATATTTTATTTTTTTCAATTTTGTTTTTTGTTGTTCTTTTAGAAATAAAATAATCTATACCGCTTCCACCAATTATTTTTTCAATTAGCTTTGTTTGATAATTTGAATTACTAGATATTAAAACACTACAATCTTTTAAATTGTTCTTATCAATAATTGAACTTAATACTAATTCTGAAAAATCTTCTATTACATCATTTGAAAAAACTTTTAAATTTTCATTATTTATTTTTCAATTATCACTATACTCAACATCTTCTTTTAAGTTGCTATCAAAGTTAAAATCAATAACACCAGTTCCAACATTTTCGATTATTAATTTTTTGCTATTAGAATTTAAATATATTGCGTATTTCATTTCATATTTGTGTGAAAAATAATATGCAAATCCTTTTGTTATTCCTTCGTTATGTTTGAATGAAATTATTTTTCTATCATTTTGACTAAATATACTTTGCATTAGAAATGAGAAATGTTTAGCATTTTCACTACCATCATGTGTAATTAAAATTTCTTTATCAATTGGAATTTTATTTAGTAATTCCATGGTCATATTAGTTAATGTATATTTATTAAAATATCCAGATCCAAGCTCTACTATACTTGTTACTTGGTTTTTTGAAAATGAAAATGAATCATTAAATAAATCATCAATTTTGTCATTATTATATTTCTTTATATTTTTATAGTCATCGCTGATTAATTTTTTACTATTACTTCATTGACTATAATTGTTATTAATCATATTTTAAATTTTACCAATATATTAATTTATTTTGAAAAGATTTGATAAGAATCAAACATTGCAATTTCCTTATATCCATAAGATGCGAAATCAATATCAGGAGTAATATTATCAACATGTATTATTCAAATTTGAGCGTTGCCAAGTGTTTCATTAAAGTCGCCATTATATTTATAAGCTCAATTATATATATCGCCACCTATACTTTTGTTTGGTTCATTTCTATTAAGTCAATCAACAATATTATCAACATTTTTAAAAGAACCATTTATGAAGTCTTTCTTTGAATACAATGAATAGTCTATAGTTGCCATAGTTAATGAAATACTAGCTATTGGTAATAATGTAAATACAACTTTTCTTCAGTTTTTTATTTTTACTCCAAAAATTAAACTTGTCAAAATTATTACAAATGGGAAAATGAAAACAGATTTTAAATAATTTGTATTTGTATCTAATATAGGAAAAATTAATTTTCATGTATTTATTGATATTGGAGAATAGAAAAAGACAACAAAGGAAAGAATGAAAAGTGAAAATAATTTAATTGTGGTACTTTTTGATTTAGTAACTCAAAAAATTGATAAACCTATTATTATTAAATAACTAGAATAATACAATCACGATGTTAAATTATTTGCTTCATTACCAAAACTAAATATTATATTATGTGGATCAAAACCAAACCAAAAATCAGTTTTATTTGTTGAAATTAAAATAACATTTACCAATATAAATACAAACAACATGATGGCTAAGAAAAAATACTTCTTCTTAATTAACCAAAGTGATGATTGTTCTAAAAATGGATTCGTTTTATCTATTCTATAAATAATTCATAATAATCCAGATAAGACAATTGCACCTATTAATATTATTCCTAATAATTGATCTCAATACACTATACCTATCATCATTAATTCAGGAATGGCTTCTATACATAATAACGCCAATGAATTACTTTGTTTTAAAGCAAGTCTTGAAATGAATAATGAAAAGATCATAAACGGATAAATAATTATCATTGAATAATTCATTGTTCATGCACAAAATGCTGCAACAATTAATACTTTTGATAAATGTTCATTTCTTCAATTTATAAACAACGCAGTAAAAATAAATAAAATTATAAAAATGTATGAATAATCATTATTTAATGCAGCAGCAGAAACACCATAAACATAGTTAGTTAAAAGAAGTAATGATAATGCAATAATTGGAGCAATAAAAATATTTCTAATATATTTGTAAAGAAATGTCATGACTATTGATAATCCAATCATTGTTATAAAGAATTTAGAAATTCAATAAGTAAAAAATTCAGGATTAATTTTAATGTATCAAATTATTGCATTTCAATGAACTCAAGTTAGAAATTCTTGTGAGTTTGATAATTTTCCCTCAAAGCCATGACTATCATAAGAATTAATTATATTTTTATCAACAGCATATTTATTTTGGAATAAATTATTTAAACTGGTTCCACCATCTAATTTAGATACAACAATATTTATTAGAATTGTTGTAAATATTCCGAATATAAAAAATCATGTAATTTTTTTATAATTTGTATTTCTAAAATTAATTTCACTTTGATTTCTTAATATAAATATGATGATGGATAAATTTTTAACTATTTCAACAATACCTAAAAATTCTAGTTTTGTTTTAAAAACAACAAATGGTAATAGAAATAGAAATGTAATAAAAAAATATGTTATTATCCCGATAGAAAAATATGAACTTGTTACTCCGTTAAATAATTTGTATCTATTAACAAAGATTTGTCCAAGGAACAACGATAATATAGAAACTACAAGTAAAATCAATATACTCATTAATATTGAATAAATCATATATTACATTATATTATTTTTTTATGTTTATAAAATTTAATATTTTTTATATTTTATATTTGCGTCATTAATAATTGTAGCTGGATATTTTGATGGACCATAAAATCAATGATATTTTTTATCAGGTTTTTTTCAATCTCCATAAGCTCATTCAAGATATTTTTCGATATCCTTTGGAACATTTGATTTAATATCGGCAATTTTAATTCTTTCTATATCATAATCAATATTTGTTGGTCTTCTTGAATATCTATTATTTTTTTCATCAAATGACATTCCTTTTTCATGACCTTTATCAACTACAAAAATATCTAATGATAATTTTCTTTTTTTATGTAAATAAGTTCTTTCATATACTTTAGATCCAATAGATCATTCTTCTGAAAGTTTAAAACCAATTTCTGTAAATGCTTTAAGATTTTTGTCATTGAAATCTTCTCTAAACATTCCTAAATCTATATCATCATCACCGAAGTTATTATTTCTATATGCAAACAATAATGTTCCTCATACTAAATGATATTTTACTTTTCTCTTTTCAATTTCTTCAATCATTCATGGAGTATTTTTTCTATATTTGGCTCTAGTTTTTTTGTTTATTATAATAAAAATCGGACTAAATATCATTAGTGTAAGAGAGTGGAAAATAGTAAGTGCTAAATGACGTCTTTTACCGATTGATTTCATTTGATAAATTAATAAAATGATTGCAAATACTAAATATATTGGAAAAACTATATAAAAAATTAACATATTTAAATTATACCTTTTACAAACTTCTTATTCTTACTTTTATTTTTGACAGGTATATTAATTACAGCTAATCCAAGAGAGATAAGAATTGTTCCTGTAACATTATAAACATTGAAAGCAGAATCATTTAGTGATCATGAAATAATCATAGCAACTAAAACATATGAGGAATTTATTGCAACTATAATCGATGGAGTTTTTGTTCTTCACAAAGCAATATAATAAAAAATGTATGATGCAAGTGCATTTGCTGAAGCTAATAAAATAAATAGAACCTCAATTTTTAAACTTATTGACAATATATTCTTTCAAGAAATAAAATCAGGTATAAATATCAATACAACTAAAATCATTGATAAAGCTAAAACAGAGCCAGAATATTTTAAGGTTAACATTGTCCCTACGTTAGTTTCACTTTTTACAAACTTTACACAGACTATTTCAATCCCATATGAAATTGCACCTAATATTGCAAAGATTATTCCATAATATTGTCCATTTGTAGTAACATCAATCCCGACAGTTATCGATCCAGATAGAATTAATATAATTCCTACAAATGATAAGAAAGATAATCTTTCTTTAAATAAAAGTCTGGATGTAAATAATACAAATAATGGATACATTGAAATAAATAAATCTGATAAACCAAAACCAATTATATTCATAGAAGTAACATAAAATGATAGAGAAATTCCACCACCAAAAATTCCACCAATTGATAAAAGCACTTTATCTCTCTTGCTAATTTGTTTAAAATTTATTTTTTTATTAAAAAGAATTAATGTGAAAATTAAACACAATATTTCTTTTAAAAATGAAAATAAAAAAGTTGAATTTTTATTTGTTTTTATTGCATTTGAAGATTCACTTGTTAATACTGGATCAAAGCCTCAAAAAACAGCCGACACTAAAGCAATTAATTTATTTTTCATTATTAGTCAACCTCTCTAAAGTTTTTGAATAATAATTAATTATTTTTTGTTCTCATTTTTCTCTTTTATATTGATAACATCATGCAGATCAAAGAAACATTAATAAAAATTTTATGTCTTTTAAAACATCGTTATTAAATTTATATTTTTCTATAAGTTTCATTTCATTTTTTTTATTAATATTATTTTCAATAATAAATGATGCTAGATCTCAATGTCTATTATTCATTGATGATAATTCTCAATCAATTAAAAAATAATTATTATTTGCTTTAATTATATTTCCCTCTATTGAATCGTTATGACATAAAACAAAATTTTTTTCTGTTTCGTGTGAATAATATTTATTTGCTAATAATAAGAATTTATTTTTATATTTTTCTATTTCGAATATATTTTTATTTTTAGTATATTTATTAAATAAAGCAATCGGATTAAATATATTATCTACTTTAATTTTTGAATTATGAATCTTGTTGTGCAATGAAAAAATATCAATTGATTTATTATTGAAATCAATATTATTATCAATGTTTTCTATAAACTCAGTAATCAATATTCCTGTTTTACTATCAGCATAAAATACATTTGAAGAAATTTTAAGATCTTTTATATTATTTAAAATTTTCATTTCATTAATTCTATCAATGTTTTTATTAGTTTCTTGTTTAGGAAATCTTATTACAAATTTTTTGTTTTTAATCATATAACTATATGCATCATTTGTAAGTCCTCCTTTAATTATATTAAAATCAGTTATTTCATATATTTCAACTGAATGTGCAAACATTATTGCTTCCATTGGATTACCTAATTTTTTAATCGGTCATTCACTAGCAATGTTTCTATAATCTTCTAATGTGTCTATTTCATATTTATCATCTTTTTTTAAATATTCAATTCTCATTGTAATATTGTTTTTGAATATTAATGATTCAGCATAATCGTTCGGATTATATTCTTCTTTATTCTTCTTTATTTTTAAAATATCTTCATTTGAAATGAAATATCCATTTCCTCATAGTGGACCATTTCCATTTAATTCATATCCGTTTGCAATTCTTCCATTGACTTTTAATGTTCATTCATTTTTTCGTTTTTCCTTTGAAGCGTAAATTCAAGTTTCTGCTCCATAGAAAAAAATTCTTTTTTTCTTTCAAAGAACATCGCCCTCAAAGAACATTGTATTTCCATTTACTTTTTCTAAACTTTTTATAAAAGATGAAATATTATTTTCTGTATTGTATTTTTCGTTATATACAAGAGATACATTTTTATATTTTCTATTTAAAAAATCAAACTTTTTATTTAAATAACCAGTAATAACAAAAACATTGATATCGGAAGGAATTTTTGAAATCAAACTTTCAATTAAAGTTTGATTTTCTATTTTTATTAATGGCTTTGGAATAGAGTTGGTGATTGGCTTCAATCTAGATCCAAATCCAGCTGCATATATAACAATGTTTTTAGCTTTATATTTTTTAAGTTCACTTATTCCTGTTTTTGTTAAATATATTTTAGTTTTTTTAATGTTTATGAAATTTAAATCAATCAAAGTTGTTTTAATTTTTTGAATTTTCCCTATCGATCATTCCAATTCTTCTTTAAGTTCACTTACTTTTAATTTATTACAAATAGATAAAAATTTTAAAATATCATTTTTCATATTTTAATAATATCATAAAAAATGAAAATTATTTTTTTAATATTCTTTCAATTTTTTTATTTATCTTGATAACTTTTTCATATTCCTTTTCAATTATTTCAGGAGACAAATTTTTTTGGAAAGAAATTTTCTTATTGTAATACTTCGACTTCTTTAATTTTCATTTTCTTCCCTTTCAATTATCATGGTGTAAGTGTACGGCGATGTTTTCACCATCATTAATATCTAGTTGTAATTGAGATTCTTTTAATACAATTAAATTTTCTTCTTTGTTTACATATACTTCATCTTTATGAGTGAAATTTAAATTCTTGCATATTACATATGTATATATATGAGTAGACATTAATTTTGGAGGCATAGTAGTAAGAATAGGATGAGTTGTAACATCTAAATATTCATTTAAATATTTATGATTTTTTTTAGATCCTAAAATTGAAATTGTAAATCATACTACCATAGTTCTTGAAGTAACAAAATCATAATCAATAAATTCATCTAATGACTTATTTAAAAGAATATCTGTATCAAAATAAAATCCACCTTCTTTTTTTAATACATAAGCTCTCAAATAATCTGACACAAATGCTCAATTTTTTCCTTCATAATGATATTTTGTATATTCGTTTGAATTAACATCAAATTCTTTTTCAGTTCATATTTTTGTTTCTCACTTTGGACCCAATATTTTTTTATTATTTTCAATTATCTCTTTTGTTTTAGGAGGCATTTCTTTTCCACCCATTCAAACATAATGAACTATTCTTGGTATACTCATATTGAAATTTTACATTATTTTAATTAGGATTTAATATTTCTAAAATGCTATTCAGGAAAACTTCGTTTTTATTCTTAACATTATATTTTTCATCTTTAGAATTAAATAATTTCTTTTCATTTTCAATTTCTTTCAATTGTTTTCTGTAAATATTAGAACTTCTATTTAATGTAAAAAATGATGTTACAGATGTAAAAAATCCAACAAATCCAGTTAAAACAGCTAATGAAACATATAAAGGTTTTGTATCTTGAAATGGATTTTTTCTTATTGCATATATATTTAAAATGATCATTGCAGCTACTAAGAAAAATGAAATAAGATTTAATGCAATAAATCAAATTTTTGAAATAAGATATTTTCTGTACAATAATCTATATTTTTTTTCAACTCAATTTTTAATTGTATTTTTACTCATCTTCATCGCCTATTGCTCTTTTAATTCCAATTATTTTTGAAACATTTTTATATAGTTGCAATTCTTTTTCTTTGTTGTTTTTATATTGAAAACTGTTCATTTCAAATTTAATAATTTCACCGATAATAAGTTCTTTTTCTTTTTTATACTTATTCATATTATCTTTTACATAAAAGAAATTAGCTATTGATGAAGCAAATGCTACTGATGCGCTTACAACCGTGGTTGCATAAAAGTATCATGAAGGAATCTCGTCATAAAATATTTTTGAAATTATTATGGCAGTAATTGTTAAAGTCGCAAATGTCATAAGCATTGCAAATATATTAATTAATACAAATATAATTTTATTTATTTTAAAATTTCTTCTTGAAGAATTTAAAGCTTTTTCAACAAATATAATTGGATCGTCTAAAATATAAAGATTTTTAATTTTACTCATCACTACCACCAGTTAAAATTGAAACTAATATTTTTTTAAATGAATCACCCTTCTTCTTTTTTCTAGTCTTTCTTTCAATTGAATCAATTATTGAGCGAAATTGCTTTTCATTCAGTTTATTAGATTTTGAATTATATTTAATTCATTCATATTGTATTGATTCTTTTGCCTCTTTATATATATTTGATTTCATGTATCCTCTATAGATACTTATTATTAAAGATAATATAAAAGTTAATATAGAAACAAAGGAAACTCCTCCTGCAAGAATTGCGATAGTTTTTCCTACGCTTTTATTGGCTTCATAATCATCTAGAACTTTTTTAAGTGTTATAGATGAAATAATAATTATTGATATATTAGCAAGTGCAACTAAAATAGAAATGACAATTCAAATTATTTTATTTTGTTTTCATTTTCTTTTTAATTCTTTTTTCTTTTTTCTAACAAATGAATCTATATCTTTTGGTTCATTGATAAAAACATTGTTTTTCTTTTTCATTTAATTATTATATATTAGGCAATATAAATAGACTTAATTATTTATGTTTTATAAAATCAGAAATAATTTCTTTATGATTGTTATTAAATTCATATTTTTCTTTTTCATTTACTAAGTATTTTAAATTAATATATTTAATAGTTGAATTTTGATCATTTCTATACATGTTTGAAAATTGAAGAAAAGCATTTCTCGAATTTGAAGTTTTAATATATTTAATAATAGGTATTTTATAATTTATAATTTTGATTTTTGGAATTCATGTTAAACACTTTGTTGAGAAAATATTTGAAATATGTACAATTGATGTTTCAACTGTTAAAACAAAATTTGCATATTTAACTATTTCAAATAATTCAACAATATTTGTTTTCCCAATTAGATTTATTATGTTTTCAGAATTCATTAATTTTATAATTTTTTCATCGTTTGTCTTTTTTATTCCAACAAAAATAATTTTTTCATTAGGTCCGACCTTTTTAATAAAATGGGATATTAGCTCTGAATTTAAAACTCTTTGATTTTCGCTACCAAATAAATTAATAACAGAATAGTTTTCAAATCTTTTATTTTTAAATAAATTTTTAATATTTATAGATAGGGACTTATCATATGACTTAAATCTCTTATCTCAAAATAATTTTAAAACATCTTTCATATTATCGTTGTTTAATTTAAATGTCTTAGTAAAGTTGAAACTAATAATTTTATAAATAAAGAAAAAGAATATCTCTAGAAAATTTATTTTTTCATCATTTGCAGATATCGATATTATGTTTTTAATTTTAAAAGTAAAGAACAATATTTTAATAGACATAAATAAATTTTTAAATGCATTCATATAGGGAGGAATATAAATGATTCTATAAAACTTAATAAATGGTGTATATCATTTTCATGAATCTTCATAACTATAAACAGTAACATAATTATTTTCTGATGTTATTTTTTTTATTATTTCATAATATTTTTTTGATACTCAAAAATCAACTTTTTTATTTATGTTAGAAATATAATTCATTTGTATAACGATGTCCCCTAAGCCAGGCTCACCTAAAAAGAATGCTTTTCGTCAACAAATGAAAAATGATAAAAATTTTAATGGAAGTCAAAAAATGAAAAATAAAATTACAAAAACAAGCATAAAAATTTTTTTCATTAAAAAATTATACACTTTAAGATTATAAATATACTTTTAGAAAATCAACAATCAATATTTAAAAAGTATGAATTTTCTTAAATTTTTCTAACACTATTTTAGAATATTCAACATTAGATCAATCATATTTTTTATCTCAAATATTATCTTTACCTCAATTTTTTCTTCAGTTAAAATCTAATGTATCATCAAAGACAAATACATTTACTCCTTCATATTCATAACTCTTTGAAATGTTACCGATTTTTGTTGACATTGTTATACAGGAGAAATTACTTCTATTATTTTCAGTTGTATTTTGACAAAAGACATGAAAATTTCCGGAATCAGAAAAAATTTTATATTTATATTTATCAACAATATAAATCATTTTTTTGTAATTAGAAATATTCATTATTCTTATGTTGCTGTTATTTTTAGCTATTTCTTCATAAATATAATTATGTTCATCTTTAATAAAAATGTCGTGATATTTTTCTTTATTTAATCTTGCGATTTTTTCAATTAAACTAGGAGGAATAAATCTAATTTGAATTGTTGCTGATGGTAATATTGCAATAGCTTCATTATTATTGTTTTCGTTTAGCAATAAAGAATATTCATTTATATTTACATCTATTTTTGAATTCAATGAATTATTAAACAATTTTTGAAAGTTTTTATATCTATTTCTAAACTCATCATAGTTCGGCATAAAAGATCTTCTATTTACTGAAACCATTTTCTTATGATCGAAAATAGAAAAAATAAATATTTTATACAATTTTTTTAAATTATGTCTGCTGTCATCGATATAAAAATTACCATTAATTAAATTTATTGCCATATATCTATAAATGTTCCCGTTTTCAAATGAAAAAACATATTTAAATTTTGATCTAAGAATTATTCTTCATAAATCATTATTTGTTTTTTTTAGTTTGTAAGGATTGAAAACATTTTTACCAAATATATTTGTACTACTCATATTATTTTTTAAATTTGAATCAAAATAAAAAGCATGAATATTTTTTATACCATCAAAAATTTCAGGATACATTGTTTTAATTATTTTATTAACATATATATAAATATGAAATTCTGGATTAAGTTGAGCATACTTTTTTAATGTAAAAATAAATTTAATTAATGCCATTGTGTCCCCTACAAATTGAGGGTAAAAAAATATTAAATCTCTTTTAACTCTTTTAAATATAAATAGTTTTCTGATTCTATAAAATAAGTTTACAAAATATAATTGAAAAATCAGGAAAAAAAATTTTATAAAATTCATTAAGCGCTCCTTTTCGAATTAATTATTCATTTTTTCTTACTTGCTATAGTTATGAAAATTATACCAACTAATAATATGCTGGTGAATGTAATTATTGTTGAAAATGTTCCACCATGTATAAATAAAGTTAAATTCATTATTTCCTCAAGAATTTTATCACTCGAGAAATAAATCAATAAATAAGTAGATATAACATAGGAAATGATAATTATAAATTTAAAAATATTCTTTTTATTTTTATAATTAAATAAAAAAACAAAATTACTTCTGTATCCTTTTTCTCTATTCAGAAAATAAAATATTTCATAAATTATAGATTTTAAAACAAGAGAAAATAAATTAACTCAAAAAATTCAATAAACACCCATATTTAATATTAAAGAAAATGCTAATGCTAAATTAAAAATAGCACAAATAGCATTTGTTCAAGTTGTTGTTTTTATACCGGAATGTATTTCTATTTCATAATTTTGGATAGTTAGATATGTTGCTACCATTGAAGTAAGTGTCATGGGAATTGCGAAATTAACATCTAAATATATATCCTGATTTCCTGGAGTACTATAATATAACGGAACAAGCATAAGAGAAATTACTAATATTATAGGAAAAGAAAATAATGTTAAAAACATGTTTTTTCTTTTTAATTCTTCCATCAATTTCATGTGTTCATAATCATTTGTTTCGCCAACACCAATAACAACTTGTTGACTAAGTCCATATCCATTTATAAAAGTAGATAAACCGATTATAACTGATGTATAAAGAGATGAAATTGTGATTTTTTGTAATATAAAAGCCTGATCATATTTTAATTTTAAAATAGAAATAATTAATGAATCTCCTTGAAAAATGGCTGTTAAGGATAAGCTAAGTATTAAAGATCTAATTAGATTTTTGTTTAAGTCTTTTTTGATTGAAGATATATAATTTCTGTAATTATTGCTATCAAATTTAATTTTGCTTTGAACTATTATTAAATCTTTATATACTTTTCTTAAAATAATATTCGATATTAATCTACCAATTACTAGCGAAAATTGAGAAATAGCAATTATATAATATAAATAATTTTGAGAAGAACTTATTTTTACAACTTCATTACCATTGCTTATTTCTTTAACTAATGTAACATCTTTCGGATAAAAAAGAATAATGCAAGAAACAATTAATGAAATAATTGATATTGTAACCGAGATAAGTTGATATTTATATTTAATATTTTTAGCTGAAGAATATATTTCATATTTCATATTAAAGAAATAGTAAACAAAAACTGAAATTCCGCCAGAAAAACTAAGAAAAAATATATTAATTAAAAATGTGTTGAAAAATATATACGAAAATATCACTGAGGAAATGGCTGATAATATTAAAAATACCAAAGCAAAATATTTTGATACTCTTGTAATTCATTTTAGTAAAATTGCCATCTTATCTGCTTCACCTTTTTTGTAAAGCGTAATCATTCTATTTAATACTGATATAAATATCGCACTCCCGACAATAGTAATATATTCATAAATATTGGTATAAAAATTTATGAAACCACTAATTTCATCTCCGTATCTTAAAATTAATACTTTTACATATAAAAATCCAGATAATAAAATTGATAAAAAATAAACTATATTTGTGATAATGGCATATTTAGCATTTGCTTTTTCATCTTCAATATTAATTTTGTTTTTTGTTAATTGATTCTCTCTCATATTTCCATTGTCCCTCCTAAATAAATTCTTTTATAAGAAATTTTGTTAACATGATTTATTCATCCACTTGTCTTTGTAAGAATTAAATATTTAAAATAGTTTTGATTAAATCATTTTTTTTCTATATCAAAAATTCTTTTTGCTTCATTCAAACCATTTATTCATTTATTTTTTTTAACTTCACCAAATAAAAGCTGTTTTTTATAATTTATGCTATTATCATCTCAATTATAGTAAAACACTTCGGTGTTCAAATACAGTAATAATGGAGTGGTAAATAATCCATTTGAAAATGAATCAATAAATATACCTTTGTTTCTTGTGGTATTACTTGAATAGACAAATTCAGATAAATAGTTTTGATCTTTTTTATTAAAAGGGGATGAAAATAAATTAGATGATATATTAGTACTATAAGTAGTATAAAGAGGCGAAACAGTGTATAAATTACCAGTCAATATAACTGTTGTAAATAATGTAGATTTCATTAAATATTTTTTACCATGGAATAATTTATTTCAATCTATAAAAATAATTACTATTAGAGGTATGTTTAGTACCAAGGAAAATATAAATCTAGATAATGAATACCAAACGATTAATTTCGCTATAGATAATATTTCAATTATGAATAAAGTAAATGATACACTTCCCATAAAAATTAATAATATTTTATAATTATTTGGAAAAATTAGTGTTAATACAATTATTAATATTGATAGTATCAAAACAGGTAGAATTGATATTGCATATTCATGAGTATAGAATATTAGAGGTATTGCAAAAACAAATATAATTAATATTGATACAAGAATAACCAATCTAATTATTTTATTTTTACTTACAAAATTAATAAGTAAATTTATTTTATCAGACAATTTAAATCTTGAATTGTCAAAATATTTTCTAGAGGAAATTAAATACGCTGATGAAACAATTGAAATTAATCCAACTATAAAAGAAAAATATTTCAATATTGTTAAACTTGAATAATTTTTATTAAATATTTGTAATGAAATAAAAATTACTATAGGTAGAACTGATAAATATCTTATATAGAATTTGTTTGTTAATAATAATATTAATCTTGAAATTAATCAAAGAATACACATTAATATAGCATCTTGCGAAACTCCAAAAGCTAATAATAATATAGCATCTGAAATAAAAATATTTTTACTTAATTCTTTCTCATTAATTGAATTACCATTTGATATAAGAATAAATATATATATAAAAGATGTAATAACAAAACCTATTCATGTTCAGTTAAATGTCACAAAACCTCTACAAAATAAATCACTGGTTATTACAATGATAATAAGCATAATTTTATAATAATCATTTTTTTTGTTTAAATGTTCAAGTATTTGAAATGATGTAAATAAAATAAAGATAGCAAAGAAAAAACTTAAAAAATAGTTGAAGTATAATTGAACATCCCTAGCCTGACTAAATATTGTTGAAATATAAAACTGATAATTATAAATATACTGATGCAAAATTTCTGAATTTAATGGTGATAAATTCATATTTTTATATTTAACTTTCATACCAGTATCTATATATAAAGAATAATCGCCAAATCTCTTAACTGTAATTAACGAAAAAATAATAAAAAGTATAATAATGATTGATAGAAAAATTATATATTTAAATATATTTTTTGAATATTCATTTTTATTTCACTTAATTATAAAAACTATAATTTCATATATAAAAGGAATAGAAATAAAAACTAAACAAAAATATTTAAATATTGAATAGTTAATTCCTATTTGAAAAACTGAATAAGTAAAAGCGGTTAAAACTGCATATGAAATGGCGACAGAAAATAAAGCATTGAAATAGTCTTTCACTCTAATTAATCTTAAAAATACCGGTGCAATAAATAAAGATAAAAAAACAAAAATCAATAAAAAAAACTCCTAAAATATAATAATAATTTATTATAACATTATTTAAATTTAATATAGTAAATTATTGTTTTAAAATAATAGAAAAATAAATTTTATATCAGTTTAACTTTATAAAATATTACTCTTAGTTAATAATGTTGTTTTTTCTAATCTTGTTAGTTTCAATGAATAATTTCTTTTTATATATAAATAATGATATTACCAATGTAGAAAGAATAACTGTTGAATATAAAATTAAATTTTTATATTTATAACCTGAAAAATCATTTACCAGAGAACTTATTGCAACTTTTAAGAAATCATGACCAAAGAAAGTAAAAGTGAATATTCCGATGGATCAAATTAACAATAAAAGAAAAATAAAAGCATTCTTTTTATTTTTCTTTAAAAATAGAAAAGAAAAGACACTTCGGTACCCATCTTTTCTATTTTTTAAAATATAGCGAATATAAAATAAAGTTTTAATTAGTAATGAAATAAAATTTACTCAAAAAACTCAATAAACACCAACAAGTAAAACAAATGATAATGCCAACACAATATTAAAGATTGCAGCTATAAAATTTATTCTAGATACAACTTTAATACTATCATGAAGTTGTATTTCATAATCTTGTATTGTAAGAATTGAATACAGAATAAAAGTTAATGATATTGGTAATGCAAATTCAGAATCGTAATAAACATTATTATTACCTCCGAAATAAACAGGAATTATAATTAGGGAGAAAATCATAACTAGTGGATATGAAAATAACGAAATAAATAAATTTTTTCTCTTTGTTGCAATTATTTCCCTTTGATAATTTTCATCATTTAAGTCTCCAATTCCTACAATTACATTTCTACTTTGAGAATAACTATTTATTAATAAAGAGAAGCTTGTAATAACTGAAGAATATAATGATGCAATTGTAATTTTTTGTAATATAAAACCACTAGGATTGTTTACTTTTAAAATAGACATAATAAATGAATCACCATCAAAAATTATCATAGTGGATAAGCTAACAATTAAGGATTGTAATAATGATTTTTTTAGTTCCTTTTTGATTTTTAGTATATATTTTTTAGATTCAATTCTTTCTATATTTTTTATTTTAAAAATATCTTCCTTTGAATTAAATTTAAAAATAAAATATGAAATTATCGTACCAATTACTGGAATCATTTGAGAGCCTACAATAACAAAATATAAATATTTATAATTTCCAGCAATAGCTCTAACAATTACACCATTTGATAAAATTTTATCCAAAACAATATTATTTGGATAAAACAAAATAAATGTTGAAATAATTGCACTGATCATTAAAGTAACTGAGCTTATAATTGAATATTTAAATTTTTTATTCACAGAAGTGTAATAAAGTTCATATTTCATATTAAAAAAATAATAGAAAAATATTACTAAGGAACCAGAAAAACTTAATAGAAAAATACTTATATAAAAATAATGAAAAAATGCATATGAGAATATGACTGAAGAAGTTAAAGAAATAGCTAAAAATATAATGGCAAATCATTTAGTAATTTTTTCTACTCAAATTAATAAAAATTTGACTTCATCTTTTTTGCCACTTTTATATAGCAAGATCATTCTATTTAACACTGCAATAAAGACAGCGCTTCCAGCAATTAAAATGTATTGATATATACTACTATAAAATGAAATAAATCCAGATATTTCATCACCATATCTTAAAATTAGTATTTTTGTGTATAAAAAACCTTTTAATACAACAATAAGAAAAAATATAATATTTGTAGTTATCGTTATATTTGCTTTGTAATTTTCATTCTCCTTATTTATTTTTTCTTTCATATTTCCATTGTCTTTCCAGAATAAACATTATAGTAAATATTCTTATTAATGTGATTAATTCATCCAGTTTTATAATTTACCACAATAAAATCATAATTATTATTATTAAAATTATTTTTTAATTTTTCAAAGCTTTTTTTAGAAAGAGAATCTCTTTCAGAAGTTCAACTTGGTTTAATATCACCAAATAAAAATGGATTTCATTTTTTTATTATATTTTCGTTTCAATTATAATACATATCTATATTTTTAAAAGCCCATTGAAATGAGGCATCATTTTTACTTAAAAACATTTGCGAATCAAAAAACATTTTATCATTTATATATAAATTGAAATTATTCTCATTTTCAAAAATGAATTTAGTTAAATAATTTGTATCTTCTTTATCAAATGTTGAATTGGATAAATTTAAGTTAAAATTTGTGCCGTAAATGGCTGTTAAAGGTGAAAATGTATAAAGATTTCCAGCCAGAACAGTTGTTGACACAGTAGCTAATATTTTCATTTTTTTATTATTTATAGATATTTTTTTTCAATCAATAAAGACCATTACAATTATAGGTATGTTCATAAATAATGCTACATAATATCTATCAACACTTCAGGTAACTATAAAATCTAATCTTTGCAACAAAATTATTAGACCAAAAATAGAAAAATATGATATTGAAAATATTATTAATGTTTTTATTTCTCTTTCATATCAAATCATTAATAATAAAATGATCAAACTAAAAAAGCAAATTGGTAAAATAACTCAAGTTAAAGAAAGTAATATGAAAGGTATTGGAATTGCAAAGCAAAAAATTAAACTTAATGAAATCGATAAACCAATTTTAAAATTTCTCAATTTATAAATATCCTGAGATAAATTAATAATCTTGTAAAAAAATCTTTCAAATCTATGTTCTATTTTTTTACTAGATTTTAGAAATAGAATTGTTGGAATTAATGATAAAATTCCAAAACTAAAGGAAATGTAATTAATTATTGAAGAATAAGTTATATTTTTCGGACCGATTTGAATTACTATATATATATAAATAAATAAAAAGCTTAAATCTTTGAAATACAATTGGTTTTTAAGCAATAAGACAATCATAATAACAATCATAAAAGAAAACATTAAGATTACATCTTCAGAAATACCGAATCCCATCAAGAAAAGAAGACCAGAAGTTAAGAAATCTTTATTATAAGAATCTCTTTCATCATCCTTATTCAAATTAATTGTTTTCATTAATATATATAAAGATGAAGTTAATTCAAATGAAATTCATTGTCAATTAGCAGTAATTAAATGTTTTGAAAATAATAAAGATGTAATTATTATTACTGAATATAAATATTTATAAATTATTTTATCTATTTTTACATAATCGAATATTTGAAATGAAATAAAAATAAAAACAACTGAGAATGCAAGAGATAAAAATTGAACAAAATAATTAACAGTTCCAAGACCTCCAGTGAATGAACTAGCTATATAAAAAATATAATTATAAATATATTCATTAACAAAAAACTGATTTCCGGACATAATTGTTTCATTTTGATATTTTGTTCTAAGAGATATTCTAATATAATCATGATAATCATATATCATTTTAGTTGTGAATAGTGTTATTATAAAGAAGGTAATAAAAATTACTAAAAAAACTGTTAAATATTCTCATAATTTTTGATAATAAATTGCTTTATTTCAATTTTTAATAAACATAATTGCTTCAAATACAATTGGAATAGATAAAACAATTAGAGCTATATATATAAAAACATCATATTTAATGCCAATTTTAAATACTATATATGAAAAAATAGTTAAAATAGCATATGAACAAGCAACTGATGCCAAAGATCAATAATAATTTTTAAGTCTAATTAATCTTAAAAATATTGGAATTAAAAATAATGAAAAATATATAAATAGCATGATTCCTTTCTTATAATATAACTTTTTTATTATATCATTTTGGTATAATAAAAAATATGAATCTTAATTATTTATTATGATTTTGAATATAGATAAAAATAAAAGATAATATTTATTATTGCTATAATTATAAGGTATATTTGGTACTGTGGCCAAACGGCTAAGGCAGTGGACTGCAACTCCATGATTGTCGGTTCGAATCCGATCAGTACCTCCATAATGCGCTCGTAGCTCAATTGGATAGAGTGTTTGGTTACGGCCCAAAAGGTTAGGGGTTCGACTCCTCTCGGGCGCGCCATTTAAAACCCTGCTTTTAATAAAGTGGGGTTTTGTCATTTTCATCTTATAAGTTAAATTTTAAATTCTTAAATAGAATACTATTATTTCATAATGCTTTTCAATTTTTTATTTATTATTTTTTTATGTATATCTTTAAAAATATATTTTTGATTATTATTTGAAATGTAATCATAATTAATGATTCCAATTTTATTTCCAATTTTATTTATATACATAGAAGAATAATATAAGTAATCATTTCTATTTGAGAAAAATTTTTTTGAAAAAATCATCTTTTTTTCTTTAATCTTCGGAATTCAAACTACACAATTTTTATTTCATAGATTTGAAATATGTACAATTGATGTTTCAACTGTTAAAATCATATCTGAATATTTAATATAATTAAACAAATCAAAAATTGAAAGTTTGCTTGTCATATCTATTATATTTTCATTGGACTTTATTACTTCGATCAAACTTAAGTCAATTATTTTTCTATTACCAATAAAAATTATCTTTTTATTTTTATTTACATTTTTTATGAAATAAATTACTACTTCAGTTTTCATTGTTTTATTATCATGCGAACCATATAAATTAATTAGGATATAATCATCATCTTTTTTTTCATTAAAAATATTTAAAAATTTTTTTGGCAATTTTTTGTTGTAATTTAAAAATTTCTTTTCTCAAAATTTACTAATATAAATCTTTAAATCTTTATCATGAAAAAAAACAGTTTTACTAAAATTTAGTGTGTATATCTTATAAATAAATAAAAACATTCAATATATATAATTACCTTTATATTGCACACTAAAATAAATAACTTGCTTAAATTTTCAATTCATTATCGAAACATAAAGTAATGTTGATAAACTATAGAAAAAACCAGAAAGTGGAGGTACATATATATATCTATATAATTTTATAAAACCGGTGTATCATTTTCATTGCTTTTCATATGAATAAATAGTTATTAAACTATTATGCTTTGCAATAGTTTTAAAAATTTCTATATTACTTTCAGAAACTCATACATCAATTTTTTTATTAATATTCATAAAAAAATCTGCTTGAATAGTTGTATCTCCTATTCCTGTTTTACAAATGAAAAAAGCTTTATTTCAAGAAAAAAATAAAGAAAGTATTTTACAAGGAAGTCACATAATTAAAAAAAATAATATCGTTATTTTTTTTATAATATTTTTGTATAAATTCATATATTTATCAAACCCTTATTTTAATATTTTTTATTCACAATTTATTTTTTCATTTAAATAAATTTCTATCTAATAAATAGTATTAAAATTATACTTTATAATAATGATTTTTTATACTAAATTAATAACATAATTAAAGTTAATCATTTCAAAAAATATCAAAGTTTCCTACTTTTTGTTTATGAGTAAATAAATTTTCTTTGAAATTTGATGGAATGTGATTTTCATAATAAATAAATATTTGATTATTATTCATATTTTGATCTGAAAAATCATCTCTACTATAATTACCATTATATTTGTATGCTCAATTGAATATATCTCCATAAATAGTTTTATTAGGTAAATTTTTATTTAATCAATCAGCTACTAAATCCCCAGTTTTAAATGATCCGGTGTATTGTGAACGTTGAACTACCTGTGTCATTCCTGATTGAACTCCATTAATTATAAAAACAATAGAAGAAAGTGATGTCCCAAGAATTGGTACTATCTTTTTAGTTTTTATTCTAAAAATATAATCTATTAGAATAAAGATAAAAGGAATAAAGAAATTTGTTCTTGTTCTGTGATAAACACCAGCTAATCCTTTTATTTCATGATTTCATAATGGAGCAGAAATTGGTGAAAAGAAAAATACTGAAGTAAATAAAATAAATGCAGCAATATATTTTATAGATTGCTTTTTAGTTTTAAAAAACTCAAATATACATATAAGAATTACTGATAAATACAATAAAGAAATGAATATTGAATAAGGTATAGAATTATCGATTATAGAACCTTCTTGTAACCCATCACCTCTAGGATTGAAAGCGAATCAAAAATCAATTTTACTAGTAGCTATTAAAAAGATATCAAAAACTATAAACGAAACGAAAGCTGCCAATATAAGTGAGACTCTATACTTATATATATAAGTATGAACAGTTTCAAAAATTCTTATATTTTTTTTATCAATTTGAACAATTGCAAAAATAAATAATAGTACAAATAATGATAAAACAACTAATAAAGTATTATCAATTTTATATAAAGCGAACATACACAATAAAGGAATTGATTCTATAAAAAGATATTTAACTGAATTACTTTTAAATCAAAAAATTCTTAATGCAAATATGCTAACAATGAAAAATCCATATAAGAATATTGTTGATGAAGACATTGATCAAGCTGCAAATGATATCATTATTGTTAATAAACTAACTTTAACATCATCGTTATTTTCAAATGAAATTGCAAAAATAAATAATAATAAATATGTACGTCCATATAATCCAGCAATTGAATTAGTGAATTGAGTTCCTATTAAATCAATTAATAAAATGAAAAGTATAGATATAGAAAAATTTATAAAAATATTATCTGTATATTTAGATGTAAAATACATAATACTAGACAATGCTATGAAAGTTATTATTATTCTTCCTATTCAATGAGAAAAAAATTCTGGATTTATTCCCATATATTGAATAACTGCAAATCAATGAACTCATGTTTCGGTTTCATAAATAGAGCTTCATCTACCAAGTAAATGTGATCCAATAGGCGCATCTGTATCCAATTTATTAATATAACCATTTTCAATAGCAGCTGTGTTTCTTTCTAAATATGTAATACTATCATACCCATCACTCATCCTCATTAGAAAAATATTTATGATTGTTGATAACAAAATAACTAATATTATGAAAACAATAAGATTTTTCATGTTTTTAATATTAAAATTATCCTTATTTAAATAAATAAAAACTAAAATACAAACATTTTTTAGTAACTCAAATATGACAATTATTTTAAATGAAACTTGAAGCAAAACTAATGGTAAATAAAATATAAAAGTAATAAATAAATAAAATGCTATTCCAATTAGAAAACTTGAATAAACATTTATTCTTACTATTGAAAATTTATTATTTATTATTGTTCCTGATAAATATGAAGTAGCAATAATAAATACACAAATTAATATACCGATAGATATGGAAAAAAACATAAAACTATTATATTACTTTTAAAATGATTTTTAAAAATAGAAAAAATTATTTA
This sequence comes from Mycoplasma sp., assembly GCA_024721275.1. GTDB lineage: Bacteria > Bacillota_I > Bacilli_A > Mycoplasmatales > Metamycoplasmataceae > JAMPIX01. The sequence continues at coordinate 89,953 of JAMPIX010000001.1, forward strand.
GCCTTTTTATCCCTTTTTTTATAAAGAAATTTTTTAAGTATTAACGAACTTCTAGAAATAAGTTTTTTAAGTCCTAATTTGGATAAAAACCCTAGAATATAATCATAAATTGTATAAAAAATCTTTCTGTTAATAATTAAAAACATTTTTCTTGCTTTAAAAGATTCAATATTAGTAAAAATGAAATCATCGCGATGTTGAAATAAGCATTTATATTTTATTTCATTTAAATCATTTATATTTTTTTTAATTTTCTTAATATGATTTTTTGTTCAAATTTCAATCATGAAAAATACTTTTGCTTTTGAATTTTTCATGATTTTTAATATATCATCTCAAAAATATTGCTCTGCACCTTCTATATCCATTTTGATTAAAACTATACTTTCTTCTTTATCTAGTTGTCATTTTTTACTTTCAGTATAAATATCTTTTAGTTTTATTTTTTCTGAAACTGTATTTTCAATATCAGAATTAGGTTTTATGATAGAACTGTTTCCTAAATTTTCTTTATTAATTCATATTTCTTTTTCAATTTCTTTGTTGAATATGCCAGCATTTATTATTTCATCATTTTTTTTATCTAATTTATTATTAATTAAATTATTTTTTAGCAAATTAAAGTTAATTAATGTTGGTTCATAGGCAATAAAATTAGCATCTGGATGTTTTAATTTTCAATAAGTTAAATGATTTCCTATGTTAGAACCAATGTCAACTATAACGTTTGGTTTATTAAATTTCATAATTCTTTCTAAATTATTCAATAAATTATATTCAAAAAAATTTTTAGTAAATTCAATTTGAGTTCCTATAAGATCATGATCATGAACTTCTAAAGTTATTTTATAATCATCTAATCATACTTTTTTACTCATGAAAGAAATTATATATTAAAAATTTTTATAATTTATATTGAAAAAAATTATTTATATTAATTTTCATTTATGTTAACATTATTTTCTTTTAATGAATCATATATATAATCAACAACTTTATCTGAAAGCATGCTTGCAATATATCTTGTAATAATAGGATCATCAAATTCTTTTTCATTAAGATCTTCATTCATAGGATCACCATATATAAATTTTTCTATTTGCTTTATTTCTCTAACTTTTTTTGATGGAACTATTGATGAAACAAGTATAAATCTAATATTTTCTGATCCAACTTTCCCTATTAGATGATCTATCATTGATTTAATTCTTTTAGGTTTATTTCCAGAAATAGAAATAATTACACACAATATTTTATGATTTTCTCTCATTTTAGCCAAATTTATTGTTGAACCACCTGAATAAGGTTCGCTATACATTTCAGGCAATTTTTGTGATAATCTTCTTGCAGCGTGTTCAGAAATAGAGACACTAAAACCATTAGCAGCAAAAATAAAACGATTTACTTTTGAAATATTTTTTAATTCTATTTTTTTACTTAAAGCAAGTTCTAAACTTGGGTGAGCAACTTTTTCATCAAAATCCGTAAAAAATTTTGTGTAATTTATTCTATCGTTTCTTAATAAAGTAGCTAATTCGTATAATTGACTTCAGCTATCAAATCCTAATTTAATACATGCTCTAGAGATTGTTGCAACAGAAACTGACATCTCTTTTGCAAGAGATTTAATATTAAAACCAACAAAGGCAGATTCTTTAAGAGCTAAAATAAAATTCACTACATATTTTTCCGAATATGTGAAATCATTGTTGTGTTTATAATAAAGAGTTTTAACTATTTTCTTAAAAGTCATAACTTGAATTATAACATTACATTTTAAATAATTTATATGTATACAATATTTTTAATAATTAATAATATTAGTTCAATTAGATTATAATATTATGTATGAAGATAGTTATTATAGGTGGAGTTGCAAGTGGTGCTGCAACAGCTACAAAATTAAGAAGAAATATACCAAATGCAGAGATAAAAATCTTTGAAAAATCAAAAAATATTTCATTTGCTAATTGTGGATTAGTTTATGGAATTACAGGAGAAGCTGAGACAAATAATTTAATTGTTTTTACAGCTGAGGCATTATCTAAAAAATTTAATGTTGAAGTAAATGTTAAACATGAAGTTATAAAGATAAATGAAAAAGAAAAGACAGTTGAAGTAAAAGATTTAATAAATAATAAAACATTTGTTGAATCGTATGATAAATTAGTACTTGCAATGGGAGCGGGACCATTAAAATTACCTGTTAAAAATTTATATTCTGAAAAAAATGTATTTTATTTAAGAACATTTGAAGACATGATGTATATTAAAGAAAATCTTAATGATTCTCACAAAAATATTTTAGTAATTGGTACTGGTTTTGTTGGAATTGAAATGGCTGAGGGATTTCAAAAAATGGGAAAAAATGTAACGATGGTTGAAATGGCTGATAGAATAATGGGTTATGACATTGATATGACTTCATTTATATATGACGAACTTGTCTCAAACAACATAGAAGTTATTTTAAAAACAGCAGTTGAAAGTATTGATATTGATAAAAAGGAAGCTAAATTAAGTTCTGGAAAGATCGTAAAATATGATGCAATAATGACAACCGGAATTTCACCAAATACAAAAATACTTGATGGAACAAATATTGAAAAAGATAATAAAGGAATAGTAAAAACAAATGATTATATGCAAACTACAAATCCTAATATATATGCTGCAGGAGATATAGTTTATACACCTCATGTTGTCTTAAAAAAGAAAACATATTTACCATTTGCTCACAATGCAAAAGTACAAGCTAAAGTTGTTGCAGATCATATTGCTGGCAATTTAGATTCAAAACAAGAAAGTGTGACTGGTGCATCTGTTATAAGAGTTTTCTCTAAAACAGTAGCAAAAGTTGGAATTACAGAGCAAGAAGCAAAACAAGCTGGTTACAATTATCATGTTTCAATGATTACAACTCCTGATATACCTAAATATATCGAGGGTTCAAGTAAAATGGTTTTAAAAATGGTTATTGATAAAGATAAAAGAACTGTTCTTGGATTACAAGGTGTAGGTTCTAAAGTTGATAAAAGAATTGATGTGGCTTCTACAATAATTACAGCAGGCATGACAATTGATGTTGCAAAAACTTTAAATCTTTGCTATTCTCCTCATTATTCAAAATCGTTAGATCCGATAAATATAATTACTAAAGATGCAATTCAAAAAATCAAAAATCAAAATATTGAGCAATTTTCAGCATTTAATATTCCCGAAGGAGCATTGATACTTGATGTTAGACCAAATGATGGTTCTAGAGAAGAAAAGGGTGCTTTACCAAATAGTGTTCCACTAGAAATAAATGATTTTTCAGAAGAAACTTTACCAAAAGATAAAAATAAAGAAATATATGTATTTTGTAATAGCGGGTTCACATCAACAATTGCATCAACAAAATTATCTATATTAGGTTATAAGAAAATTAAAAATATAATAGGTGGAAACAACCTTTATCAAAATATTAAAAAAATGTATAAAAAGTAATTTACTTTAAATATACTTAGAAATGAAGTTAAATGAAATTAAAATATTATCTACAATGTATAAATCCCTCAAAAGCTACTAAGCTTTATGTTGATTTATTTCAAGGAAAAATAAACAAACAATCTGGATCTGATTTAGGACATTATCATGCTAATTTAACATTGTTTAATAATATATCTATTTATGTTTGCAACGATTATGGAACTGGTAATAATGTTAGGCCTGGATATATAATAATTTCATTTGATAAAAATGAAAGAGATTTATATAATCAAACAAGAGATAAAATTTTACAAAACAATGAATTAAGAGTTACTATTAATGATCAATTAATGAGATGAGGATGAAGAATAACTGAATTTTTAGATCCTTATGGTTATCATTGAGATATTGAAATAGAAGATTAATATTTTTTTATAAGGAATAAGTTTTTGAAATTCAATATATAATTAATATATGATTAAAAAAAGACATTTTTATAATGGAGTTCATTACACCATAGATAAAGAAAAAAACGTTGTAATTTTGAAAAAAGAATTTCATGAAAAGTTATTATCAAAAAACTTATGAGGTAAATTTGGTTTTAAAAAAATAGGTGGTTCATCACTAGGTGATGTATTACTTACTGATTCCTATAAATCTCAATTCAAAGCGTTTTGTAGAATGTCTTGAATTGATTTACCAATAATTGATAGAAAATATGTTGATGCAGGTATTGCAATTGAGCCTATGGTTATAAATAAATTAGCACTTGATAAAAATGTAAAAGAAATAAAAACATATCCAGCTGAAAAATTTAACTTTGATTATTTCAAAGACATTGATCCAATTTTAGGCGGACTACCAGATGGACTTGCAATTAATAATGATTCTAGTTATGAAGATATAGTTATTGAAATAAAAACAACCGGTTATAAAAATAAAGAAAAATGAGAAGAGTATGGAGTTCCAACTAACTATTTAAAGCAAGCCCAAATGTACACACATTTAATGAAAAAAAGAAGTTATGTAATAGTTGCTGCTTTTCTTGATGAAGATGATTATGCAGAACCTGAAAAATATAATATTGATAAATATCCATTATTTATAAAAGCTTATAAAGTAGATAAGGATAATGTAAATGATGACATTATAAAAGTGAAAAGTTTTTATAATGAATATACTAAAACAGGTATTTCACCAAAATTTAATATACAAAAAGATCATGAATTATTAAAGTATTTAGAATGTAAGAATGAAGAAGAATGAAAAGGATTATATGAGGAAATGATTAATAAATAATGAAAGTTGTAAAGTTAAATCATTTTAAAAAATACATTACTTCAGATCCATATTACATATGAAATAGCAAAAAAATTGAAGAAAAAAAAGAAGATGTTTTTAATGTTGAATTTGAATGATTAAAAACAGATGATTCAGAATTTGAAGAAGGAATTAACAACGCAACACAAGTCTTAGTAGAAACTTTTCATAGAGTTGAATTAGAATTTAAAGAATACATTAAAGAAACATTTTCTGATAAAAGGATTTATTTTATAAAAAGTAAATCATTTGAAGATAGAGCTATAGAAACTAAAAAAATCATAGAAGATAATAAACACGATCTAATAATAGATGCAGTTTTTCAATCTTCTAGTGAATATAATGATGATTTTATTTTTCAATCTACACCAATAGTTTTAAATATAGCTGAAAAGGAATTTTATATGTTGAAACCATCAACATCTACTAAAAGTTCAGATTTATTACCATTTATTTGAAACAATTATTTTTTAAAAGAATTTGGTATTAAAATAAAAAATATGTATTTAGTAACAATAGGTTATAAATATTTAAAAAAAGGCGAAATTTCTTTTTACAAAACTGAAAAAATAAATACTACAAAATCACCAAGAGGAAAAAATGGTGAAACAGATGTAAGTCTTATACAATCAATTAAAACCGGAAATGCTTTTAATAAAAAGGGTGAACCTCATGAAAAAAATACAATTTTGAAAAATGTTAAATTGCATAGTGATTTATTTTATGTTGTTAAGAGCAAAATTATTGAAGCAGCTGATATAGAAAATGATGAGGCGCCGAACTTAATTTCATCTTTAGATTTTAGTAAATTTGGAGATAATCCATTAAATAAAGAAAATAGGGAAATATTCTATGTTGATGGAAAGTTTTCTGGAAATTTAGTTAGAACAAAAGAACTAGCAAATGCATATGATTATCAATATGAACCTAGAGAAAAAAATGATGATAAATTAGTTATTCCTGGTATTTTAAATACTTCCATCGCTGGAGTTTATGAACGAGAAAGACCTAAGTACAAAGATGGTGAAACTTACATTACTATAAAGGCTGCTATTAAAAAAGGAAGTTCTCCAACAATTGAAGATGAGTTTTCTGTTAAGGCATTATTAGATAATATGAAAAAAAATGTAATTTGATATGATTTTGAAGGATATTCACTGCCATATGCTGCAGTAGATAATGCTATGCCATATCAGCAAATTGCATTTCAATGTTCAATAATAAGAACAAAAAAATCTAAAATAGATAACGATTATTGCTTAAATATTGTTAAAGATCCGAAAAATATTCAACTAGATGATTTCTTTGACATAATAGAAAAAATATATGCCAACAAAGCAAATTTTTATGTAGTTTATAATCAAGCATATGAAAATACAAGATTAAAAGAAATGTTGGAATATTTGTATTTTGGAAAACATAAAAAATATGAAAAAGCAAAAGAGTATGTTAGATATATTATTGATAATACTGTTGATTTAGCAAAGTTTTTTAGTTGTTCAAAAAATAATTTACCTATAATTTTAATTCCTGAATTGTATGGTTTTCATTCAATTAAAAAAATTGAAAAGTATATTACAAATTCTGGTTTACAACTTGAAACAATGATAACTCCATATAAGGAATTGGAAGTTCAAAATGGATTAATGGCAATGGAATTAGCCATAAAAAGATCTACAGGCATTTTAGGCGATAATGAATGAAAAAAAATTAGTGAAAAATTAAAAATTTATTGTGAAAACGATGTGAGAGCAATGATAATGGTTAAAGATTTTATTTCAAAAATATATAATGATATTTCTAAATAATGTCTATATGTGTATTAACTTTAAAAATAATAATAATGTATAATTATTTTATGAAAAATAGAGTCTTAGTTATTGGTGATTTTCTCTTAGATAAATATGTGTTTTGTAATCCTGAAAGAGTTAATAGAGAAGCTCCAATTTTAATTAACAAATATATTAAAGAAGAATATAGATTAGGTGGAGCGGGTAATGTTGTATCTAATTTAGTTGGATTAAATCAAGAAGTTGATGTAATTAGGTTTTCTAATGGAGATTTAGGCTCAAAAACAATAAGTGAAAAATTAACTGGAATAAATGTAAATGAAAGTATCATTGGTGTAGAAAATAAAACAACAATTAAAACAAGATTTATAGTTGATAACAAACAAATGTTCAGAGTTGATGATCATAATAAAACAGATGAAAACATAAATATAGAAGAAGTTAAAAATAATATAAAAATAAATAATTATGAATATGCAATTATTTCTGATTATGGTAGTGGTTTTTTTAAACCTAATTTTACAAAAGAGTTAATTAAATTTTTAAATGAAAATAACATAAAAGTAATTGTAGATCCTAGAAACAGCGATTGATCAATATATACTAATGCATTTTTATTAACTCCTAATTTTGGTGAGTTAAAAATTGGACTTAATAAAGAAAATTTAGAAAATGAAAGTAATGCTATTTTTAATAATTCTAAAGATATACTAAAAAAATTCAATATTAAAAACTTACTTGCAACAAGAAGTGAATTAGGAATGCTGTTAATAAATTCAAAAGAAATAATTCTTGATGTTCATGCAAAATCTTTAGATGTTATTGATGTTAGTGGAGCAGGAGACACAGTAATAGCAACAGTAACTGCTTATTTAAATATGGGTTATAATTTGGAAGAATCAATTTCAATTTCAAACACAGCTGCATCAATAGTAATTAAAAAAATGGGAGTTGTTCCAATTAATATTCATGATTTAAATAGAGATAATGTTAATACAAAAATATATCATTTCGATAATAAAGAAAGTGTTGAATTATTGAAAAATAATTTTAAATCAGTAGATATTGTTTTTACTAATGGAGCATTTGACATATTACACTTTGGACATTTATCATATTTATCTGAATCTTCGTATATGAATAAGCATTTAATAATTGGATTAAATTCTGATTCATCAATTAAAAAATATAAAAGTAAAAATAGACCTATAAATTCTCAGAATGATAGAGCAAGAGCTTTAGCTGCATTACCATTTGTTTCTGCTGTAGTTATATTCAATGATGAAAATGCAATTAATATTTTAAATTCTATAAATCCAAAAATTTATGTAAAAGGTGGAGATTATAAAGATATAGATTTTCCTGAAAGAAATGTTTGTGAAAACATTGCCTTTATTGAATTTAAAAAAGGTTACTCATCAACTAAGATAATAAATAAAATTTCTAATGAGATAAAGTAATTATTATTTAAAAGTATTTATTTTTCTAATCTTCTTTGTACAAAATCTTTTAAATGAAGAAATTCTAATGGCTTAACTATTAAATACCTTATAATTCAACGTTTTAAAACATTTTTAGTCATTATCATTTGTGTTTTAAAAGCAGTTCATTTATTAAGTTTAACAATTCTATCTTCAATATTTTTTGCATTAGTGAAAATAAAATCATGTAAATTAATATAAACAAGTTCATAATTAATTTCTTTCATTTGACTTATAACTTTATTAATTTTATTAATTCTGCTAATTGATATTTCTACCATGAAAAAAACATTTGCACTTGCAGCTTTTAAAACATCAAATATTTCATCTCAAATTAATTGTTCAGCACCTTCAATATCCATTTTAATTAAGACATTATTCATTTTATTTAACGATCATTTCTTTTCTTCTTCTTTGATATCTAATAATTTTATATTCTCTTTTGTCCCATTTTTAATTTTTCACTTGTTTGTAATAGATGAAACAGATAAAGATTTTTCATTAACCATTATTTCCATATTTGTATTTTTATTAAAAATACCAGCATTTATTATTTGATCTGTTTTTTTATTCATGTTATTTTCACTCAGGTTTTCTAATATTAATTTATAAGGGTATGAAACAGGTTCATATGCAAGAAAATTTGCGTTATGATATTTCATTTTTCAATAAACCAAATGATTTCCAATATTAGAACCAATATCAACAATAACATTCGGTTGATTATTAATTAATAGTTCATCTAATTTCTTTAACAATTCTATTTCTCAAAAATCTTTTTCTTTTTTTATTTCTGAAACTAAGCCATGATCTGGCAAAATTAATGTGATATTATGTTTTTCCAATTTTATTTTTTTACTCATAATAAATTTATTATATAGAAAAGATTTTATATAATAAAAATTTAATTTTAAGCAAAATATTATCTACCTAACATGTTTTGCACAAATTTCTTTAGATGAAGAAATTCTAATGGTTTAACTATTAAATATTTTACAATTCATTGTGTCGAAATATTTTTTGTCATTTTTAACTGCATTTTAAAAGCAGTTCATTTATTAAGTTTAACAATTCTATCTTCAATATTTTTTGCATTAGTGAAAACAAAGTCATTTGGATTAATATAAACAAGTTCATAATTAATTTCTTTCATTTGACTTATAACTTTATTAATTTTACTAATTCTATTAATTGATAGTTCTACCATAAAAAAAACATTTGCGCTTGCACCCTTTAAAACATCAAATATTTCATCTCAAATTAATTGTTCAGCACCTTCAATATCCATTTTAATTAAAACATTATTTTTTTTATTCAATGATCATTTATATTGTTCATCTTTGATATCTAGTAATTTTATATTTTCTTTTGTTCCATCTTTGATTTTTCATTTGTTTACAATAGATGAAACTGCTAATGATCTTTTATTAACCATTATTTCCATATTTGTATTTTTATTAAAAATACCAGCATTTATTATTTGATCTGTTTTTTTATTCATGTTATTTTCACTCAGGTTTTCTAATATTAATTTATAAGGGTATGAAACAGGTTCATATGCAAGAAAATTTGCGTTATGATATTTCATTTTTCAATAAACCAAATGATTTCCAATATTAGAACCAATATCAACAATAACATTCGGTTGATTATTAATTAACAATTTGTCCATTTTTTTTAATATATCTATTTCAAGAAAATCATTTTTTCTTTCCATCCCAAGACTTATGCCGTGATCCGGCACATTTAAAACAATATTATATTTTTCTAGTTTTATTTTTTTACTCATTTTATAAGATATTTATTTAATATCCTTCATTATTGTTAAGTAAAATGTAGTCAACTTTCTTTATATCTTGAAGCTTATTTCCTCCAGCATAAGAAATCGCAGATTGAAGATCCATTTTTATATGATTAAGTGTAGTTCAAATAGATCCTTTAACTTCAACCATTTCTGTTTTTCCTTCGATATTTACATCAAGAGTTTTATTTTTTCTAGAAGCAGAACCAAAATATTCTTTATATTTAATTCCATTTTTTTCAATAGTATTTCCTGGAGATTCTTCATGTCCTGAAAGTATTGATCCAACCATAACCATTGTTGCACCGAATCTTATTGCCTTCGCAATATCGCCATGTTGTCTAATTCCGCCATCAGCAATAATAGGCTTTGTTGCTGCTTTTGAACAATAATTGATTGCAGCTAATTGTCATCTTGCTGTACCAAAACCAGTTTTTAATCTAGTTGTACATACTTTACCCGGACCTACACCTACTTTTGTAGCATCGGCACCTCAACGTTCAAGATCCATAACAGCTGTTGTTGTTGCAACATTACCTGCTATTATAAATACTTCATCACCTAATTGCTTTCTAATAAATTTAATCATTCTTTTAACATATGCTGAATGACCATGTGCAATATCTATAGTAATAAATTCAGGAATAATGTTTTCTTCCTTAAACTTATTTATTAAATCATAATCAGCATCTTTGATACCAATTGAAATTGAAGAAATCAAATTTTCCTTTTTCATTTTTTTAACAAATTCAAATGAATCAAAATTAAATCTGTGCATTACATAAAAATAACCATTCTTTGCAAATTCTATAGCTAATTCTTCATTTAAAACACTTTTCATGTTTGCAGGAATTATAGGTATTTTAAACTCATACTTACCAAATTTTTGTGTTGTATCACACTCTTTTCTTGATTCTACAATACATCTTTTTGGTAGTAATTGTATATCTTCAAAATCAAATACTTTCATTTATATCTCCCTTAAAACAAAATTAATTATAGCAATAATTTTTCTTTTTTTAAACATAAAAAGAATATACTTTTAATAATTAAGAAAATGAAAAAAAGGTGTCAATATGAAAAGTAAAAGAAAAAAATTGGAATATATTTAGCGTTATATTCATTAACTTTTTGCGTTATTTTTATTTATAAATCACTCTGTTTGATTTTTTCATCATAAACATAAACATTCACTTTCAGCAACTGCTTGATCTTTATCATTAATATCTCTTTTCACCTTAGGCATGATCTACATTTTACAATTTACAAAAATATTCAAAGGAAAAGTAAGATATGCAATATTTAAACCTCTTCCATTGCTTACATTTATTTTGCTAATTGTTTCTTTTGCTTTACCATTAAGTTTTCAAAGAGATATACATAGACCAACATTCATATTAAACATAGTAATTTCATCAATTAGTATAGTTTCTTTTATTGTTGGAGAAATAATAATAAATACAAGTAAAGAATAAATTTATATTTTTGTTGTTCTCGATTTTTTATATATGATTTGCTATAATTAATAAATGTATTTCAATTTTATAAAAATTCTTTTATATGTTTTGTTTTGATTGCCTTGTAAAATAATTTCATTTTTTATTTCATGAAGAAAAATGATTTTTACAGATTTTACTGGTTTGGGTGATCACTCATTAAATATGAAATATTACATTAACATAAATAAAAAAATTGATTTATGAGTAGAAAAAAAATATTTTGATTTATATAAGAAAATAATGATAGACAATCAATATGTAAAAATATTTTCTTATGAAGATGAATGAAGATGATATACGCCTTTTATAAAAATGTATAGAATAATTTATGTTCCGCCATATGTAGCCTTGTATATAAGATCAATGAAAATATTTAAAATTTCAATAATGTCTTTTAGATTTAAACAAGTAATAACTATACCTAAAAGATCTCACGGTCCTTTGGCTAAAATATTGTTGATATTTTTTAAAGCATATTCATTCAATTTAAGTAAAACATTATTGTTAGATGAAAATAATTTTAATGATAATATGGATTTGTTTTGAAAAAGAAAATTTAAAATGTATGATAATAATTTTCCAATAAAATTAAATAATTATTTTAATGATAAAAAATATAATAATTATGTACTTATAAATATAAATGGAAATTTTGATGGATCTAAAAAATTAAGTCCTGAATCAATCAATTGTGTTATAGAAAATATACCTAAAGATAAAAAAATAATATATGTTGGTATTTTTTCTCTAGAAAAAAAATATACTGAAATAATTAATAAGAACAAAAACTCAATAAACTTAATTAACAAGACAAATATTATTGATCTTTTTTCTTTAGTTAAGTTTGCAGATTGTATTTTGACTGTTGAAACTTCAATTATTCATATCTCAAGCATATGAAATAAAAAATGTCTTGTTTGATATCCTGAAAAATTTATTGTTAAAAATAATTTAAATATGAATATTTACAACAATGATTGATTACTTCATTATTCATACAATTATTATAATAATCCAAAATCAAATCACACATTACTTAATTTTGATTATCTTTTAGATGAAAATATGAAATATGAATTTAATAAAAAGCATGAAAAAATGATAATCGATGCTATAAAATAATAATATTAATATACTTATTATTTGATTTGAACTATCAAATTTATGTAATTTTATATTGCTATAAAGACTAAAATATAATTAAAATGTTATGACATATATAGAATACTTAGAGAAGATATTGAACTTCTCACCAAAAACGATTGAAATATATACAAAATATGCAAATCAATTAAAGACATATAAATTAGATTACAAGAGAATGTTAATTTCATTGAATGATATTTCAATAAATACGAAAAGGCTTATTATTTCAGCAATAAAATCCTATTACAAATTTATAGGAGATGAAAGATATAAAGAATTATTACTCCCAAAGAAAACATTAATAGCTAAAGATTTTGTTTCATTTGAGGAATATAAATTATATTTAAAAAAAATAAATAGAAATACTAAAATGGGTTTTCAAAAAAGAATAATTTTAAGATTATTATTTGAAACAGGATTACGTGCATCAGAATTACTAGATCTTAAAAGAGCCATGATTCAAGATAATAGAATAAAAATAAACGGAAAGGGAAGAAGAGAAAGGTTTGTTTTTATTTCTGAATGATTGAAGGAAGAGCTCTATGAATATTTAGAAAAAATAGAAAATAAATTATTTTCATTTGGATATAAAAATCTTTATAACAAAATAAATATGCTTGATCGAGATAAAAAATTATCTCCACACATGTTTAGAAGAGGATATGCAAAATATTGTTTTAAAAAAGGAATAAGCATTTATGATATAAGCTTATCTATGGGACACAGTAGTATTGAAACAACAGTTAATTACATCAATAAAGACAGCAATGATATTGAAATATACAAAATATTTTAAATTAAATAAATTGTAATAAATTACACAAATAAAAAAATAAACTAAAAATATTACATTTACTAAAAAAAATAAGATATAATTATTTATGTGTATATTTCATTTATTTAAATTAAAATATGCACTTTTCTTATCAATAAATTATCTATATAAAAAAATCATTATATTGGATAAAGAAGAAGTTTATATGAAAAAATCATTATTAACAGTAGGTCTCTAGGGGCAATTGTTCCATCAGTAGCAACTACAATTACTAATAAAGCTACACAACAAGACAAAGTTACAACACAACAAGTAAGCGATTCAAATGTAGAACAAATTGCGGATCAAGCAACTGACAGTTATTTTAAAAATACATGAGAAAAAAGACCAAAGTTCAAATGAATGGACTTTTTGGTGATAAGGTTTATGCAGAAGATTTAAATCAAATTAATAAATATGCACCAATGTATTTCAAAGGTGCTGGTTATGTAATAGAAAATTATTGAACTATGGACATGCAAAATGAACAACATAATTGAAAATTAAATTATGCTGTTGAAAATAATGGAGTATATGACATCGAAGTAACCGTTACAACTATTTACTATGTAATACCAATAGTTATAGATGGCAATGGTGCTAAACCATTTGAAAAATCTCCTCAAGCATACATTGGAATAAATAGTCAATTATATTTCCAAGTCAATGCAAATAGTGGAGAAATAAAAAGTCAAGCTGTTGATTATTATAAAGCAGATTACTTCCACTTATTTGGAACAAAAATGGATAATAATACTTTCCCAGTTTTCTTTATGACAGATAGAGACAAAAACTTAGTAAATCATTACTACAAAAATTATTGAGAAGCAAGACCAAATTTCATTAGAGAAAACGGAGAAAAAGAATATGTTCAAGATTATGATATTATCAAAAAGAATATAAATATAGTTTTTTCTCTTTCAAAGTAGATCCAAATAAAATAACTAAAATGCAATTACAAAATGAAATACAAAGTTCAACATTGCTTTCAGTAGACATTGACAAAAACGGAACAACTGATGAATCAAAATGAACAACAGTAACTGAAGTTAATGTTACAAGCGAATATTTAGTAAAAGTAGGTCTATGACAATACCCTCAATATGCTGAAACGCAAGTAGGATTAGATAATCATATTTTGATTAAAACAAATTATCAAACAGGAGAATGAGAATCAGCTCAAAGCATTTCGTATAATATAGGTTTTTTTCATAAACCTTAATAATTATTAAATATATAAAAATATCACTAAAATACAAGTGATATTTTTTAACATCGATTATTAATTATTATGTAATAAATTACAAAATATAAAATAATGTGAAAAATATTACACTAACATTAAAACTTCATTATAATATATTTGAAGACCCATTATTAGATAGCGATCGAGTCTTCGTTAATAAAATAAAAGTAATTGCTGATCATATAAACATAAAAATATAAACATAAAAGGAAATAATATGAAAAGGATAATGAAAAAACTAGCACTTTCTACAGCAGGATTTGCTAGTATAGGAACAATTGCTGCAGTGGCAGGAGCATTCAGCGGCGGACAAACACAACAAGTTGTTAAAAAAGAAGCTCCAAAACAAATAGGGACAAAAGCAACACAAGATGTAAGTATAAATGCATGAGCACATCAAGCAACAGATTACTATTTTGCAAAAAACTTTGAACAAAGACAAAAAGTTTCTACACAAAATAGTGGAATGCAATATGGAGAAGATGCTAATGCAATAAATGATTTTTATAAAAAAATCTACACTAATAAATATGGTCCAAAAGCTCAAATTTCAATAGATAAAATGCATTTAGATAATGAACAATATCAATGAAAATTAAATAGCCAATCAAATGTTGGTAGTGTATATACATTTGATATAACAACAAGATCAGTTTATGATACTATTGCAACAGTTGATTGAAATGATCCTGTTTGACCACATCCAAAATATTCTTACACACATGAAGCATATATTGGTTTCGATAGTCATATAAAAGTATCAATTGATACAGCAACCGGAGAAGTAAAAGACTTAACACGCATTGCATATAATATCTCATGAGCTCATCCATTTAGGACAAAAGTTGATGATAAAGATAAACCATTTGGACAATATGATGCAACACCAATGGCACACCAAGTATCAGATGAATATATGAAAAATACATGAGAACAAAGACAAAAAGTTTCTCTACCTGGCGGACACACTGGCTACAAACAAGATTATGATATGATTAAAAATGAAGCACCTTCCTTTCTTCCAAACAACTGATCTAATCAGTTAAGATTTGAATTTCAAGAGGTGAGATTAGATAACGAACAATATGGTTGATCATTTGACAACAAAGTACCAAGATATGATATTGCGCCTGGTGTATATGACTTGTCTATGGATATAAGATCAGTTTACTATATTAAAGTATTAGCAACATCAATAGTTGGTTCATCTGTTGATCAGGCATATGTTGGTTTCGATAGTCATATAAAAGTTACTGTAAACATTTATACTGGTAAAGTTTATGCAAGCGAACTATCTTCATACGGAATAGCATGACACCATAATTTTTCAAAATAAATAAAATAACTTAAAAACTAAATAGAAAATAAACTTAACATTTTGTTAGTTTATTTTTTTACTTAAATAATTCTATTTTTTATATAATCATTTAATTTCTTATCTTCCGCAAAAACATGAGTTGATTTTGTTCCTCTTGTAAGCATTACTTTAAGTCTATTAAGGAAATATAATTTGTTTAATTTATTTGGATCATTATTACCCAAGCTGATTGATTTTGAATTTGGTGATCATGTTTGAGATGACTTAACTTCTTTTGCAAGTCTATTTCTATGAAAAATAATTTCATTATTATCCATAGTAAATATATTTGGAATATAAACAAATATATTTTCAAATTCATAACCTTGAATGTGATTAAAATAAGCAATAAAATTAGGATGTGGATTACCAGTTAAAAATACTTTTCTATCATTGGCGTTTCTTTTAACTTCTTTATTATATGTTTTGAAATAACTTCTATCTTCATTGTCAAGTTTGTTTTTTCATTCTTCATTTGGATTTCATATAAAACCTTTTTCTCCAATAAATAATGTTGCTTTTGGCATTCCGTTTTCATCTGCCGGACCTACATAAAAACTTTTTGATCACAAAGATGTTAATCTTGTTGAATTGATTTTTTTTCTTATTTCAAAATATTTATCAGTAAATGATTTTGCATCGTTATAAGAATGTAATTTGTATTGCATATTCAAATTAACATATTTCTTTTGATTATAATGAATAGCTCCTGAAACAATTTCTCTTTTGTAAAAGGTTGAATCTATTCAATCTATTAACATTCTTTCTCCACTATTTCTAAAGTTTTCATCAATATTATAATTTCTAACTTTATGTCCATTTTCTATAGCTATTTTTTCTACAGTTTCTTTATTAATACCTTTTTTATTAATTACTTGATCATTATCAATTAATATGATTGCAAATTTTAAATTCTTGTAATTATTTTTATAATTAATAACACCAGTATCTCTACCGATTGCTTTATGTGCTTCATCAATTATTGCTGCATCATAACCTTTTCTCATGTTTGCTCCAGAAATATTTGTTGACAATATTTTAGATGCAAACATATCTTTGAATGCTTTTCTAACTTCTTGACCTGGCAACATCATTTGTAATTTCATACCTAATTTTGAAACTAGTAAATTTAATAATTTAAATGCAATGATTGTTTTTCCTGAACCTGGATCTCCAGAAATAATAAAAGTAATTTTGTCTTCTTTATTTCATGATTTAATAAACCTTGATATTTTTTCAAATATTAATTTTTGTGTTCCTACTAAATTAATATTATTAAAATCATTTTCAACATGTTCTTTGAAACTTAATGTTGGATTTCATTTTGCATCTTTAAATAATTCAAACGCTTTATCACCATCTTTGATAATTGTGTGTTGATTTATATTTTCAGATAATTCTTTTTGATCATGTATTGAATATAATCAAGCTTTTTGTAAAATTTCATTATATTTACTTTTATCAAGTAGTGGAGAATTTTCATTATTCAAATTATGTAAATATGCACTTGCTTTTATATCGATTAAATCATGCATTCCCATTTCATGTTCTAATCTGTATTTATAATCATCTGCCTGATAAGAAGGATGTGAATCATTATATTTACCAACTCTAAAATTATTTCATTCAACTTCTGTTATATTAGATCATTGTTTTAATTCTATTATTCAGGCAGAAGGTTTTCCATCTTTATTTTTTCCTAATATAATAAAATCTACTCTTTTTTTTGAAGTTGGTAAATTAAATTCTATTAATATTCTTCTATTATCTTTCTTTGATTTTTTTATTGTTTCTGCCACTTTTGGAAGAGAAAGAAATCAAGATTTTCTTTCACTTTCAGATACTTTTATTCCGAATTTATTTATTAAATTAGTGTTAATTAATGCACTTATTTTATAAGGGTCTTTTACATTCTCTAGGAATTCGTTTATTGTTGAATCATAAATAATCATTTTATTTAGATATAACCTTAGTTTTGGTTAATTATTTATGTCTTAAAGTTCCACATAAAAAAGTAAAAATGTATAATTTAGTATAGAAAGAATTGATAAAAATGAATGAAACTAAGGTTATAAGAGTATTTGAAGCATTTGCTGGTATCGGAGCTCAAAGAAAAGCGCTTGAAAATATAAATGCAAATTACAAAATAGTTGGATTGTCTGAATGATATGTTCCGGCTATAGTTTCTTATCATGCAATTCATGATGATTTTAATAATAGCAAAGTAGATAGAAAAACAAATATAAATGAAATTGCAAAATATTTAGAATCTAAAACGTTATCTATGGATTCAAAAAAACCTGTTTCAAAAAATTATTGAAACAAGAAAGTCAAAAAAAATGAAGAAGAATTAAGAATAATTTATTCTGCTATTAAATTATCTGAAAAGGAAGGCAATATTTTTGATATTCATAATTTAGTAAATGTTGACTTAAAAAATGTTGATCTACTAACCTATTCGTTTCCTTGTCAAGATTTATCACAGCAGGGAATTAAAAAAGGAATGAGTAAAGAATCAGGAACTAGATCAGGTTTATTATGACAAGTAGAAAAAGCTTTGTTGAATTCAAAAAGAAAAGACTTACCAAAATATTTACTTATGGAAAATGTTGTTCCGTTAATGTACAAAAACAATGCAATTGAATTAAAACTATGATTAGATCAATTAGAAAAATTAGGATACAAAAATGATATTGGAATTCTTAATGCAACTGATTTTGGTTCATCGCAAGCAAGAAGAAGAACGTTTATGATATCGACTTTAGGAAAATTAATTAAATTACCTATAGGCAATAAAAAACACAAGAACATAAAAAGTATTTTGAATAAAAAAGTAGATGAAAAAAATCTTATGACAAAATTAGAAAAATATAAAAAAACAGATTTCAAAATTACTAAGTCTAATATTAAAAAAGCATGTTTAATTGACTATACAACTTTCAATTCTGAAAATTATATTTATGACATATATTACTGTGGCCCAACATTAACTGCATCGGGTGCAAATTCAAGAATAAAAGTAATTCATGATGGGAAGATTAGAAAATTAAATGCTCTAGAAACATATAAATACATGGGATTTAATACATCTGATTATAAAAAAGTAGATAGATTAAATTATCTTAATGAACAAAAAATGATCTACACATGCGGCAATTCGATTTCGGTAGAAGTTCTAGAAGAAATAATGAAAGGATTTTTTTAAATGAAAAATTGTTTAGTTAAAGTTGAATTGTTGTTTTTTCAAAAAAACAAAGGTCAAAAGGTTAGAGTAGATGCTTTTTTTCCAGTAGTAAATAATGTTATTTATAGACCTTATAAATTTCTTATAAAGTCTGGTTATTTATCAGGAAATCATAGAAAAAATACATCAATAGAGAGAGAAAAAGATAGGTTGAAAAAAGAAGAATTATTGAAGGAAATAACTATCGAAACTGAAAAAAATCATTATGAAATAATAAAACAAAAATGATTTAGAGGCCAGGGTATAATAACTTTTATAAAAAAACTAACAGGATCCAATCAAAATAAACATGCAAATTTATATATTGTAAATACAGAATATAATGAATTTTCTGGTCTAAAAATAGCTATGTTATTTCAGGATCCAAAATCAATAAGTGATATTGATTTCAGTAATTATGATGAAATTTCATTTGATGACTTTGTATTAAAAAATAGTGAATACTGCTACTTACTAAATGATTATTATTATGAAAACATAAAGACATGTTCAACAAATAATCCTATAATTGCATTTAATAAAAATGGACAAGCAAAAACAGCAAAAAAAATAAAAGAAGATATCAAAAAAAGTATTAATTTTGAATTAGGAAAAATAAAAGAAAATATTAAAAAAAATGTTAGAGAAATTTCATATGTTGCTTCTATAATGAATGCATTTAAGAAAAATCTTGATATGAGATTTAACTATACAAGAGCTACAAGGAAATGTATTATTTGTGGAATACAGCATCCAAACATGCTTGTTGCTTCACATATAAAAGCTAGAGCTGAATCAAAAAATAATATCGATGAACAAATAGATGGAAATAATGGATTTTGATTATGCGCTCAACATGATAGGGCATTTGATAGAAGGTTAATTACATTTGATAATAATGGAAAAATAATTCAATCATTTGATATAGAAAACATACATATTTTTCCCAATGATTTTAAGTTAAAACATAATGTAGTTGTTGAATCTAAGAAATATTTAGATCACCATAGAAAACAATTTAATTACAAGTTTAAATAATTATAAAACTTACACTTTAAAATATTTTTTATTTATAATCATATTATGAATAATATAGTTATTTCAGGAACATCGGCAACTGGAAAGTCTACCTTAATTGATAAATTAAAAAATGAATATAACACAATTAATGAAATGGATTTTAATACTGATTCAATCTTTAGTTTTTTTTATAAATATGCAAAAAAGAAAGAACAATATGGAAGAAATTTATTTATTTCATCAATGATGGTTGACAAATACATAAAACATTTATCAAATAAGAAAAATGCAATTTTTGATAGATGAATTATAGATTATATTGTTGCTGCTGAACTTAGAATAAAACCAAAAGATAGTAAGTTTTTCGATTGATTTAAATTGAAATTTGAATCAATGATGGAAACTGTAAAAGATTCTTTACCAGAATACATAATATTGAAAACTACGTATACTGAATTTAAAAAGAGATTACTTGATAGAGGCAGAAAAGATGAAGTTGATGGAATGTTAAATGATGATACTTGATATAAAAATTATCACACTAAATACAATGACGTTCTTAGTAAATATTTGATTAAATACAATATTAAATATGAAATTATTGACACCACAAATAAAAATGAAAATGAAACTTTTGAAAAAGTAAAAGAAATAATTAATAAAAAATAAGTATAATAAATATACAATGTTGTGCATGAGAATACATGCCTTAAAGTTAAAACATGATTTATATACTTTTGGGCTATCAATAAAATGCATCTCCGAGAAACCTGAGGAACTAGGGAACATTGGGTATCAAAAAAGGAGGTTAAAATGTCTCGAAATAGAAAGACATTTAACAAATCCTTGATTAAAGAAGTTTGAGATAAAGCAAAAGATTTTTCCAATAATCCCAATTTTCAAAAGAAATTGGATTATAGAAAGAGAATAATGTATTTTCCTGCATATGGAGATAGAGAACATAAATATGGATGAAATATTGATCATATCAATAGAAATCCAAATGATAATAATATTGCAAATTTAAGAGCAGTAAACTTTAAAACACATGAAGAACTTAATGCAAGATTCAACAAAAAACATTCAAAAAAATAATTTAAAAATTACTATTTTTGAAATTTCTCTAATGGGCTTAATGCTAGGAATATCATTAACAGCTCGTTATTTTGATAATTTTATTCCTCATGCTCATCCAATTCATATCATCGCTTTATTAATCGGGATTTCATTATTAAGAGTTTTTCCAGCATTTATATTTACTGGAGCATACATATTGATAAAAAGTCTTATATTTGGAATAGAAGGTCCAACGCTTATTGCTTCTGGTATCCATCTTTTAGAACCTGTTTCATTACTAATAATTTGTTTTGCAAAGTATTTTAAAAATAAAAATTGATATATTTATTCATCTATATTAATTGCATTTATTATTATTGCATTAGCATCATATTTATTTTTAATGATAATAGGTGATTCTGAATATACAAGAGTTATTAATAATTCAATTTCATTCTGAGAAAGAGTTAGACTTGCTCTAATTTATCCAGGAGATTGATTTAATTTAACAGTAACTACAGCATTGTCAATATTAATTGTTCCTAGTGCTTATTTTATTTTAAATAAATTTTCACTAAGAAACAATATACATAAACTTTAAATAATAAAAGGGCAACACATTAGTGTTGCTTTTTTAATATATTAATCATATCTACAAAATAAAATAACTTATTTTTCTCTGCACCTATTATTTTTGAAACTTTATCAAAAGATCTGTATGCATTTGTTTGAGGTATTTCATATTTAGTTTTCAATCACTTTATTGTTGTATTTTTGTTAAGTATTGGATATTTGAAAAATAGTTTTAATATTTTTTCATCAACTTCATTTAATTTATTTTTAAACAATAAAGATTTATATAAATCGATTATAGAATCAAGTTTATTGTAAGTGCTATCAACTGTCTCCATTATGCTTTTAACAAAGAATTGAGTTCAATCATTTCATTTGTTTGTTAGTTGAACTTTTTTCATTTCTCTTATATATTCATCTCTATTTTTCAATCAATAATCTGAAACAAAAATTCAATTATATTTTGTAAAACCTAGATATTTAAATAAATTGACTAACAATACTCTACCAAGTCTTCCATTTCCATCACTAAAAGGATGAATTGCTTCGAAAATTGGATGGAACTTTATAAGTAAATTAATATTTCTTTTTCCTTTGTTGTGTCTTACTTCATTAAATAAGTCTTTCAAATACTCTTCTTTTCTACTTGGTTCAATTAATATTAATGTTGCCTTTTTTATTGATTCACCTTTAGGACCGATTCAATTTGGTTTATTATCATCAGTAATTATTATTCCTGGTTTTGTTTGTTTTATTATTTCTATTGGATCATAATAATTATCAAAATTATCAATATCTCTATTAAACAATCTAACATGTAATTGTTTTAAATGATCTATATTATAATCAATCGTTTCATTCTCTATATCTCTAAATGATGATTTGTACAAATTTATTAAATTTCTAACTTCTCATGAATATTTATCATGAATTCCATCTACTATGTTAAAGTACATTTCTTCATGATTTGTTTGTGTTCCTTCAATAATAGATGAATCAACACTTTCTCTTTCTAATAATGATAATGTTAGTGCATTAGCAGTTATGTTTAAATTACTAGCTTCTAATTTTCCGTTTAGATAAGAAATTTTTTGGAATTTATCTATTAATATTCCAATTTGTTTTTCTGAAACATTAATAATTGTCTCACTAGATAATTTTATTTTTATCTTATTTTCCATAACTCAATTATAGCAAATTTCCACTTTTTCCAAAAAATAGGAAAAATAGGGAAAAAGTAAATTACTTATAAAAATAAATTACATTTTTTGTAATTTTTGCTATAATCATTTTATTACAAAATATTAACATAGGAGAATTTAATGAAAAAAAGGATATTATTTTTAATTTCTGGTGTATTTGCATCGATTTTACCATTAAGTACATTAACTGCATGTGGTACAGTTACAGAAAGCAGTACAGAAAATATAATTGCAGCTTTTTCAAATCATCTAGATGTTTTGGAAGCTCTTGGTGCACCAGTTACCGGAATAGCAGATAAAGGGATGGGATCAAAAGTTCCATATTTAGATATGAAAAATATAACACAAGAAAATTATATAAATCCTTTTGATAGTGTTGACCCTATTATGTTACAAGAATTAGGAAATAAATATTCTGTTATGGTAGGTTCATATGGAGTAAGTAATTCTCAAAAAATTTCACCATATTTTGAACATTATGTTGATTTTAAATCTACTCAAAATGCAGAAGGTGATGATGCTGAACAATTAACATGAAAACTTTCCAATAATGATTCATCATCAAAAAATGGAATTACCTATAATGGTTCTCATACATATGATGTTTCGGACTTATATTTTAATTGATTAAACTTAGGAAAATCACTTGATGAAATTTATAATACAAATAAATATGAAGATAGAGCAATAGCTTTAGAAAAATCTACTAAACAAAAAATTGAAAAATTAAGATCTGAAATCCAAAAACTTCCAAATAAAACATTATTGGCATATGATTGAGGAGGTAGAACAACTCCTGGCGGAGATGTTTCAACTGATTTCAATGACTATAGTCATTTTCAAAATATTTATACACCACAAGGAATTACAGGTTCATTATTATATTCTAAGAAAAATGGGTTAGGATTTGATGCTCCCAAATTTAATTTATCAAGTGATGTGGTAGCATCAGAAGGAAAATGATCAAGTATAACATCTCTTTCTAACGGAATGAGAGCTGTCAGAAATGCTGCTCTAAACGAAAATGATTTTGTTCTATTAGATGCACAAGAATATGACAAAACAATTTCTAATTCATCTGTTCAATCTGCTTTTGGTGGAATGTTGAAATCGCCAGGAAAAATGGTGGACGGAATTTCTGATCATATATTATGAAACAAAAACATATCACTTGGTGTAGCGACATATGGACCGAAAGGATTAAATTACACAATTGATTGAATAGCTCAACAATTACATTTACCAGACTAAAATGCACACAAAGAAAAATAAGAAATTTAAGATTACAAGATTAATAATGATATCTACACTTGCTGTATTATCATTAATTTTTATTTTATTAAATATTTTTTATAGAAATGGATGAACAACAAATAACATTATAGGAAAATATGGATTTTTATTATTTACACTTTCTATTATTGTTCCTGGAATAGGATATGGAATTTCTTCATCAACTATTCAATTCGCATCAAAAAATATTTTAGCTTCGCCAACTACTATCGGAATATTTCCTGCAATATCTTTTTCTTATTTATTTTCAAACATTTGAAATTTTCAATCAAATTATTTATTAAGATATTTCATTGCATTAATCTTAACAATAGCAGTATTAGGAATTTATTTTTATATTGATAAAAAAACAAACACATCAAATAAAATAATTTTTTCATTTGTTATTTCCGCTTTCTTATCTGCTCTTTCTGTATTACTTTATGCAAGAGTTGGTTTACAAAAAGAAGGTTCATTATTATTTTCAATAAATAATCTAGACTTTGTTTGAGAAAAATTTTATATCGGTCTTGCATCGTTATTAGTAGGATTGATAATTTACTTTTTTATATCAAAGAAAATATATTTGATTAGCTTTAATGAGGAACTGGCAATTTCTCAAGGAATCAATGTTAATTTAATAAAAATGTTTGCTTTTCTATTTACTGCTATAGTTGTAAATGGTGCTTATATTTCATTTGGATTTGTTGCATTCCTAGGAATACTAATTCCAAACATCGGTAGAATGCTAGGATTTGAAAAATTAAATTCTAATGCAATATTTTCATCACTAGTTATAATGTTATTTTTATTATTAGCATACTTTGTTTCAAGAGAAATTCTATTTGACTTTTTTGCAACACTTATGATATTAATTATTCCAATAACTATACCATTAGTTCTTTATATTAGAAAGCGTGGAATTTATGCTTAAATTTAATATAAATAAATATCAAAAATATTTAATTCTAATTTCATTTATAGTTTTTAGTTATTTTCTAACTATTGGATTTTATAATGGTAAATTCGAAATGGTAAATTCGAAATATTGAGAAATTTATTTTCCTACACTTAATTTAAAATTTTGAATAACAGCCGGAATAGCTGGATCTATTGCGATGAGTACATACCTGGTACAAAAAGTAGTTGGAAATCCAGTTGCTGAAACATCTATTCTTGGAATAAATCAAATCAACTTTATTGTTTATGCATTAATTTTATTGATAGATAAACCGGCATTTGATGTAATCTTTTCTAATGTAAATATTTCATCATTGCTATATCAATTTTTAATTTACTTTTCTGCATCATTTGCCATTTCATGATTTATTATATTTTTAGCAAAAGGGATTGATTCAAGATTCATTATAATAATCGGAATATTATTTAATATTATTTTTTCAGCAGTTACATTAATAATTATGCAAAGAGCATCAGCAAATCAAAGTGACTTTAATAATATATATTCAAAAATGATGGGTGCATTTGCTTCACCAAGTGTTTTATTTAACGGAATAAAAATTATGACAATAATAATAAATGTTCTTAATGTATTAGGATTTATATTATTTAAATTTTTTGATTACAGAATAATAAAAAATATGATTTTAGTTAATCGTTTTGGAATAACGCAGAATAGAAAATATTGAACAAGATTTGCATGTATTTTTGGAATCGCAATATTTACATCACTATCATTTATATTAAGTGGATCACTATCATTTTTTGGAATGGGAATTGTATTACTTAATAGATTAATATTTGGAGAAAAAGAAAATCAAAATATTATTCCATTATTTTTTACATCGCTAATTACTTTAACTATAATAATGTTTATTACAGATAATTTCATAATTGATAATTTAGCTATTTCAGTTCCAAATGGAATATTTGCATCATTAGTAGGAATACCTATTCTTATTTTTGGTTTTTTAAAGAAAGGTACAAAAAATGCTTAAGATAATAGATTTAAATGTAACAGCTGGAAAAGTTAAACTTCTTGAAAATGTAAATATGGAAATTAAGAAAGGTGATTTCATTTCTATATTAGGTAAAAACGGATCTGGAAAATCTACGTTAATTAAAAGTATTCTTGGAATATCTGATGGAAAAAAAATCGATGGAAAAATTTTATGAAACAATGATGTAATTACTAAATCAATTATAAAAAATCATTTTGCATATATACCTCAAATTACTAAAGCTCATCATGGAATAACTGTTGAAGAATTTGTTGCATTATCATGTTATGTAAACGGAAACATTTTTAAAAGAATTACACCTAGTGATAGAAAGAAAATAAATTTAGCAATTGAAAAAGTTGGCTTGACTGAAAAAAAAGATTCATTTTTAAATGTTCTTAGTGGGGGTGAATTACAAAAAACTTCAATAGCTTTAGGACTAGTTCAAGAAAGAGATATTTTATTATTTGATGAACCAACAAATCATTTAGATTTGAAATCAACAAATGATGTTTATAAGATAATAACAGAACTTCATAAAGAAGGAAAAACAATTGTTATTGCTTCACATGATTTAAATACATCAATAAGATTATCAACTAAAATGGCATTCATTAAAGATAGAAAATTATTTGCATATGATGATCCGGATAAATTAATAACTAAAGAAAACATAAAAGAAGTATTTAATGTTGATGCAGAAATTCATTTAATAAAAGGAAAGAAACAAATTACAACACATAATTAGAAAGAACTAAATGAAATTAATGCCAAACATTAGAATAAAGAATATTGAATTATTTATTGAAAAATATAAAAACATTTTTGATGAAATAAATTCGTATAAAGTTGATAACAAAATAAAAAATGCAACTATTAAAATAAACGATGAATATTTTAAAGTATTCAATTCTATGCTTTCTAATAAAGAATCATTTACCTTTTATTTTTCAAAAGATGAAAAAGATAAAATTGAAAGTTTAATTTCTAAAATTAAAGTTCTTAATAATAACGAATTAAAATATTATGAAGAAGCAGCTGTTGGATATTTTTTTGCACAAATAAATGATAATGAATTTAATTTTGAATTTAATTTTCAAAGATATGATGTATTAGTACCAAATCTTGTAAATATATATTCATCACAACTTCCTTTACTTTTAAATCTTGGTTTAAATAAAGTTATACAAAGAGAACAAAGAGAAGGGATTTACTGAGCTGATTTTTTAAATAAACATGAATCAATTTCTAATGTAAAAAAAATGAAGTTTAAAGAAAAAGTAAATAACTTTGATTATGTCTTGATTGATAAACTTGATGAAAAATATAATACTAATGTTTTGGATTTTGCAAATGACAAAATATATATAAATTATGGTTGAGATGAAAACGGACAATCAGATTATAAATATGAGAATAATGATATAACTTTCAATTTTAAAAACGATGTTAAAAAGCAAGCAATATTTACAATTAATAATTTAGCAAAAGAAGGATTAATAGATAAAAACATTTCTCTAGAAATTATTAAAAAACAAGAAGCAAAAAATAATGAAGCTATTAAGAATGCAAAAAAAATATTACAAAAATATCATGGTAAAAATATTGGTTTTGTTTTTCATTGACAAAGTAAAAATCAATTCTTCGATAAAAATTCTTTTGATAAAGAACAAGTAATTATTTCATTACCATCATGATTACCATTTATTTATGATGAATTAGGTTTTAATTTTCCGGAAATAAATGATAATCAATTTATAAAAGAAACATATAACAAATATTCTGTTACAGATTTCAAAGAAAAACGAATTTGTGAAAAATTTAAAAATAAATTTGATATCTTAATATATTTAAATAATGATGCATTCAATGTAGCAGACAAGGATTTAGAATTAACTAAAAAAATGATTAAAGAAAATGGAAAGTTTATAAATTGTCTTTATTCAAAATTTAATCCTGCAGCAAAATCCATTTTCGGAATTGAACATTTTATAAATAATTTAGTTGAGGTTTTAAAATAATGAGAGTTTATGTACATGATGAAAATTCTTTAGATTTTGCAATTGCTATGAACTTTGAAGAAATAGATTATCCCTTTTACAAAAATGAAAAACTAGTTCATAGAAAACAAAATAATTTTAGATTATCAAAATACATTTTTGACAGTAATTTTATAGTTGATTATAATCTTGATTTGATTGGACCTAATGTTAAAAATTTTGAACAATATAATAAATTTGATTTAATTATTTTACCTCTATATTTAAAAAACAAACTAACAAGTGAATGAGATTTTCTTTTAAATAAAATAGCATATTATGGAACAGAAGAAGAAATAGATAAGAGAGATGAAAACGGAAACATTATTAAATATATAGATTCAAATAATGTTGAATGAAATTATGTTACTTCCCCATTGCAATCATTAAAATTTCTTTACAAGTCTATTGAAAAATTAAATATAAAAGTTCCGATGAAATATTCTTTCTTAAAGAGCGAATATTTAAAAGAATTAAATAACATTAAAAATAATTTTGAAGTTAATATGGGAATGAAGGTTCCGAGTATATTATTCATTACTCAATCAAATATGGATAAAAATAAATTATTTATATTTTCTCCAGGAATGATAGGCAATCTTTATGATGTTATAGGAATAAAATTTAATGGTGCAAAGCTTAAAAAAAATACTGGTGATGGTGTTCAACTAAGTATAGATGAAATTAAAGAGCACTATAAAAAAAGTCATGATTTTGTATTTATTATTGATTATATTGATTCAAATGATGAACAAAAAGAGACTATTAAAAATATATCTGAAATTATTTCTATTAAAAAGTACTTTAATATCTCACAAGACTTTTTACATCAAATGTTTAGTTACTATGGATCTGTTGATTTTTATAAAAAAATATTTCAAAAATTACTTGATGAAAAGAATCGTAATCAGAGTCAAATTTTATTAAGAATTAAAGATGCTAAAAATGCATTAGATTTTTATTTTAAGGAATTAAATTTTCAAGAAGACAATACATTTATTTATAAAAACGAAGAGGGTCCAGAGTATACAGGAAAAATCTTAAGATCGTTTTCATATAAATACAATGTACCTATAACTTTTGCAGAAAGTATGGATAATAGAAAGCAAGCATTTGCATCTATAAAAATAAAATATAATCCACTTATTGGGTTGAATGAATATAGAAGTTTTTTTAATAAACTATCAGAAGGTGGAAAAGTACTTACAAAATTTGAAATCAATTTCACAGGCAATCTATTTGGTGAAGTGATTGATAAATATAATGTTCATTGAGAAATAAAAATAGGTGAAATAAATACTTGAAAGGAAGTAAGTAATGAAAGAAAAGAAAAAAATATTGGTTGTTAGAAACAATCCTAGACCATTGAATAAATCACATTTATATCAATTAGAAAAACATGCTTTGTCTTTTGCGAAAGATAAATCTGAAATAAGAGTTCATGATTTATACGGAGATGATCCATTTCCAAGAATGGATAGAGAGTTTGTTGATTTTTTAATGACTTATGATAAAAGTAAATTTAAAAATGAACTTCAAAACAAATATAAAAAGAAATTAATGGTTGTTGATGATTTTGTTTGAGCAGATTTAGTAATGATAGTTACACCTTATTGAACAGGTTTATTTCCATCTGCATTAAAAGATTGAATTGATTTATTGCCTTTATTAAATAAAACTTTAGAAATATTGCCAGGAGGAAAATCTCAAAGAGGTATACCTAATAATAAAAGTGCACTAATTCTACAAACATCAGGAGATGTTTCAAATAGAAATAAAACTAGAAATTCTGGATTAGAATTGTTAAAAGATAATATGAAATATTATGGAATTAATCCAGAAAAAATAACACACTTATTAAATGAAAATTCTTATAACAAAGAATACACAGATGAAAAAATGAAATTAAAATTAGAAGAATATATGACAAAATTTATAAATGAGGAGAGATAAAATGGCACAAATAAAATTATATTTACACACAAAACATGACTTAGATGAAATGTTAGAAACATACTTATATGTTTTCGATGCAAAACAAATAAAAAGAAATTTTTATTCACAGGAATTAATTAATAAAGGTAATTATGATCAGAAATTATTAAATAAAACACTATATGCAAGTATTAAGCTTTTTGATAAAGTAACAATTATGTTTTCTAAATGATCAGATACATTTAATCAACCATACGGAACTAATTTATCTATTATATTATCATTAGGAATAGACAAAGACACTTTTAATAAAGTATATGAAAGAATGAAAGAACATAGTGCATTCAAAATGAAATACGATAAAGATACTTGAAATGCATGAGGAACACAAATAACTAAGTTTCATGATAAATTTGACAATTCTTGAGTTTTAGAATTAGATGTCAGAAAAATTGATAATAATTGAAATCCTGCAAAGGGAAATATCAAGAAACATGGAGCAGTATCAAAGGAATAATGGGTAAAAAAATTATATTGCTCTTAATATTCTTTCTAAAAATTATTTGATATAATTTAATAGCAAATAGCGGGGTGGAGCAGTTGGTAGCTCGTTGGGCTCATAACCCAAAGGTCATAGGTTCAAGTCCTATCCCCGCAACCAATGGTCCAGTGGTAAAGTGGTTTAATACGCCTCCCTGTCACGGAGGAGATCGCGGGTTCGATCCCCGTCTGGACCGCCATATGGTTCCATAGCTCAGTCGGTAGAGCAACGGATTGAAGCTCCGTGTGTCGCTGGTTCGATTCCGGCTGGAACCACCATATCAATTTATTTGCTTGACCGACTAAAACAAAATCAACCTTTGAGTTGATTTTTTTTAATTCAATTTTCTCTTTTTAAATATATTAAATATTGATAGGAGGATTATGTTAGAAACATTATTAATAACTAGTGGACCAAAAATTATCAACACTTCAACACATTATTTAGAATCAAACTCAAATAATGAAACTCCAAGGGAAATCAATATAAATAATGGAGCTTGAGTAAGTACTTCAAAAGAGGAAAGTGAAATAAGAGCTAGACATTATCATTTACTACATCAAGATGTTCCACAAATATATGTAGAAAGAGCGAATGAAGAAAAAGATTCTTCGTTTATATTAAAAATAAATCAAATACATGCTAGAGCAAATAGGATTATTCATTTTGATTTTAATGGTGGAGCTTGTACATTTCACGGGAATGTAATAAAAGAATCTAGAATGACTGAAATATTGCCTTTGTGCCATGAAAATAACAAATTATTTAAATGAAGTTCAATAAAAGATGTTGTAATTCAAATATCATCTGATATTCCTACTACTTTTGACACATGAGAAATAGCAGATATGGATTATCAAAAAATATGAACAGAAGTAAAAGTCCATTTAATAAATGAAGTGAAAAATGCACAACCTTCAATTATTGAAGCTGATAAAAAAATAATTCATTCCAAAAATAGAATTGGTTTTACATTATTTACACCATCTCCAAATGATCAAAATCTAAATCAATTCATTAAAGAAAAATTTCGGCATATTTTAATTAAATTCTTAACCATGGATAAATTTAAAACATATAGAAATATATTTTTTATTTCAGCATATAATGATAAAAATATGCCATTTTTATTGCCTTCAAATGTTGAATTATCAAATCTTATCTTAAAAGGAACTAGTAAAAAATTAAGAGTATCTATTTCAAGATTTGAAAATAATAGTTATCAAACAATACTTAATCATAGTATTAATTATGTTGGAAAGATAAGTGAAATAACTCATTATGATTATGATGAAAAAAATACAAAAAAGGGACCAGGAAAAAATATGAAAGAAGGATATATAATGCCTTATTCATTTTCTGGAACATTTTTTCCTAAATTTAAATTTACTTTTCAGGATATACCGATACCAATTGAAATAACAACAATAAATAAAATTCCCGATAAATTATTAGATGTAAATAATGGTTTAATCTCAATTCATATTTCATCAGATCAAAACATAAATATAGATAATTTTGATTTCGAAATGATATTTGATGAAAAAACAAGAGAAAAAATTATAGAGAAAGATTTATCATTAAGATTACTAAAAATGATGTCTTTAAATGACTAAAAAACAAAAACTAATTATCTTTATTACACCTATAACTTTATCTGCTGTTGCAGTACCTATATATTTTTTGCTAAAAAATCAAAAAGAAGATGTTGAGCAGAATAATACAGATGAAAATACAGAAATTTATGATGATAACGATTCTGAAAATGGAAAGGAAATACATTCAAGTATTTCACATGATATTGATTTAGATAATTTATTTCCCTCATTAGACATTTCTTATTTATATAACGATTTAAGAATTGTAGGCAATCAACCAATAATTACAGATAAATTTATAAGTCATGTAATTAAAAATATAATTATTGGATTATCAACAACTTTAGGAAAAACAAAGTTTGATGTAAAGAAAATTTCTAGTAATCAAATGATTGTTAAAGCAATTTGAAACTATAAAGACATAACTAAGGATAAATATTATTTTATTAATGTAAATAAAAATAATATATAATAATTTTTAATATGACAAATGAAGAAATAAAAGAAACAATATTAAAAAGAATTAAAGAATTTCAATCTGGACCAGTAGATATAAATGAAAAAATTGAAAATTGTTCAATTGATTCTCTAGATCTAGTTGAATTGGTAACAGATGCTGAAGAAGAGTTTGAAGTTGAAATAACTGATGAAGAACTTTTAAAAATAGTAACAATTAAAGATATCATCACTCTTTTTCAAGAAAAACTTAATAAATAATAATTAAAAAAATTATTGTATAATTAAAAAAGGCTATAGGGGTATAGTTCAATTGGTAGAACATCAGTCTTCAAAATTGAGTGTTATGGGTTCAAGTCCTGTTACCCCTGCCATTTTTTTATATCTTATTCTTCGGAAAAACCTTGATTTTCTCTAGGGAAACAATATAAAGAAATCGCATTAGGACCAGTATGAATTGTAATACAGTTTGGCATTCTAACTACTCTAATTGTATGTTGAGTTTTAGTCTCTATTAATTCTCTAATTTCTTCAATATTTTTATCATTACTATCATCAACAGAAGCATCGATAAGAATGTATTCTTCTCTAACTCCTTTAAAAATTTCTTGTGTGTGCTTAAAACCTTTTAGAAAAGCTTTTTTCAATACACGACTCTTTCCAAATTTGTGCATTGCTCCATCAAAAGAAATTATTGGAATAATGTTTAACAAATTACCAAAAGCAGCAGTGCTTTTACTTATTCTACCACCAGCTTTTAATCAATCAAGTGTAGCAGGCACTAAAATCCCATATGAATTACTATTAAAGAAATCAGCATATTCTAGAAGTTCTTTAATATTTTTTCCTTCATTTGCTTGTTTTAATAATCTATCACCTAAAACAGTAATTGGATCTGAAATTAAAAGTGATTGAACAATATGAATATTATCAAACTCTGTTGCAACAAGCTTTGATGATTGGTATTGTGAAGAAAGCTTTGATGATAAAGGTATATAAATAACTTCATCAAATTCCTTTGACATCTTTTGAAATACATTTTTTATAATTGCTGGAGGTGTAGAGGATGAAGAATATTTTTTCTTTACATCAATAGAATTATAGAATTCCTCATAATTCAGATTTTCACCGTCATTATATACTTTTCCATCAATTTCAATGATTATCGGAATAAATCCTCAACCCTTTTTTTCAGCATCATCACGCATGTAACCTGATGATGAATCTACTATAATACCTAATTTCATATTTTTTATTATAACAAATAATTTTTACCATGTATTTTGAAAATAAAAAAAAGGCAAACTGCCTTTATTATTGTTATTTGAAAATAAGGATTATAATATAAACATAAAAGGAAATAATACTAACTTAAATAACAACAATATTTATTATAACTTATATGAATGTTAAAAATTACAAATATGCTTTTAAATTTTTAATTGATAAAAGAACGTTTTATTGGTATGTTATAATTTGATAATAAATTTACAAATATGGAGGCCTTTTTGTCAAACTTATCAGAAGCAATATTGATTGTCAGTCTAGTTATAGCGTGTTTAGGAATAATAGCTGTATTTTATTTAATTTCTGCATTTAGAAGAATTTCAATAACTGTTAAAAAAATTGATTATTTAGTTGAAGATTTAACTTATAAATCAGAATTATTAAATAATGTTGTTGAAATTTTTGCTAGATTAGCTAATTATTGAGATGCATTTGAAATTTTTGCAAAAAGAAATGTAAAGTCAACAATTAGATTTGCTGCTAGAAACAAAGATGTTATTTATAGATTAAATAAAAAAGTTCAGGATCTTGTTCAAACATCAAATGCTGAAGAAAAGAAAAGAAATAAAAAATAGGGTGATTTAAATGAAATTAAGAAACATATTATTATTTGGTATAGGAATAGCTATAGGTGTTCAAATGGTTAACAAAGCCAATGAATACAATGCTAAGAACGAAAAAAATGGTTCTGATAACTATAATTCGAAAGTAATTAATAATCTGTATACAAAAGCTGAAAATTTATTAGATCAAGCTAAATCTTTAAAATCTGATGAAATAAGAATTGGTATTGAAAAGAAATTGAATGATTTAAAAAATGTTTTAAAAGATGTTGATGTTAAAGAGTTATCTGATTCAACAATAAAATTAGTACAAACATTATCTAAAACTTTAAGAGAAATAGCTCTTGAAATTATTTCAAGTCCACAAGCTAAATCAAAAAAAATAGCTTCAAAGAAATCTATAAAAAAAACTTCTACAATGAAAAATGTAGCAAATGTAGCAAATGAAGAAAATTTAAACATCATGACTATGTCCGAACTAAAAAAAATAGCAGCAAGAAGAAATGTTAAATTTTTAATGAAAGATACAAAAAAAACTCTTATTAAAAAAATACAAAAGGCAGAATTAAAAAAATACAAAAGGCAGAATTAAAAAAATAAATTATGAGTGAAATTTTAAATGAATTAAAAAATAGAGGTATTTTTAACAATTGTAGTGACGAAGAATTAATTGATTCATTAAAAGGAAAAGGTGTTTATATTGGTTTTGATCCTAGTGCAAATTCATTGCATTTAGGAAACTATATTCAAATTACTATTTTAAAAAGGTTTGCTGAATTTGGATTTAAACCTATTGCAGTAATAGGTGGAGGAACTGGAATGATCGGAGATCCTTCTGGTAAATCAAAAGAAAGAAATTTATTATCTGAAGAAACATTAAACGATAATGTTAAATCAATAACAAAAGAAATTGAGAGATTTAATATTAAAACAATTAATAATTTTGATTTTTATAAAGATATGACAATAATTGATTTTTTAAGAAAAGTTGGAAAATTATTAAATATAAATTACATGCTTGCAAAAGAAAGTGTAAAAAATAGAATAGATACAGGAATGTCATTTACTGAATTTTCATATCAACTTATTCAAGGTTGAGATTTCAAAGTATTAAATGAAAAACATGATGTTTTTATACAATTGGGCGGAAGTGATCAATGAGGAAACATTACTTCTGGACTGGAAATGATAAGAAAAACAAATCTTGGTCCTGCGGCTGGAATAACAACAAATTTACTTGTTAAAAGTGATGGTAAAAAATTTGGTAAATCTGAGGGTGGTGCATTGTATTTGAATAAGGATATTACAAGTCCATATGCAATGTATCAATATCTATATAATCAAAATGATGATGATGCAAAAAAATTATGTTTTTGATTGTTATTCAAACCTGTTTCGGAAATTAAAGATATAATTCAAGAACATGATAAAAATCCCAAATTAAATTTAGTACAGAAATCTTTAGCAAGTAATGTTGTTGAAGATATACATGGAAAAGCTGAACTTGATAATGCGCTTGAAATTACAAGAAAAATATTTAAAAATTCAAATGAATTAACATTTGATGATATTGAACAAATATTACATTCTGTTAAATCAACTAAAGTTGATCCCAACTCTAATTTATTAGACATATTAAAAGAATCTTCAATAGTTTCTTCAAATAGAGAAGCAAGAGAATTTATAAATTCTGGAGCACTAAAAATAAATGGTGAAAAAATTCAAAGTGAAAATCAAAAAGTTGATTTTAATAAATATAATAATACTTACGCTTTTGTTCAAAAAGGTAAAAAGAATTTTTTCATTTTAATATCAAAATAAATTTATTTAGGCATTCTTATCATAGAACATCTTTCTTTTTTTGCTCTAGTGATTCAAGTATCTACAATTTTAAAATCATATTTTTTATATAAATTTACTGCTGGTTTGTTTTCAATAAATGCAAACAAACATGTTGGTTTATCCATGAAATTTATAGCATATTCCATCATTTGTGAACCAATACCTTTTCCTCTATATTCTTTAAGTAATGAAACTGTTGTTATTGAATATAAATCTTCATCAACACCATCAGCCTCTAATCATTTTCTCTCGCTTTCAAAGCGTTCAAAATCAGGTTTTGTTATTACAATAAATCCAATAATTTTATCTTCATCAAGAGAAATTACTATTACACCTTCATTTGATCATTTTGTAAAATCTTTTTCATTGAAGTAATCTCCATGAACTTCTCTTTCAATAGAAGCTAATAATGAAACATCTTTTTCATTTTCAAGTTTTTTAATTTTTATCATTTTATATAATTACATATTCAGTTTCCTGAATTGTTTTATCCTCTCATTTTTCTAAATCTTCAAGCTCTTTTTCTAGTTTTTGTGCAACAAAAAGCTTTGGTTTTGTAACTGGTTTTTTCGGAGCAAATAATTCACATGTTTCATTTGCTTTTGTTATTGAAATATCATATGTACCAATTTCTTTTGCTCTATTTATTGTATCTATTTTATTTGCTGTTAATACAGGTCTAAAAACTGGTAATGTAGATTCAGATTGAATAGTAAAAATAGATTCCATTGTTTGTGAAGCAACCTGACCAATATTTTCTCCATTTGCAATCGATAAATGACCATCCTTCATTGCAATCTTGTTGGCAATTCTATAAAACGATCTTCTCATTAAATTAATTTTATATTCTTGTTTAGAAGTCAATCCAATTAATTGAAGTAATGTTGAATAATTACAAAAGTATACTTTTGCTTTACCTTGATATTTACCTAATTGTGAAACAATCTTTTTCACTTTTTCAATATAATGAGCATCACTTTGCGGTGGACTTATAAAATTTAAAAAGTCTACTTTGATTCCTCTTTTCATTAATTCAAAAGCTGCCACAGGAGAATCTATTCCTCCTGAAATAAGCATAAGTGTTGAACCTCCAATACCAACAGGAAGTCCGCCAAGTCCTCTATACTTTTTAACATAAATAAATGTATCGAAATTATTAATTTCAACATTTATAGTAACTTTTGGATTTCTTATATCAACCTTTGCATCTTTTACATTTTTTAAAATAAATGATCCAAATTCATTATTTAATTCCATTGATGTATGAGGGAATCCTTTATATCTTCTTTTAACATTTACTTTAAAGGTTTCTAATTTTCCATTATTTTCAATTAACTCTAAAATTTTACTTTTTATATTATCTAAATTATTATCTGTTATTGCAACAGGAGAAAAAATAGAAATACCGAATACGTTTTTTAATTCATTTATATTCTCTTCAGAATAATCAAGAAACATTTTGTCATACTCAACAACTGGCTCTAAATTATGAATACGATTCATATTTCTTTGTAGCTTCTTAATGAATATCATTTTATTTTTTCCTTTAAGTGATAACTCTGCAAATCTTATTAATATTTTTTTATACATTATTCTCTACTCCTTCTAGTGTCAAAATTATTTGATGTAATGATTTTACATATTCACCTTCGACAAAATATTTTTGTGCACTATTTATTCCTCTATCAATTGTATGGCTATTTGCTCTATGAGGTCCAAGCTCATTTATTAATTCAGTAATACATTTACTATATTCGTTTTTTATTCCTATTGTTTTTTGTAGATGAAAAATATTTTCAGCTAATCTTTTTTCTAACTTTTCAGCTTCTTTTAATGGAAAAGGTGCTTTTTCTATAAGTTCACTAAATAAATTAATTAATTTTTTGACTTTTAAAATATATTTTTTCTCATCATCTGAAATATAAACATTTCTTTCTCTTGAATTTAATAGAATCAATTCGTATGATGAATTAATTTCTTCTCTAGCGTTTAACAATCTTATTTTATTAGAATCTGCTTTAAATATTTCAAATAAGATTTTATTAATTACTTTCAACAAGTCATTGTGTATTTTTATTATGTGTTTTACTTCTTCTATTGTTTCAATAAATGAGTTAGTCATTCTAAATTCAATTTCTTTAATTGATTTCTTTACGTC
The DNA here is from genome assembly GCA_024721275.1 of Mycoplasma sp. Lineage (GTDB taxonomy): Bacteria > Bacillota_I > Bacilli_A > Mycoplasmatales > Metamycoplasmataceae > JAMPIX01. Next base: position 128,604 of record JAMPIX010000001.1, read on the forward strand.
TTCCTTCAGAATTTTCATTTTATCAACATACTCATATATTTCTGGTTCAACAATAACTGCATTAGCAGTAAAAAAGTTTATTTCTTTTTCAAGTGTTTTTGTTTTCTCATGTGTTTTCATTATTATAAATTTAAGATCATCGCTTTTCTTCTTGAATAATATTTGAGCATCTTTTTCAAGCTTAATATCATGATCGATATAGTGAAGATTTTTATTAATTGTCACTATTAATGATTCTATTTTTTGAATATTTATATTTTTATATTCAATTATTAATTCTTTATATAATTCTTTGTTTATAGAAATCTTATTTTTTCATTCTAATATTTTTTGATTAGGAAATCTCATCTTTTGCATTTCTATAATTTTTAATTTAATTGACTTCATTTTATTAATAATTTCACTGTATATCATTACATGTAAGAATGGTATTTTATTTATTAATTTTAAAAAATCAATAATTAAATCCTTGACATTATCTAAATTAGTAATACACTTAGATAATTCACCAGCTTCATAATTTGTTTTGTAGGCATTTCTTATTTTATTAATTTTATTTATTCTATGTTCAATTAATTTAACAGGAAACTCAATATATTTTTTCTTTTCCTCGTAAACTTTTAAACCTTCTTGAAATGAAATTGTATATAAATTGTTTTGAGTAGAAATTTGAGTATCTATATATAGTTCTTTATCAAGATCTTCATCAAGTTGCTTTGAAAGTTTTATAAGGTGTGATATTTCAATTTTTGTTTCTTTTAAATATTCATCATATTTATTAGTATTACTATTTTGTATTTCTTTTTCAAGATTTTTCATATTTATTTCAATAATTTTTTTACGAAGATTTGTCATTTCTAAAATACGATTTCCAAACAATTCAATTTTATTGTTATTTTTGTTATTACATATAAAAGTAAATCTTTGATATCTTTTTTTTATTCAGGTTATTTTTGTTGGACTAATGACTTCTCTATTTAATTTATCTAGATCATCTCTTCTATTGCTTTTTCTGTATTTTTGTAATAAAAAAATAATTGTGATTGTCACCGTCACAATTAATAATAACGATACTACTAATATTACAATTAAGCTCATATGTAAATAAATTATATATTAATAAAAAATATTGTAAAATTATATAGCATACTAACAGCACTAAATTATTATCAGAGATTATTAAGTGACAATGTTTTACAAGTAAACTTGCTGTACGTCGAAAGTATTAGCACTTAATATACTGTTAAGAAATTTAGCTTAAGTTAAGTTATGCAATAACACACTTAAGGAGCAATACAATGTCAAGATATACTGGACCAACATTTAAGAAGTCAAGAAGATATGGATTTTCAATTTTAGAAAATGGAAAAGAATTTGCTAAAGGTAAAAAGAGAACTACTCCTCCTGGACAACACGGGAATGCTAGACAATCAAAACCATCAGATTACAAATTACATTTATATGAAAAACAAAAAGTTAAATTCATGTATGGATTAAATGAAAGACAATTTAAATTAACTTTTATTAAAGCAACAAAAGCGAAAGGAATCGCGGGTACTAACTTTTTACAACGTTTAGAATCAAGATTAGATAATTTAGTTTATAGATTAGGATTTGCAAACACTAGAAGACAAGCAAGACAACTAGTTTCACACAATCATTTCCTTTTAAATGGTAAAAAAGCAAACATCGCTTCAATAATTGTTAAACCAGGTGATGTAATAAAATTAAAAGAAAAATCACAATCTTTTAAAATTATTCTTGAAAATTTCGAGAATGTTACAACAGCTGCATGAACAACTTTGGATAAAAAAACATTTTCAGGCACATATGATAGATTACCAGAAAGAAATGAATTAAGTAAAGATATAAATGATTCATTCATAGTTGAACAATACAACAAATAATAAAAGCAAAATTTAATTTGAAATACATTACTTTGTAATGTATTTTTTATTTAAAACTACACATGATAATTAATATAAAATTGTATTATGAATAAATTTACTAATTTACACATCATGACTGAATATTCATTATTAGAGTCATCAATAAAAATTGACAAACTAATAGATTTTGCGAAAAAAAATAATTTAAAAACAATTACAATGACAGATAGAAACAATATGTATGGTGCTGCAGAATTTTATGAAAAAGCAATTAAAAATGAATTAAAACCAATAATCGGTGTTGATATAAATATTGAAAGATATAGATTTATTTTATTAGCAAAAAATTATGATGGATTTCTACATATTTCAAATTTGACATCAATAAAAAATGACTCAAATAAGACTTTAACTATTGACATGATTGAAAATGAAAATATTTTTGTTATAGATCATCCAAATGATGGGTATTTTAAAATAGAATCAAAGTCTTTAAATATAAAAAATTATTTTATAGGAAGTATTTCTAATGAAGTTAAAAATGGTGTTTTTTTACCAGAAGTAAGAGCATTAGATGAATCGGGGGCAATTGCATTAAATTTGTTAAAAAGTATAAAAGATTCTTCTCCGATTGAAAATAATCAAAACTTGGAAAACATAATAAAAATAAATGCACCAGATGAAATAGATGACTCTTTAATAAAAAATACTATTTTAATTGAGAATGAATGTAATTTAATCTTTGAAGAAGCAAAAATGTTATTACCAAGTTTTGATAAAAAAATAGAATCTTGAAAATTGTTAAGAGAAAATGTTTTTGAGAGACTGAAAAAATTAAATTTAGATAATAATCAAAAATATATAGATAGAGTTGAATATGAATTAAATGTTATTAAAAACATGAAGTTTGATGATTATTTTTTATTAATATCTGATTTTATAAAATGAGCAAAATCAAAACAGATTTCAATAGGTCCAGGTAGAGGTTCAGCAGCAGGATCTTTAATTACATATTTATTAGATATAACTGAAGTAGATCCAATAAAGCATTCTTTGATTTTTGAAAGATTTTTAAATCCTGAAAGAGTAACAATGCCTGATATAGACATTGATATTCAAGATAGTAGAAGACAAGAAGTTGTAGACTATATATTTAACAAATATGGAAAAAATAATGTTGCTCATATAATAACCTTTCAAAGATATGGTGCAAGAAATTCAATTCGTGATGCTGCAAGAGTTTTTAATTGTCCATCACCAGAAATTGATTCATTATCAAAATTAATCAATGCATTTAAACCACTTAAATATTCATATAAAACTAATTCTGTTTTTAGAGCTAGAATAGATAAAAATGAAATTAATACAAAAATATATCAAATAGCTCTAACTATAGAAGGTTTGCCTAAGAACATAGGTACTCATGCTGCTGGAATAGTTGTGGCAAACAAAAATATAAGTGATATTATTCCTACAATCGAAGTAAATGGATTGCAACAAACACAATTTTCAATGAATCATCTTGAAAGATTTGGATTAATTAAAATCGATTTATTGGGATTGAGAAATTTAACAATAATAAAATCAATTCAGGAACAAATTTTTATTAATAATAATAAAAATCTTTTAATTGATAAAGTAAGTTTGGATGATGAATCAACATTTAAATTATTATCATCTGCAAATACTAATGGAGTTTTTCAATTTGAATCTCCAGGAATGAAAACAACACTAAGAAAAGTTGGTGTAAATAGATTTGAAGATATTGTAGCAATTGTTTCATTATTTAGACCTGGTCCTATGGAAAATATAGATTTATTTGCTAAAAGAAAAAATAAAACTGTTCAAATAGAAAAAATAGACGATGAAATTGACAGAATATTAGAACCAACTTACGGGATCATTGTTTATCAAGAACAAATAATGGAAATTGTTCAGAAATATGCAAATTTATCTTTTGGTAAAGCTGATATTCTAAGAAGAGCAATTAGTAAGAAAAAATCTGATTTAATGAAAACTTTAGAGGAGCAATTTATTCAAGGAGCAAATAGTAAAGGTCATAATCCAGAGACAACTAAAAAAGTCTTTGATTTGATTTTGAAGTTTGCAAATTATGGTTTCAATAGATCGCACGCTCTTTCTTATGCTCTAATTTCATACAGACTAGCATTTTTAAAAGTTAGATTTCCTTTAGAATTTTATACAGCAATTTTAAATGCATCTATTTCATCTAAAAAAATGGTTGAAACATATATAAAAGAAGCAAGAAGTATGGGAATTACTATTGTTCCACCTAATGTAAATACCTCAGATTTAAAAGTTTACAATGATGGAGAGAAAATTTTCTTACCTTTAATAATAATTGGAGGTTTTGGTCCAAAAGCAAATGAAAAAATAGTTATGGAAAGAAAAGTAAATGGCGATTTTTTAGATTTCTTTGATTTTTATTGCAGAGGAAAAATTGCAAAATTAGGAGATAACAACATAACTTCTTTGATTAAAGCTAATGCTACTAATTCATTTTTTGATAGCAAAACATTAATTGAAGCGCTGCCATCTGCAACAAGATATTACAAAATGATAATTAAAAAAATAAATGGACAAGAACAAATAATTCCAGAACTAGTTAAAGTTATTCAAAAACCAAAAATTGTTATTCAACCAGATTTTAATTTTAGTGTTGAAAACGAAAATAAAATGTTTGGGTTTAATATTGGATTACATAAAACTCAGTTATATAAATCAAATAATATATTGTCTAATATATTTAACAAAACAAGATTAAATGATGTTGTTTTAGAAATAAACAAAATAAGAAGAGTAAAACAAAAGAATAATAATCAAGCGATGGCTTATGTAACAATATCAGACATAACAACATCGTTGGAAGCAAGAATTTTTTCAAATGAACTTTTAGAAATTGATAAAGAATTAAAAACTGGTGTAGTTATTAAATGTAATATTTCAAAAAGAATTTGAAATGATAATGAACAATTTATTTTAGAAAGAATAAGAGTATTTAAGGAGTTAAAAAATGAGTAATAAAGAAGAAATATTAATAGTAGATGGGAATTCCTTGCTATTTAAAGCATATTATGCAACTGCTTATTCTGGTACTGAAAATATTATGAGATCAAAAGATGGAATAGCAACTAATGCTATTTATTTATTTAATATTATGTTAAGTACAATAATACAAAGAGATAAACCGAGTCATGTTATGGTTGCTTTTGATGCCGCAAAGAAAACAAGAAGACATGAATTGTTAGAAAGCTATAAGGGCAATAGAGCTACAACACCTGAAGATTTAATACCACAGTTTTCAATGGTAAGAGAAATGTTAACTTTAATGAAAATCAAATGATATGAAGTTGTAGGTTGAGAAGCAGATGATATTATTGCTACACTTGCAAAAAAATCAATATCATCAAATATTGCTGTAAAAATTTTATCTACTGATAAAGATCTTCTTCAATTGGTTGATGAAAATATAACAGTATTAGCAAATAAAAGAGGAGTTAAAACAATCGAAGTATACACAAGCGATAATTTTTACGAAAAAGTTGGTATTGCTCCAAATCAAGTTGCTGATTATAAAGGTTTAGTTGGTGACCCTTCTGATAATTTGCCAGGTGTTAAAGGAATAGGAAATAAAACTGCCATAAAACTTTTAAATAAATACGATACTTTAGAAGGAATTTATGAAAAAATAGATGAATTAACAAATTCAATAAAGAATAAACTTGAAACTTCTAAAAAAATGGCTTTTTTGTGCAAAAAAATCGCAACATTAAAATTTGATGTTGAAATTCCGTTTAAATATGATGATTTAAAGTTTGAAAGATATGTTAGTGAAAACTTACTTAAATTTTATGAGAAATTTAATCTAAATTCCCTATATAAAAGAGACTTAGAATATATCAAAAGCGAAAACAGTTTTTTCAAATAAATTCAATAGTTTTCTACATAATAAAAATGTGAAGAATTCATAAAATACCTGTAATGACTTTTATATAATGACTTTTATAGAAAATAATATGTGGATAACTTATGTGATTTAGTGTTTTTTTCTTATATTTATTAATATATTTTTATTAATGAAATTTATCTTACTTATAATATCTTTACATTTATAAAAAACATAAAAAAGAGGTAGTATTATGAGAGAAAACAGTGCAAAATTTTTAGTAGAATTATGTGATGAAGTTTCAACAATTAGTTTTAAAAATTTTAGAAAATTATATTCTCCTATAATTGGGGCAAATGCTGCCTTTTTATATGAATTATTAATTGATAATTATAATAGTAATTATAGATTTACACCTTTATTATCATTTACAAAATGATCTGGAATAAATATAGAAACATTTATTGAATCAAGAAAAACCTTAGAAGCTATAGGTTTACTGCAAACTTTTGAAAAAGCGGATAATGAAACCTTTTTATTAAAAGTTTACTCTCCTCTTACACCTAGAAAATTTTTTAAAAATAAATTATTAAAAACAGAGTTTATTAAAAATGTAGGAGAAATTCATTTTGAACGTACTAAATTATCATTTGAAATTAAAGAAACTAAAAAAGATGAATTTAAAAATATATCATCAAAATATCATGAAATTTTCAATATTGAAAAGATAATTGAAGAAAAACCAATTATTAATGATGAAATATTTAATCTTACAAAAGAAAAAGCTATAAAAGAATTAGAGCCTCATATTTTTGTTCAATATTTAACTAAGGTTTATCCAAATAAAAATATTCTTTCAAAATTAGATTCATTTTTTGAAACCGAACTTTCATCATCATCAATAAATCTTATTATTAATTATTCGAATGATGTAAATGGGAAAATTGTATTCAGACATGTTGAAAAAATAATTAAATCTTTTACTGAAAATAGAACTTTTTTATTTGAAGAAATAGAAATAGAATTAAGAAATGCAATATTAAATAAATCAGTTAAATTTGTTCCAAATAAATTATCAAAACAAAAAAAACTTAAAAATAATAATTTAGAAAGTAATGAATTGACAAATAAAAATCTTTTTTCTTTATTTCAGTCATTGTAGGAAGGATTTTCAATGAATTTAATTGAAAGAATAAATAATTTCCCTGATGTTGCAAGAAGAATAAAAGAACTTGGTATTACTGCAGAGATGATACTTGAAAATGAAATTTTATTTGAGCAAATATTAATAGAACAAGAAGAGAATGATCAAGATAGAAATTTCATTACTTGATTTACTTTATCAAACAATAATAAGATTAAAAAAATATTTGTCAGACCAAAGCACAAGAAGTTTTTAGATTACCAAAAATATATTTTAACTAATAAAATTTTTCCAATTAGTTCTGATGCGATATTAACTAATATAAATAATGTAGAAGGTAGGCAAAGCTTTTTTGCTCATGTTATTGATTTTATAAAGAATATAAAAGAAAAAGATCAAAAAGGACTTTATCTATATGGAAAGATGGGTATTGGAAAGACATTTTTAGCTCAGTCTGTAATTGATCACGTTTCAAAAAAATCAATAAGTGTTTCATTTGCTCCTGTTAATGAATTAATGATGAAATTAAAAACATTAATGCAAACACCAAAATTTAACTCTCTTGTTGAAGTGTTAAAAAAATCAAGTGTTTTAGTTTTGGATGATATTGGTGCAGAAACAATTTCTGAATGATTTAGAGATGAAGTGCTATTTTCTATATTGTCATTTAGAATGGAAAATAAATTAAAAACAATTTTTACATCTAATTATTCTATGAATGAATTATCAAAAAAAGAAGCTTTTACTTCTAATAAAAAATTTGTAGATTATGAAAAATCAAACAGACTAATGGAGAGAATAAAAGCCTTATCAGTTGAGGTTGAAATAACTGGCAAAAATTTAAGATATTAAACTAATAAATTTACTAAAGACATTATTTTATTCTAAATAAAATAGTATAATTAATATGCAGTATATTAAATTACTGTTGTTTAAATAAAATATATTATAAGGAGAAAAAAATGGCAAAAAAAATTGCAATTAATGGATTTGGTAGAATTGGTCGTCTTGTTTTTAGACAATTAGTTGAAAAATCAGGTGTTGAAGTAGTTGCTATAAACGACTTAACATCACCACATACACTAGCGCATTTATTAAAATACGATACAGCACACGGTGGTTTCAAAGGAACAGTTGAATCAACAGATAATGCTTTAATAGTAAATGGTAAAGAAATTACTGTTTATAGCGAAAGAGATCCTAAAGATTTACCATGAGGTAAATTAGGAATTGATGGTGTTGTTGAATCAACGGGATTCTTTGTTACAGAAGAAAAATCAATGGCTCATATTAATGCAGGAGCAAAGAAAGTTATTATTTCAGCACCAGCTAAAGCAGGAAATGTAAAAACTATAGTTTATGGCGTTAATCACCAAACACTAGATGGTTCAGAAAAAATTATTTCTGCAGCATCATGTACAACAAATGCATTAGGACCTGTTTCAGATGTGTTAAATAAAGAGTTTGGAATTAAATGAGGATTTATGACAACTATCCATGCTTATACAGCAGATCAAGGTACACAAGATAGACCTCATGCTGATTTAAGAAGAGCAAGAGCTGGAGCACTAAACTTCGTTCCTACTTCTACAGGAGCAGCAGCAGCAATCGGTAAAGTTATTCCTGAATTATTAGGAAAACTTGATGGTGTTGCAGTTAGAGGACCAGTTATAACAGGTTCTTTAGTTGATTTAGTTGTTGAATTAGAAAAAGATACAACAGTTGAAGAAATAAATGCAAAAATGAAAGCAGCAGCACAAGGAAATGAAACATTAGGTTACACAACTGATCCAATCGTTTCTTCAGATATCATAGGAATGACTTATGGTTCATTATTTGATTCATTATTAACAAAAGAATTAACAGTTGATGGAAGAAAAGTATTTAAAGTATTTACATGATACGATAATGAAAATTCATTTGTTTCACAATATGTAAGAACAATCATAGAATTTGTTAACAAATAATTAAAAAAATTATTTTAAAAATAAAAAATATTCGTCTTTATGATGAATATTTTTTTATTTAAACACTATAATTCAATTAGTAATAACTTTAAAAGAAGGTGTATTAAAATGAAAAGTAAAAAAATGAATGTATTAGTTACAGGTGGTGCTGGTTATATCGGCTCTCACACAGTATATGAATTGTTAAGAGAAAAGCACACAGTAGTTGTTTTGGATAATCTTTCAACAGGTAATATTGAAGCCGTTCCCAAAGATGTTAAATTTTATGAAGGCGATCTTAGAGATTCAAATACTCTGGATAAAATATTTAGTGAAAATAAAATAGATGCAGTAATTCATACTTCAGCTAAATTAATTGTTCCTGAATCAATTGAAGAACCAATTAAATATTTTGAAAATAATGTTCACGGTGTTGCAGTTTTATTAGAGTCAATGAGAAAAGCTAATGTAAAAAATATAGTATTTTCATCAACAGCTGCAGTTTATGGAAAGGCAGAAACTTTTCCAATAAAAGAAGATGCACCAAAAAAACCTATACAACCATATGGTATGTCAAAATTAGCTTGTGAATGATTAATAGAAGCTGCAAAACCTGCTTACGGATTTAATTATGTAATATTTAGATATTTCAATGTTGCAGGTGCAGATGATACTGGAGAAATTGGAGAATCAACAAAAGGAATGGAATTAACACATTTAGTTCCTGTAGTAATTCAAACAATTGTTGGGGAAAGAGAACAAATGAGTGTATTTGGTAATGATTATGATACTCGTGATGGGTCTTGTGTTCGTGATTATGTTCATGTAAATGATTTAGCTAAAGCACACATAAAAGGAGCTTTATATACTCTTGAAGGAAAATCAGATATTTTCAATTTAGGTTCTGAAAATGGATTTACAGTATTAGAAGTTTTAGAGAAAACAAAGAAACATTTAAAAGTTGATATAAATTATAAAATTGATTCAAGAAGACCAGGAGATCCAGATACACTTGTTGCATCAAATAAAAAAGTTAAAGAGCTTTTAAATTGAACAAATGAAAAATCATTAGAAGAAATGATTGAAAGTGATTATAGGTGAAGAACTAATAAGAAATTTTAATAATATGAATTGTAACTATAAAGACGAAAACTATAAACTTGAAATTAAAAACAAACTATTAAAAATGAATATTTTTACAAAAAATAAAAATGTTAATTTTCCTAAATTAGAAATTGAAATTAATAGAGAAAAAATTATTGATAATAAATTTATTTATTGCAAATTTTCTAAATCTGGAACTATTGTAAAAAATGGATTTTCAATATATGAAGAGAAAATTAATAGAATGATTGATAAAGAAATAAAAGATGATTGCTTTGTAATTGAGTTGAAGAAAATAAATATTTTTTGAGACATGGATGGAGTTATAGTTTTTAGTGAAAACCTTCATAAAAAATCATGACAAGAAGCTATTAATCACTTTTCAAAAGATAATAGTCATAATATAAATTTAGATTCTTTCCAAGGCAAAAAAGGAATATTAAATTCTAAAACAATTGTTGAAAAATTGAATTTAGAAATTGAACCATCTGTTGTTCATAAATTTAAACAAAATTACTTTATTGAAAATATAGTAGAAATAGAATTAAATACAGAATCTTTAAATTTAATAAAAGCTCAAGAAGAATTAAATTTTGGAAATTATCTTGTTTCTAGTTCTACTATGAGTAAACACGTAATCAATCACTTTAATATAAAAATGTCTGGTGTTGTTTTTCCAGATGAATATACTCATTCAAAACCAAGTCCAGAAATTTTTATAACATGTATGAAAAAATATAATATTGATCCCAAAACAATTTGAGTTATAGAAGATTCAGATATTGGTTTAATTGCTTCTCAGGAATTTAAAAAAGCATATAATGATATAAATTATAAGAACTATAAAAATTCTAATTTTGAAAATAAAATATTCGATCTAAATGATTTTTATTTAAAAATTTTGTAATCTATCTATTTTTCTATAAAATTATCCTAATGGTAGAATTCATAAAATCTGCGGCTTCAAAAAAAGATTATCCGCATCATGAAAATATAGAAGTTTGTTTTATAGGAAGATCAAATGTTGGTAAATCTTCACTAATTAATGCACTAACAAAGAAAAAAATTGCCTATTCTTCTAAAATGCCTGGAAGAACTAAATTAATAAACTTTTTCCAATGAAATGATGTTGTTGTAGTTGATTTGCCTGGCTATGGATACAATAAATTATCTAAAAAAGAAAGTAAAGAAGTTACAAAAATGGTTTGTCAATATTTTACAAATAGAGAAAAAATAGATATGGTTTTATTGTTAGTAGATACAAAAGTAGGGCCAACTAATGATGACATTGAAATGATAGAACATTTAATTGAAATAAATAAGCCATTTAAAATTGTTTTAACTAAGTCAGATAAAGCGAAGCAAACCCATAAAGCAAAAACTCTTAATAAAATAACTAAAATGACAAATAACTTTATAATGACATCTTCTTCTACAAACGGAAATATATCTGAATTGAGAAAATTTATACATAATTTATAAAAAATAACTTATTTTTAATATAATAGTTTAGAGTAGTTTTACTCCTTGACTAATTTGAAGTTAGTCCAGATGACCAGAGGGAGGTATTTTTTAATGCCAAAATATGAAATTATGTTAATACTAGATCCACAAGGATCAGTAGAAGAAACAAAAAAACTAACTGTAGAAACTTTCGGAGAGAAATCAGTTATATCTTTCGAGAAGATGGAAAGAACTGATCTTGCTTATGCAATTAAAGGATCAATGAAAGCAATATATTTATTAGCTAATGTTGAAACAGAAGGTTCAAATATTGCTGAGTTTAAAAGAAAACTTTCATTAAGAAAAGATGTTTGAAGAGAATTAATCATTAATCTTGATGAAGAAAAGCAATTAAAAGAGAAAAAAGTTTTTAAATCTAAACGTACTTTTACTAAAAAGCCAAATGCTAGATTTGACAGAAAACCAAATGACAAAAAGAATTTTGAAAGAAGAAATTCTGAAAATAAAAAATTAGAAAGCAATAAACCACAAAGTGATAAATAGAGTTATCATAGTAGGAAGACTTGTTAGTGATCCTAATTTAAACCAAACATCATCAGGTATTAGTTATGCAAGATTCACAGTTGCATCAACATATAGATTTTCATCAAATAATGAAAATAATAATACTGACTTTATTCCAGTAGTTGCTTGAAGACAAGCTGCTGATGTTGTTGGAAAATATACTAAAAAAGGATCTTTAATTGCAGTAGAAGGTAGATTTACATCATCAAGTTATAAAAAAGATGGTGAAAATATAACTAGATATGAAGTTACTGCTGAAAATATTAGATTATTGGAATCAAAATCAAAATCAAATAATTCTAATAGTGACACTTTAACTTTTGCAAACGAAAATTCAACCAAAACTGAAAATAAAAAAGAAAATAAAAAAGAAAATAGCTCATTACCTTGAGATATAGACCTGTAGGAGAAATATTATGAATGGAATTAAGAAAAATAGAAGAAAAAAACCACAACTGCAAAAACAATTTGGTAACAAAAAATTTCCAAGTAAAAATAATTTACTTGAAGGAATGAAATATATAGATTATAAAAATGTTGAATTATTAGAAAACTTCATCAATAATCAAGGTAAAATTTTGCCAAGAAGAATGACAAGATTAACTGCATTTGAACAAAGACAATTATCAACTGCAATTAAAAGAGCAAGAATTATGGCTCTTTTACCTTTCGTAAAAGAAAAAAGACGTAAGTAATTGTATTTAGATTTTAGTTAAATTTAATATTTAATATATAATTGTTTTGTTATGCAAAATAAATTATCAAAAATAGAAATAATATTATCATTTGTTGCATTTAGTTTAATTTGTGCTGCAATTGTTTTAGTCTCTCTCTATGCTGACAAAGAGCATAAAGTTATTTTGTTATTTGGAATAGTATCCATAATGGTTGCTGTTGTAATTTTGATGTATTTTATAAATAGAACTCTAAAAGAAGAGAGAATGATAATCAAAAAATCATATCAATATTATGTTGAAAATATGGTTGCTAGATCAGGAATAGGAATTGTTGTTTTTGATTCTAATGAAAATATTATTTGATTATCAGATTTTCTTGTTAGAAGAGGATTTAGAAATATGATTGGTAGAAATATCAAAGATATTAGTGCAAAGATCCAAGATTTAATTTCAACTGTTAAAGATAAAATTACCATTAAAAAGGGTAAATTCTTTTACGAAATGGAAATTTTTTACTCAAAGCAAATGCTTTTAATAAAAGATAAAACTTCGCAAGAGTTATCAAGTAGATTTTATAAAAATGAAAGAATGGCTTTTGGAGAATTAGAAATTGATAATTTTCAACAATTAGAATCTTATTTAACTTCAGAAGAATTATTTAAGATTCATCAAATAGTTATAAAACACTTGGATAGATTATCTGCAAACTCACAGTTTGTTTATAAACAATATACTAATTCTAAATTTTTTATAATAACAACATCTGAGACTTTTGACAAGCTTAAAGAAAGTAAATTCAAATTTATTAATTCAATTAGAAAAAGTGCTGTTAAAGAAAATCTTAGATTGACTATTTCTTTAGGTTTTGGTTTAGATACATCTGTGTTATCTGAATTACAAAAATATGGAAGAGAAGCATTAAGTGTTGCACAATCTCGTGGAGGAGATCAAGTTGCAATAATATCTAAAACTGCACCTCCTGAATATTTTGGTGGAAGTGTTGAAGCTATTCCGATAAGATCTACAGTTGGTTTACGTGTTCTTGCAGAGAACTTAGTAAAAAAATTAGAATCTAGTAGTATTAAAAGAGTAATAATTCACGGACATAGAAATGCCGATTTAGATGCTATTGGTTCTGCACTAGGAATTTATGCAATTGCAAGAACATTTAAAAAAGAAGCGTATATTGCTAATATGACTTATGACGATTCAACAAAGTTAGCTATTCATAATTTGATACCAAATAATATAAAAGATGAATTATTTATTAAAAAAAATAAAGCTAAAAAATTAACTGATGACTCTGCAATAACTGTAATTGTTGATGTTAATAATCACTATTTATTAGAAGCTATTGATGCAATAAGACAATCAAAAAATGACAATCTTTTCCTTTTTGATCACCATAGACAAACAAATTTAGATTTCCCTCATGATGAAAAAAATGTTTATATTGATACAGCTGCTTCTTCAGCTTCGGAAATAGTAACAAACTTTTTAGACTTTATTAAAAATAAAATTAATGTATCAAAATATATTGCTCAATTTTTATTAAATGGTATTTATCTTGACACAAATCATTTTGCTAAAACTACTTCAGCTTCAACTTTTTCAGCTGCAGCAAAATTAGAAAAAATGGGTGCTTCTTCGCAGGCAGCAATAAATTCATTGAAAGTTTCTGAAAAAGATACAAAAGTAATTAGAAAAATTGTTAGCACAGAAGAAGAAGTTAAAAAAGGAATATTCCTAGCAGTATTTGATGAAGACGCTTCAGATGTTGTGGTTTCGAAAGCTGCTGATGCAATGCTTCAAACTTATGGAAGAAGAGCTTCTTTTGTTATTGCTAAGATACCGAATACAAAATCATACAAAATGTCTGCAAGATCAATTGATTTAAACATTCAAGTAATTGCAGAAAAATTAGGTGGTGGTGGTCATTTCAGTGCTGCCGCTGTTAAAACAGAAGAAAATATAGAAATATTTAGAGAAAATGTAATACAAGCGATAGTGAGTGTGGAAAATGAAAGTAATATTAATTAAAGATAGTAAACATGGAAAGAAAAATTCTGTAATAGAAGTTGCAGATGGTTTTGCAAAAAACTTTTTAATTAAAAATGGTTTTGCTCAACCATATAATTCTGGAACTAAAAAATCTCTTGAAAAAAGAAATGAAATTCTTAAAGAAAAACATGAAGAAAATATTAAGAATGCTAATTTATTAAAACAAGAAATTGAAAAAATTACATTGAAATATAAATTAAAAGTTGATAACATGGCCGTTCATGGTTCTATAACTCATAAGCCGATTTTAAAAGATTTAAAATCAATGGGAATAAATGTAGACAGATATTCATTGCCTAATCATATTCATGTAAATACTTTAGGTATATCAAAAATTGAAGTGTCTCTATACGACAATGTAAAAGCTACGTTAAAAATAGAGGTTTCAAAGGATGAGTAAACACCACTCCTTAGAAATTGAAAAATCAATTTTAGGAAGCTTAATAATTGATGCAAAGCATTTAGATAGATTATTAATTGTAATGAATGAAAATCAATTTTATTTTAATTCAAATAAAATAATTTTTACTGCAATAAAAGATATTCATGAAAGCGGAAAAATAGTAGAACCAGCTTTAATTATTTCTAGACTTCAAAGATTGGGTCAATTTGAAAAATTAGGCGGTAAAGATTATATAAACAATTTATTAAACTCAGCAGCATTACCAAAGAACTTCAATTCACTTGTTAAAGAATTAGATGAATTATATAAACTTAGAAACTTTGATAAAGTGTTAGGTAATTTATCTAATGATATTAAAAAGCCTAATATTTCTACAATGGATTTTTTGACTAGAGCTGAAGAAGAAATATTTGAAGCAACAAGAGATACATCTCCAACTAAAATATTAAATTCTAAAGAAGTGATTGAAGAAACAATCAAAAAGTTAGAAGGAAGAGCATCTGGTCAAATAGCAAACGGAATAGCTACAGAATTTGAACAATTAGATACTTTACTTGGTGGGATGCATAATGGTGACTTAGTTATTTTAGCTGCACGTCCATCAATGGGTAAAACTGCATTTGCATTAAATCTTGCTATGAATATAGCGAAAAAAAGCAATGTTGCCTTTTTCTCGTTAGAAATGCCTGCAGAACAACTTATGACAAGAGTGCTTGCATCAACTTCAATAATTAATTTATCAAAAATAAATAAATCACAAACATTAACTGAAGGTGATTGAAGAAAAATTTATTTTGCAAGAAAAGAAATTAGCAAAATGAATTTATTTATAGATGATTCACCATCTCTAACTTTAGCAGAGTTGTTATGAAAAGCTAGAAAATTAAAACAAAATCAAAAAATAGATATGATTTTAATTGATTATATGCAATTAATAAATCATTCAACAGGAAAAGAAAATAATAGACAAGCAGAAGTTTCAGCAATTTCGAGATCATTAAAGCAATTAGCTAGAGAATTAAAAGTTCCAGTAATAGCTTTATCACAACTTTCACGTAAAGTTGAACAAAGAGAAAACAAAACACCTATGATGTCTGATTTAAGAGAATCGGGTGCAATAGAACAAGACGCAGATCTAATAGTATTTCTTTATAGAGAAGATTACTATAACAAAAAAGATCAACAGAGAGAAGTCCAACAAGTTGAAATAATTGTTTCTAAGCATAGAAATGGACCTACAGGAATTGTTAAATTAAACTTTACTCCATCATATGGTTTATTTACAGATGATGCAAACGGAGATGAATACTAAATGGAATCTTTTAGTAATTTAGCTAAAATAATATTATTAATTGCTTTAATTTTATTAGTCTGTTTATCAGCATTTTTTTCTAGTGCAGAAACTGCTTATACATCAATTACAAAAATTCAAATAGAAAGACTTAAAAAAATTAAGCCAAAAAAAATAAAGACAATAAGCAAACATATTAATTCTTTTGGATGAACCTTATCAACTATATTAATAGGAAATACGCTGGTTAACATCGCAGCATCTACATTAATTTCTTTAATTTTATCATCATATATAAATGCAGGTGATGCAGCAATTATTGGAACACTTACTCTAACTCCTGTAATTGTTATATTTGGTGAGTTACTACCTAAAATTTTTGCTAAAAAGCATCCATTAGGTTATTTATTAAAAATTGCGTATTTAATAAATATATTAAACATACTTTTTATGCCTTTCACTTTTTGAATGAGAAATATGGTTAATAAATCAAGTGTAACAATTACTGAAAAAGATATGCATAGTGTTTTTGATATTGCTGTTTCTGAGGGAGTAATTGAATATAAAGAATCTCTATTGGCAAAGAATGCATTAAATTTTGATTCAATAAAAGTAAAAAAAGCTATGCATGATAGAGAAAAAGTAATTTTCGTCAATGATAATATTTCTAAGAAGAAATTGATAGATGTTTTTATTGAAACTGGTAGATCAAGAATTCCTGTGCTTAATGATAAATCAAAAGTTATCGGAGTAATAACATTAAAGGATGCAATGATATGAAAAACAAACAATTCTCTTATTGATGTTATGAGGAAACCTTTCATTGTTTATGATTATGAAATAATTTCATCTGTTCTTGAAAAAATGCAAAGAGCATCAGAGCATTTAGGAATTGTTTATGATGAAAATAAAAATTTTATTGGAATAGTTACATTAGAAGATATTATTGAAGAACTTGTTGGGGAAATATATGATGAAACAGATTCTGTTGGAAATATTTCTGAAATAGGATTAAATATTTTTTCTGCAACTGGAGATTCTGATGTAAGAAATTTATTTAGACATTATTTAGAAATGGATATTGATGTTTTTAAATTTAAAACAATTACAAATTGATTAAAAGAAGAAACTGGGAAAAGAATTAAAAAAGGCTTTACATATATCTATAATGAAAAAATTAAATTTGAAGTAATTTCAAATAGTAGAAAAAATGGAGTAAATTTAGAAATTACGGTAAAAAAATAAAATTTTTTATTTTTTTTTAATATAATTTGATAAGCATGGATGTATTAATGTGAGTTTTATAAGAGAAGCATATTGAAATAGAAAACAATGGTTAAATATAATTATTTTGATTATTGCTTCTTTTACTTATACTTTCGGATTACTTACATTTTTACAACCTGCAGGTTTATTTACAACGGGGCTTGCTGTTATTCCTCAATTAATAGTTTATGCTACTTCATTATCTGATACATGAATATTACCTATGTATTTTGCATTAAATATTCCATTAGTAATTTTTAGTTTTTGAAAGATTGGTAAAAAATTTGCTGTCAACACAACTATATTTTTATTATTCCAATTAATGTTTTCATTAATATTTACAGAATTTACTTCTTTAACTTCATGAAACCCTTTACAAAGTCCACTTGATTCAGTAGGTAGAGTTTCAGATCAAACATATAAAATTGTACTTAATTCTATAATGGCAGCATTATTCATGGGAACAGGAATTTCATTTTCATTTCTTGCTGGTGGTTGTACAGGTGGAACAGATGTTATAACAATGTATTATTCAAAAAGAAAAAGAATAAGTATTGGAAAAATGTCAAGAACAATTGCATTAATAATTGTTTTCTTAGCTATTACAATATTACAAATAGGAATTGAGAAAAATTCATTTAAAGAAACTTATTTAGGAGTTAGAACATCGTTAACTGTTTTATATATAGTAATTTCATCAGCAATCATTAATTTAATATTCCCTGTATTTAAAAAAGTTAATTTAATTATTTCATCAACAAAATATAAAGACATTCAAAATTATTTAATTAAAGAAAAATATCGTCATGCATGACTTTTAACAAAAGCTGTTGGTGGTTATAGTAAAAAAGAGAATATTAGAATTGAGACAATTCTTTATTGAGTTAATACAAGAAGGCTTATAAATCAAATACATACAATTGATCCTAATGCATGGATTAGTGTGCATCCTATAGTCGATATAAAGGGAAAATTAACTCCAGAAATAGATTAAAATCCCATTTTATTCATAATAATTTTTAAATTTTGGTTAGCGACAATGCTAGCTTTTTTTGCACCTTTTTCTGCAATTTCATCAATTTGCTCTAAAGCTGATTTAAATTTACTTTGAATACTTTCTAAGAAATCACAAACAACATCAGCTACTTCTTTTTTAAACTCTCCATAATTATGATTAGAAAATTGTTTTACTGATTCTTCAATAGTTTTGTTTGTTAATGATGAATATATTGTTAATAAGTTTTTAATTCCCATTTTTTCATCTGATAAATAAACTTTATTTTCTGAATCGGTTTTTGCAGACATTATTTTTTTTCTTGCTACATTTATATCATCAAGTAATCCGATATATGATTTAGGTTGTTTAGATGATTTAGACATCTTTGCACTAGGATCTGTTAATGACATTATTTTTGATCCTATTTTTGGTGAAAAGAATTGAGGAATATTTAATGAATCTATTTTATATTTCTTTTTAATTCTCTTGGCTATATTTTGTGTTAATTCTAAATGTTGTTTTTGATCAGCACCAACTGGAACAATTTTCGGATTGTATAACAAAATATCTGCAGCCATTAATGTTGGATATATAAAAAGCCCTGTTGGAATTTTCAAAGTTCCATTTGTTTGAACTTCAACTTTTTGAGATTTATCTTTAAACTGCGTCATTCTTTCAAGTTCACCCATACTTGTATTAGTCATTGCTATATAACCAAGTTGTGAATGTGCAGCAACATCAGATTGATAAAATAAAGTAACTTTATTTATATCTAGACCACAAGCTATATAAAGAGCCATTATATTTCTTTTATTTTCATTAAGTGTTTTTGGGTCAATAGGCAATGTTATTGCATGTAAATCAGCAACAAAAATATACATTTCATATTCATCTTGAAATTTTATAAAATTCTTTATTGCTCCAATGTAATTTCCTAATGTCAAATTACCTGTTGCTGTAATACCACTAACTAATTTTTCCATAAATATTAAAATCTCCTATTCTTTTACTTATTATAATGATATACTAATATTATGATAACAGTTTATGTAACAACATCATGTAAATCATGTAAGAAGGCGATTGAGTTCCTAAAAGAAAATAATATTTCTTATATAGAAAAGAATTTATTTTTCTCTGTTTTAGATATCAATGAGCTTAAGAAAATGCTTAAATACACAGAGGATGGCTTTGATTCTATAATCTCAAAGAGATCAAATGTTTATGAGGAAATTGATTTTGATTTCAATGATTTAACTATGAATGAAGCTTCAGATTTCATTATAAAAAATCCTTCAATTTTAAAAAGACCAATAATTATTGATGACGAAAGAGGTAATATGGAAATCGGTTATAACGTTGACGGAATTAGAATCTTTTTACCATCTAAAAAAGAATTTTCTATTAATACTGATAGAGTTACAAATATCGATAATGATGTTGAAGTTGCAAAAGAAATTTATGAATTATCTAAAAAGCAAAAAGATTGCGATGATGAAGATGGAGATTGTTAAATAACTAAAAATGTCTATTAAAGATAAATTAATATTAATTTTTCTAACAATAATTACGCTGGGGATAATTTGATTTTTTATTTGACCTAAAAAAACAAACAAAACAAACGATAAACTTTCAGTTTCTAAAAAAATCCCTTTTAATATGAATAAATTAATTGAATATATTGGTAATGATAATATAAATTCAGTTTCTGCTACACATTCAAAAGTAAAGATTGGATTAATAGATTCTAAAAAAATTCAAAAAGATGAAATTAAAAAGCTTAATAGTGTTTCAGGAATGTTTATTACATCAACAAGCATCACATTGATTGTTGGTAATTCAGCAAAATTAATAGAAGAACATATTCTTAATTTACTTCGTAAATAGTTGTTAAAATTGTTGGTTCTCTTCTTTTTGTTTTATAGAAGTAATTTAATAGTCTTTCTCTTAAGATTTTCTTAAGGTCTATTTGTTTTCAATCATTATGATTATTTATAAAATAAAGAGTAGTTCCATAAACTAATTTTTTAATTTCTAAAAGTAATTCTTTATTTTCTTTTGCATAGAATGTCCCTCTTGAAATAATCTTTGGTCTACCTACTATTTTTTTATCTTTTCTGTTTATAGAAATAGCAACACCTGCAAAACCATTAATTCCTAGTTTTTCTCTTTCTTTAATTGTGCTAACTGTAGATTCAGAAATAACTTTACTATCAATATATAATGGTCCAGAATTAATTTCTTCATTTGTTTTTCTTGCAACATTTTTTACAAGCTCAATAACATCACCATTTTTAATAATGATAACATTTTCCTCTTTAACACCTGCCTCAACAGCTGTAACACCATGTGCAATTGACATTCTTAATTCACCATGATATGGAACGAAAAATTTTGGCTTCATTAATTCGAAAGTTTTCATATGTTCATCATGATAAGCATGACCAGATGTATGAAAAATTCCATCAATTTTATTTTCTTTAATAATAGCTCCTAATTTATAAAGTCTATTAATCATTTCTTCAATTCTAATTCTATTCCCTGGAATAGGAGAAGAAGAGAAAACAATTTTATCTCCTGGTTTAATTTTAATTTTAGGATTTTTATCAAATGAAATTCTATTTAGAGCCGCCATTTCTTCTCCCTGGCTACCAGTACAAAGTAAAACAGAATCTTTTTTATCATATTTATCTATTTTTTTACTATCAATTAATACACCATCAGGAACATTCAAATAACCAATTTTAACAGCTATATCAACTCCCCTTTTCATTGATCTACCAAAAGTAAATACTTTTTTACCTAATTTAGCAGCAAGCTCAATAATCGCATTTACTCTTGTTAAGTTTGAAGCAAATGTTGTTAATATAAAAAGACCTTCAGTGCTTGTCATTTCTTTCTCTATATCTTTTAAAATATCTATTTCAGTTGGTGAATGAGGAGAAAGCATTGCATTTG
This sequence comes from Mycoplasma sp., assembly GCA_024721275.1. Taxonomy (GTDB): domain Bacteria; phylum Bacillota_I; class Bacilli_A; order Mycoplasmatales; family Metamycoplasmataceae; genus JAMPIX01. The sequence continues at coordinate 150,275 of JAMPIX010000001.1, forward strand.
TTGAGTCAGATATTAAAATATCTACTCCTTCATTTCCTATTTGTTCCATTCTAGAAAAATCTGTTTTATTACCAATAGGAGTATAATCAAATCTAAAATCTCCAGTATCAACAATTGTTCCATTAGGTGTTTTTATTCTTATTCCGAAAGAATCTGGAATTGAATGTTGTGTTGTATAAAAATCAACTACCATATGTTTAGATTTAACAACAGTATCTAAAACTATTTCATTAATTGTGTGTTTTGATTGAACATCATGTTCCTTAAATTTATTTTCTAAATAATGTATTCCTAATTTTGGAATATATATATCTTTTATATGAACTTGTTTTAATAAATATGGAATACCACCGATGTGATCTTCATGAGCATGTGTTATTAAAAGTGCTTTAATTTTATGTTGATTTTCTTTTAAATATGTGTAATCTGGAATAATACCATCTATTCCGCTTAATCAACTTTCTGGAAATTTTATACCAGCATCTATAATGAATATTTCGTAATCATATTCAATTACAATGGTAGTTTTACCAATCTCTTGCATTCCACCTAATGCAAATAATCTTGTGGGTTTCATAGTCTCTTCTTTCTAATTAATCTTCTTGAATTTAATAAAATATTATTAAAAATAATTATACAAACATTTAATATGAATTATACAAAAATTGCATTATCTTTTTCTTCTCATCTATTATTCTTGTTAATTCTATCAATAAATAGAGTTCCATTTAAATGATCTAATTCATGTTGAACAACAATTGCATCATATCCAATAAAACTTTTAACAATTATTTTCTTTTCAAAATAAGAGTAAGCTTCTATTATTATTTTATATTTTCTATAAACATATCCGTTTTCTACATCATCATTAACTGATAAACATCCTTCACCAGCTTTAATCGCAACTAACTGATTAGATGTTGCAATAACTTTTGGATTTATAAAAACATCTCTTGTACTATTTTCATCATTATTTATATAAAAAATATTTCAAGGTCTTCCAACTTGTGGAGCTGCTATTCCAACCCCTGCTCTTTTATCACTTTCTTCTTTTTGACTATCATCAATTCATTCAATCATGAATTCAATAGCATCAATAACTTCTTGCTTCATGTTGTTTATATCAACGTTAACACATTTTTTTCTCAATCTTGTATCTGGTAATTTTACTATATCCATATTATTAATATTATAAATGTTAAAATATAAATATGAGAATAATATCTGGAAAATATAGAAATAGAAAAATTAATTACCCACCTGCTGAAATTGCAAGACCGACAATTGATAGAATTAGAGAATCAATTTTTTCAATTTTGCATAATAAAGTTGAAGGTGCATTAGTTGTAGATTTATTTTCCGGATCTGGTTCAATGGGAATTGAAGCCATATCGAGAGGAGCAACGAAGGGATATTTTATTGATATTAATCCAAAATCAATAAAAATAATAAATGAAAACGTTTCAGAATTAGGTATTACGAATTGCGAAATTTTTAGGGGAAGTTATGAAACTTTTTTAAGAACAAAAAGAGGTTCAAAGTTTGATTTATTTTTTTTAGATCCGCCTTTCGATGAGAGTGAATTGTATTTTGATGCTCTTAAAAAAATCGAAGAAAATGATTTATTAAAACAAAATGGATTAATTATTATTGAAAAATCAGTTAATACAAGTATCTCTATCCCTAAATCTTTTACAATACAAAGAGAAAAAACATATGGAACAATTCACATTTTAATATTAAGTAATATATAATATTAAATAATAAAATATGAAAAACAAAATAATAGTTTTTACTGGACCATCAGGCGTTGGTAAAGCAACAGTGGAAAAAATAATAATGAAAGACAATGATTTACCATTGGATTTTTCAGTTTCTGCTACTACAAGAAACCCTAGAAAAGGTGAAATAGATGGTAAATCTTATCACTTTATAAAAAAAGAAGAATTTGATGTAATGATAAAAAATAATGAGCTATTAGAATGATCTAATCACTTTGAAAATAAGTATGGAACATTAAAATCCGAAATTACAAGAATTCATTCTAATGGGAAAATTCCATTACTTGAAATTGAAACAAATGGAGCTTTACAAATATTTAAGAATTATGATAACGATAAAATAATTTCAATTTTTCTAGATCCGCCAACATTGAATGATTTAGAGAAAAGAATAAAAAATAGAAATTCAGAAACTGAAGAACAAATCAATAATAGATTAAAAAAAGCAAAAGAAGAAATGAAGCTTAAAAATTTATTTAATTATGTAGTTACAAATGAAATTCCTGAAGAAACTGCTGCAAAAATAAAAGAAATAATTTTAAAAGAAGTGTATTAATATGAAAAATTGAGTAGTTAAGACAGATGTTGGATTAGTTAGAGAAACAAATCAAGATTATGCAAAAGTTTTTGAAAATAAAGATGTTACTTTTGCAATTCTTTGTGATGGAATGGGTGGTCATTCTGGTGGAGAAATCGCATCAAAAGTTACTATTGATCAATTTGAAAAAGAATTTAAAAAAACAATCTTTTCTCCTAAAATGAACTTTATTGATTTTTTTAAGTCAGGATTAAAAAGTACAAAAAGAGCAATGATGAAAAAAGCTCAAAAAAATAAAATACTTTTAGATATGGGAACTACATTAACTGCTGCTTTAATTTTTAAAGAAAAAGCAATTGTTTTCAATATCGGTGATTCAAGAACATATTACTTTAATGGAAACTTAAATCAAATAACTACAGATCAGAATTTAAGAAATTATTATATTAGAGAGCAAAATCTTTCTGAAACTGAAGCTTCAAAAGTTTGAGGTGCTTCAGCCTTAACTTCAGCATTAGGTCCTAAAAAACATACATCAGTTGAATGATTTGAAGTTAAATTTAATAGTCTTGCAAAATATATGATTTTAACTTCTGATGGAATACATGATTTTATTTTAAAATCTAGATTCACTACTATTATTTCAAATAATAAGAATACAATAGAAGAAAAAGCTACTAACTTACTTGCAGAAGCTATGGCAGGTGATTCTTCTGATAATTTAACAACAATAATTGTTGAGGTAAATAAAAATGCCAATTAATCTTCCGCCGCAATATGAAATTATTAGAAAAATAGATGAAGGTGGAATGGCCAGAGTTTATTTAGCAAGAGATAAGAAAAATGGTCAACTTGTAGCAATAAAAACACTTTTATCATCAAAAGATGATGTAATTTCAAAGAAACGTTTTTTAAATGAAATGAAATTGATGTTAAAAATACAATGTAATAATGTTGTTAAAATATATGATTTCGAAAATTCTTTGAGTAGAAAATTCATAGTAATGGAATACATCGAAGGTGAAACTTTAAGAGATTATATAAAATATAGATCATCTCTTTCTCCGCCAGAAGCTGTTAGAATTGCAAAGCAATTAGCTATTGGATTACAAGCTATGCATACAGAAGGAATAATACATAGAGATATAAAATCTCAAAATGTTATGATTGCTGAAAAAGATGGAACTGCAAAATTAATTGATTTAGGTATTGCTATAAATGAAGAATCAGTTAGATTAACAAAACAAAATCATTTAATCGGATCTGTTCAATATATTGCTCCAGAATTATCTTCAGGTTCTCCACCTAGTGAACAAACAGATATATATGCTTTAGGAATATTGTTTTATGAAATGTTAATTGGAGAAGTTCCTTTTGGAGGAGATCAAAAACAAATATTAAAGGCTCACTTAAATTCAGATATTGAACCAGTTAATAATATTGCTAGTCATATATCTCAATCTGTTGCAAATGTTGTTGCAAAGTCAACAGCAAAAAATCCTATCCATAGATATAAAAATGCAAGTGAAATGTTTAATGATTTAAGTACAGTTTTAGATGATAGAAGATTAAATGAACCTACATATAATCCAATTAAAGGAACATCAACACAAGAAAAAAATAAATTTATTGCTTTCATGTCATCGAAATTTGGATATTTGTCAATGGTTCTAGTATTACTTTTAATAATAATAATTATTTTACTTCTTGGAGTGTTTAAACTTTTATAAATGATAGGAATTATTTATAAAGTAAACTCTGGATTTTACTATGTTAAAGGAAAAGAAAATAAAAAAGATTACACATTAAAATTAAGTGGCATTTTACGTGATAAAAAAATATTTCCAAGAGTTGGTGATGAAATAATTTTTAACGAAGGAATGGTATTAAAAGAACTTATTGAACCGAAAAATTATTTAATTAGACCAAAAGTATCAAATGTAGATCAAGTTGTAATAATAAATTCTATAGATCAACCAAAATATAATGATTTTATTTTAGTTAAATTATTATCAATAATTGAATATCAAGATATAACTCCTATAATTGTTTTTTCAAAGTCAGATTTAAATGATAAATTTGTAGACAACTACAATAATTTTGGTTATAAAACAATTAAAATTTCTAATCAAACTGGTGAAGGAATAAATGAATTAATGAAAGCTCTTGTAAATAAGAGGAGTGTTTTTACAGGGCAATCCGGAGCTGGTAAAACATCAACTATAAATTCAATAACTAATCAGAAATTAGAAACTCAAGAAATTTCGAGATCTTTAGGGAGAGGTAAGACAACAACAAGAATTACTGAAATGTTTGAATATAATGGTGCTGAAATAATTGATACACCAGGATTTTCTGTTTTTGAAGTAAATTTAGATAAAAATGAATTATCAAAATCATTTCAATTGTTTAAAAAAGAATCTGTTCATTGTAAGTTTACAAATTGCCTGCATTACAAGGAAGAAGATTGTAGAATCAAGGATTTATTAGAGAAAAATAAAATTTCTAAAACAATTTATAATAATTATATAAGGCTTATAAAGGAGTTATCAAATGAATAAAATAGCATTTTCAATATTATCAGTTAAATCAAAAAATATAGTAGAAGAAGTGAAAAAAGCATTAGAAAATGGTGCAAATTGAATTCATTATGATGTTATGAATAAAGATTTTGTAAATGGAGAAGGAATAGAAAACATAGTTAATGAAGAAATGATTTCAAAAATGCCTAAACATTTTAAGGATTTTCATTTTATGACAAAAAATCCAATAATTTATTTTAGAGAAAACATAAATATAGCTGATTCTATGACATTTCATTATGAAGCAACAACAGAAACTGAAAGAAATGAAATTTTTAATGAATTTTTAGGAAAAGTAAAAATAGGAATTTCAATAAACCCAGATACATCAGTAGAAAAAATATTTCCATATTTAGAAAAAGTGGACATGGTTTTACTTATGAGTGTAATACCTGGAAAAGGTGGACAATCATTTATAGAAAATACATTAAGCAAAATCAAAAAATTAAGAAAAGAAATAGATTCTAGAAATCTTGATGTAATAATTGAAATGGACGGTGGAATAAATAATGTAACTGGAGTAAAATGTATTGATAATGGTGCAAATGTTTTAGTTTCTGGATCATATATTGCTAGAGATTATAAAAATAGCATAAATGAAATGAAAAAAATACTATAACAAGAAGTTATAGTATTTAAAAGTGATTTTTTAAGTAATTAAGCTATTGCGCCTTTTTTCTTAAGAGTTCTTGCAGTTTTTGTTGATGCTTTTATAACTCTTTTTTTACCGTTATCCATAATTGTGACTTTTTGTAAATTTAAATTTCACTTTCTCCTTGAAGCATTTAATGCATGAGAACGCTTGTTTCCAAATAATGGACCTTTACCAGTAATATCATCTTTTCTTGACATATGTGTTCCTCCTATTGATCAATCTATATTATTAATCTTTGTTTTAACATTATACAATATAAAATGAATTTTTAATAAGTTAAACATTTTAAAATATGTCTACATTATCAATAATATATCTCTTATGCTATAATAGTATAAATTATGACTAATCAAGATAAAAAATTAGAAGAATTATCAAGAAAAATAGCTCAGCTTATGATTAGAACTCCTGGTATTTCAAAATTAGTTTCTGCTTCTTCAGAAGCGCAGAAGCCAAGAGTCTTAAATAAAGATGACTATTATAAAGCGGTTAAATTCATTTCATATGAAAAATGATATGAAATGAATTTTCACTTTATTTCAAGTGACTCTCAACCATTTAATCAAGTAGCTAACTCTATTTATTCAGCAATGAGCTTTTTTCAAAAGAAAGAAAAGATAAATATTAAAAAAGTAAATTTATATTTTAGGGGAATTACAAATGATTAATGGTAAAGATTTAAAAAATTTATTTATTTCTGGTGTTAACCAAATAATAAATGATAAAGATAGAATAAATGCAATGAACGTTTTCCCTGTTCCTGATGGTGATACTGGATCAAATATGGCATCTGCTGTTGCAGAAGCTAAAGAGGAAATATTAAAACTTCCTGATAATGCTACAGTATCTGATATTGCAGATAAATTTTCATATGGAATGTTGCTTGGAGCAAGAGGAAATTCAGGAGTAATACTATCTCAAATATTTAAGGGATTTTCTTTATCATTAAAAGGTAAAAAAACAGTTAGAAATATGGATATTGTTTCTGCTGTTTCTTCAGCATCTGTACAGGCTTATAAATCTGTTATTGAACCTATAGAAGGTACAATTTTGACCGTAATTAGAGAAACTGCAGAAAACTTGGAAAAAACAGTAACTATGGCCATGCCTAAAAACAAAGTTTTTGATTTAATAATTAAATATGCTGAGGAATCTCTTAATAATACACCTAATTTATTACCTATTTTAAAAGAAGTTGGAGTAGTTGATTCTGGTGGAGAAGGATTATTACAATTTTTCAAAGGAATGCAAAGTGCTTTATTAGGTAATCCTGTTGAAATAAAAAATACATCTGAAAATAATCATGCAAATGATTTTATTAAAAATAATGAAATTTATAATGGTGAATTCGGATATTGTTCAGAATTTATAATGGAATTAAATAAACCTAAATCATTTAACAAAGATAAGTTTATTGAAGAATTGAAAAAACAAGGATCATCAATTGTTGTAGTTGTTGATGAAAAAATATTAAAGGTACATATTCATACTATAAAACCTGGAAAATTACTTTCTTTCTCTCAAAAATACGGTGAATTTATTAGAACAAAAATAGATAATATGTCATTACAAGCTGGTGATGTTCAAAATCAAAATAAAAATAATGAAGAAACAGAAAACAAAAATACTCAGACTATAGAAAATAAAAAAGGTTCTACAACTTTAATATCAATAGCAACTGGTCAAGGCATCATTGATGAAATGAAAAACATGGGTGCTGATTTTATAATCGAGGGTGGTCAATCAACAAATCCATCTGCAAAAGATATTATTAAAGCTATAGAATCATCTCCAACAAAAGATGTAATAATTCTTCCTAATAATTCAAATATTGTTTTAACAGCACAACAAGCAGCAAGAACAATTAAAAAGAAACATGTTGTTGTCATTCCTACAAAAACATTAATGGAAGGTTTAACTGCCATTATGAACTTCAATGAAGAAGAAGATATTAAAACTAATAAAGAAGAAATTCAAGATGCAATAAAAACAGTTCAAACAGGAAAAGTTACAACCGCAGGTAAAACAACAAAAATTAAAGGTGTAAAAATTAAAGATGGAGAATTTATTGGAATACTTGGTAAAAACATAATTGTTTCAACAAATTCAAAAGTAAATGCAGCAATGAAAATTTTAGAAAAAGCAGTTACTGAAGATTCTGAAATAGTATCAATTTTCTATGGTGGTTCTGCAACTAGTGCTGATGCAGATGAACTTGCATCTAGAATTGAAAATAATTTTGATGTCGAAACAGAAATAAAAAATGGTGGTCAAGATTTATATCACTTTTTACTTGCAATAGAATAATAACCTTAATGTATAATTTTTATTAGCAAATTAAGTAGGAGACTTTATGAAAACAATAGCTTTTGATGTAATGGGAAATGACAATGGAGTAAAAGCCGCGGTTGAAGCAGCGATAAAATTTACTAAGAAAAACATTGAATACAAAATAATTTTAGTAGGAGATAGAGATAAGATATCTCTACATACTAAAGAAACAGAAAAATTAGAAATAATAGATGTTAAAGAAACAGTTGACATAGAAAAAGGTGCATTATCTTCAAGAAGTGCAAAAACATCAATGGCTGTTGCAGTATCACTAGTTAAAAGTGGAAGAGCACACGCTGTTTTATCTTCTGGTTCTTCATCTGCTTTATTAACAATTGTTTCACTTGAATTAAAAAGATTGAATAATGTTAGAAGAGCTGCATTTATGCCGATATTTCCTACAATTGAAAAGAACAAAAAATTTGTTATGTTAGATGTTGGTGCAAACCTGCAGGTAACATCTGAAAATATTGTTCAATGAGCTAATATTGGTTCTATTTTTTCTCACATAGTTAATAAAAAAGAAAATCCAACAGTTGGTATCGTTAATATTGGTACTGAGGATAAAAAAGGATTAGATTTTCATAAAGAAGCAAATGAAATATTAAAACAGCAATCTTCAATAAATTACATTGGTTTTATCGAACCTAGAAAATTACTTGAAGGAATTGTTGATGTTGCTGTAATTGATGGTTACGGTGGTAACTTAGTTCTTAAAACATTAGAAGGAACAATGCTTACTTTATTTAAAACAATTAAAAAAGAATATAACAGAAATCTATTTTCAAAAATTGCAGGGTTATTATCTAAAAAAGTTTTTACTAATATTAAAGAAAATTTCGATTATAGAAATGTTGGAGCTGCATGAATTGTTGGTGTAAATGGATTAGCAATAAAAGCTCACGGATCATCTGATTTAAAGTCATATTTAGGTGCATTAAATCAAGCAAAATTAGGAATTGATAATAACATTTTAGTTGAGTTTGAGAAAGCTATATTAAGATAAATGAAAGAATTTTTAAAAAAAAATAATATTAAAACAAATAATTTAGATATTTATTTTGAAGCTTTTACACATTCAAGCTATATTAATGAACACAAAACAAATAAAACATATGAAAGACTTGAATTTTTAGGAGATTCAATTTTAAGTCAATATGTATCAAATTATTTATTTAATAAAGTTCCATTATTAAATGAAGGTAAAATGTCTATCATTAGATCTTTTGTTGTTAAAGCAGATAGTCTTGCAAAATTTTCAAAGCAGATTGGCTTAGATAAATTGTTAAGAATTGGTAATTATCCTGAACTAAGAGAAAATAAAAAGATTTTGTCAGATTTATTTGAATCTTTAGTTGCAGCACTATATATTGATAATCAAGATATGGCTTTATTTTCGATATTTGAAAAAACCGTATACAAATTAATTGATGAAAAAATCGGAGAAGAATTAAAAGATGCAAAAACATTAATTCAAGAATATTTACAAAGAGATAAAAATTCATTAATACAATATAATGTAAAAGTAAAAAATAAAATTTTTCATGCAAAATTAAAACATGATACAAACATATTGGGTGAAGGAAAAGGTTCAACAAAAAAAGAAGCTGAAATAAATGCTGCAAAAGATGCTTTAAAAAAATTGAATGTAGGAGATTAGAATATGAAATTAATTAGAATAGAAGCGCATGGATTTAAATCATTTGCAAATAAAATTAAAATTGATTTAAATGGTGAAATTATCGGTCTAGTTGGACCTAACGGTTCTGGTAAATCAAATATAAATGATGCTATTAGATGAGTACTTGGTGAGCAATCATCAAAATCATTACGTGGTAATAAAATGGAAGATGTAATTTTCTCTGGTTCAAAAAGTCATAAAGCTATGAACTTTGCAGAAGTTTCTCTTTCTTTTAATAATTCTGATCAAAAAATTAAAAACTACGAAAACATAATTACAATAACAAGAAGAATTGAACGTGGCGCAGGAAAAAATGTTTATTATATTAACGGTAATTTAAAGAAACTAAGAGATGTAAAAGATATTGTTATGGAAACAGGAATATCAAAATCTTCATTAGCAATAATTTCACAAGGAACAATTTCTCAAATTGCTGAAGCAACACCAGAAGAAAGAAGAGCAATTTTTGATGAAGTTGCTGGAATTTCAAAATATAAATCTAGAAAAAAAGAAGCATTATTAAAACTAGAAAAAACATCAGAAGGTTTAGAAAAAATTCAAACAATCATTAGAGAACTTGAAAGACAAATTATTCCATTACGAAAGCAAGCTGAAAAGGCTCAAAAATATAATGAAATGAAAGAGGAATTAAAGAAAGTTGAAATTGGATTAATTTCAGAAGATATTACTTTCTTTGGTAAAGAATTATCTTTACTTGAGGAAGAACTTTCATCAACTATTGATCTAAGAGATTCTTTAGAACAAGAAATATCTGTTTTTGAAACAAATATATCAACTAATACAAATTACAAACATGAATTAGAAACAGAAATAGAAAACTTAAACAAAAAATATCAAGAAGTAAGTGAAAAAGTTCAAAATTTCGAATTTCAATTATCAAGTGCTAGTCAAAAAAGACAAATGATAATTGATGGTTCTATATCAGCAAGTTCGCAAATGAAAGTTGATGCAATGCTTGAAGAGCTAAAAGAGATTAATGGTAAAATAATTAAATTCACAGAATGAGATAAAAATTTTGATGAACAATTATCAACAAAAAGAAAAGAATTAAAAGATGTTAATAGTGAAATGATAGAAGCAAAATCTCAACACAGTAGAATTCAACATGGTATTTATAAAGCAAAATCACAAATCGAAATACTTAATGAATATAAGAAAAACAAAACAAATTTATTCACTGGTGTTAAAACTATAATTAAAAATAAAGATTCTTTCAATGGAGTTATTGATATAGTTGGTAATCTTTTAGAAGTTCCTGATGAATATGAAACTGCAATAAATACAGTTTTAAAAAATGCACTTCAACAAATAGTTGTTGAGACTCCTCAGGATGCTATCGATGCTGTTAATTTTTTAAAGAAAAATAAAAGTGGTAGAGCTACATTTATTCCTTTAACATCAATAAATCCAAAATTTATATTAGAAAAATATATGTATGCAATTAAAAATCATAATGGTTTTATTGATATGGCATCCAACTTAGTTAAAACTAAGCAAAACTCATTAAAAGAATTTTTACTTGGAAACATAATAGTTACAGAAGATATTAAATCAGCTCAAGTAATTTCTGAAATAATTGATAAAAAATATATGATTGTTACAATTTCTGGAGATATTATTAGAGTTGGTGGAGTAATAACTGGTGGAGAAGCACAAAAAAATATTACCAATACTTTAAATATTGAAAGACAAATTAAAAAAGTTGAATCATATATTCCAAGTATGGAAGAAGATCTAAAGAAAAAACAAACTATCCAAATTCAATATGAAAATAAGTCAGTTGAACTTCAAACTACAATAAGTGAATTAAATTTCGAACAAGTTAGAATAAAGGAAAAACTTGAAGTTACACAGGTTCAATTTAATTCAATTAAAACTACTTATGAAAGTATTTCAAATAAAAAGCTTGAGATGGATGGAGAAGTATTTAATATTGCAAACGAATTTGATAGTCTTCAAAAAGAAAAAATGAATTTAAAGACAGAATTAAAAGTGAAGCGAGACAGTGTTTCAAATATTAATAATGAATTATATGAATTAAATACTAAAAAAGCAGATTCTGAAAAACAATTAAGAGAAATTTTAGGAAACACATCTGAAAAAATGGTGCGTAGAGATAAAGCATTATTTTATATAGAAAACGCAACAAAAAGATTAACAGAAGTTTATCAGCTAACTATGGATGTTGTTAAAGATAAATATAAATTAGGAATGGATAGAGATGAAGCTAGAAAAATAGTTGATAACATAAACTCTGAAATTCAAAAACTAGGGCACATTAATCAAGATGCTGTTGAGCAATTTAAAGAAGTAAAAGAAAGATTTGAAAAATTCAAATCATCAGAAGAGGAATTAATTTCTGCTCAGGAAGTTATTTTATCTGCGATAAGTGAAATGGATCAAATCATTATTTCTAAATTTACCGAAACAATTAAAGGTGTTGAAACTTGATTTGCAGAAATATTCTCAAACATGTTTGGTGGTGGAGAAGCTGTAATAAAAATACTTGATCCAACTAATTTATTAGAAACTGGTGTCGATGTAATTGCACAACCGCCAGGTAAAGCTGTTAGAAATATTAGATTATTTTCTGGTGGAGAAAAATCATTAATAGCAATTTCTTTACTTTTTGCTATATTAAGATATAGACCTTTACCATTATGTGTTCTTGATGAGGTTGAAGCTGCTTTAGATGAAACTAATGTTATTAGATATGCCAACTATTTAAGAGAATTAAAAGAAACAACACAATTTATAGTTGTTACACATAGAGTTGGAACAATGGAAAAAGTTGATATTCTTTTAGGAGCAACTATGCAAGATAAAGGAGTTACTTCAATCTTTTCAGTTAAACTTGAAAAGGCAAAAGAGATGATAGATAATTAATGTATAATCTTAATTAACAAATTAAATATTTAAGCATTAGTTTTCTATTTATTAAGGAGAAAAAAATACTATGGCAAATATAAAAATATTTGCATTGGGTGGAAATGATGAAAAAGGTAAAAATTGTTACTCCATCGATGTTAATAACGAAATATATATAATGGATATCGGAGCAAAAATACCTCCAGTATCAGTTTTAGGAATTGATTTAATTATTCCTAATTTTAAATACATTCAGGAAAATAAAAATAGAATAAAAGGTATTTTTATTTCTCAAGCTCATGATGATTCATTTGCATCATTACCATGATTATTAATGCAGGTTCAAGGACTGACAATTTATGCTTCTAAATATACTTTAGAAGTTATAAAAGATAGAGTTTCAAAATATAAAATTTCACATAGTAATTTTACTTTTAAGGAAATATCTGAAACAATTAAATTTAAATCATCAAGTATTACACCAATACCTTTAAGTAGTTCAATTCATGGTACATTAGGATTTAATATTTCAACAGAAGATGGATCGATTTTATATTTAAAAAGTTTTGTTTTAGGTCGGCCTTTAGAAACTTATGGTAAAACAGATTTAAATAAAATTATGGAAACTGTTCATCCAAAAGGAGTTCTTTCATTATTGCTTGACTCATCACGTTCAAACTTTTTAAAGAGTTCTTCTAATAATGTTTTAGTAACGCCTTACATAGAAAACTTTTTTAATAAAGTAAATCCTAATAATAGAATTATTATTGTTGCATATGACGAGAATACATCGTTTATATATGAAAATATAAAGTTAGCTATTAAAAATAACAGACCTGTTATTTTCTTTGGTAGAAACTTTGCAAAGCTTTATGAAATTGCAATGAAACAAAATCTTTTAAAAATTAATCCTCAAATTGTTTCTCATATGAAAATTAAAAATACAGATAATGCAGTAATTTTTGTAACTGGACAAGTTGGAAGACTATATCAACGTATTGATAGAATAATGAATAATAAAGATGTATTTCTTAAATACAAAAAAACAGACAATACAATAATAATTGCTCCACCTGTTAACGGACAAGAAAGACAATATACAAGAATGATGGATAATATAGTTAGATTTGCTCCAAAATTACTTGAAGCACCAGAAAAAAAATTATATAGTTGAAATCCTACTAGAGATGATATCAGTGAAATTGTAAAAACTTTGAAACCTAAATTTTTATTACCTATTAATGGTTTATATAGATATTTAATTACAACAAAATATATTGCAGACGAAGTTAAAACAAATACAAGAAAAGTTATTTTATCTAATGGAAGAATTTTAGAAATAAAAGATTCAAAATTTATATCTGAAAATAAAAAAGTAAAAAATATAAATGATGTTATTGTTGATGGATTTGGGATAGGTGATATTTCTCCACATGTAATTAATGAAAGAAAAAACTTATCTAGATTTGGACTTGTTATGGTTACAACATTTTTAGATAAGAAGAATAAAATAATTAATGGACCTAAATTACAAATGAATGGTGTTATAAATTTAAAAAGTAGACCAGGCTTAAAAGATATGATAACTTCTAAGGTTATTCAAGTTATCGAAGAATTTGAAAATGATTTTAAAGCATTCGATGTTCAAACAAAAATTAAAAAGGCTTTAAGAAAATTATTTAGCAAAGAAATTGGTAAAGAACCAATAATTGTTCCAATTTTTTACAACATTTAACATAAATTAGTGTAATCTTTTAGTATATGAAAACAAATTTCAAAACAGAATTAATAGATATAAGCTCAGATGATTACGACAATAAAAAATACAATATTTTTGAAGATAAAAAAACTTTAGGAATAATAATATTATCAGTATCAATTTTATTTCAAGTATTTGCTTTTGTTCGTGTACCTTTTTTAACAACAATACATTCTTATACAATAGGAATGTTGTTTGGTGTTTTCAATCCATTATTTTATTTATATTGTGCTTACATTGGATTAACAATGATTTTTAGTGGAGTAAGAAATATAATTCCTAATTGATTAAAATTAACAAGATGATCTTATATCTTTGTATCGATTTCTTTAATCTACACTATTGTTACATGATTCCATTATTCAAGTGTACAAGGAACATTTGCAATCGGAACAAAACCCTGAGGTTCATTTAATGATTGATTTAAAACTTTTGAAAAAGAACCTGCTTATCCAGCAAATGTATGAGGAGGAATAGTTGGTGCTTTTATGTATTCGTTTACATCAATGTTTTTATCTTCATTTGGTTCTGGAATTTTAGCATCAGTATTATTTGCTGCATCAATATCATTATTTGTTACAGGAACATTTTCTGGATTTTACAAACAACTACTTAATAAACAATGAAGAGCTTCACATTTTTCTAAAGATGCATTAAAGAAAAAAGAAAATAAAAATGATTCAATAGTTTCTAAAGATTCTCCTTTTATAAATATAATCGAAGATCTAAATTCACGTACAGAAGAAATACCTATTCAAAAAGAAGTGAAACCAAAAAACAAAATGCATGAAAACTTATCAATGCAAATAGCTAACAAAAAGAAAAAATATGAATTACCAAAAAGTTTATTAAAGACTCCAACAGTATCAAAAGGTAAAGAAGAAATGAAAAAATTTATTCTTGTTTGCAGCAACAAAATAAATCAATTATTTGATAAATTCAATATCGATGCAAAAGTACAAAGTACAATAATCGGACCAACATTATCAAAATTTATAATTAAGGCTGCAATAGATATTGATCTTAAAAAAATTGCTAGATTAGAAGGTAATTTAAAAATGATATTAGAAGTATCAAGCATAAGACTTGAATTACCTATTCCTGGTAAATCTGCTTTAGGTATAGAAATTCCAAATAAAAAACCAGAAGCAGTTCCTTTTAAAGATGTTTATAGTGAATTATTAAATTCAAAAAAGGCCGGTCCTCTTTCAGTAGCGTTGGGAAAAAATATAGATGGAAAACTTTTAACTTTTGAAGTTAACAAAACTCCTCATTTATTAGTTGCAGGAGCAACAGGTTCTGGAAAATCTGTTGGTATTAATTCAATAATTACATCAATAATTATGAAAACATCTCCAGCAAATGTTCAATTTATTTTAATTGATCCTAAAATGGTTGAATTTACTCCATATGAAAAAATACCTCATTTATATAGACCAATTATTTCAGATCCTATTGATGCATCGGCTGCATTAAATGACATGGTAGAACTTATGGAAATTCGTTATAAAACTATGGCTGAAAATAAAGTAAGAAAAATCGAAGAATGAAATGAAAAATGTTTAGCAGTAGGAAAAAGACATTTAATTTGACCATATATGATTGTAATAATTGATGAATTAGCTGATTTAATGAATGTTGCGAAAAAAGAAGTTGAAGTATCAATTCAAAGAATTACACAAAAAGCAAGAGCAGCAGGAATTCATTTAATAATAGCAACACAAAGACCATCAACAGATGTTGTTACTGGTGTAATAAAAGCAAACGTTCCATCTCGTATTTCATTCGCTGTATCTTCAGCAATTGATTCAAAAGTTATTCTTGATAGTGTTGGAGCAGAAAAATTATTAGGTAAAGGTGATATGCTTGTTTCTTTATATGGAGAACATATCTCAAGAGCACAGTGTGCATTTTTATCAAATGAAGAAATTGAAAAAGTAACTATGCACCTTTCCAAAGTTGCTAAAAAAAATAAGAGTATATAATTAATATATGGATATAGAAAAATTAAATGATGTACCTAAATCTCCAGGTGTATATTTGTGAAAAAACAAATATAAAGACATTATTTATATCGGCAAAGCAAAAAATTTATTTTTAAGAATGAGACAATATTTTCAAAAAGTAAATAACAATAGAACATCTAAATTAGTTTCAGAAATTGATAATTTTGAATACATAATAACTAAAAATGAAAAAGATGCATTAATTCTTGAAAGAAATTTAATAACTAAAAATAAACCAAGATACAATGTTCTATTAACTGATGATAAAAGGTATCCATATATTCGAATTAAATTTAATAAAACTTTAGATATAAAAATAGTTAGAAAATATAAAAAAGAGAGCGCTGAATATTTTGGACCATTTCCTAATGGGTATGGTGCATGAAATGTTTATAAGTTATTAGTTAGATTAACTCAATATAAAAACGGACTTCCATATAATGATTTAAATGATTATGAACATTGAAAAAGATCTTATGAATTGTGCCATGAAATTTTAAAACCAACTAATCAAAAATTTAAAAAAAATCTTGAAAAGAAAATGTATGAAGCGGCTGAAAAATTTCAATATGAAATAGCTAATGACTTAAAAGAAACAATAAAATCATTGGACTTCTATATTGAACAAAGTTATGTGGATATGACAAATCAAGATGATTTTGATGTTCTAGGTATAGTATCAAAAAATGATTATCTTTCTGTTTCGATTATGGTTTATAGAAATGGAAAACTTTTATCAAAAATAGATAAAGTAGTAAAACTTTACAACAATATTGATGAAGTTGTATCACAATTTATAAATCAATATTATTCAATCAATTTTAAACCAACATATATTTTATTGAGTGATGAATTCGGAATTGATGAAGAAATATTTGATTTTAAAATAATCAAGCCAATAAAAGGTAATAAAAAGAAGATTTTAGAAGTTGCTGAAAATAATGCGAAAGATAATATTGATAAAAAATTACAAAAATTTATTAGACTTGAAGAAAGAACAATTAATGCTATTTCTTCATTACAAACAATACTAAAATTAAAAAATCTTTATCATATTGCAATGATTGATAATTCGCATTTTAATAATTTACTTCCCATATCTGTTATTGTTTCATATAAAAATGGTGTTAAACAAAAATCGGAATATTTAAAATTTAATTTAAAAGAAGCTGGAGGCGATACTAAATATATGTCTCAGGCTTTAAATAGATATTTAAAGAAAGTTGAAAAATTGCCTGATTTATTTATAGTTGATGGTGGATTACAACAATTAAGTGAAATGAAAAAAGCATTGAAAAATAATAATATAAAATTTAATAATATTGCAGCACTTGTAAAAGATGAAAAACACAAAACAAAATCATTGCTAAACTCAGAAGGATATACAGTAAATATAGATAATGATAATTTATCGCTTTTTCTTTCTGAAATGCAATTTGAAGTTGATAGATTTGCAAAGTCTCATCAAAGAAAAAGAAGAATTAAATCTTCATTATCTGGAAAGCTTGATCAAATAAAAGGAATTGGAGATGCTACAATAAATAAATTACTAAATGAATTTGAAACATTCTCAGGAATATATAATGCAACTATAGAAGAGTTAGAACAAGTAGTTTCAAAGGAAGTAGCTAAAAAAATAAAGGAGACACTTTTATAATGAAAAGAATAATTGTTATATCAGATAATCATGGAGATACAGAAACAATGAAAAAAATATTAAATCATGAGAAATATGATTTTGCTGTTCATTGTGGAGATCATCTTATATCTAAAAAAGTAATGAATGAATTATTTGATTATTGAGTCATGGGAAATAATGATTTTTTTGGAAAAGAAAAATCTGATTTTAATATCAATAATATTAAATTCCATATTGAACATGGTCATCTAATTACTTATAATCTGCTTAATGAAGAAAAAGTATTAAAAAAAATAAATGATTTAGATTATGATGTTCTTTTATTTGGACATACTCATGTTCCGCAATATTCAAAAAATGCTGAAAAACATATTTTTAACCCAGGTTCTTGTAGTCTTCCTAGAAATGGATTTGCTACTTATGGAATAATAGAAATTAATAGAAATGAATTAGAATTTCATATTAAAAATGTTTCTGAGATAACATAATAACTTTTTTGTGCTAAAATTAAGTAATAATATGGGCAATTACCCAAGTCTGGCTGAAGGGACTGGTCTTGAAAACCAGCAGGAGCTTAACGGCTCGCGGGGGTTCGAATCCCTCATTGCCCGCCATATAAAACAAAGCATTTAATTTTGCTTTGTTTTTTATTTATAATTTATATATACAAAAACACATTAAGGAGTGAATATGTCAAAAGAAATAGTTTATATGGCTGGTCCATTATTTACAGAATACGAATTTAAAGCAAGACAAAAAGAGGCGGAAGTATTACAAAATACTTTTCCGAAATGAGAAATTTTTGCTCCAGTAAATGCACCATTTAATGGAAAAAATCCAACAAACATGGAAATTTTTCAAGGAGATAATGAGGCTGTACAAAAATCAACAGTATTTTTAGTTGATTTAAATAATAATGATTCAGGAACAATGATGGAATTAGGTATGGCTGTACAAAAGAAAATAAATGGAGAGGATGTTGAAATTGTCGGTTATTTATGAGATTTAAGAATGAATAGACCTCAAGGTGAAGATAAATTTGATAGACCTCTTGGTTTTAATGGATTTGTTGTTGGAGGAATTCAAAAATACGGAAAACTATTTGAAAAGTTTGATGATGCACTTGAATATTTAAAAAAGAAATATAAATAATATGAAATTAATAGTTGGCTTAGGAAATCCTGGAGAAAAATATAATGATACAAAACACAATATAGGTTTTACTATAATAGATAAATTGTGTGATGAATTAAATATTAAACTTAAAAAAGAAAAGTTTAATGGTTATTTCCAAAAGAAAAAAAATTTTATTATTGCTAAACCTCAAACTTTTATGAATTTATCAGGAGAATTTGTATATTCAATAGCTGCATATTTTAAAATTGACCCATCAGATATATTAGTAATTCATGATGATCTAGATCTTGAAATAGGTAAAGTAAAAGTTAAAACAACTGGTGGCCATGGTGGTCAAAATGGAATCAAAAATATAATTCAACATTTAGGAACACCAAATTTTAATAGAATTAAGTTTGGGATAGGTAGACCAAAAAACAAATCTGAAGTTGTTAAATATGTTCTTTCAAAATTTAGCACTGCACAAAAAGAAAAGATAAATGAAAGTTTAGATTCGGTTGTTGAATTATTAGTTGAATACTTTAAAACACAAGATTTTAAATTAACATTTAATAAAAAAATAGGGAGTGTATAAAATTAAGTTATTAGGTATATCTGGTGGACCAGATTCAATGTTTTTATTAAATAAATATAAGAAACAAAATATTGTTGTTGCACATATTAATCATAATGAAAGACCGAATACAATTTTTGATCAAAATATTGTTGTAGATTTTTGTAATGAAAACAATATTAAATATGAAATTCTAGAAGTTAAAGATAAACATGAAAAAAATTTTCACGATTGAGCAAGAAAGAAAAGATATGAATTTTTTAAAGAAATTTATATTAAATATGATTGTACACAATTAGTTTTAGCTCACCATATAGATGATTTTTTAGAAACTGCCTTAATGCAAGTTAAATCTAATAAGAATCCATCATTTTTTGGAATTAGGAAGAAAAACACATTATACGGAATGGAAATTTATAGACCATTCATAGATTTATGATGAAAAGATGAAATCTTAGATTTTGTTAAAAAAAATGATATTAAATATGTGATAGATCCAACAAACGATGATCAAAAATATGATCGTGCAAAAATAAGAAAAGAATTATCAGAATTAACCCATAAAGAAAAGAAAAGTAGATATTCATGATTTATTAAATCTAATAAGATATTACAAAAAAAGAATAATAAAGTCAATATTTTAATGAAAATGTGAGCGAAAAAAAATTTCTCTGTTAAATCGTTTTCATCAATGCCTTTTAAAAATGAATTAATATTTAAATATATTCATGATTCAATAGATAATGTTAAGCTTTCATCAAAGAAAATTGAATCAATAATTGATTTTATATTAGCCAACAATGGTGGAAAAAAATATGTTTTGAATGATGAAAATTATTTATTAATAAAAAATGGTAAACTTCTTTTTAATGTATAATTTATTATATTTTATTTTAATAAAGAAATTAGATATATGAAGGGGAATAAATGCCAGAAAATAATAACAATAATCAAGATAATAGAAATCAAAATCAACCAAACTCACCAAAACAAAAGTTTAATTGAGTTGGATTCGTTTCTATTTTATTAATAATTGGTTTATTAGCAACAGGTATTTGATTTTTCTTTTTAAGAAGTGATAATAAAAAAACTTTACAACATTTTGAAAAAGAAGTTTATCAAGCTAAGCAAAAAGATGGTCATTTTAAATTAATCTCAGTTTCTGAAGCAACACTTACATTACACGCTATCTATGAAGCATCTGACGGAACAAAAGATGATTATGTTGTAGGAATAACAACAGATTACGCAAACGAAATAATAGCAAATAAAAAAATAGAAATCGAAGGTGGAGCAAATGGTCCTGTTTCAGTTTCAGTTGGGTCAAACATTTTAGGTAATGATGGTGAATTAAGAGCTGAGCCAGTTCCGACACCTTCAACAGTATTTAAAGTATTACAATGATTATTCTGAGGAGCACTAATTTTAGGAACTGCCTGAATGATTTATCGTATGGTAAAAATGTCTCAAGGTGGAGGAATGGGTCTATTCGGACCAAACAATAATAAACATGAACCATTGGCAAAGAAAACAAATAAAAGATTTGACGATATAGCAGGAAATGCAGAAGTTAAAGAAGAAATAGAAGAATTGGTTGATTATCTAAAAAATCCTGAGCAGTTTAACGCAGCAGGGGCAAGAGTTCCAAAAGGAATTTTATTAGGTGGCCCTCCAGGTACTGGTAAAACATTAATTGCAAAAGCTACAGCTGGAGAAGCAGATGTTCCTTTCTTCTCAATTTCAGGATCTGAATTTGTTGAAATGTTTGTTGGACTTGGTGCTTCAAGAGTAAGAAAAATATTTTCTAAAGCTAGAAAAATTTCACCTGCAATAATATTCATAGATGAATTAGATGCTGTCGGAAGAAGCCGTGGTGGTGCAGGTGGATCAGGTAATGATGAACGTGAACAAACATTAAATCAATTATTAGTTGAAATGGATGGTTTACAAGAAAATTCATCATTATTAATAATCGCTGCTACAAATAGACCTGAAGTACTTGATAAAGCTTTATTAAGACCTGGTAGATTTGATAGAATAATCACAGTTGGATTACCTGACGTAAAAGAAAGAGAAGAAATTCTTAGAGTTCATGCGAAAGGTAAAAGACTTCATAAATCTATTTCATTTGAAGCATTAGCAAGAAGAACACCGACATATTCTGGTGCTCAATTAGAAAATGTAATAAATGAAGCTGCTATTTTATCTGTTAGAGAAAAAACAGATGTTATTATGCCTGAACAAATAGATGAAGCAATTGATAGAGTTATGGCAGGGCCTGCTAAAAAATCTAGAACTATTTCAAAAGAAGAATTGAAAAGTATTGCATATCATGAAGCAGGACATGCTGTTTTAGGAATAAAAACTCCTAATGGCGAAAAAGTTAGAAAAATAACGATTGTACCTAGAGGTAATGCAGGTGGATATAATTTAATGACTCCTGAAAAAGAGAAATTTAATCCTACTTTTGAATATATGCAATATTCTATTGCTATAGCAATGGGTGGTAGAGTAGCTGAGGAAATTATGTATGGTAAAAAAGGAATTTCTACAGGTGCTTCAAACGATATTGAAAAAGCTACAAATGCAGCAAGAGCAATGGTTACACAATGAGGAATGTCATCTCTTGGACCTGTTCAATTATTATCAAATAACGGACCTCAATATTTAACTGGTGGAGGATTTACTTCAAAACTTTATTCTGAACAACTTGGTTATGAAATTGATAAGGAAATTAGAAGATTAGTTAATGAAGGAGAAGCATTAGCTAAAAAAGTAATAAAAGAAAATATGCCTTTATTACATAAAATTGTTGAAGTATTACTTGATAGAGAAGTTATAACTGGTGAAGAAATAGATTACATTGCTAAACATTTAAAAGCTCCTCCACAAATTTCAAAAACTGAAGTAAAAAAAGGTACAAAAAAATCAGTTTCTGATTTAATTGCATCAGTTAAAGAAAAAGAAGTTAAAAAAATAGCAAAAAAAGCAAATGAAAAAAAAGCTAAAGATGAAATTAAAATTGAATCAAAAGCATTAGTTAAAGAAAAAGAAGTTGTTGAATCTAAAGATTCGGTTAAAGAATTAAAACCAAACAAAACTGCTGAAAAAACAACAAAAACTTCAACAACAAAAGCTCCTTCAAAAAATAAAGATAGCATCAAGAAAGAAAATAAAGAAGAAGAAAAATAATTGTGTCTTTTAGAAATAAAACAATTAAATTAGTTGAAGAAATATCGAATACTCTAAAAATAGAAAATAATTTTTCAAAATTAGAAAAATATGTTTCATTAATCGAAGTTGAAAGACAAAAATTCAATTTAACTAGTTTTACTGGAGATAAATTATGAGAAGAAGGGATATATTATTCAATACTTCCTTTATGATCTTTTTTTAAAAATAAAGGAAATTTATCACAACTTACACTAGCAGACATAGGTACAGGAGTTGGATTTCCTTCTATTCCGTTTGCAATAATTACTGGAATCAATGTGACTGGCATCGATTCAAATACAAAAAGAATGTTATTTTTAAATAAAGTTTCTACTGAAATTAATGCAAATAATATTTCAACATTGATAGCAAGAGTTGAAGAAATAAAAACTCAATTTGATTTTGTTACAGCAAGAGCTGTATCAAAATATAAAGTTCTTGTTGAGATTAGCCATCCTATTTTAAAAATGAATGGAGAAGTACTTTTTTTAAAAGGTCCAAAAGTAGTTCAAGAAATCGAAGATGCTGAATGAATTTCAAAGGAATTAAACATAACAACAAAAATTATAAACATTAAGGATATTGAACAAAAAGATGTAAATTTATTAGTTTACAAAAAACAAAATGAAACACCTAAAAAGTACCCTAGAAACTGAAAATATATAATAAAATAATATTATTATATTTGATATAATACATTTATGTTAAATAAGAGAATAACTTTGAAACATAAAAAAACTATATTAAGAAAGTTTATTTTAATGTTGAATAATAACTTAGATAAATTATATTTATCTACTAATTCTTTCTCTAATTTATCTTCTCGTAAGATCTATAAAGTTTTAAAAATCATCTTTTATTTAAATGATAAAAAATACAGTAAAAAAGATTTAAAGTTAATGAGTAAAATTTTTGCAAACATTACATTAGACTTATCTAAAAAAAGAAATGTAAATTTTTTATTCAAATCATTATTTAAAAGAAACATTTTAAGTGAACTATTAGAAATAATGTCTAATTCATTTTCACTTAAATCATTAGTTAATTCATTGATAAAAACTGATTTTGAGCACAAATTTGATGTTGTACCTACTTTCTTTTCACAATATATAAAGAAAACAATAATTTTTAATATTTAATTACATACTATTTTATTTATAAAAAAATAGAAAGGTATGCATTTTAATAATGCATTATATGTAAATATGTCAACAAAAAATAATAAAAAAATTGCTAATAAAAAATATTCAAAAGCAATTCGTTCTTTAAAAGAAGAAAAAAGAGAAAAAAAGGATTCAGATAGAGAAGATAAAACTATTTTATCTCTTAATATAAAGCATCCTAAAAATAAAATTGATTCAAATGAAGATGATTTGAGTGAGAAAGCAAATAAATCTCATCTTGAACTTTTAGCAAAACAAAAAAAAGAATTAGAAAAGATTAATGGTAAAAAAATGGCAGAATTATCTGAAGCAAAAGATAAAGAAGTCAAAAAAGAAATTGAAAATAAATATTCACTATTAATTAATGAATTACAAACAAAGCATAAAAAAGAATTAAAAAAATCAAATGAAAAAATTTCTGCATTAAGAAATAAGAAAAAATATAAAGAAATAAAGAAATTAAATACTTCACCAAAAGGAACTAGAATAATTAAAAATAGTGCACCAGATGTTTTAATAGACGTAAAAGGAGTAACTAAATCTTATGCAACTAAATCATTTGTATTTAATGCATTAAAGGATGTTTCTCTAGAAATTAAAAAAGGTGAATTTGTAGTTATTCTTGGTCCATCAGGTTCAGGTAAATCTACATTACTTAATGTTATATCTGGATTAGACAGATCAACATATGGAGATATTATTGTAGATAATACTAATATTTCTGCAATTACTGATAGAGAATTAGTTCGTTTTAGAAGAAAAAAAGTTGGTTTTGTTTTCCAATCATATAATTTACTTTCAACACTGAATGTAAATGACAATGTAGATATTGGAAGAAATCTTCAAATGGATAAAGCTAAAAGAATGCAAATTCCAGAATTGTTAAATAAAATGGGAATGGAAAACCAAGGTAAA
Source organism: Mycoplasma sp. (assembly GCA_024721275.1). Lineage (GTDB taxonomy): Bacteria > Bacillota_I > Bacilli_A > Mycoplasmatales > Metamycoplasmataceae > JAMPIX01. Next base: position 175,117 of record JAMPIX010000001.1, read on the forward strand.
AAAAGAACTTTTGAACTTTCTGGTGGTCAGCAACAAAGAGTTGCGATCGCGAGAGCTTTAGCTAAATCACCAAATTTATTAATAGGAGATGAACCTACAGGAGCTCTAGATAGTAAATCAAAAATTGAAGTATTTGAATTGTTTAAAGAAATAAACAAAAAAGGTACAACAATTTTAATAGTTACACATAATGAACAAATAGCTAAACTAGCTAATAAAGTAATAAGAATAAAGGATGGGGTAATTGAAAGTGTTATAGTTAATAAAAAACCTGCAAGCGCTTCAATTTTAGGTTAAAAAAATGAGTAGAAAAAAATTAAATAAATCTACTTTTAGATCATTTTTTAAGAATAAAGTAGGAATGATATTATTAGGTATCATTATATTTATTACTGCTGGTGTATTTACACTTATGCAATCAACTTCTCAATCTTTTTCACGTTCATATAATCATGAAGTGCAAACTGGTAAATTACATGATTTTATAGTAAATGAAAGATATTCAACTGATGGATCTCTTGGTTATGATGTAAATCAAATAGGAACTCCACATGATGGATTTCATATCAATACAACGGATAAAAATGCTGAAGAATTATCAACACAATTTGATCCTGGAACAAATAAATATTTACCACAAGGTTATGTTTTATTAATGGGAAACGATTCTCCGATAGAAGTTGCTGAAAATAGAGGTTTACCGTTCGGTGTTAAAAAAGTAAATCATATACCTGTATTGGTAAAATGAAATGATATTAAAAATCTATTAGTAGATTCAAATGCAAATAAAAAAGTTAATTTAATTAATGGGGATATACCTTTTGAATTATTTAACTATAAACCAAGAGGAAATAATTTTAATTCATTCTCAGACAATGATCAAAGTCTATTAGACACATTTACAAAGCAATCAATTAGTGTTGATGGACAAGATGGAATTAAAAAAATCTTTGTTTCAAATGACTTTAAATTTAAAGATGGAATAGTTGCAAATACAGATTTATTAAAATATACTGTTCCTGGATTAACAGCTCCTCAAAACAACGCGACAGTTATTCAAACATTATCAACATCTGAAATTAAAAGTAAATTGATTAGTGTTTTAAATGCTGGTGCAGCAACAGGTGTATTAGAAACAAGTGCAACAATTTCTACTTCTGCTTCAAAATCAACTGGAACAGTAAAACAGAGCTTACAAAATGGCTTAATACAACCAATTACATTAACTGTTAATGATTTCCCTGTCCCTGCTACTGGTGGAATAGAAAATGCTCCAGAAATAGCTGCTGCAGAAAAACAAATAAAAACACAAATTTTTAATAATTTATTAACAGCTCAATCTGATGCATTTTTAAAGCAAGTTGATAACAAATATGCAAATGATTTAGATCATAGGAAAGTACAATCTATTTCGATTAGTTCTGATAATGGAGAATTATTTAAAGCTGTTAATGCTTATGATAATAATCAAGTTATTGATAAACCGGTTATTTATTCCGGTTCAAGTACCCAAGATCCATGAACTAAAGCAATAATGGATGCAAAAGCAGATGCAATTGTAAATGAACTTAAAAAAGATCCAACTATTCTTGACATAAAAGTCAATAAATCAAAAGGATATAAATATACAATTGAATCAGATAAAAAAAGTATTATTGGGGTTGTTACTCCTAATGCACCTAGATTTGTAGTCGATCCAAGTGCTTATGAAGCTGTATTGTCTCCTGGGTATGCAAAAGCTCATAATGTAACACCTATTAGTGATAGTTTATGAAATTCAGAAAGTTTTCAAACTGATTTCAATAAATTTGTAAATGATGTTTCTGGTCCAGATACAAATACTTTTTATAATAAATATAAGGATCATATTGTAAAAATGCAATCATCATTGTTCCTTGTAAAAGGAATAGGAATAACACCTGATTTTTCATATCCAATAATTGATTATAATAATCCGGTACCTTCAAGTGAAACACAAGGAATAGTTACGCTTAATAGAGCTGGTTATGATAGAACATTAGATGCTTTCAGAACAAATCCTACTGAAAATTACCTTGCATTTAGATTTAAAGATAATTTTACTGGTGATAAAGATGCAATAGAAAATGACATAGCAAGTATTGCAAAAACAGACATGTCATGACCACCAAATGTACAAATACTTTCTAAATATAACGATACTAGCGAAAAAATAGTAATGGCTCCACAAAGAATTGCCTTCTTACAAAAATTAGACACAACAATTGGAATAATTTCTTCAACAGTTATTGCTTCATTAATGGTACTTACCGTATTGATTGTAATGATAATAATAAAACGGAATATTTCATCTCAGAAAAAAACATTAGCTATTTTAAATGCCAATGGTTATACAAAGAATGAAATTGCAGCTTCATTTATATTCCCAACCTTCCTAGTTGTTGGTCTCGCTTCGATTGCTGGTTATTTAGTCGGCCATTGAATGCAGTTCGCCTTTATTCATATATTTACTGATTATTGAACACTTCCAGTAAATCAAGTTAATTTTTCTTGATTATCATTGATTGCCACAGTTGCCTTTCCAATTTTTGCGGTTTCCTTATTTGTATTTTTAACTGCTTTATGAGAATTAAGACATGGTGCACTAAAAACATTATCAAATGCTGAATCTAAATTTGGTCAAGTAATATCTCAAAGAGCAATTGCTTTATTCTCAAAATTTGGAATTAAAACAAAATTAGTTATATCTTTCATTTTCACAAATATATCAAAAATGCTAACTATATTAGTCGCCACAGTGGGTTCTGTAACTGCTGCAGCAATCTCATTAACTTCATTAGGAAAATTTGATTATGCTGTAAATGAAACAAACAAAGTTAATGATTATGAATATGCAATAAATCTAGCGACTCCAACAGATGAAGGTGGACAATATTATGCAACTATTCCTCATGACACAAATAAATTAGATGATGTTCTTACGCCAGAAATTAAAAGATCTTATGTAGGTCATCCTGACAGATATAAAATTGGTTTTGCAACTGATGACACAATACACAATTCTAAGGTTGATGGAAGTATAAATAAAATATCATTTATCCACTCTCCATCAGCAGATGATGGTATTGCCGGAAAAGATGTTCAAGGTGGTTGAGCAAATGGTGGAGTAACTGATGCAAAACTTGAACAAGCAATTAATTATTTAAATCATCGTGTTCAAACAAGAGCTTTATTAGATGTTAAATTAGGATTTGCAAAATTAGGTTCATCAAACCCATGAGATATTGCAAAAGCATTGATGCCTTCTAATCAAATAACTGCTGCAAATAAAGATTTTCCATTATTCCTAGAAAAATCTCTAGAAAAATACAAAGAATTAAAAGCAGAAGGAAAAACAACATTAGATTTTACTAATGAGACATGATATCAAGATGTTGAAAATGTTGTTAAATATAATTCCGATTCAAATGATCCAACAGCTGTTACAAACTTTACTAATGCAGAAAGAAGCTTATCAGAACATATAGTTGGTCAAACATTTAATTCAGGTATAGTTGATTCATTTAAAAACTTTGTACAATTGGCAATGTACTATGATATTTATCCATTCTTTATTGCATACAATCAAATAAGTATGAATGTATCTGATGAAACATATAGTTATATAAACTTTAATTCAGATTTAAGTAATGTTGAAGGTGTAAATTCAAGTGTTAATTTAAATATTCAAGGAATAAATGTTGATTCTAATTATGTTCATATAGGAAGAGATTTACAAAACAAGCTTGAAAACTATAGTTATTCTGATAGAGGAAATATTCCAGTTGTGATTAACAAATATGTTTCATCATACTATGGACTTAATGTTGGATCAACAATTAACGGTTCAGTTATGAACACTTCAAATAGATATACACTAAAAAGAGAAGCTAAAAAACAACCTGAACGTAAATTAGAAGTTGTTGGAATAGTAAATTCATATTCAGGAGATCAAGTATATACACTTCACAGTATTGCAAACAAAGTTTTAGGATTAAATAAAACACAAGGATTTAATGGTGTATTTTCAGATTCAACAGCTCCTTACGCATTAAAAGATGTTGATTTATATTCACCTTCTGGTCTATATCCACCATTTGATACAATTCCTTTAAATGATCCAAATAATGAATATTATCAATTAATTGATACATATCTAAAATCAGGAGCAAATACTGGAGCGTTAAGTTGACTAAAAACTGCAACAAATCCAGTTCAAGAGTTTGTAAATATTTATTCAAAATCACCGTTCGAAGCTACAATCTCAAATGTTGACTGAGCAAGAATGTCTCACTTCACCTTCCAATCAATTAATAATCTATCTTCAAATTTAATTGCTATAGCAGAAGGACTATCAATTTCAATAGCTATTATATTTATAGTTATTCTTGGAACAATGATGGTTGACTCTAATAAGAAAAATATTTCAGTCTTAAAAGTTCTTGGTTATAGAGATAAAGAAATAAGAAATATATTTATTAAATCATTCTTACCTTCACTGATAATAGGAATGCTTGTTGCAATTCCAATTGTCTTTGCGACATTATTCACAATGCAAATTGCAATAATGTCCTTTGGAGCGGTATTAATACCATTAAGCATGGTTGGTTGAGAAATTATTACATCAGCTGTAATAGTAATGATAGCATTTATAATAATTTTCGTTCTTTCAATTAGACAATTGAAAAATGAAAGTGTATTAAATGCGTTTAAGGATTAAAAAAAGTATATATATAATATATAATTAAAACTAATATGAGAATCAACTCTAATAAAGATAATGAAAACGAAAAATACAATAAGACACTAGATGTTGATTCTTTTAAGAATGCAACAGGATTAGAACTTGTATATAAATTAGCTAAATGATCTTCTATAGGAGTATTTATGGGAGTATCGGATGCTGTGCCAGGATACTCTGGCGGGACAACACTTTCACTATTAGGTGTTTACTCAAGAATAATACTAATTGCAAAATCAGTTATCAAACCAGAACCAGGAATTACAAGAACAAGAGCTTTTCTTTGAATGGTTCCATTTGTATTGGGTTGAGTTCTAGGAGTATTCGGATTTGCTAAATTAACAGAATTCATGGTTAATAATCATTACGGATTAGAATTAATGTTTTTATTTGGTTCTTTCGTACTTACATCTATCCCGATTTTTATCAAAGGTGAAAAACCACAAATAGGAATAGAACCTCGGGAACATAAAAATGATGATTGGAAAACTAAGTTAATAGTATTTGTTGAAGCTAAAAAAAGAAATAGAATATGATATAGAAGAATTACTGCAATATTTGGATTCCTTTTAATACTTGGTTTATCAATTTGAGCTTATTTTAAAGGTGGAATAGATTTTGATGCACATAACAGTTCTTCAGACAAAAAAATACCATTAAATTTTGAAACTATTTTTCCTTTTGTTTTAGTCTCTTATGCTGCAGGAACAATAACAATCGTTCCAGGTGGATCTGGTGCTATAATTCAACTTATTTTTAATCAATATAAAAATATACATTGAAAAGCGCTTGCTAATATACATCTAAATATTATCCCAATGCTTTTATTTGCTGTTTTTACTTTTCTTGGAATGTTAACATCTGTATTTACTCTTGCATGATTATTAAAAAATCATCATTCATTTTTAGCATCGCTTTCATTAGGTATGTTATGTGCATCTATAATTTCAATCTTTTTAGTTCCAGAAACATCAATATGAAAACATATTTTTGAAAAAAAACATATTTTTGGAGTAATAGGATTTTCAATAATAGGTATTCTTTCTGGTGTATTAATTACAATTAAAATCAATAGAGGCATAAAAAGAAAAGAAGCACAAATTAGAGAAATAAAAGAAAAGGAGTTAAAGAAAAGGAGTCTTAATAATGAGCAATAAAATTTATAGCGATTTAGAAAAAACAAGAATTGAAAAAATAAAAGGTATGATAAATGAAAATTTACATCCTTATTCACAAACAAAAAAAATTACTGAAAATTCAAAAACCTTAAATGAAAAATGATATTCTTTTACAAAGGAAGAATTATCTCAAAAAAAAAATAATGAAGCTTTAGTAGCTGGAAGGGTAATGGGAACTCGTGGACCTTTCATAATAATTAGTGATAGATACTCAAGAATTCAATTATATTTAGCTAAAAAAGAATTTCCTGAAATTAATAATATAACTCAAAAATTCATGGATATAGGTGATATAGTTTGAGCATCTGGTAAACCTATGAAAACAAATACAGGTGAATTATCATTAAGAATTAATGATTTTACAATATTAAGTAAATCAATTAGATCTTTACCTGAAAAATATCATGGTTTACAAAATATTGAAGAAAGATATCGTAGAAGATATTTAGATTTAATTATGAACAATGATGCTAGAGAAGTTTTATTGTCAAGAACGAAAATTACTAAAAGCATAAGAAAGTTTTTTGATAATTTAGACTACTTAGAAGTTGATACTCCAATACTTCAATCAATTTTAGGTGGTGCAGCAGCAAAACCTTTTAAAACATATCACAATGCGCTTTCTATGGATTTCTATTTACGTATTGCTACTGAATTACCATTAAAAAAACTAATTGTTGGTGGAATGGAAAGAGTTTATGAAATAGGTAGATTGTTTAGAAATGAAGGTGTTGATACAACACATAATCCTGAATTTACAACTATTGAATTTTATGAAGCTTATTCAGATATGCATGGAATGATGAATAGAGTAGAGAGTCTTTTCCATTTTATAGCAAATGAAACTGGAGTAAAAGAGGTAGAATTAAACGGAGTTAATGTTGACTTAACTAAACCTTTTCATAAAATTAATATGTTAGATGCAATAAAAAATGAAACTGGAATAGATTTTAGAAATGTTCACGATCTTCAAGAAGCTCAAAAATATGCAAAAGAGCATGATATAAAAATAGAAAAATTCTTTAAAATAGGTCATATAATTAACCAATTTTTTGAAAAATATATTGAAGAGAAGTTAATAGAACCTACATTCATTTATCATTATCCAATAGAAATTTCACCATTAGCTGCTAAAGACATTGATGACCCGAGATTTACACAACGTTCTGAATTATTCATTGGAAAAAAAGAATATGCTAATTTATATACTGAGTTAAACGATCCTATAGATCAATTAGAAAGATTTGAGTCTCAAACAAAAGAACGTGAATTGGGAAATGATGAAGCATCTGAAATAGATATGGATTTTGTTGAGGCACTTGAACAAGGAATGCCTCCTACTGGTGGAGCAGGAATTGGTATAGATAGATTAATAATGTTATTTACCAATAAAAAATCAATTAGAGATGTAATCTTATTTCCACATTTAAAAAATAAACCAAGAAAAAAAGGAGAATAAAAATGATAATAGCTTTTGATATGGACGGAACACTACTTAATGATAATCAACAAATTCATGAAGAAACAATGAAAAAAATAAAAGAATTAAGAGCAAAAAAACATAATATTGTTCTTGCCTCTGGTAGATCTTTTAATGATTTAATTAATTATGCAACTCAAGATTTAGTTGACTATCTTGTTTGTAATAATGGAGCATCTGTTTATGATATCCAAAAAAAGGAATATATAAAACAGTCTTTTATTTCGATAGAAGTAGCTAGAGAATTTAATAAACTAGCAAAGAAAAATAAAGCTTTCTTTTCAATAAGTGTTAATGGAATGATGGAAAAAATAATTTATACTGATAAATATTCAAATTGAGAAAATGTATCAGTACCTGAGATGAATACTGTAACAAATGAAGAAATGGAAGAAATTCTTTCACAAGATGAATTGGAATCAACGCAATGTTCATTAAAATATAAATCAAAAACAATTTATAAATGACAAAAACAATTTGCAGCAAAATATGAAGATCATTCGTTTTTTGTGGCAAATGAAGTTTATTTAGATGCTAATTCAAATAATGTTTCAAAATTCAATGGAATAAAGGTAATATTAGATAAATTAGGTGAAACAAAAGAATCTTTAATTGCTTTTGGTGATTCACAAAATGATATTCATATGTTAGAAGAAGCAAAACATAGTTTTGCGATGGGGAATTCTGAAAATTATGTTAAAAAATCTGCAAAAGCAACAATTGGTAATAACACTACATTAGCGATATTTGACACTCTTACAGAATTAGAAAATATTAATATACTTTAATCAAATATATTAATTAACATAGTTTTTTAATGTAGAAATATCTATATTATTATTAGCTCAATTATTATCGCTAATAATGCTTGTTAGTATTAATGATATTATAGTAACTATTAGCAACAATGAAATAACAATACCTGAGTATATAAATAATGATTTACTAGAAGATTTATTTGTATCAAATAAAAAGAATAAAATTAAAAATATTGAAACAAGTGATGTAAAAAAAGCAACAATTGAAGTAATTCCAACAAAACCAACAAAAACTAATGCTGTTGTTGATAAATTATTAAACTCCTCGATAAATGCCTTAAAAGGTATTTGTCCATCAAAACTAGTTTTTCTGAAAAAGGCAACTAGAGCAAATATTACTACAACCATGAAAAGAAGTAATATGGTTGAATATGAATATACTTTGATTTTGCAATTTTTTGATGTAGTAACACTTTCTTCGTTTTTACTTTCATTAATAATTAGCTTAATAATTTCAGTATTACTTTGAGAGATCATTTTACTTGTATCCATAACGCTTAAATCTGTATCAAAACCTTCATCTAACTTATCTATTTTTTGTTTTAATTCTAAGTCTTCAATATAATCTCATTTGTTCATTTCTCTAAATTCACCTTTAGAGTTTTTAACCATCACTTTGTCAGTGCTTTTAAGATTAGCAGCATATTTTATAGCAGTTGTTTGACTATCAAAAATTTTAGATATTTTATCAGAACCTTCGTTTTTAACAGCTCATTTTTTATCTTTGTATTTTATAATGTATTTATTTTGTTTCATAATTATTATTAAATTTTACCCCATTTTTATGAGATTTAACAACTCATTTAAATTTAATTTTTTATTTGATGGAGAAGGGATTATATGAACATGTGTATGAAAGATTTCTTGATGGGAACTAGCTTCTGAATTAGTAACTATTTGATAACCATCAACTTCAATTTTTTCGATAATATTATTTGCTATTTTTCTCGCAAGAATAAATAATGAACTCAATGTTTCATCATCTATCGAAATCAGATTTCTAGAAAACTTTTTAGGGATTACAAGTGTGTGGCCAAGTGATTTAGGATTTATGTCTAATATAACAACAAAATTCTCATCTTCAAAAACTTTGCTCGATGGAATTTCATTGTTAATTATTTTTTGGAATAATGTGTTCATTAATATTGATTAAGAAACATCACCAACACTTGATAAGATGTTTTTGATTAACTCAACATCTGAAGATAATTTATAACCTAATAAGTTGTAATATTTTTTAGCATCATTTAATACTGAATGTTCTAAGATTATCATCATTTCTAAATTCTTTCTTTGAGCATCTGATAAACTTTCTAAATCATATGTGTAGTATGAAGGAATACCTTTTGATGCATCTGCGTCAACTCTTGTAGATTTAACAGCAAGTTTTTCAAATCTTTGAATTTTTCCTGTTGATCCATATTGAGGAGTTGCTGAAGAAGTTCCTGTCGCAATATACTTAGGCGCTGTAATTGTTTGTGTTGTACCAGTTAGATCTGTATCTCCTCAAACTAAATTATTATCATGTAAGAATTTATCTTCAATAGCTGTTGAACTTGTTTGAATTCCTAGGTAACCACTAAATTGTGTATCTTTTTGATTTGTCGGATCTTGAATTGGTAAGTAAAGTTTTTTATTACTTGTATCAAAATCTTTTATTAAAGCATTAAGATCAGCAGGAGTATCTGCAGCAGGTGCGGCAGGAACTAATCCAGGATCTTTTTCTCCACCCTTACCAGTTATATTAAATTCTCATAATAAGTATGGATGATTTTCTTTAATTCATTTAGTTAAAATTGGGTATTTTGCATTTTTATATCCAAATGTTTTTCAAGCATCAGAAACTATTGATAATCCTTTTTTAAGATCATCTTCTTTTTTTGTTTGATCTGTTTGATTATATTCTAAATATGAATATTGAACTAACGCTTGACTAACTTGCATTTGTCATGAATTTAAATATAATAATATTTTATCTTCTTCATCTTGATTTGTTGAATCGATTATTCTGTTATACACTGTTATAATGTCAGCAACTTTTCCGTCTCTAAAACCATTGATTATAGTTTGATCATTAGCATCAGGCATGATTACTTTTATTTCTTTTAAAACTTTATCTAATTGTCCATTTTGAATTAAAGTAGTAATTTGATTTGTTCAATAACCTGGTGTTTTTAATTCATTATATCTAGCTATATTAGCAAAGAATTCTTTTTGTGAAGCATTATAATCAATGCTTAATTTTTCTAATTCTGATTTTGCAATTGTTGAATAATATTGATTAAGCATTAAATTTTGACCATAATCTTTTAAATATTTTTCATTGTTTTTTTGTGTTGTTGTATTTGTAGCTTCTGAATGACTACATGATGCAACTGTTGCAACCGTCCCGGCTGTTGCCGCTATTGATAATGTTGAAAGTATAAAACTTCTTTTTCTTAATTTCTTGAATTTCATTATTTATCTCACTCTCCTGCTATTTTTGGATCTGATATCAGATTATATATATCATCTCTACTTGCTAATCCTTTTATTGTTGTTGAACCACTTGGCACACCTTCATTAGCTAAATTAACATCATAATTATCAACAGAATTTACTGCATTATATGTTCATTTATTTATTTTTTGTGTTTCAGTATTAAATATACCTAGATAAACAGCTTTTAATGAGTCTTTCAATGATGTTGTAAATTGATCTTTTTCATCTTGCGTTAATGTTTTTAATCCTGGATCAGCAATAGTATCTAATAGACTATAGTAATATCCTCTACCTTTATCAACTTGGTAGTATGAATTTAAAGCAGCAACTGCATCAATATAAACTGGTTTATTTTCATTTTCATTTAATAATTGTTGTGTTAATGCATTCATATAGTTTTGTGAAACTGTTCCAGCTTCATCATCTAATGAAGAATCATATTTCATAAAGTTAATTCCATCTTCTTGTGAGAAAGTAACTAATGTCGGATTTGCACCTGTACCAATTTTGTAAATAAAGTGATCTCTTTTATTTAATGTTTTAAGTATATCTGCAATTTGAGATGTTATTAATGCACCTGAACCAGAAGCAACTTTAGTATCGATAGTATCAATGTTGTTTCCAAAATCTTCTGGAAGCATTGTACCTGAAGGATCTAATGCAGCTTTTACAGAATCGAAAATTCTTTCAAATACACCTTTTCCACCAGGTCCTGTAGCAGCAAATGTAGATCAAGCTTCAGTAGTAGAAGCATCTCTAGCGTTTGTTAAAATTCCTGTTGCTATTCCTTCATTTAATGATCCGATTGAATCTATTAAAGGACTAACACCTAAATAACCATCTTTTGTTTTTGTAGCTTGGTCAAGATCACTTTTATCAATAATTCTATTGAAGTTTACTTCTTCTGTTTTTCTATCAGGAATACCATTTTGAATTAATTCTCCAATTAATGTATTACTAAATTTAAGATCGGCAACTGTATTTCCTGTACCGATTTTAAAGGCAAATAAATTTTTAAGTTCATCTTTAGAGATTGATCATGCTTGATTATTTGTAGCACTTGAATCTATTTTGAATGTTACTTTTTGTAAAGTAGTTATTCTTTCATGATCAACAAAGTCTTCTATTTCAGTTTGAGGATTTTTTCATTTATCAACGAATGAATCTGTTACATATGCAGTTCATTGTTTGTTTTTGTTACCTGCACCACTTGGGTCAATACTTTTTGTTCCTCATGGTTTTGCAGTTGGACTAGTATCAGGTAATTGCTCTTTAGATACAGCATTGAAATCAGCAACATATACAGTTGGCTTATCTATAACATCTTGAGAAGTAATAGATACTTTCTTTGTTCTAAATCTTCTGAATGCATCAGATTTCATTTTATCAACTATACCATTTGTAACAGCTGATTCTTTTAATTCATCTAATGTATCACCTGTAGCATTATATTTAGAAATTAATTCTTGTTGTAACGCTTCACCATAATGTTTAGGATCATTTTCTTTAGCTGCTTTTTCTAAATCATCTATTTCAGATCTAATAACATCTTCTAATTGAGCTTTTGTTTGAAGAACATTAATTATTTTTACTGAAGGATCAACAGCATGTCTTTTTTGAGACTCATCATGAGCCGCAATACTTGCTACTTGTTCCTGATCGTATAAGTAAGTAATTACTTCGTTTGTTGCTTTTGTAAACTCCTTAGTATGTAATGTTTCTAAATCTTTTATTTGACCTATAAAATCATCATATTTTTTGTCTATTTGTGAACCATCTGGACTTGATATGCTAAATGCATTACCACTTGCTCCTTCATCAGCAGGTGATGGTAATGTTGCGCTGCTACCACATGATGCAACTGTTGCTACAGTTCCACCAACAGCTAGTGAACCTATCCCTGCTAAAAAGCTTTTTTTCATTTTTGAATTCATATTGAATCCTCCTAGTCTGAACTTATACTTATATTTATATAATTACAATTATACTACTAAGCAAAATAGAAAAGTATATATGCTTATTTATGTATAAAAAGTGTCAAAAAGTGTCAAATTTTCCATATATTATTGAACTATTTCTATATTTATTTTTTTATTAAAATATAATTTCTTTATAATTAAAGACAAGTATGGAAATGAAAAAAATAGTGGATATTGAAAATTTAAAATGATTTGAATATTTTGCGAAAGTATGTGAAGAAAATAATATTTGATACACAGTAGATAATGGAACACTTTTAGGAACAATCAGACATAAAGGAGTTATTCCCTGAGATGATGATTTTGATGTTTCTATGACTATTGAATCATATGAAAAACTAAAGTCTCTTTTTCCAGAAAATTGTATTGATGGAACTATGACAAAAGACTATCCTTTAGTAATACCTAAATTTGTTCCCGATAATAAAAAATTTTTAGAATCTGCAATTTTTGTAGACATATTTTTAATTGTTCCTACTAATATAAAGAAAATTAAAAAATATAGAAGTTTTAAAAATAAAAGTAAATTTTCTATTCAGTGTGTTCATAGTACTTGAAAACCATATGCTTGATATATTTATATACTAACAATAATAAGTTGACCGATTAAGTTTTTCTTAAATAAAATAACTTATAAATCATCAATTAAGCAACTAATGGCGAAAAAAGATTTTACTTGTTTTTATACAATAGACAACCCTGTTGATCCTATAAAACATAATAAAATAATTAATTTTAGTTATAAGAGAATGAAAATGCCTTTTGAAACATTTGAAGTTTTTGTTCCTAAAGAATACGAGGAAATACTTACTAATAAATATACAAAAAATTATATGACTCCAAAAGTTGACAGCAGACCATTCATACATTTAAATGCGGTTTCTGTAAGAAAAAAAACAAAAGAAGAAATTAAAGAATATAATCTTTACGAGGAAAAACATGTATAAAATCGATGATATTGTTAGCGGAAAGGTTCTTTTAATAAAAAAAACATATTTAAATGTTTCTATAAAAGATGACTGATTAGGAATTTTACATATTTCAGAAGTATCTGATTATTATATTTCATCACTATCTAATTTATTTAAAAAAGATCAGGAAATACATTGTTCTATAATAAAAGTAGATGAAAAGAAAAAAAATGTTGCATTGTCTTTTAAAAAGATAAATCCACAAAATATGAAAGCTCCTTTTAATTACTTAATAAAAGAAACAGAAAAAGGCTTTACAAATCTAAAGAAAAATACAATGAAAGAGGTAGAAAAATGGTAAATATAGATTTAAAATACGCATTGGATCCAAAGGCTCTAGATAAATATGCTGAAAAGGTTGAAACTATTCATAAATCAATGAAAAGTAAAACAGGTGTTGGAAATGCATTTCTTGGTTGATTAGACTGACCAGTAAACTTTAATAAAGATGAATTTAAAAGAATATTAAAGTTATCAAAAAAACTTAAAGAAGTTGATCAAATTGAGGTTTTAGTAGTTATAGGAATAGGTGGTTCTTATTTAGGAGCAAAATCTGCAATTGATTTTGTTAATGGAATGAGACCTATAGAAAAACATGTTGAAGTAATATTTTTAGGTACTTCGCTTTCATCAATTGAAATGGGTCAAATTATGAATTATGTGAAAGATAAGAAATTCGCAATTAATGTTATTTCAAAATCTGGAACTACAACAGAACCTGCTATAGCTTTTAGAATGCTTAAGAAACTTTTAATTGAAAAAGAAGGAAAAAATAACGCTAATGAATTAATAAGTGTTACAACAGATGCAAATAAAGGTATTTTATTAAAACAAGCTTTATTAAACAAATGAGAAGCATTTGTAATTCCTGATGATATAGGAGGAAGATATTCAGTATTTACTGCTGTCGGATTACTTCCTATGGCTGTTGCAGGGTTAGACATTAAGAGTTTAATGAAAGGCGCAAAAAATGCATATTCACTTTATTCTAAAAAAGATTTAAAAAACAATATTGCTTATAAATATGCTGTTTCTAGATATATATTAGGTAAAAAATTCCCTGTAGAAATGTTTATATCTTATGAACCATCTTTTGCTAATATTCAAGAATGATTAAAACAATTATTTGCTGAATCAGAAGGAAAACAATCAAGAGGTATATTACCAACTTCTGCAATTTTTACAAGAGATTTACATTCACTTGGACAATTTATTCAAGAAGGATCAAAAATTATGTTTGAAACATCAATAGATGTCGAACATCCAACAATGGATATAAAATTATTTAAAGATGATGAAAATCACGATGGTTTAAATTATCTTTCAAAATATTCATTAAATGAAATTAATGAAATAGCTAAAATAGGAACAATCGAAGCTCATGCTCTTGTTGGTAAAGTTCCAAATATTCAAATTAAATTACTAGAAAACAACGAAGCAAATTTAGGAAGTTTATTTTACTTCTTTATGAGAGCTGCAGCAATGTCATCATATCTACACGGAGTAAATCCATTTAATCAACCTGGTGTTGAAGTTTATAAATCTAATATGTTTAAGTTATTAGGTAAAAACAAGGATAAAAAGAAATAATGCCATCTTTAGATTTACATGGTTTAATGGAGTATGAAGCAGTTTCTAGAATTAGAATGTTTGCATTAGATGTAAAAGATGATGGATATGGTCAATTTGAAGTTATAACTGGTTATAGAGGAAAAGATACTTTAAAAAGAGTTGTTGAAGACTTTTGCAATGATGAAGGCTACTCTTATACAATGAAAAATAGTGGTTCATATATCGTTACAATTTTCTAATTAAATTTAACTTTCTTATTAAAAAACATAATTAAAAATAACATTCTTTTGCAATGTTATTTTTTTATAACATCCTTCCAAAAATTTTATTTAATTTAAAAAATGTTAAAATTAGTAATATTATGAAAAAAATTAGAACAAGATACGCACCAAGTCCAACAGGATTTTTACATATAGGCGGTGCTAGATCAGCTTTATTCACTTATCTTTTTGCAAAAGTGCATAATGGTGATTTTCTTATAAGAATTGAAGACACAGATTTAGAAAGAAATGTTGATAAAGGTGAAGAATCACAAATACAAAATCTTGAATGATTAGGAATTGTCGCAGATGAATCTCCTGTTTCTAAAAACCAAGATTTTGGACCATATAGACAAAGTGAAAGATTAGAATTATATAGAGAATATGCCCAAAAATTACTTGATCAAGGTTACGCATATGAAGCTTTTGATACATCAGAGGAATTAAAGAAACAAAAAGATGAATATGATGGATCATTTAGATATGATAGAAATTGATTAAAAATATCTGAAGAAGAAAAAGAAATAAGAAGAAGAAATAATCAAGTATCACTAAGATTTAAATTACCTAAAAATAAAGATTACACATGAAATGATCAAGTTAGAGGAAAAGTAACATTTAATTCAGATGAAATATCAGAATTTGTTATTTTGAAATCAAATGGTGTTCCTACTTATGCATTTGCAAATGTAATAGATGATCACTTTATGGAAATATCTCACGTTCATAGAGGAGAAGAACATTTAGCTAATACACCTAAACAATTAGCTATGTATGAAGCTTTTGGCTGAACTCCACCAGAATATGGACATATGACAATAATTACAAATATGGAAGGTAAAAAACTTTCTAAAAGAGATAACACTTTAAAACAATTTATTGAACAATATAGAAATGAAGGTTATTTACCAGCTGGTATATTAAATTTCTTAGCTTTACTTGGTTGATCTCATTCTCAAGCAAAAGAAATATTAAGTCATGAACAATTAGTTAAAGACTTTGATATTTCAAGATTATCAAAATCACCATCTAAATTTGATGAAAAGAAAATGCAATGAATATCAAATAAATATATGCAAGAATTAACAGATGAAGCTTACATAGAAAAGGCGAAAAGTTTTCTTACAACTATTCCATCATCAGATAGAGAAAATTGATTAGAAACACTTCTATTAATATTTAAAAAACAAGTTTATGCGTTTTCTGAATTAAATGAATTAATAATTCCTTTTATAAATGATTTACCACTTGAAAATAAAGAAGAAATATCAACACCTGAAATGCAAGAAGTAATTTCTGCATTTTATGAAAGTTTTAAAGAAATAAAAGAATATACAATCGAAAATATTGTTGAAGCAATAAATAAAACAAAAGAAAAAACAACTGCAAAAGGTAAAAAATTCTTTATGCCAATAAGAATTGCAACCACACATGTTAGTCATGGTCCAGAATTAGCAAAAGCTATTTGACTATTTGAAAAAGAAAAAGTATTAAAGAGGTTAGAAAATTGTCTTATATAAAATTTACATCAATTATGAAAAATGGAGATGATAAAAATAAAATATCATTTTCATCAAAATTAAATCAAAGTTTATTTGGAGAGTTTATAGTTTATGAATTTACTGAACCTTCTAATAACGTAATGAATAGAATAGAATACACAGACAAAGACGTAAATATTTTTGCTGGTCCTTCTACTATTAACTTATCTTTAAAAAAGAGAGTTGGAATTGAATACAATACCCCTCATGGTGTATTGATATTACATTCATATCTTGAAAAATTAGATAAATTAGAAAATGGAGTTTATTTTGAATATACACTTTCAAATAATGACGAAGAAATAGGTAAATATAAAATAACATTAGAGGTTTCAGATGAGAAAAATAATTAAATCTAAAATTTCAGATTTTTTAATTTCAAAATACAATATTGAAGATCATAAAGTAGATATTAAAATTGATTATTTACGTGCAGATCTTTCTACAAATGTTGCAATGGTTTATGCAAAAAGATTAAAATTAAATCCAATAGTATTAGCAGACGAAATATCAAATATTATTTCTGATCTAGAGGGAATTAAATTAGTTGATGTTATTAAACCTGGTTTTATTAATATTTCTTTAGAAAGTAGTCAATTAACAAAGTTTTTTAATAGAGTTATAGAACAAGGTGATAATTTTGGAAAAGGATCAAATACTGATAAAGTAAACGTTGAATTTGTTTCTGCAAATCCAACTGGATTACTACATGTAGGTCATGCAAGAAATGCAGCTGTTGGATCTACTTTAATAAATATATTAAGATGATCTGGAACAAATGTAGATGCTGAATATTATATTAATGATGCAGGTAATCAAATAGATGTTTTAGGAAGAAGTGCATTTATTAGATATCAACAACTTTTAGGAAAAGATGTTTCTTTACCTGAAGAATCATATAAAGGTTTAGAAATACAAGATTTTGCTCAAAGTTTTGTTGATAAAGTTGGAAATAAATATGTTGACAATAACTATGAAGATGTTGCTACTGAATTTAAAAAAGAATCTAAAAAATATATGCTCGAAACTATTAAAAAAGATTTAAAAAGATTTAATGTTTCTTTTGATATCTGATTTTCAGAACAATCTCTTTACGACAATAAAGAAATTGAAATAACATTAGATAAATTAACTAAAACCGGATTTACATATGAAAAAGATGGTGCGGTCTGATTAAAAACTACTGAATTTGGTGATGACAAAGATAGAGTATTGAAAAAGAGTGATGGTACATATACTTATTTAATGCCAGATATTGCATACCACAACGATAAATTAAGCAGAGGGTATGATCATATAATTAATGTTTGAGGAGCGGATCATTCAGGTTATGTTAAGAGAATGGAATCTGCATTAGAAATATTAGGTTATAAAGATAAACTAGATGTTTTATTTATGCAACTTGTACGTTTAATTAAAGATGGTAAAGAATGAAAAATGTCTAAAAGAGCAGGAACAACATTTTCAGTTAGAGATTTAATTGATTCAGTTGATACTTCAGCTGCTAGATATTTCTTAACAAATAGAAGCGAAAATTCTAAACTAGATTTTGATATTAATTTTGCTACAAAGAAATCAAATGATAATCCGGTTTTTTACATTCAATATGCTTATGCAAGAGCGAATCAAATATTAAATCATGAAAGCAACATTGATGTTAAATTAACCGAGGTTAAAAACCTTGATGATCCAACAGAAATAGTTTTAGCTAAAAATATAATTGAATTCCCTGATTTGATAATGGATATTTCAAAAAACTACAAAATTAATTTATTAAATGAATATTTATTAAAATTAGCAAAAAACTTTCATTTGTTTTATAATAATAATAGAGTAATAAACTCTGAGTATCAATCAGAAAAATTAACATTAGTAAAATCTATTAAGCAATTGCTTAAGATATGTTTAAATTTGATTGGTGTAGAAGCACCAGAAAGGATGTAATTTTGTTAGAAAAAGAAGCAATAGATTTATTTTTAGAAAACGATGAATGTTTAGCATTTAATGTTGTTTTTAATCACGTTTTTAAAAAAGTTAAGCCTGAGGCAAAAAAAAGATATAAAAAATTAACAGTAGCAGAAATAGAAATTAAATATAAAACTCAATTGTACATTGACTTATCAATGTCAGTTGATTTCAAAATTAATGGAAATGACAAGTGATGTTATTTAAGAACTGAATAAAAAAAGAAGAGGAAAAAAATGAGTAGATTAGTAAATTTAAAAGAAATGACAAGAAAGGCTTTTGACGGTCACTATGCAGTAGCACATATAAATATAAATAATTTGGAGTGAACAAAAACAGTGTTGTTAACTTCACAAGCAAATAATTCACCAGTTATATTAGGTACATCAGAAGGTGCAGTTAAATATATGGGTGGTTATGTAACAATAGCAAACATGGTAGAAGGTTTAATGGAGTATTTAGACATAACTGTTCCAGTTGCTTTACATTTAGACCACGGATCATACGAAGGTGCTAAAGAAGCTTTAGCAGCAGGATATTCATCAGTAATGTTTGATGGTTCACACTTCCCATTAGAAGAAAACTTATCTAAAACAAAAGAGATAGTTGAATTAGCTAAAAAAACAAGAGCATCAGTAGAAGCTGAAATCGGAACTTTAGCAGGTGAAGAAGATGGTGTTGTTGGTGGAGGAGAACTTGCTACTCCAGAAGAAGCAAAATTATTAATGGCAACAGGTATTGATATTTTAGCAGCAGGAATTAACAACATTCACGGACCTTACCCAGAAGGATGACAAGGATTAAGATTTGACGTTCTTGAAAGTATTAGAGAAGCAGTTAACATGCCTTTAGTTTTACATGGTGGTTCAGGAATTCCTAAAGACCAAATTAAAAGAGCAATTGGTGAAGGTGTTTCAAAAATCAATGTTAATACAGAATTACAACTTGCATTTGCAGCAGCAACAAGAAAATATATTGAAGAAGGAATGGATCAAAAAGGAAAAGGTTATGACCCAAGAAAACTTCTTTCATATGGTGTTAAAGCAATGGAAGACACAGTTACTGAAAAACAAAAAGAATTTGGATGTTTCCAAAAAGCTTAATTATTAATTAAAGTAATAATCAATAATAGAAAATCTAGTCATTATTAAAGTGGTTAGATTTTTTTAATATATTTTTTACAAATTATTATCTATAAATAAATATGAAGTTATTAAACATTAAAACTAAATTGATTTCTATTTTATCTTTATTAGTTGTAAATATTGTTTTTCTTGTTTCTAGTTGCTCTAAAGAAAGCAACATCACATCTAATTCAGTTTATATAACTAGTTGTCATGATGGAGATACACCAAGTGATTCAACTGGACAAGCTTATAGAATTTTAGGCATTGATACGGCAGAAATAAGCCATAATTATGAAAACTTTAAACAAAGTGTAGGATTAGAGCATTACTGAGCCTTAAAAGCTAAGGAATTTTGTGAAATTGAAATTAAAAATAAACATGTTAATTTAGAAAAACAAAAAGGTAATTCATACTCACGAATTGTTGCAAGAATAAAATATGAAAATAAAGACTATGGATTAGAACTTATTAAAAAAGGATTAGCAAGAGTAGCATATATCTCTAATAGCTCTAAAAACAAATATTATTATAATGACAAAGATTATGTAAATAAACTAATTAACGCTGAAAAGAAAGCAAAAGAATCTAAAAAAGGATTATGAGCATTTGATAACAAAATTATATTTCCTAAGCAAAAAGTCTATCATCCTAAATAATTTTAATTTAATTTTTAAGTAGCAATAATAAATATTTATACAATTTATATGTTATTATATATAATAATTAAATACATTAGAAAAGAAGGAATAAAATGAAAAAAGAAATTCATCCAGAAAACTTTAGAGAAGTAGCTTTTAAAGACGTTTCAACAAATGAAATATATATTATTAAATCTACAGTAAATACAAAAGAAAAAATAACACACGAAGGTAAAGAATATCCTTTACTTACAGTTGATATTTCATCTTCTTCACACCCGTTTTACATTGGTAAAACAACTTCTTCTAAAGCAAAAGGTAGAGTTGAAAGATTTAACAAAATGTTTTCAAAAAAAGCATAATAAATCAAAATTTAAAAATTTAAACTTCAACCTTTTTGTTGAAGTTTTTTTATATTTTTTATACAAATTATATTTTTTCCTTCATTTGTAAGAATTAACTTTTTTTGTGTATAATAAAAAATTTTTTTTCTTTTAATAGTATAATTTATATATAGAGTTAGAAATGTATAGATAAAAAGTGCTCTAGAAAGAGGAAATTATGAAAAAGAAACAAATAGCAAGTATTTTCGGGTCACTAGTAGTAGCTGGTACAGTAGCAACTGTAGCTTCATGTGGAACTGGTGGTTTAAGTGATACTGCAGAGGATGTTACAACTGATGCAACTACTGAAGATACAAGTAGTGCAATAAATGCTAATCAAGAAGCTATTAATAGAATAACACAAGTATCTATTAATGGAATTTCAAAAAAAATGGTTTTAGATGCTTTAGGATTAAGTCCGAATGGTGATCCAAGTAAATTAGCGAGTTCTGTTAATCAACCAGCTAATTTAAGTAATATACAATTAAATGATGTACCAGGTTTAGAATTGGTTATAACTAATTGAATAGTAGATGATATTCATGGAAATATAAGTTTACATGCTGAAGCTAAAAAGCCTTCATTTAACTCTAAACAAATGTACATTAAAATACCAGGGTGAGATTTAAAAGAACATCATAATAAAATTAATGAATTAAAAACTATAGATGCAAAAGCAATTAAAGCTGCAAAATTAGGAATTAATGTTAATCCATCATTATTGCCTTCTGAATTTATTAAATCTTATAATCCTTTAAAAAGCATAACAATTGTAAAAAATAATGATGTATTTAATATAAAGTTAAGTGCCTTAACACCTAATGATGCTAATGGTAGCATCTCATTTTCAGCTACAGTTTCATCTAGCGGTATTGATGACAAAGTGATTTCTGATATTTCAATTAGTGGATTTAATAAAAAAGATCAAAAACTATTGAATGATATAAGTTTACATGATGTTTTAGGTAAATTAAACATTGTTCCGGAAAAGGATAAACTTCCAAATGAATTTACTTTACCAACTCCTATGAAAACAACATTAAATGGATTAAATGGTGTTACTATAACTGTTTCTGATTTAAAACCAGTGCCTGTTAATGGTTCATTAACTAGTACAATAACTGTTTCAAAAAATGGATTAATTTCTAAGACATTTACTGATGCTTCATTAGGTACTTGAGAAACTCAAGCACACCATGATACAAAAATACTTGAAATGGTTAAAAATGATGATGCAGGAATCTTAAAATTATTTAATATATCAAATTCTGGTCATGAAAATACATTACCTACAACTGATTCATTAGGTATAACACCAAATGAATTTAAAACTTTATCAAAAGAAGGTCTTGATTTTAAAGTTACAATAGATAGTATAAATCCCAATCAAGATCAAGGTACATTAACATTTGATGTTACAGTTTCAAAAGATGGATTAACTTCTGTTACAAGAACAGTTGATACAGGTAAATGACTTACAACTTATGAAAAATTACACGCAGATGCTTTACAAGCAATTAAAAATTTAACAAGTGAAATTGTAAAACAAAAATTAAGCTTACCAATTGTTGATCAAAAAAACACACTTCCAACAGCTACTTCATTACCAGGAATTGATACAGGTACAACAAAAACAGTTGATTTTGTAGGACTTTTAGGAGCAACAATAACAGTTGATGCAATTAATCCAGATGCAACTAATGGTACATTAACACTTGATGTTACAGTTTCAAAAGATGCATTGCCTCCTTTTAAAACACAAATAAGTACAGGTAGCTGACTTAAAACTTCTGAAAAATTACGTGCAGATACTCAACTTGCAATTAATAATTTAACAAGTGAAATTGTAAAACAAAAATTAAACTTACCAACTGTTGATCATTCAAACACACTTCCAACAGCTACTTCATTACCAGGAATCACAACCGGTCCTTTGGATCACGCTGTTGATTTTACAGGGTTGTCAGGTACAACAGTAACAGTTGATGCAATTCATCCAAATGCAGATGCTGGTACATTAACACTTGATGTTACAGTTTCAAAAGATACAGATAGAAAAGTATTTACTGGAATTTCAACTGGAACTTGAGAAACACAAGCACATCATGATACACAGGACAAAATCAATGCAGTAACAGCAGATCAAGTAAAATCGTTAATTGTTGCAACTAATAAAGGTCAAACTTTACCAAGTGATTTCTTAATAGCAAATCCAATAGGTACACTAACAATATCAATTGATGGACATAATTATACAATTAATAATAATTTAATTACTCCTAATAATGATGCTGGAACAATAACATTCACTCCCGCAATTGTTGGAGGACAAGGATATACTGATAAAGTATTCTCACCTATTACAATATCTGGATTTTTAACAAATAATCAAAATAAAATAAATATATTATCTAATGATGATATTTTATCAGCGTTAAATCTAAATCGTGATTATTCAAACACACTTCCAACAGCTACTTCATTACCAGGAATTACAACTAGCACAACAAAAACAGTTGATTTTAGACTGCTATCAGCTGCAACAGTAACAATTGATGCAATTCATCCAGATGCAACTAATGGTGCATTAACTGTTGATGTTACAGTTTCAAAAGATGGTGCTAGAAAACAATTTACCGGAATTCCAACTGGAATTTGAGAAACTCAAGATCACCATAATACACAAGCTGCAATTGATAGTTTTTCAGTAGAAAAAATAAAATCATTAAGCATTTTTGCTAATAGAGACCGTTTTTATGCAGGTGAGTTCTTAACTGCAAATCCAATATTTACACTAACAATATCAATTGATGGACATAATTATACAATTAATAATAATTTAATTTCTCATGATGATAACGCTAGAACAATAACATTCACTCCAACAATTGTTGGTGGACAAGGATTTACTGATAAAACATTACCATCTATTACAATATCTGGATTTAGAGACCCAAGAATAGCAACCATGTTAAGTAATGTAAATTCTGGTGATATTATTAATGCATTGCACTTATCTCCCGATGATATTCAATCTTTAGACTATAGTATTCCTGGTTTAGTGTTTATTGATAAAGTGCCTAATAAAAACTTAATACCAATAGCACATCCGCGGGGATATTCAGAAGGTCAAACAATAGTGTATCATGAAGATATTTTACGTGGTAGAATTCCTAATATTGCAGGTGTTAGTCATGATGTATCAATAAGAATTGATGCAATTCATCCTGATCAAAATCGTGGTACATTAACGCTTGATGTTACAGTTTCAAAAGGTCTTTCTACAAGAAAAATAAGTAATGTTACTGTTACTTGAAAAGCATTAACTGCTATGCAAAAACTTCTTCTTTATAATGGTTTATTTCTTGATGATAAGGGTCGTTATCTTACAGATGTTCAACCAAATGGACAAGTAAATGAACACTCTTTCATTCGTGAACATATGACAGGTATTCATCATCCAAGCATGGCAAATAAAAATACTTTCAAAAATATAGGTGGCAACGACAATGGTTGAAATCTTGAACTCCAAGATTTAAATGGTATTGCTTTTGATGGCAACAACATAACACCTGTTCCTCTTAAAGATGGTCGATATTCTTTAGAATTTAAAGATGGTCGATATTCTGAGGAATTTGGCCATAACCCTAACAGGGGTGTAATTTATGTTGATATTACACCTATATCAACCGACCCTGCAGTTAGCAATGATGTAGTTAGAGTTCTCTTATCATTAACATAATCTTTTTAAGTTAATAATAAAAATAAAAGCTATGATTTATCTTCATAGTTTTTTTATTGATTAAAAGTAAAATAAAATATGTAATTATAATTATCCTTTATTTAATATTAGTTATAATTAATATTAATTATGGAAAAGAATGTAAGAGAATCACTAGAAGTTATATTATAAATAAGTTTAATAAGTTAAATGAAGATTTACTTAAGCCTGAAATAATGGGTAATATTAAACAATATACAAAACTTTTAATAGAAACAAAGAAATATGAATCTATTGTTGAAAAATATAAAGAGTATTTAGAGAATGAAAATACTTTAAACGACTCTAAAGAAATATTATCTATAGAAAATGATGAAGAGATGATAGTTTTTGCAAAAGAAGAAATATTTAGAATAGAAAAAATATTACCTAAACTTGAAGCTGAATTAAAAATATTATTACTTCCTCAGGATGATAATGACTTTAGAAATGTTATTGTTGAAATCAGAGGTGGTGCTGGAGGAGAAGAAGCCAACATTTTTGCTGGAGATCTTTATCGAATGTATTCAAGATATGCAGACTCAATTGGATGAAAAATTGAATTAATAGATACACAAGTTACTGATTCTGGCGGTTATGCATTTATATCCTTTTTAGTAAAAGGTGAAAAAGTTTATTCAAAAATGAAATTTGAAACCGGATCTCATAGAGTTCAAAGAGTTCCTCAAACAGAAACTCAAGGTAGAGTACATACTTCGACAGCAGTTGTTACAGTTATGCCTGAAGCAGATGAAACTGTTGAAATAGAAATAAGATCAGAAGATATTAAAATTGATACATATCGTGCTTCTGGTGCAGGTGGACAACATGTTAATAAAACTGAATCTGCAATACGTATAACTCACCTAGAAACAGGAATAGTTGTTCAATCACAAGATGGTAAATCACAACACTCAAATAAAGCAACTGCTATGAAAGCTTTAAAAACAAAATTATATGAAAAGCAATTATCTGAAAAAGCTGAAAAAGAAGGTAAATTCAGAAAGCTTGCTGGAACCGGTGCACGTTCTGAAAAAATTAGAACATACAATTATCCACAAAATAGACTTACAGATCATAGAATAAGTTATTCTAATTCTTCTTTAGATAGAGTTTTAGATGGAAAACTAGAACTTATATTTGAAGCTTTATTAGCTGCTGAACAAGCTGAGAAAATTGAAGCTGCAGGATTATAAAATGACTCTTAAAGAAATTTTTAAAGAAGCGATTGATAATAACGTTTCTCAATCTGATTTTTACTATTACTTAAATAACAAATTAAATATATCAAAAAAGGACTCTATAAGCTCTTGAAATGATTATATGGATAATTCTAATGAAATATTAAAAGATCTTTTAAAAAGTAGAAAAGAACCAATTCAATACATTGTTGGACAATATAAATATAATGATTTAATTTTTAAATTAAATAAGAATGTATTAATACCAAGACAAGAAACAATTGATTTAATTGAAGAATTTTCTTTTATCAAAAACAAAAAGCTATTAGATCTATGTTCTGGTTCAGGAATAATAGGTTTATCTTTTGCCAAACAAAATGATGTAGTTTTATCTGACGTTTCAAAAAAAGCTTTACTCTTATCAAAAGAAAATATGAACATAAACAATTTAAGTGCAAAAATAATATCTTCTGATTTGTTTAAAAATATAAATGAAAAATTTGATGTAATAATAACAAATCCTCCATATGTTCCAACAAAAGCAAATCTTGAACAAAAAGTTCTTAATTACGAACCACATTTAGCATTATTTGCTGGAGATGATGGATTAGATATTATTAAAATAATACTTAAAGAATTTATCAATTATATTAAAGATAAAGATAACTTTATTTTTATAATGGAAGTAGATGAGACTCATAAGGAGTTTTTAGATTCATATTGTAAGAAGAATAAATATAACTATATATTAAAAAACGATTTAAATGATAAATTTAGATATCTTATAATTAAAGAAGGTAATTGAAATGAAAAGTAATTTATTTATATCTCCAACAGATACAGTAATTGGAATTGGCGGTCCAGTTAGTGAAGAAACAAAAGATCAAATTTATAAAATAAAAAAGAGACCAAAAAACAAGAAACTTGTAATCATGGTTTCTTCTTTAGAAGAAGCTAAAAAATATGAGGGATGAAATTCTACAGCAACTAAACTTGCAAACGAATTTTGACCAGGAGCATTAACAATCGCTTTAACTGATGAATTATCTTTAAGAATGCCAGATCATGAAGAGTTATTAGAATTAATAAAAAAAATAGGACCAATTTATATGACTTCTGCAAATATATCTGGACAAAATGTTGTTTCTTCTTTAGAAGAAGCTAAAACTGTTTTTCCTAATATAAAAATATATGAATTTAAAATAAAAAAAGAATCGCTTCCATCAACTATAGTAGATACAAAGTTAAATATAATTCGTCAAGGCTCAATTAAAATTAAATAGTTTAAAAGCTTAAAAACAATTATAATTTTATTATGAAAAAAATTGAATCAGTAAAATTAAATAAAATTTGAGGATGAGAAAAATGAATTTATTCTCCTTTAAAAGCAAATAGAACAAAATTTGAAAATGGAGAATTTACTCCGTTAGAAGGTCCATTAATAAAAATAATTAAGGCTACAGATAATCTTTCTTTACAAATACATCCTGATGATAAAATGGCATTAGAACTAGAGAACGAACCAAATGGAAAATCTGAATGTTGATACGTTTTAGATTCTGAACCTGGTGCTAAATTAATAGTTGGTTTAAAAACCAATGATTTAAATGAAATTAAAAAAGCTATAGAAAATGATGAGTGAAATGACTTGATTAAAAAACAAGTAGTTAAAAAAGGTGATTTTATTAACATACCATCTGGATTAGTCCATGGAATAGGTGCAGGTGTTAAAGTATTAGAAGTTCAACAACCATCTGATGTAACATATAGATTTTATGATTACAATAGACTTGAAAATGGAAAGCCAAGAGAATTACATATTGAAAAAGGATTAAAATCTTTAAAAGATGTAACATCGGTACTTGAACCAACAAAAACAAATCCATTAGAGTATAATGATATATATGGAACAATAACTTTTTGTAATGCTGATTTTACAACAAAAACAAAAGGTGTATTAGTAGATTTAGATACAGAAGAATCATTCTTTGTTGAAAAAGATGAAAAAATAAAAATAAAAAATAAAAATTTTGCTTTTATTAAATGAGGAGAGTAATATGAAAATAGTAATAGCAAGTGATCATGCAGGATTTAAATTAAAAACAAAAGTAAAAGAATATTTAGAAAATGAAAAAAAATTCGAAGTAGTAGATTTAGGTACAGATACACCTGAAAGAACATCATATGCAAATTATGGAAAAAAACTTGGAAAAGCAATTCATAATAAAGAATATGGATGAGGAATAGTTGTTTGTGGAACAGGAATAGGAATTAGTATTGCTGCAAACAGATTTAAAGGTGTTAGAGCTGCAATTTGTAGAAATAGAATTGATGCTAAATTAACTAGAAACCATAATAACGCAAATGTTCTTTCATTAGGAGAAAGACTTACAACTTTTACAGTTGCAAAAGAAATTATTGATGAATTCTTTTCTGCTGAATTTGAGGGTGGAAGACATATTAAAAGAATCGAAGATTTAGATAATTAATAAATTATTTTTTATCTTTAACTTTTTTACTTTCATCACCTAAATATGATGCTGCATTTGATAAATCGTTTAATCTACCAACTAGGTTAACAATATCATTTTTTTGAATTTTAGAATTACCTTCAGGAAGGAAGATTTTTCCATTTCTTTTTAAAGAAACAATATTAACTTTTAATTTACGGAAATCAAGTTCCATTATTTTTCTATCATAAACATCAGAATTAAGTGCCTCTATTTGGGCAATAGCAAAACCTTCTCCAATTTCATTAACGTTTGAAGTATAATCTCTCATCTTTTCATTTGTAGCTAAGATAGCAGCTTTTGCACCTGCTTCTATTTCCGGTCTAATAATAACGTTAACTCCTATTTGTTTTAAAATTCTTGCATTTCTTGTACTAATAGCCTTAACTATTGTTTTATTTACACCAATTTCACCTAAAGCTGCAACAATATCAATATTATTTCCTGTTGCAACAATTACAACATCAAAATCAGGTACCCCTAATGCTAAAAGTGCATCAGGATCTGAAGCATCAATAACTGCTGTTTGACTTGCTATTTTTGAAATCTTATATAATGCATCGCTAGATATATCCATTACCAAAGTACTAACGTGTTTTTTAGCTAATTCTTCAGTAACTGAAATACCAAATCTTCCTGCACCGATTATTGCTATTTTATTCTTGTTTTTACTAAACATTTTCCATCCTTAAAAGTTTTTTATTTAATATTATTATATTTATTGTATCTTATTATATAATAACTAAATATTATTATGAAATTAAAAATATCAAACTTTTGAAACAACATTATAAAAATATACCATTGATTTATAGGGCTTGGTATTGTTAAACATATTTTATTTATATATTTACTTATTACAATCGGTGGATCAGCCTTATTAATGTTACCAATTTCAATACAAAGTGGCGCTCATCCTTCTTATCTTGATGCGCTATTTACATCTGCTTCTGCTTTTTCAGATACAGGACTTGTTACACAAACTACAGCATCAACATGGACAATGTTTGGACAAACGGTTGTTGCATTGCTAATTCTAGTTGGTGGAGTTGGATGATTTGCCTTAAAAGCATATTTATTTAACTTATTACTTGGAAGACCTATGTCAATGAATTTACTTCTTGCTTTGAATGCAGAACGTGGTTCATCAAAACAAGGATTTACAAGAAGATTGATTACTGTTTCTATAACTGTAATTTTAGTAATTACATTATTAATGGCTTTAGTTCTTACTTTCCTATTTTATTATCAAAAAGGTGATTTTTCTTCTGACCCTTTATTTGTAAATAATCATTTCCATTCAGCATTGTCTGAATACAATCCATACCATGATTGAAGTAAATCATTTAGATTTGGAATATTCCATTCTATTTCTGCAATAAATAATGCTGGATTTGATATTATGGGACAACATTCAGTCGGTCCATATTACGGTGTTTATTCAATTCAAATTATATTTGTATTCCTATTTGTTGTTGGAGGAATTGGATATCCAGTTATTTTTGATATATATTCATATTCTCTTTCAAGAACAAGATTTGAAAAAAAACATCCATTTAAATGATCCTTATTTACAAAAGTATCCTGTTTAACATATTTATTAATAGTGGTAATGGGATTGACTTTGACATTCAGTTTAGAAATAAATGCAAAAGATACGGATTATGTAATTGGTGGAAATAGATTCTTCCACTATAGTTTTTGAAGAGATCCAGATAATGGTTCAACAGCCCAAAAATCATTTGCGTTATTCTTTAATACCCTTTCAACAAGAAATGCCGGATTTGCCTCAACAGATATTTTCCAATTTTCATCACCAACTAAAATGGTTCATTCAATAATGATGTTTATTGGTTCAGCCCCTTCATCAACAGCAGGAGGTATAAGAACAACTACTTTTGCAATTTCTGTATTATCTATATTTAATTTAATTAGAGGTAAGAAAAATCTTTACATGTTTAAAAGAAAAATAGATCCAGAATTAGTTAAACGTTCTTTCATTGTATTTGTGATTTCCTTCTTAGCTGTTTTAATTACAACAATAGTTGGAATGACATCTTTTGAATCATTTGGAGGTCCATTAAAAGAGGAAGTAACAACCACAATTAATGGTAATCTTACATACTCCTTTAGATCATTTGCAGATGTCTGGTTTGAAGCAGCATCAGCCTTTGGTACAACCGGTCTGTCTGTTGGACTTACATCTAATTTAAATGTAACAACAAAACTTATGTTTATTTTATTAATGTTCATTGGACAATTAGGTGTATCAAGTACATTATTAGTGTGAAACAGAAAAATAGATCCAACCAGAAAAATAGATTATATTTCCGAAGATATTATTATTGGTTAATTAAGCAGAATAAATTGAAGCTGTAGTTGAAGTAGGAATATGGAAACCTTTTACAACAATAGTTTTTCTAACTTTTGTTTGTTTTGAAGAAATCGCTATATGAACTCTAACACTTCCATCATTGTCATTAGCATTTTCTAAACTTTCGATTTCATATGTAACATCATCAGTATTAGAAGGAAGAACAAAATCAGCTTTAACTGCATGACTTGCTGTTTTAGAATCTTTACCTGTTGCTATGGTTACTGTTGCACTATTTTCTAGATTAACAAGTTTATCAAAAGTAGCATATTTTTCTGATGGACTTGCAGCTTGTGTACTAATTGGACCTACTCATTTATCTAAGGCTTTAGCTAAATTCATTATTTGTTGATCACTTACATGTCCATAAGTTTTAATTCTTGATTTATCTATTCCATTAAATCATTGTTGGAAAGTTCAATTTTCTGTCTTAGGTAATCCTAATTTAAATGCCATTGCAAGAACTCATGTATTTAAATTATGTACATTACCTCATCTATATGTTCTATCTATTGTTCCACTTATTAAACCTTCTGTATCGCTTGGTATTTGTTTAATTAATGCATCTAATGCTTCGAAATGTGTAAAACGTGGTGAATATGATGAAGATCTAAATTTAATACTTTTAATTGCATTTGTTCATTTTGTTGATAGTCCTTTTACATATGTGTTGTAACTATCAATTACATTATTAATTTCACCAATTTGAGTAATAGCATCCTCTATTACAACAATATCATTTGATGTTTTGCTTAAACCTTTTAGTGTATTAAATTTTGTTTGTAATAATGGATAATCAACATTTTTAAAATTATCATCTAAAGTTGTACCTGTAGCAGGAGACAATGTTTTAATTTCTAATGAATTTAACTGACTTTTCTTTGCATCGATTAATGAAGCGAAGTTTAGATCAATTGTTGTTTTTTCATGTGTTTCAAATTTAGATAATGAAACTTCTACTCTAACACTTCCTGTTTCAGTATTTAAAGGTGTTACTTTTGTTATTGCAACTTTTACACCATTAACATTTGCATTGTTTATATTAAAATCACCAGTTAAAACATTGTGTATATCTTTATTAAAACTATCGGGTTTAATTGTAACAACATGAGCTATATTATTCTTAATTGTTTCTACATCTTGAGAAGCTCTTTGAACATCTGCTTGTGTAGCAAATCCACTTAAAGAAAACTCTCTTGTCATTTGTAAATGATCTGTTTTGAATAATAATGACATATTTACTGTTCCTGAAACATCATCATGACCTACAATTTGAAGATTACCAAAATGTACTGCACCATCATTTGTAGATGAAGTTGCTACATATTGAGAACCTATAGCGACATCTTTATTTAAATCACTAACATGTACATTACTTGAAAGTTTTTGTGCTTTAACTAATGCGGTTGCACTTACTAAGTCACTAGATACTTTTTGGTTTATTTGTTGTAATTCATTATTGTATTTTGTAATTAATGCATTTCTCTTATTTATTAAATTATTTGTTTTTACAAAGTCTTGATAAGCATTGTAAACACTCTCTATATTTGAATTAGCATTTAACACAATAGCTTTATCTTCGTTTGCTTTTGCAAGTAAACTACTATATGGTGTTTTTATTTTTGAATAAACATCATTAGCATTTAAAAGCTTAGTTTTTAATGTTTCAAATTGTGGATTTAATTGAACTTCATCAGCTATAGTTACTTTATTTAAAGTATCAATAATTTTTGTTCTCTCTGAATTAATATCATTACTTCCAAATAGTAATCTCAATGATAATGATTCTGCTTCACTTATAGTTGAACTTGAACTTGAAGGTGTAATTGTTGAAATAAGATCAAATAAATTAAAAGTTTTTTCAATGTTTATATTACTTAATCCACTACTTAATATTTCGCCTAAACCTAAGTCTTCATGATTTGAATTTAATATAGAAACTAAACTATTTATTGAATCGTTATCAATATCTTTAATTCCAGAGTGTAATAATTCATAAATTGCATGTTTTTGTTCATTTGCTGAAATATTAGATATATATTTTTTAATATTTTCAGGTAAGAATGTAGAAATAATTGAACTTCCAGCTCCTTGTGCCACTGATAATAATTTACCAATTTCGTTTTCATTTATTGAAAGCAATCCTGATGTCAATATTTTATGAATAATAGTTCTAACTTCATCATTGACTCCTACTGCACCAGCGGCTATATTTGTAAAGAATCCTAAACTTGTTCCACTATAAAGACTATCTAACATTGAGCCTAAATTTATTCCAAATAAACCTTTATTTAAAGTATCAGCAGGAATAATGTTTTTTAGTGAAGCAAAATCTGCTTTTGAGCTAAATCCATGTAATATACCATTTAAAAATTTATTTATATCAGCTGCGTCTTTTCCTTTAAATGAGCTTATGCCACTTATTAACGATGTTGATAATTTTGTTAAATCATCATTAGTTAATGAATCTATTCCATCACTTATTAAATGTTCAACTGGTAATCTTAATGTTGATAATAAATTAGTTCCATTTGCATCTGCTTTTATATAATGATTTGCAAATTTTACTATTGCATCAATATTTGCATTATTATCTCCTGATAAACCATGATTCATAAAATTGTATATTGCATTTACAACTTCTTGTGTATTTAAAGGCTCTTTATTATTTTGAATAGGAAGAATAGATTCAATATCATTTACTAGTTTTGTTAAATCTTCTTTTGTAATTGTTGAAACACCATTTAATTTCAATCTATCAACTAATAATAATACTGACTTAACATTTTCTAAATCACCACTATCTTCATTTGATAAAATTGTTGCAATTTTATCTGATAAATCATCTAAATTAGTGTTAATGTAATTTTTAAATGAATCATTAATTTTTACAAAATTAGGTATGAATGTTAAAACGCTTTTAACAAATTCTTTTAAATCATCTTTAGAACTATTTAATACAGAATTAGTTGATGTTAATAATTCTGCTTTTATATCATCAAATCTATTTAATGCTGTATAAGCTAGGAAAACTCCAAGTTTTAATCCATCTCTTCCGTTGACATCTCCATTTTCATCAACTGTAAACAAGTTATTTACAGCTTCTGTCATTTCATTGTCATTTCATTTTTCTAACATGTTTGATAAACTTGTTATTGTTTTAAGAACAATATCTCTTTTTTCTTTTGTATCTCAAATAGAAAGTAGTGAATTTCTTTTATCTTCATCAGTGATAACTAATTTGATAATAGGATCAATACTATTTGCATCATCTAATAAAACCTCAAAAATTCTTGTTTCTTTTAATAGTGAAAGCATTTTCTTAGTTTCTTCAGGATTTTCAGCAGCTGATCTTAACACTGCGCTAATTAAATGTGAACTATCAAGATTTTCAGCATTTGCATCGATATGTGTTTTTAAATTAGTTAAGAAGTTAATTATATAACTTGTAAATACATCAGAAAAATCCATAGAATCTAATAATCCCTTAACATTATCAATTTGATTTATCATTGTTCTAATTAAAATAGTTTTTGCATCAGTAAATACATCTTTAGTTGATGATTTAACTTCAGTAGTTAATTGAGTTAAAAATCCAGCAATTCTTGGTTTATCGCCTTGAGGTAAAACGCTATCACCAATTTGATCATTTAAAATTTGTAGAATTCTTAACCCTATTAATGCACCATCTTTATCTAAAGCTTTTTGATTTTCTGGAACACCACCTACATTTATAAAATGACTTAAAAATGAATGTAAAATATCTGAAACATGTTGAGCAACATTAAGTAATTCTTCTGTATTCAAATTATTAAGTGTAGTTGTTATACCTAGATCTTTTAATAATTCTGGATCATTATTTAATATAGGAATTAAATTTGAAATAGAATCTTTATCTATTTCTCCAACTAATGTCTGAATTTCGTTTTCAATAGGAGTTAAATAATTTGAAAGATTACCCATATTTAAAAGTTTTCCTTCTAAATAACCACCAGCTAATGATAAAAGAGTGTTTTGTGAACCGTGTTCAAGTCCAAACATAAAACTTAATACTTCTCCAAGTGTTATACTGTCATAAGTAACGGAAACTAAACTTGTAATATTTCCAAGTGGTGAATTCGGCCCGTTAATATAGGTTAATCCATCTGTAACAATTTCATTAAGTAATTTTGCACCAAATGTTCCCATTAATTTTAAATCTCCATGAAAGACTGGATTAGCTAAAAAAGTTTTTAATTTTGTATCATCTTTATAATGCTCAGATAATCATTTCTTTAATGACGAATTTGATTGTGCAAATTCAGCTAATGTGTTTTGAAAACTTAATGAATTCCTATTGTTATCTAGATCTCAAGTAACAATATCTAAATCACTACTATTTTTAATGTCAAAAGCAGGTGTATTTTCATTATTTTCAATTGTATTAACATCATTACTTAACGAATCATTGTTTTGAGTAGTATGACCACAAGATGCAACTGTTGTAATTGCTCCTGCAGTACTTATTAAACCTAATGCAAACAAACTTTTTTTAGTATTTTTATTCATATATTCACTCCTTTTTTATATAAAATAACTTTTGATTAAAATTATTAAATTTTGTTTATATACTTCTTTTTATTATATATTAAAAATAATTTCTTATGTTTTTGAAACATATATTATTAATTATTTATTAATAAAAAGAGCTTATTTATTAATACTATTTATCTTGTTTCTTTTAATTAAATTTTATTTCTTTTGATTTTAATTTATTGCCACTTTTATCTATTGGATTAACCATTAAATCATATAGCTTATTTGGTTGAATGTCTGCTAAAGCTGCATGAACTTTTCCATTAATAAATAACCCTGAAAAAAATATTTTATTTTTTCTATCTAGTTCA
Source organism: Mycoplasma sp. (assembly GCA_024721275.1). GTDB lineage: Bacteria > Bacillota_I > Bacilli_A > Mycoplasmatales > Metamycoplasmataceae > JAMPIX01. The sequence goes on from JAMPIX010000001.1 coordinate 210,980, forward strand.
ACTTTAAAAATTTTACGCTCTACAACACTCTTTTTATTATTACCTAATTGAAATAGTGTTTTATTCATTATTTCAACCTGACTATAACTTTCTCTTTCAAGTGTATTTCTAATATCTTTTAATACATTTAATCTATATTCTAATTCGTAATATCTATCTAGCATTTCTTTATTGCCTTTAATCAATTCCAATTCATCTCATGTAGTGAATATTTCAAATTCTAATTTCTCTAAACTTTTTCTCATTTTTTATTCCTCTTTCTTTTGTGTATATTTATAAGTGTAAAAAAAATATAAAAAGTGTCAATTTTTTTAAATCTTTTTAATTTTAGTTTTGTTGCTATTATTTAATAAGTAATTAAATTAAGCATCAATAAAACTATATTTTCTTTTAGATTTAATCTAATTTTTAATATTAGATAAAGGGCATAAATATCTTAAAATTCATAAGCGCATTTACACTTTGATTTCTAGTAATGAGTATAATATATCTATATTAAAAATAACATAAAAAAAGAGGTAGAAATATGAAAAAGAAAATGAGAATTTAGCACTTATTACTGGTGATGAGATTAAACCTGATCATTATTGAGTAAGTCAATCATCTCAATCAAATACACCAGATGAAAGAAAACAATCTTGAGAAAATGACAAAATTAGAAATTTAAATAATTGAGTTTCTAAAAATCCAATAAATGATGAACCTTCAAAAGATCAAATTGATAAGCTGATAGGTTTATTCCAAGATTATGAAGACCAAGTACTTGGAACACTTAGAAGGATAAGCTTAAGAGATGTTTTAACTCTGATGGACGCTTACTTTAGGGATCAAATGGATCAAGATAATATTCCAAGTAGAATTGTTATAATACCATTACCAATAGAATATCAAGAAGATGCAGAGCATCATAGAGTTAATATAAATGAAGGAATTAATATAGTTGTAGAAACAAGAAGCTCATTAGTTCATGGATACCTTATAGATACAGAAAGAGTTGTTAGTGTAGAAAAAGATTACGTAAAACGTCAATTAAGAATATTACCATATTAATCACCAATTTTCCATACCTTAGTTTTAGGTACAAACTAAAAATAATAAATAAATAATAATTAAATAATAATTAAATAAAACATTGTTAATAAATGTTTTAATTTGGTTAAAAGCATAAAAAATTATTTTTTTACTATATTTTATATATAATCATTACATAAGTAAATAAGTAAAAAGGTGTTTAACAAATATGAAAATGAAAATAATTACAGGATTTTTGGGTTCAGTTGTAATAACTGGAACAGTAGCAACAGTTGCTTCATGTGGATCTACATCAATACAAAATGAAGATGAAAACACTTCTAGTACTTTGTCAACAAAAAGTGATACTTCTAATACTCAAACAGATGATGTTCAATCAAAACAACCAGTTACAACATCTTCAAGTAATAACCACGATCAAAAACAAACTATATCAACTCTTAGCAATAGTGAAAAAGAAATTGAAATAAATTTAGATAATTATGATATTTCTCCAACATTAGAAGATATCAATAATTTTAAAAATGAAGAATCAAATTGAATTTATGAAGCTTCAAAAATAAGATTTGACACTCCGCTTTCAAATTGTGATATAAATTCAATTTTAGCTAATGTAAATCAAAACAATTATGAAAAATATGATCAGTATGCAACACAAAATGAAGAATTAAACTTTTTTATGAAATTTAGAAGAGGTTTTGCGATAAATAATGAATTTAAAAATGAAAATGAGAATTTAGCACTTATTACTGGTGATGAGATTAAACCTGATCATTATTGAGTAAGTCAATCATCTCAATCAAATACACCAGATGAAAGAAAACAATCTTGAGAAAATGGCGATAATAGTATCAAAATTAGAAATTTAAATAATTGAGTTTCTAAAAATCCAATAAATGATGAACCTTCAAAAGATCAAATTGATCAAATAATAAATTTAGTATATAAAAATGAAGACCAAGTACTTGGAACACTTAGAAGGATAAGCTTAAGAGATGTTTTTCCAATAATTTATAATTATTTTAAAGAGCATGAGAATGAAAATAAACCCTTAATTGTTACAATACCATTAATTAAAAATCAAATTCTTACATTAGGATTACCTGTAATTAATATAATTGTAGAGACAAGACAGCATTTAACTCAATATGGAATAAAAAATCTAGAAAGAGCAATTTATGTAACCGAAAACGGCGTAAAACGTTTATTAGGAATATTGCCATATAAATCACCAATTTTCTATAATCAAATTGCAGAAAATTAATAAAATACTGTTTTTTTAGCCAATGCTTTTCTATTGATTTATATATATAAAATGATTATTTTTCAAATATATAATATAATTTATATAAGTAATATTAAAAGAGGTATTTAAAATGAAGAAAAAAATGGTAGCAGGATTTTTAGGATCGATGGTGGTAGCAGGAACTGTAGCAACAGTTGCTTCTTGTGGTGTAGATGAAAATAATGCAGGGAATGTAGATAACTCAAATATTAAGGTCGGAAACAATATAGGCAAAAGACCAAATAATCCAAACGATTCATCAACAAATGTAGGAAAAACAACAAAACAAGTAGTTACGTCTCCTAGTGTTGATACATCTCATGATGTTGAAAAAACAAATCAAGTATCAAGTAATGAAAATTCTAATTACAAATCTGATGTTGATTCAAGTGCTATACAAACTAATGTTAATGTGGTAAATAATTTAAATCAAACAAAGGAAGAATCTAATTTAATATCAAGATTAAACTCAGCATCAGTAGATGAAATTTTAAATGCAATTGGTTTAGTTCCTGATTCAAGCATAAATCCTGAATTAGTTTCTCCATCTTCATTAAAATTAAACGATTTAACAATTAATGGTGTAAATGGTGTATCTGCTAAAATTTCGAGTTGATATGGACACTTTATACATGGTTCTATATCATTCCAAATAACATTAACAAAAGAAAACGAAAATTCTGATACTAAATTTATTATTGTTAATGGTTATCAAACACCAATATTAGCTTCAACACAAGAATTAGTAACAGCAAATGAATTGATAAAAATGCAAGAATTAAATGAACCTTCTGCAAAAAATATTGCTGAGTCACAAATGATAGTTCAACTATCAAAAGAAATTGAACTTGTAAAAGAAAAATCAAGATACCAAGAAGAGCAAATTTCATCTCTTAAATCATATTTAGAAAATCCTTTAAATTCAGAAGCAATTCAAAATGAAATATTATTAGCATTACAAGTTAATTCTGATGCCAATAAATTACCATCAGAATTAAATTTATCATCAAGAAATGTTGATACTACATTAAATCAAATTCCAGTTACATTAAAGGTGATCAAAGAAACACCAAACAATGAAGATGGAACTATTTTATTTGATGTAGCAATTCAAAACGGTTTATATCAAACACTTGTTCCTGTGTTGTCAAGTAATTGATTAACAATTGCAGATAAATTAAAAAACATTGATTCAAATGAGATTTTCAATGCATTAAAAATATATCCTTACAATAGTTTTTTACCTTCTTCAGTTCCAAACTTGGTTCCTGGATTAATAACATTATATGGTGAACAATTTATGAGAGATATTCAAAATTGAACTCCAAATGATAATGATGGATCAATTTCATTTGATTTTGCTTTACATAGTTTAAAAACTGGAAATCTTATATTCAATAGATCAATGACTTTAAGAGGTTATGAAACATCAGCTCAAGATATTATTGTAAAACATAATGCTGTTGAAAGAAAAAAATTAGCTACTGTTTCTAATGACCAAATTTTAAATGCAATTGGTTTAGTTCCTGATTCAAGCATAAATCCTAATCTAGTTTCTCAATCATCTTTAAAATTAACTGATTTAACAATCAATGGATTAAGTGGTGTAACTGCTGAAATAACAAATTGAAGTGGACATTTTGCTCAAGGTTCAATATCATTCCAAATAACATTATCAAAAGATGGAATAAATTCTAATATCAAATTGATTATTGTTAATGGTTATCAAACACCAGAATTATTATCATCTCAAACAGCTATTCAGGAAGCAATCCAAGCTGAAAAAATAGCAAAAGCAACTGCTCAAGCAATGGCTCAAGAAGCAAGAACAATTGAAAATCAAATTGATGCAGATAGAATTGCAATTGATGACACAAAATTTGATTCATTAGCTTCAAGAGCAAATGCAGAAGTAGAAAATAATGCTGATCAAGCAAGATATGAAGCAACACAAATTTCAAAGCTTAAATCATATTTAAATAATCCTTTAAATAATGAAGTAATTCAAAACGGATTATTATCAGCATTACAAATTAATTCTAATGCTAATGAATTACCATCAGATTTTAATTTATCATCAAGAAGTGTTGATACTACATTAAATAAAATACCAGCTACATTAAAAATAACTCGTGTAACACCAAACAATTTAGATGGAACAATTTTATTTGATGTGTCAATTGAAAAGTATTCATTTAAAATGAATTTCCCATTATTGGTAAACAATTGATTATCAATTAAAGATAAACTAGCAAATAGTAATTCAAGAGATATTTTCACTCTTTTAAAACTATATTCTGATAGTCATGTTTTACCATCTTCAGTTCCAAACTTAACAAATGGAGTTATGACAATAGATGGAGAGCAATTCATGAGAGGTATTCAAAATTGAACTCCAAATGATAATGATGGAACAATTTCTTTCGATCTTAAATTAATTAGTTTAAAAACTGGAAAACTTATATTTAGTAAATCAATGACTTTAAGAAATTATGAAACTTCTGCTCGTGATGTTATTGAAAAACACAATGCAGCTGAAAAAGATAAATTAGATAATGTTTCTAATGATCAAATTTTAAATGCAATTGGTTTAGTTCCTGATTCAAGCATAAATCCCAATCTAGTTTCTCAATCATCATTAAATTTAACTAATTTAACAATTAATGGAGAAAGAGATGTAACTGCTGAAATAACAAATTGAAGTGGACATTTTGCTCAAGGCTCAATATCATTCCAAATAACATTATCAAATGGAACAGTAAGTGCTAATAGATTTATGATTGTAAAAGGATTCCAAACAATAGAACAACTTGAAAATCAAAAAGCACAAGCACAAGCATTAGCACAAACAGATGTAACAACACAGGCAGATTCTACACAAACAGAAACACCAGTTTCTACAGAATCTACAACAAAACCAACAACATCTTCAGTAGTTGATACATCTTCAAAAATAAATGATAATCATGAAGAATATATAACTAATTTAGATAAAGCATCTAACGAACAAGTTTTAAATGCAATTGGTTTAGTTCCTGATTCAAGCATAAATCCTAAATCAGTTTCTCCATCTTTATTAAAATTAAGTGATTTAACAATTAATGGATTAAGTGGTGTAAATGTTAAAATAGAAAATTGAAAACCACATTTTGCCGAAGGATCAATATCATTCCTGATTACATTGACAAAAGGAAGAGAAACTTCTAAAACTAGATATGTTATTGTTAAAGGATATCACAAAGATCCAAGTCATGTAGAATCAGTAACTACAAAAACAAACACAGAAAGTACTGCTGGAACAGAAATTTATGAAACTACAGATTCAGCACAACCAGCACCTTCTGATGATCAAACAAAATTAAATAAATAATTTAAATCATAAGTTATTTTAGCTTATATTTTTTCTTTTTTGCGGTCTAAAAATGGGTAAATATTTATGAAACAAAAAAATATTCATATTTAGGTCACCTATTATAAAAAAAGTGTATAATTATATAGCAATTTATATTATTGTGATGTGTGTGCCTTCATAGCTCAGTTGGTAGAGCGCTCGGCTGTTAACCGATCGGTCACAGGTTCGAGTCCTGTTGAAGGCGCCATGGCCCGTTGGTGAAGCGGTTAACACACATGGTTTTCATCCATGCATTCACGGGTTCAAGTCCCGTACGGGTCACCATTTGGAACGTTAGCTCAGTTGGGAGAGCATCGCCCTTACAAGGCGAGGGTCACAGGTTCGAGCCCTGTACGTTCCACCACGCCGTCTTAGCTCAGCTGGTAGAGCAATCGACTTGTAATCGATAGGTCGTAGGTTCGACTCCTATAGACGGCACCAAGATGCGCCCTTAGCTCAGCTGGTAGAGCACTCGGCTTTTAACCGATTGGTCAGAAGTTCAAATCTTCTAGGGCGTACCATGAGCGCGAGTGGTGAAATTGGCAGACACGCTAGATTTAGGCTCTAGTGCTTTACGGCGTAAGGGTTCAAGTCCCTTCTCGCGCACCATTTGGTCTGTTAATCAACCATCAATTACAAACTATGCTAAGTCATAGTTTTTTTATTATAAAATGTATATTTAAAAAAATTTTTTTGACTTTTGTATAATTGTTATGTGTTCTTAAAGCACTAAAATACTAAAAATAAATAAATAAAAAGGAATTATAAAAAAATGAAAAAAATAATATTAACAATGGGATCTCTTGCAATGGCAGCTACAGCTACTGTTGGAACAGTTCTTACAGTAGCATCTTGTGGAGAAACAGGATCAGTTACTGCAAAAGGGGAATATGATGCTAACTCAAAACGTTTATCATTAAACGTAGTAGCAGATAATGTTTGAATAAGTACAATTACAGATGATTTCCCTACAATGGATGAAAATGGTGCATTATCAGGAATTTTTCCACCTCCATTTGTTGAAAAATTAGTGGAATTAATCCCTAATATTACAACAGAAATAAAATCATCAAAAACTTATGAAGAAGCTACAAACGTACAAATGTTTAAACAAGCTTCAAATAAACCATGATTAAACGCACCTGTTGATTTAACAAAATTAGGAGAAGTTGCACAAGCTCTACTTCCAGCATATTACAGCGCAAAAACAGCTACAGATATAACTACTGGTTTAGCATCAGCTAAAAATTTAGGAGATGTTTTAAAATTATTTAATGATGCTAAATATGCAGATTCTCCAAAAATTTCTGATGATAATCCTCAAGTTTTAGCTGACGCAGTAACAAGCGATCCAATAAATGCTGTTTCATATATGTTATTACTAGTTGGATTTACACAAGCAAAACCTGGAGATGAGTATCATGTATTACCAGAATTATCAAAAAATAAAGCTATGCAAGTATATATAAATGATGATTCTATGTTATCTACAGAATCAACAGTTAAACAATTAGATGATTTATGAGGTGATTTAGGAAGTAAAATGATATCATCTATTGATGATCCATCACCTTGAGCAAGTGCAACAGGAATTTCATTCAAAGGCGATTCTCCAAAAACACTTAATAAACTTAAAACAACAATCGAAGGTTTCTTAAATCCACCTGTAGAAGGAGGACCTGTATTTCCACCTACAAATGCTACAACATTAACAGGACTGTTTGATAATGTTGATGCAGTACTTTCAGGATCAAAAGCAAGAACTATTATAGAAACTCCAGCAGCGGGTACATTAACAAAATCTCAAATTGATCTTTATAAAAAATTATCTGCCAATAATCCACAAGGAAAAGCAGCCTTCTTAATTTACGCAGCGCAAGAATTAACAAAAGCTTAATAAATTCATTGAATTAAAATTTTAATTAGACAATAGACATATTAATGTTTATTGTTTTTTTATAATAATATATAGTCAAAAAAACTTATGAAACGTAAATAATATATGTACTTTATGACTAATTAAAATTATTAAAACAAATATCTTGCAATTAAGGATTTGGTAATATAAGCTCTTTTTTTGTATAATTGTTATGTGTTTTTAAAGCACTAAAATACTAAAAATAAATAAAAAGGAATTATAAAAAAATGAAAAAAATAATATTAACAATGGGATCTCTTGCAATGGCAGCTACAGCTACCGTTGGAACAGTTCTTACAGTAGCATCATGTGGCGAAGGTGGTGACACATCAGCAAAAGGTGAGTATGATGCAACATCAAAAACATTATCATTAAACGTTGTTGCTGATAATGCTTGATTAAGCACAATTACAGATGATTTCCCTGGCGAAGATGCTAATGGACATTTAACAGGAGAATTACCAGGAGCACTTGTTGAAAAATTAGTAGATCTAATACCAAACATTACAACTGAGTTAAAATCATCAAATACATTTGAAGAAGCAACAAAAGTACAATTATTTAAACAAGTTGCAAATGAACCTTGATTAAATGCACCAATCGATCTATCAACACCAGATAAAACAATACCTCTTGAAGTGTTGAACGAGTATTATGATGCAACTACAGCTCAGAAAATATCAACAGATTTAGCAGCAACAAAAAATTTAGGAGATATTATGAAAGTATTTAATGATGCTACATATACAGCTGCTCCTAAAGTTACGCCAAATTCTCCAAGAGATCTAAATAATGCAATAGTAAAGGATCCGTTAAATTTACTATCATATATACTTGTATTTAATTCTTTCCAACAAACATTACCTGGAAATGAATTCCATGTATTACCTTTAATGAAAAATAAAACTATGCAAGTTTATATAAATAACGATGCTATGCTTAATCCTGTAGCTGGACAAAAAGCACTTAACGATTTATGAAGCGCTTTAGGTGCAGATATGTCTGATGCAAATGGCCAATGAGCTGGTGCAACAGGGGTAACATTTAAAGCTCATGAAAATGCAAAATCACTAAATACACTTGCTAAAAATATTAATGGTTTCCTAAAAAATGAAAATGGAAAAAGCACAATAAATATTGATAAAGGACATTTTACAACATTAGGAGAATTAATGAATGCGTTAGGTAATGTTCTAACTGGACCTAATGCAAACGATATTATAGAAACTCCAGCAGCAGGTACATTAACAAAATCTCAAATTGATTTATATAAAGAAATATCTAAAGGTTCAGCTTTAAGTGGAATATCACATACAGCCTTATTAATTTACGCAGCGCAAGAATTAACAAAAGCTTAATAAATTCATTGAATTAAAATTTAATTAGACAATAGACATATTAATGTTTATTGTTTTTTTATTATAAATATAAATAATATATACTAGAAGAATAAGTAAATCTATTAAAAATATTTTTTTGTAATTATATTTGCTTATAAATAGGTTAGTATCAACACTTTCTTTAAAAAAAAATAAAATAAAATTAATAAATTATGTTTTTTTTGTATAATGTATGTGTTGAAAAATAAACAACAAGGAGAAAAATAAATGAAAAAAATTATATTAACAATGGGATCTCTTGCAATGGCAGCTACAGCTACCGTTGGAACAGTTCTTACAGTAGCATCATGTGGTTCATCTTCTGATGATAATTCAGCTGATGCTACATTCGATGATAAAACAAAACAATTATCATTAAACATTTCAACAACAGGTTGACCTTCACTTTTAGTTGATAGTGTAGATGCAGAAAATCAAACAAAAGTTGATGCATTAACACCAAATGTTACTAGTGAACTTAAAGAAGGAACATTTAATGCTGCTACAAGTTTCCAAGTATTTAAACAAGATACAGACATGCCTTGATTAAATTACCCTGTAACAATGACAATGCTTAAATCAGCTTTAATAGCACCAAAAATACTTGATTTCTTATATTCAGCTGATGATTTTACAAAACTAACTAAAGCTATAAATGCTTCAAAAAATTTAGGAGATTTAGAAAAAGCTTTTGATGATGTTACTTTTGTAAACAATCCTGTTAACAAACAAATGCCTGATGAAGCAATAAAAGCTATGACAGCAGATAAAATTGCACCACTTGCAGCAACAATAGTTGGTTATACTGCTACTTGAGTAAATCCTGGTTTTGAATTCCATAATGTTGTAGGTGATGACAAAATTGTACATACATACATAAGCGATAATTCAATGACAAAATCTGATACAGAAGCTGCATCATTAAACACATTATGAGATACTTTTGGGAAAAGCGTAGCTACACAAATAGCACCTGATCCAGCATTGAAAGGAATTACTTTTAGTAGAGCAAAACCAAAATCTCTTGGTGATCTAGCAACTTTATTAAATGCTATTGTTACTCCAAAAGCAACAACAGGTACACCTGCAGCAATTCCAGCTAATAAACAAGGAACATTAAATGATATTGCTGCTTCTTTAAATACAGCTATAGCTGGAACAACTGGTGCTACTCCTACATATGTAATAACAAAAGGTGATAACGTTACAGCTGATCAAATGACTTTATTTGGTAAGCTTACTGATACACTTGCAAAAACAGGTTATTTATTATATGTAGCACAAATGAAAGCTGCTTAATATTTTTTAACAATAATAAAATAATTAATTACAAAATAGTAAACTTTTCGAGGTTTACTATTTTTTTTTTAAATATAATAATATATATGATAATTAAAAACAATAAACTTCTTGTTAAGGTAGAAAATAATTTAATATCATCAATTATTTTTGATAAAAAAGAAGTATTAAACAAAACAAAAATTTGACAAAAAAAATTTCCGATTTTATTTCCGGTAATAGGTATTTCAAATGGATGATTAAGAAATAATGAAATAATCGAATTAAAAAAGCATGGTTATTGAAATGACATTGATTTTGAAATATCTAAAATTTCAAATGAAAACATTTCTTTAGAAGGTATGTTAAATAATTCTATTTATCCTTATTCTTTTGATATTAATCAAGAAATACTATTAAATGACAATTCGATAATTATTTCAACAAAAATAAAAAATACATCAAATGAAAAAGCATTTTTTCAATTTGGTTATCATCCTGCATTTAATATTGATGATTCATCAAAATTGAATATTAAAAGCTCTAAAGTTATAGAAACTCATTTGGATGGTTTAATAAAAGAAACAAAAATGGATTCTGATATTTCTATATCATCATTGGAGTTTCCAGATGTTGATACATATAGCTTTTTTGATTCAAATAAAATAAAATTAATTAATAAAGATATGATAATTGATGTTGAACATAATCACAAAATTATATCTATATGAAGAAAAGATAAAGAAAAATTTATTTGTCTTGAACCTTGAAGTAATTTACCTGATATTGCTACAAAAGCAAAACCAGATCCAAACACAAAAGATTTAGATTATTTAGAACCTAATGAATATAAAACATATGAAATGAAAATTTCTTTTATAAATAATTAATTATTATCAATGATATAAAGCTGGAGAATCAGATGTTGGAACTGAATCAACATTAATTCCTTTTGTTTTAATATCTGCGTCTAAGAATGAAACTCTTGAAGTTATCATTAATTGTGAATTAACTTTTTTATCAACTAATTCAAATTCAACAATCATGTGTTTACTTGTTTGAGCATTTGCTTTTGCTTTTAAAGCGGCTGCATTATAATATTGAATTTCTGGTGAACTATAACTTGCAAGATCTGATGAGTTCTTATTTAATAATCCTTCTATTAAATCTTCTTTTGCAGAACTACTTTCTAGACTGTTTGAATTTATAAAATCTTCTTTTGATGTTGATCTAGTTATAAAACTTGCTTGTAATCACTGTGTACCTTTATGAAAAATAACATCAGCAATAGCTAAATTATTTTTAGCAAGAGCATCTGCAAACGCATTAGCATCAACACCTATTTTTGTAGATGAATCAATAGTAGCAGGATTTTCTGTACTACCACTAACTCCAATAGGTGCAGGTGTTGTACCAGATGAATCTTTTACATTCTTAATTAAAGTTCCTATTGTAGTTAAAGATTTATCTCATTGTTCTTTATCTTGTAAACCGTAAGTTGTATCATTTATATAAGCGGTTTTATCACCATCATCACTTAATTTAGAATCATTTAATATTTTATTAATAACTGGAAGACCTGTATCTGGAATTGGTTTTACTTGACCATTTTTTCAACCAACAGATGTAACTGCTATATCTGCTGGATCAAGTCCATCTTTTGATAATATAACATTAAAATGTAATTCACCTAAAGAATTAATAGGTTTTCATGTATCTGCCTTTATTTCAATATTAATCCCAGCGATTTCATTAATTATTACATTATTTAATAATGGATCATTAGGTTTTGGCTCTGGAACATCAGAAGCATTGACTTGACTATCTGAATGAATATTAAGAGCATTTAAAATTTGATCTGATGTTACTTCATATATTAACTGTTGATCTGATTTAGTCTTTCCACATGATGTTGTAGTAAGAACAGAACCAACTGTTACTAATATAGATAAAGATCCCAATCCTAATAAAAATTTTCTTTTCATAATGTCCTCTTTTTGTAAATGTTTATATTTGACTAAATTATAGCATATAGAAAATTTTGATATTTTATCAATTTGATATTAAATAATTATTTTAAAGCTTTTACTATTTTGCTTCCGGTAAAAATATTTATTTTATTTAATAAATATTTCGTTCATACAAATGAATACTCTTTTGGTTTTGAATTAACTTCATGAATTAGATTGGCTTCAACAAGCTTTCTAAGTGATGTGGATACTTGTGCTGAATTTATTTCATCAACACCTAAAATAAATTCCTGTGTTTTATAAAATTTATCTTTATCTTTATTAATTAAACTAGTCAATATATCTATTTCAAAATCATTTAGTTTATTTTTTGTTTTTAATGAATATTCATAAGAAACTATAGAAGTAATTGCAATAGATATATTATTTGCAATAATAGATAATAATAGCGATCCTACAAAGTATGTTACATCATTTTTAAATTTGACAGAATTACTTCTTTCAAATGCTTTATTGTATAGTTTTATCTTAAAAGCATTGATTGATTCAGATAATCTTCCAAGAAGATGAAAAGTATTATTTTTTAAAGCTACTCATAATAAAAACAAGCGTCCTACACGACCATTCATATCATAATATGGATGTATAACTTCAAATACATAATGAGCTATAAAAGAATCTATTATTTTTTTAAAAACATCTTCTTCTTTTATTGTATTATTGACAAATTTAAATAATTCATCCATATTCTCTTTTATTAAATCTGGCGATATACCAGGAATTTTTTTAGTTCCTATATCTATATCTACATGATCTGAACGATATGGATATCCATCTAATTCATTATTTCCCATTTCTATATCTGTTGATAAAATTGAATAGAGTGTATGTAAATTTTTTTCATTAATGTCCGGAACATTATCAATAATAAAGGTTAAAGCATTATTGTAATTTCTTATTATTTTTGTAGTGTAATCATTTTTTTTTGCTTCGTTCATTTTCAATGCCTGTTTTACAGTTTTTCTAGAAGATTTTACACCTTCTATTCAAATAGAATTTTGAATTTCGGATATTATTGATTTATTGTAATAATTACTATGATTATTAATATCATCAGTTGATGACTTAACTAACCTAAATAATACTCTTCATTTTTCAGATAGCAATGAATTATTTAAATATATTGGTTTACCATTAAATTTAAGACCATCAATTTTATCAAAAATCTTATTTTCTCCATTTGATAGTTCTTCATAACTTTTTTCTATATTATTAATATCTATATTTTTATCTTTGTATATAAAATCTTTTGTTGTTTTAATATCCTTTAAATAAAGTTTTTCAAGCAAATTTACTATATAACTCATTTTATTCCTCCAATATTTACCTAATTTGATTATAGCATAATTTTAGTCTAATTTTACTTTTTGGAAAAATTAAAGTTATGGTAAATTTACACATAGAATTATTAGAAATATTTATTTAATTAAATTATCGTAATTAAAATTATTAATCACTATATGTATTCATCTTAAAATAACCATCTAAAATAAAGGATTTGATGTAATAATAGATGTTATGAGCTATTATATTAGAAATGAGAATGCACTTAATTTTATTGAAGAGTTAAAAGAAAATAACATTTTAGTAGATGCAATAATTACTGACCCTCCCTACAATATTTCAAGAGCTAATAATTTTAAAACAATAAATAGAGCAGGAATTGATTTTGGATCTTGAGATTATGATTTTGATCAAGTAACTTGAATTAAAAAATCTAGTCCGATTGTTAGAACTGGTGGATCAATATTAATTTTTAATGATTGAAGAAATTTAGGAGAAATTGCCAACGCTCTTGAAGAGTCCGGTTATTTTGTTAAAGATGTTTTACGTTGAGTAAAAAATAATCCAATGCCAAGAAATACAAGTAGAAGATATGTAACTGATTTTGAATTTGCTATTTGAGCAGTAAAGGGAAAAGGAAAATGAACATTTAATTTTGATAAGTCTAAACAATTACCTTATTTAAGACCAGAATTTAAATATTCACTTGTTGCAAAAAGTGCAAATAAAATTCATCCAACACAAAAGTCTCATGACTTATTATTAGATATTATTAAAATACATACAAATAAGAACGATACAATATTTGATCCCTTTATGGGAAGTGGTTCAACAGGTATTGCAGCATTAGAACTTAAAAGAAGTTTTATTGGTACAGAAATAAATAAAAAGTACTTTTCTAAAGTTCAAAAAAGATTATATATTTCTCATGCATCAAATATGAAGAATAAATATGTTGTAAGATCTCCTTTATATTATCTAGGAGATAAATATAAATTACTTTCACAAATTTTTACTTACTTTCCAGAAAAGATAAATACATTTTGAGATTTATTTGGCGGTGGCGGAACTTTAGCTGCAAATATCCAAGCTCAGAGTTATGTATATAACGATATATATATATATATAGGCTTTTCAAGCTGTTTAAGAATAGTACATTCGGCTTCATTGACAAAGAAATTAATAAACTAACAAAAAAATACAATTTAACCAATCCAAATTTAAATGATAGAAAAAATATAAATATTAATTCTCATAATAAACCTGGATACAACCAATTAAAGAAAGATTTTAATTCATTAAAAGATAAATCAACAAAAGAAGCAGAAATAATGCTTTTAGTATTAGTTATATATGGTTTTAATAGTCAAATTAGATTCAACTCAAAAAAAGAATTTAATATTCCTGTTGGTAAACAAGATTTTAATATTCAAAGAAGAGAAATTATGAAATCTTTTATGAGAAAAATCAAATCTAAAAAGATAGATATTTATAATAAAAATTACAAAGACTTTTTAAACAAAATTAAAAAAGATGATTTTGTTTATTTAGATCCACCATACTTAATAACTGATGCAACATACAATGCTACTTGAAAACAAAAAGACGATTTAGAATTAATGGAATTTCTAGATGAATTAAATTCTAGAGGAATATCATGAGCCATGAGTAATGTATTAAGTGCAAAAGGTATTGAAAATATTAAACTTAAAAATTGATCAAAACAATACAATGTAATACCTCTAAAACATGATTATAAAAACTATCAAAGAAATTTTGATTACATTACTGAAGAAGTACTTATTCACAACATGATAATTGATAAGGATGGTAAATAAAATGCTTTTTGAAAAATTTAATAAATTTGGTGATACGACGTTTAGAACTAAAAATCAGTTATTAGCATATTCGAATTTTCTTCAATTAATCATTGATAAAAATAATAATGAATTTTCAGCTAAAGAATTTGATAAACACTTTAAAGCCTGAGTAAAAAAAGAGAAACTTTATTCTTATAAAGAAGATGATGAAAGAAATAGATTTTCATTTGTTAAAAAAGTTTTTTCTTATTCTGGTATTCTTGAAAATAGTAAAATCATTAAAGTAAAAAAAGAAGAAATAGAAACTTTTAAAATCCTTAGAAAAGAAAAATATTTTTTTAGAATGTTAAATAATTATTCAAATAATAATTATAAAAATAATCATTCTAAACCTTTTAGAAAAGCTATGGAATTTCTATATAAAAATAGATTTAATAAAAATCTAAATGTAATTGATTTCGCTATTTCATTTGTTGTTTTTGATGGAAACGAAACATTCGAAAAATTATATGAAATGGGAAATAATGAAATAATAATTAAAATTGTAAAAAATAAATATAAAAAACTTTATGATAATGATTTAGAAAATTTAGAGATAAAAAATATAGATGAATTTAAAAAAACCTTTGATTATAAAAAAATGTCTGATGAAGAAGGTAAACCATCATATAATGCATATGAATTAATGTTAATATTCAGCGATTTTTATAATTATGATTGAAATAATTTACCAATTAGACTTGAAAAAGCACTTAAGAAAATATTTAAAAATAATACTAAACTAAAAATTAAAAATATTAGAGAAGAAATAAAAAAATATAGTAAATCTGAATGTGTTGAATTACTTTTTATAGAAAAAGTAAGAGCATTGATAAAGAAAGATTATTACGATTTATTTAGCAGATGATTATATGGTTTGACATTAACAAACACTTCTGGAGTAAAAGCGCAATTTAATGATTTAACTAAAATGAAATTAGATGAAAAAGAAGATTACTATTATATGCCTCAGGAAAATGTGACAACATATAGATATCCATTCTCAAGAGAAGAGATAAAAGGGTTTATACAAAATATAAGTCAAAATAATTATGATGACAAGTTAAATAAAAAATTATCTAAAATTAAAATATTAAATTCTACTTGAGCTGAATATGTTGTAAATATGGGATTTTCATATTTATTAGAAATAAAACCTCACGATTTTACAAAGTTCTCTAGAACACAAGTAACAAAAGATTTACTTCCTGTTTTTACAGCCCCTGGAAGAGGTGCAGATTTTCAATATTTTGGATCAGAAAAAAATGCTGTTATTGTTGAGACAACAATTCATAAAACAACAACTGAAATCTTAAGTCATGAAACAGCAAGAGTAAAAAAACATTTTAGAGATTTTATAAGAGGTGTAAATTCAAACAAAAGTGAATTAAATTTTGTGAGTTATTTAAATGACAATGAAGAAAAAATATGATTCAAGAGAGCTGTTCTTGATTGAATAGATGATGTACATAAACCTAATGCAAAAATAAATGTTTCAACTTTTGAAGAAATTTCAAATTTGCTTTAAATATAAATATTTAATAAAACAATAATTGAAATATAATGTTGTAAAATTATTATATGAACTTAAATGAATCTGAATATGAAAAAAGAATAATATCTTTTGCTGTTGATAATGGCTTTAAATATATTCCTTTTGATGAACTTTTTTCATTAAGAAATGGTGATTTTAGTGAAGTAATAATAGAATCTCATTTTAAAGATTTTATATTGGATAATAACGATTTAACAAATGACATGTTGAATGATGTAATTAGAAAAATAAAAGATTTAAAAGGAAGTGAATTAATTAATGCAAACATGCAATTCCAAAAATATTTAACAGAAGGAATAAAGGTTTGAGATAAAAGAAAAGAAAGAAATGTAACAATTTTTTTATTTAAAAAGACGGGAAATAATTTTGTTGTAACAAATCAGTTTAAAATGAAAACAACTCACGTTGAATATGACAATCAAATACCAGATGTTGTTCTTTATATGAATGGATTACCAATATCAGTTATTGAACTAAAAAGTCCTATAAATGAAGAAGACAATATTTTAGAAAAAGCATATCAACAAATAGAAAATTATAAGATTTATTTAAAGGATTTATTTATATACAATGTTTTTAATATTATTTCAGATGGAAATATTTCAAAGGTTGGTTCATTAACTTCTTCATATGCAAGATATCAAAATTGAAGAGGAGAAAAATTTGATTCTCCTGAAAGTTATTTATTCAAAGATTTATTAAAAGAAGAAGTGCTTATAGAAGTAATAACTAATTATTCATTTTATGAAGAAAGTGAAAAAATGACAAAAATAATTTCTGGATATCATCAATTTTACGGAGTAAAAAAAGCATTAATTAGTGTTGATAAAGCAATGCGCGGCAATAAAAAAGGTGGTATTTTTTGACATACTCAAGGTTCAGGTAAATCTTTTTCTATGATGTTCTTTGTTAAAAACTTTTCAAAGCTTCACTTAGGAACAACTTTTGTTGTTATAACTGATAGAAACAATTTAGATAATCAACTTTATAAAACTTTTAAAAAGAATTCTAATTTTATCGGACAAAAGTTAAAACAAATTGATTCTATAGAAACGCTAAGAAATGAATTAAAAAATATAAAGCAAGATGGAGTTTATTTTACCACTATTCAAAAATTTAATGATACAGTAGGAGAACTTATAAATAGAGATGATGTAATTATTATTTCAGATGAAGCACATCGGTCACATAATAATATAAATGGAAAATATGTAGTAAATCTTAAGGAACAAAAAAGTAAACTGAAATATGGTAGTGCTAAAAGATTAAGAGATGCATTTCCAAAAGCTACTTTTATCGGATTTACTGGTACACCCATAGAATCAATAGATAAATCTACAACAGCTATTTTTGGTGATATTATTACTGAATATAAAATGCCTGATGCTGAAAGAGATGGAGTTATTGTTCCAATAAATTATGAATCAAGAAAAGCTGTTTTAAAATTTGATTCTAGAGCTCTTTCATTATTAGATGAAATTGATGCAAACATAACTGATGAATTAAATTCTAGTTCTAATTTACCAACAGAAATGAAGAAAAAATTCAATAAGAGTTGAAAAAAATTAAAAAACTTTATTGGTGATCCGGATAGAATTAAGGGGGTTGTAAAAGATTTAATTCAACACTATAATTCTAGAAAAGATCTTGTTGCAGGTAAAGCTATGATAGTTGCACTAGATAGACATATTGCATTATCTTACTATAAAGAAATAATAAAACAAAAACCAGAATGAAAAAATATAGTGAAACTTATTGTTACTACAAATGCCCAAAATGATGATTCTGAATTAATTGAAGCTACCGGAAGTTCAAGCGACAGAAAAAAATTTGCAATTGAATTTAAAAAAGCTTCATCAAAATTTAAAATTGCAATTGTTGTAGATATGTGATTAACTGGCTTTGATGTACCATCTCTTGATACATTATATTTAGATAAACCTATAAAAATGCATAATTTGATGCAAGCAATTGCTAGAACAAATAGAGTTTATAGTAATAAAAAAGAAAATGTAGAAAAAGAAGCAGGATTAGTTGTTGATTATATCGGTATTTGAAGTAAATTAGGTGAAGCATTAGCTTTTTATTCTGGTGAAAAAAGTAGTGATAATATTATTTCGCTACATGATTTAAATTCATTGAAAGAAGATTATTTAAAAAATATAAAAATAATTCAAAATAATTATGAAATTGATAATCTTAAAATTGATTATAATCTAGCATCAACTAATGGTGAGTACGCTTTCAATGCTATTGATATAATAAGCGAAAATATTATTAAACAAAGAATACAAAGTGATTTTGTTAATGTCACTAAAACAGTTAGCAAAATGCTGAAAAAAATAATTTCTGTATTATCTCAATCAGAAATAATGGAATTTCAACTTTTGATTTCAGCAAGAATAAGATTAATAAAACTTGAAATGGATAATATTGATTTTGTTAATAAAAATAAAAAAGTGTTAGAAAAAATACAAGATACAATTAAATATGAAAAGACAGTTGTTGTAAACGAAGTCAATAATACACAAATTAGTCTTTCATCAATATTAAAATTTATTCAAAAAAAAGAAGATAAAAATATCGAGTTATCAGCAAAAGAAAAAGCATCTGCTATAAGACTTTTAATAAAAGAAGTAAAAAAAATTAATTTGATAAAAGCAAGTAAATTAAGCAAAGATCTTAAAAGGCTTTTAGACAAATATGATTCATCACACATTACACGTGAAGAACTTGAAGCTGGATTTAAATTACTTTCTGATAAAAGTAATGATATTCTAACGAAACAAGAACATGATGAGTTTACAAATGAGGAAAGAGGTTTTTATGACATATTAAAAGATCCTATTAAACAAACAAACTTCGATAAAGATAAAATTGAATTAATTTTTAGAGATCTATTAAAAGTCATAAATGATGATAATCTTGTAAATAAACAATGAGCCTTCAGCAATACGATGAGAAAAAAAACAAGAGGTCATTTAAAAATAATGTTGAGAAAATATAATTATCCACCAAAAGAAGCTGATTATGCTAGAGAAAAAATAATAGATCAAATTGTAATTATGAAAGGATATAAATAAATATGAAAAAAATGAATGATGAATTTGAAAGAAAATTATGAAAAGCAGCAGATGCTTTAAGAGGCAACCAATCAGCAGAAGAATATATGCATGTAGTGATTGGAATTATGTTTTTAAAACATTTTTCTGATAGCAATGATTTTTTACTAAATAAATATAAAGAAAAAAATGGAATAGAAATTACAGGAGATGATTTACTTGATAAAGATATTTTATCACTAGCAAATATATCTTTTGTTGTTCCCGAAAAAGCAAAATGAAATTATATTTCAAAATTTGCAACGCAGAAAAATATAGGCGAAATAATTGATAATGCTTTTTCAGAAATTGAAAGAACTAATAATGAATTAATTGGATTGTTTGAAAAAAATTATAATCGAGAGGAATTAGATCAGGGAAGATTAGGAATGGTAGTCTCTGAATTTTCGAATTTGAATTTTAGTGAATTTGGTGAAGATATAATTGGAAGAACTTATGAATATTTTTTAGGAGAATTTTTTAAAAAGCAAGGTCAAAAAGGTGGTGAATTTTATACACCATCTTCCATCGTTGAATTAATGGTAAATATAGTTGATCCTAAAGAAGGGAAAGTCTACGATCCTGCTGCAGGAACTGGCGGAATGCTTGTTCAAGCAAAAAAACATATAATGGCAAAAGGAGTAGATCCATCAAAATTAATTGCTTATGGACAAGAATTTCAAAATAAAACTTGAAAACTTTCTAGAATAAATTTATTATTACATGGATTTCATGTGGATAATGTTAAATTAGGACATAAATCTGCAGATACATTCACTGAGGATTTACATCATAATGAAAGATTTGAATATATTTTAGCAAATCCACCATTCAATGTAAAAAAATGAAACGCAGATAGATTATTGAATGAAAATGATAATAGATGAGAATGAGGTTATCCTCCAAAAGGAAATGCAAATTATGCTTGAATTTCTCATATGGTTCATAAGCTTACAAACAATGGTAGAGCAGCCACTGTTTTAGCTAATGGTTCGTTGTCATCTTCAAAAAAAGAAGAACTAACTATTAGAAAGAATTTAATTAAAGATAATTTAGTGGATGCAATAATTGCATTGCCTAGCAATCTATTTTATACAGTTACTATACCTGCTTGTATTTGAGTGTTTAACAAAAATAAAAAAACAGATAAAGTTCTTATGTTGGATGCATCAAATTTAGAAGGTAACATGATCTCTAAAAAACTTAGAGAGTTAACAAAAAATGATATTACAAAATTATCTAACATTTATAATGATTTTCAAGAGAATAAAAATATTGATGAAATAGGTTTAGCTAAAAGTGTGAGTTTAAGTGAACTAGAAGAAAATGAATACTCATTTGTACCAGGAAGATATGTTGGTTTTGTTGAAGAAGAAATAGATAGAGATAAAATAAAAAAAGAAATTTTTGAATCTTCATTAGAATTAGAAAAGTTATTAGTGGAATTAAATGAAATTACACCAAAAGTCAATGAATCAATTAAAAAGGTCTTAGAATTACAAAATGAATAATAAAAGTAAAAATTTTTTCGAAACTTGATGAAGGGAAATAAAAAAATTTAGAGGAAGTATATCTGAAGAAGAATACATGCATATAGTAATTGGCATTATGTTTTTAAAACATTTATCTGATAATAACATTTTTTTATTAAATAAATATAAAGAAAAAAATGGAATAGAAATTACAGGAGATGATTTACTTGATAAAGACATTTTATCACTAGCAAATATATCTTTTGTTGTTCCCAAAAAAGCAAAGTGAAATTATATTTCAAAATTTGCAACGCAGAAAAATATAGGCGAAATAGTTGATAATGCTTTTTCAGAAATTGAGAGAACTAATAATGAATTAATTGGTTTGTTTGAAAAAAATTATAATCATGAAAAATTAGATCAAAATAAATTAGGAATGGTAATCTCTAAATTTTCAAATTTGAATTTTAGTGAATTCGGTGAAGATATAATTGGAAGAACTTATGAATATTTTTTAGGAGAATTTTTTAAAGAACAAGGACAAACAGGTGGCAAATTTTATACACCATCTTCTATTGTTGAATTAATGATAAATATAGTTAATCCTAAAGAGGGAAAAGCTTATGATCCTGCTGCAGGAACTGGAGGAATGCTTGTTCAAGCAAGAAAATACATTATAGAAAAAGGGATTAATCCATCCAAACTAATCATTTACGGACAAGAAATAGAAAGAAAAATGTGAAAATTAGCAAAAATTAATTTTTTAATTAATGGTTTTCATATCGATAACATAAAACTGGGTGGAAAACCTTCAGATACATTTGTTGATGATCTTCATAAAAATAATAAATTTGATTATATTTTTTGTGATCCTGTTTTTAATGATGATTGAAATGCAGATAAAGTATTGAATGAAAATGATAATAGATGAGAATGAGGCTATCCTCCGAAAGGAAATGCAAATTATGCTTGAATTTCTCATATGGTTCATAAACTTACAAACAATGGTAAAGCAGCCACTGTTTTAGCTAATGGTTCGTTGTCATCTTCAAAAAAAGAAGAACTGACAATTAGAAAAAATTTGATTAAAGATAATTTAGTGGATGCAATAATTGCATTGCCTAGCAATCTATTTTATACTGGCGTTATACCTGGATGCATCTGAGTGTTTAATAAAAATAAAAAAACAGATAAAATTCTTATGTTAGATGCATCAAATTTAGAAGGTAACATGATCTCTAAAAAACTTAGAGAGTTAACAAAAAATGATATTACAAAATTATCTAACATTTATAATGATTTCCAAGAGAATAAAAATATTGATGAAATAGGTTTAGCTAAAAGTGTAAGTTTAAATGAACTAGAAGAAAATGAATACTCATTTGTGCCAGGAAGATATGTTGGCTTTGTTGAAGAAGTAGTAGATAAAGATAAAATAAAAGAAGAACTAAAAGAAATTAGTGTTGAATTAAAAAAATTGATTGAAGAATTTGAAGAATCAATTCCAGATGTTTATGATTCTATTGATAAAATTTTGAAAGATTAAAATTTTATTTAATTAACAATTTTATAACTTTATTTTTAAGCTTTTCTAGAAACTCTAGTTTTGTTTTAGAAATGCTTTGTAATTTATAAAAAATGGATAATTCATTTTCTAGTTTTGAATCATACATTTTTATACTTTTAATATCATTTAATTTTATAAATTTTATTACTGCTCCATTTGATCTCTTTCTAAGTTTTTCTATTCCTTTATTAACTGAATAAAATGTTGTAAAAAAATTATTTTTTTCTTTGAGTGCATATACTCGTTGATACAAATCAAAATCTCCATCAATTCATCATGTGTAAATTTCACCATTACCAGAAAGCAATATATATTTTCCAGAGAAATTTTTAGTATTTGTTCTAAGAATTTTTGAACCACAAGTGTAAAATGGATATTTTCCATTTTTAATACTTGCATTTACATTTTTTTTACCTGTTCTTATTTCTGAAAAAATATTTTTCTCATCTGTTTCACTTAGATTTATTTTATTTAGAATTTTATCTATTGTATTACTAATTTTATTTAAACTAGTCATCAATTTTTCAATTGGTTCGATTATGTCTATAATTTTTTTAATATCATCTTTTGCAGAATTGAATGTAGATATATCAATTAGATTTAAATGCTTAATTAAAAAATCCTCTTTTGGTTCGATTATGTCTATAATTTTTTGTTGTTCTTCCAAAGAAGGTAAATCTATTTTTATTTTTTTTCAATCTGTTTTTTTGTTCCTGGTCTAGTTGATCCGGTTATTATTTTCTCTCAATTATTCTTATTTAATAAAAAATAATATAAATACTTTTTATAACAAACGTTCTTATTAATATCACCAACCAAAAAAGCTGTATCTATATTTCAAACAGGAAAGTTATATCAAAAAATTTTCATTGTGCCTTTTCTTGGCAGTGAAAATGTCTCTTTATTATATCTATATTCATTAGTATATGAAAATATTCCACCAGCCCCAATTACTGGTATATTACCGGATTTTTCAAGAGATTTTTTACCATCGATTATTTCAGCTATATCACCAAGTTTATATATTGCCATAATCAAACAAAAAAACACTTTATTAAAAGTGCTTTTTATATATGTTTAGATTTTCTTTTTTTGATAATTGCAAATACCGATATGTTGTTTCAATTTTTACATGACCCAATTGCATAGAAACACTTTTAACAGTTGCGCCATTTAGGATCATATGAGTTGCATGACTTCTTCTTAATGAATGCGGTGTATATTTTTCACCTAATACTTCTTTAATTCACAGTCTTAATGTTTTAGTTGTCACATTGTATTTACCTAGTATTTGTTTAGTTGTTTCAAAATTATGAAATATTTCTCGCTTTTTATTTCCTTTTCCTAAAATTTTCAATGTATCAACATTAACATCATGAATAGTTTCCAACTCTGATGCTCTTATTCCAGTTTCAAAAAGAAATCTAATAATTAAACACTTCAATTCTAGTTTTTTAGTTTTGTTATACAATTCTTTTTTTGTAATTATTTCCCTATAAACCTGATCATATTTTGGTAATTTTAATTGTTTTAATAAAATTCACCTTTTATTACCAGATCATTTTAAAAATGATAATATGACATTATATTTTGTGTGTGTTGTAGAAACAGCTTTTGAATACAAAATATATTTTCTAATAGATGTTATTTTATATAGATCTAATGTTTTATTGCTTAGTATAGTTTTATATGATCTTATTGTGTTTTTTGAATAATTATTTTTTTTCAAAAATCTAATATATTTATTTATATCTTCCATTTTACCTCCAATATAAAGTAAAATATAAATATGATTAAATTATTAATTTGGAGGTTTGATTATGGCAATATATAAACTTGGTGAAATTTGTGATTATGTTGAAGGATACGTTAATCCTGCAATAAATAATTCTAAATATTTTAATGGAAATGCAATAAATTGAATAAGAGTAAAAGATTTAAAACATGGTCAAATAATAAATGAAACTGAATTAACTCTTTCTGAAGAAGGTTTTAATTTAAGAAAAAATGATAAACAAATTTTTTTAAAAAACTCAATAGTTTGGTCAAAATCTGGAACTGTTGGAAATGTTGGTATATTAGGAAAAAATGCTTGTGCTAATAGAGGTATTTTAAATATAATACCAAAAGATAAAATTAAAAAAAAGTATCTCTATTATTTTTTGTATAAAAATAAAAATTCTTTTATTAGAAAAGCTACAGGTGCTGTTTTATTACATTTTTATGGACCGCAATTAATGAATGAGAAAATAAACTTACCATCCTTAGAAGAACAACAAAAAATTATAGACATAATCAAACCAATAGAGGAGCAAATAAAAATATGTCAAAACATAATTGATAAATCTAAGTCATTATTAAAAAATAATTATCATTTTAATGAAAAAACTGAAAAACAATCATTGGGTGATTACATTTCTTTTCAAAAAACAGATTATCAAAATCAAAGTAAATATTTTGCAACAAATGCAATAGGAGAATTTAATATTGATTTCACTAAAATAATAGATGTTTCTAAAAATGTTCCATCAAGAGCGAAAGTTTCACCAAATGAAAAAACATTAATTTTTTCAAAATTACAAAATGAAAATAAATATTTCTATTTTGTAAATAAACCAAATGAAGTTTTTTCTACTGGAATGTTTTGTGTAAATTCAAAATATATTGACCATGTTATTGGTTTTTTTCAAACAAAAAGCTGAATGAAACAAAAAGACATTTTTTCTAACGGAACAACGATGAGAGGATTAAATAACTCTGCTATAAAACAAATAAAAATTAAGAGTCCAATTTTAGAAGGAGATAAAATATCTTCTCTTATTTCTAAAATTAGTTCAAAAATCGGAATACTAGAAAATTTAAAATTAAAAATAATAAATTTATTAGTTAAATAATCTTAAATATAAATATTTAATAATAATCAGTTGAAATAATATTAAAGTAAGTTTTAACAATTTCTAAAAATTTGTTGTAAACTTACATTAATGTCTAAATTAATTATTGTTGAATCTCCCAAGAAGATAAAGTCTCTTGAAAATTATATTAACCAAATCAAAAAAGAGGATCCATCTCTTGAAGATGAATACTTTTTTGGTGCCTCTGTAGGTCATGTTGTAAAGATGACTTTAGGTGGAACTGAAAGATTAGGTATCGATATGGAAAATTGAGAACCAATTTATAAACCTGATCCTGGAAAAAAGAAAGTTATTACAGAATTAAAGTCATTATCTAAAAAAGTTGATACTGTATATATTGCAACCGATTTAGATCGTGAAGGTGAAGCTATTGCAGGAAACTTAGTTGATATTCTTAAATTAGATAATAAATATAAAAGAATAGTTTTCAATGAAATTACAAAAGATGCTTTTCATAAAGCATTATTAAATCCTCATGAAATAGATGAAAATCTTGTTAAAGCTCAAAAAACAAGAAGAATGCTAGATAGAATAATCGGATTTAAACTTTCTGGATTAATGAAAAGAAAAATTACTGGTTTCCCAAGTAATCCATCTGCTGGAAGAGTTCAATCTGTTGCGTTAAAGTTAGTAGTTGATAAAGAAAGAGAAAGAGAAAAATTTGTTCCCACACAATATTTTGTTCTTGATCTTGAATTAGATAATGGTTTAAAAATTTCTTGAAAAAGAAAAGAACCTATTACAACCTTAAAAGAAACATGAAGTGATAAAGTAACAAAGTCATGAATACAACCTTCTGAAATAGAAGAAATAGTTTCTAATATAGAAACTGAGACTGCAACAATCATTGATAAGACAACATCTATTAGAAGTAGTAGAAAAACTACTCCATTTAAGCAAGCTGCTTTATATAGAAGTGCTGATTCAATTGGTATTTCTTCTGGAAGAGTTCAAATGGCTGCTCAAAAACTATATGAAGGTTTTGGTCAAGGTGGATTGATTTCATATCCAAGAACTGATTCAACAAGATTATCTAATCAATTTATTTCTAAAGTAAAATCTTTTATTAAAAATAATTATGGTGATGAATATGTTAACGAAGATATTAAAGGAATTGGTGGAGCACAAGATGCCCATGAAGCTATTAGACCTACTGATATCACATTAACTCCTGCAATGGCAAATGCTAAATATAATCTTGAAGGTGCAGAAAGTTCTGTTTATAGATTAATTTATAACAATACATTAAAAGCAATAATGTCACCTCCAAAAAGCAAAATCATTTCATATTCATTTGATGTAAAAGATAACTTATTTTCAGCATCAGCTTCAAAAATAATATTTGATGGTTACTATAAAGCTATAGGTTTTCCAAAAGAAAATGATGAAAATATAAAAAATCTTGAAACTGAATATGAAAAAGATGATCAATTTAAAATTGCTAATGTTCAAAGTGAAGAAAAATTTACTTCACCACCACCAAGATATTCTGAAGGTAATTTAATAGCAACCTTAGATGAAATAGGAGTTGGTAGACCTTCTACATTTGCAACAACAATTAAAAAAATTAAAGAACGTTTATATGTAGAAAAAGAAGATTCAAGATTAAAACCTACTGAATTTGGTGAAATTGTATTGAAAAAATTAGTTACTTCATTTAAAGAAATCATTAATGAAAAATATACAGCAGGTATTGAACTTAAGCTTGATGAAATATCTGAAGGAAAATTCGATTACAAGTTAGTAATGAGAAATTTTTATAATAAATTTGATGAAACTTTAAATGTTGCATACGAAACATTAGAGCATACAAAAATAACACCTAAAGAAGTTGGAGAAAATTGTCCAGAATGTCAAAGTCCTCTAGTCTATAGATATAACAAAAGAAATGGTGATCGTTTTATTGGTTGCAGTAATTTTCCAAATTGTAAATTTATGAAACCAGATCCAGAATTCAAATCTAAAAGAATAACATTTAAAAAATGAACTAAAAAAACAACAAAAAAAGATACAAAAAAAACAACTAAAAAATAGAAATGTAAAATATAACTTTTTTTAATTCTAATAAGTTTTTAATTATAATGAATTTATGTTTCAGTTAAAAAATATAATAAATACAGACGTAAAAGATCAAAATCAAATATTTGATGAAATAACATCTTTGGCTTTAAAAAATAACTTAATAAGTAAAGATGGAAAAGAAACATTAAAATCATTAGATGGAAAACCAACTGATTTAGTAGTATCGATAATTGTTCCGGAGGATGCTAGAAATATGCATCTAGATATATTAGCTAAGATAGCTGGAAAGTTTTCAAGTGAAGAAAATCTAGAAAAATTTAAAAAATTAACTCATGAAGAACAATTGAAATTTTTAAATGATAGTAAAAATGATGAAATAGTTTCTGAGGTTAAAAGTGGCGACATAAGTGTTATTGCTGTTACATCTTGTCCAACTGGAGTTGCCCATATATGGCGGCAGATTCATTAATTAAATATGCTTCAGAAAATAATATTAAATTAAAAGTTGAAAGACAAGCTGCACAATGAACTATAAATGAATTAAATCAAGATGATATTAAGCAAACTGATTATGTAATAATAGCAACGGAAGACCAATAGATGGAAAAGAAAGATTTGAAAACAAAAAAGTTCTTGAAGTTGGAGTTGCAAAAGTTATAAAAGATCCTAAAAAATTATTTGATGATGTAATTATTGCTCCTGTCTTAAAGTGAAATGGAACATCTACTGAAAAAAGTAAGAAAAAAATGACTGGTCCATTAGCAGCACTTATGAATGGTGTTTCATACATGATACCATTTGTTGTTGTTGGCGGATTATTAATAGCTTTATCTCTTGGTATTGCAGGAAAACAAATAAATGGAAAATTACAAATTCCAGATCATACTTTTTGAAGCGCTGTAAATGATATTGGTGTTGTCGGTTTTGAATTAATGATTCCTATTTTAGGCGGATTCATAGCATCAACCATAGCTGGTAGAGCCGCTGTTGCACCTGCTATGGTTCTTTCATTCTTGATAGGAAATCAAGATGGACAATTATTCAATTGATCAAGATTCGAATTTGAAAATTTTGTCATTAATGGTAGTGGTCATCCAGCTAATGCAGGTTTCTTTGGATCAATTGCTGTTGGATTTGCAGTAGGTTATGGTGTTAAATTATGATTAGACACAATTAGTTTAAAAATTCCTAAACAATTAAAACCAATTGAACCAATTTTAGTAATTCCTATATTATTTACTTTTGTTGGTTGATTATTTTTTGCTTACTTTGGTTATGTTCCTTTATATTACATATCAGAAGGTTTAAATATAGGTATAACAAGTCTTGTTGATGATAATTTATTCTTTATAGCTGGAATAGTTTTAGGAGCAATGGTTGGTTTTGATATGGGTGGACCAATTAATAAAATTGCATTCTTGTTAGGATCAGCATTTATAGAGCAAGGAAAACCAGAAGTCATGGGAGCTGTAGCAGCAGCCATAGATATTCCTCCTTTAGGTTATGGACTAGGTGTATTAATAGGTAAATATGTATTTAGAAGTAAAGTATTTGATAAAGAAGATGTTTCAACTTCTTATACATCAATAATTATGTCATTTGTTGGAATTACAGAAGGAGCAATACCATTTGCTATTAAATATCCAAAAAGTGTAATTATTTCAAATATGGTTGGATCAGCAATCGATGCTGGATTAGTTGCGCTATTCCAAATTACTGATAGTGCTGCACATGGAGGACCAATAGTTTGAATTCTTGGAGCGATTGGAAAAGATGGAGTTAGAAATTATTTATGAGGATTATTCTATTTAGTTGCAATAATAGCCGGAGCACTTACAACTGCTACACTAATGATAATATTAGAAAGTATTTATAACAAAAAGAAAAAGAAAGATCATAGAGATATTAAAAAGACAGAAACAATAAAATAGATATAAAATAAAACTTCGAAATAATCGAAGTTTTTTTTATTTATTTTTAAATTAAAATGTATATTTTTCAGGATGAGCTAATTTCATTTTTTCAATGAAATCATCTTTATCCATGCTTCCATATTTTTCCATTAATTCTTTAGCTTCAAGATATTCTTTTTCAGCTCATTCTTTTCCTTCAAAACCAGGAACTTTTGTTATTCCTTCTCTTTTTCAATTTTTATATGTTGAAAAGAATGTTTGAACCTGATCTAAAAATTCTTTTGGTAAATCATCTAATTCGTTTACATTTTCATAACGATAATCGTCAGCATGTACACAAATTAATTTTGTATCAGTTTCACCATCATCGATCATTTTCATAGCTCCAATTACTTTAACGTTAATTGAAACACCAGGAACGAAATTGTTATCTGAGTATATTAATACATCTAATTCATCTCCGTCTCAATCTAATGCTTCAGGAATAAATCCATATGTTGCTGGATATTTAAAACCTTCTCTTAATATTCTATCTACTTGTATTTGTTTTGTTTTTCTATCGTATTCATATTTTATGTTTGAATCCTTAGGGATTTCTATTATTGCTTTTAAATTTTTCATAATTAAATTTTATCAATTTATACTTAATTTCAATTATTTAATTGTTATAATAAATAATGTAAAAATTATGACAAATAGACAATCGAAAATTTTAAGACATATTGTTGAAGAATTTATTTCAACTGGCCAACCAGTTTCATCAAAAAAGATACAAGAAAAGTATAAATTAGAAGTTTCAACTGCAACTATTAGAAATGAAATGAATGTTTTGGTTCAAGAAAATTATTTGGAAAAATCTTATTTCTCTTCAGGTAGAATTCCTTCAGTAAAAGGCTATGATTATTTTGCTAATAATTTAATAGATAGCAATTCAGATAAAGAATTAGAAAAAAAATTAAATAAAATATTTGCAAAAAGAATTGTTGACATCGATACAGTTTTAGACGAAGCTATTAGCACGATTTCAAATTTCACAAACTTAACATTTTCATCAGCTAGTTTAGAAACAAATGAATTATTAAAATTTATACAACTTATTAAATTGGATGATGATAATGCAACAATAATTGTTGTTACTTCAACAGGTAGAACAGAATCTAAATTATTTAAATTAGATCATAAAACAAATTTTGAAGATTTAAGAATTGCTGTTAGATTATTTAAAGAAAGATTGATTGATACACCTTTAAATAATTTAAATAAGAAAATGGAAATCATTGCACCTTTATTAAAAGAAAAAATTAGTAGTCATGAATTTGTTATTCAACAATTTGTAAGTAAAATATTTAACTTTCATAAATTCCAAACACAAAAAGTATATGGTAGATCAAATATTGTTAAATATGATGACATTACAAGAAATCAAATTATAAAACTTACTGAAATACTTGAAAGAAATTCGATTTGATCAACAATTGAATCAAACACAAAAAATGAAGATGACACATTAAAAATTTCAATTAGTGAAGATAATACCGCAATAATTTCTAAAAAGCTAAGTATAGATAATATAACTAGAGAGGTTTCAGTTGTAGGATCAACAAGATTAGAATATGATAAAGCATTAAATGCATTAAAATTATTAGAACAACACCTAAAAGGAGAAAATAAAAATGAGTAAAAATCAAAAAAAAGATAATAAGAAAAAAGAAGAAGAGTTAAAGAAAAAAGAAAACGTTAATAAAAAAGCTGATGTTAATAAAAAAGCTGATGTTAATAAAAAAGCTGATGTTAATAAAAAAGAAAATGTTAATAAAAAAGCTGATGCTAATAAAGAAACAAAAAAAGATGTTAAACCTAAAAAAACTATAAAAGAATTAGAAACTCAAATTTCATTATTAGAAGAAATTAATAAGAAAAATACTGAAGTAATTCAAAATCAAAGAAAAGAAATTCATGAATTAGATTTAATGAATAAAAAGAATATGAGTGATTTTCAAAACAAAGCAAAAGAATTTGCTTCTAATGCACAAAAACAAATTGAGGAATTTAAAGTTGATTTTAAAGCAAAACAACAACAAGAAATTGATGATATTAAAAAATACCGTTCTGAAAAATTAGCATTAAGCTTATTAGATCACTTACTTAATTTAAAAACTGTTGTAGAACATGGATCAACAT
This sequence comes from Mycoplasma sp., assembly GCA_024721275.1. Classification (GTDB taxonomy): domain Bacteria; phylum Bacillota_I; class Bacilli_A; order Mycoplasmatales; family Metamycoplasmataceae; genus JAMPIX01. The sequence continues at coordinate 243,162 of JAMPIX010000001.1, forward strand.
CAGGAAGTACAGATGTACAAAATTATTTAAAAGGTTTCGAAATGATTTTAAATCAAATTAATGATTCACTTGAACTAGAAAATATATTTATAATCTCTCCTAAAGTAGGTGATGAATATGATCCTAAATTACATGAGGCACTTTCTGGAAATGGTTCAAAAATTTCTAAAGTTAAAAAAGTTGGATTCAGATTACACGACAGAATTTTAAAGCCTGCAGTAGTAGAAATTTAAAAATTAGCAAACTAATGACTTAATTGCTAAAAATATGCTATAATCATTTTGTAAAACAACACAATTTATATAAAAAGAAATGAAAAAGGGGACATATTTTATGGCTAAAGAAAGAATATTAGGTATAGATTTAGGAACAACAAATTCAGTTGTTTCTATTGTTATAGATAAAGAAGCAAAGGTTTTAGAAAATTATGCTGGAAAAAGAACTACACCATCTGTTGTTTCATTTAAAAATGATGAAATAATTGTTGGTGAAGTTGCTAAAAGACAACTAGAAACAAATCCAAATACAATTGCTTCTATTAAAAGATTAATGGGAACTAAAGAGAAAGTAAAAGCAAATGGTAAAGATTATACACCTGAAGAAATATCAGCAATGATCTTAACTCATTTAAAAGAATATGCTGAGAAAAAAGTCGGAGGAAAAATCAAGAAAGCTGTTATTACAGTACCAGCTTACTTTAATAACTCTGAAAGACAAGCAACAAAAAACGCTGGTAAAATTGCAGGTCTAGAAGTTGAAAGAATAATTAATGAACCGACAGCTGCAGCATTAGCATATGGAATTGACAAGAAAGAAAAAGAAGAAAAAATTCTTGTTTATGATTTAGGTGGAGGAACATTCGATGTTTCTGTACTTGATCTTGCAGATGGAACTTTTGAAGTTCTTTCAACATCTGGTGATAATAAATTAGGTGGAGATGATTGAGATCATCAAATTGTTGAATGATTAATTGACAAAATAAAAAGTGAACACGATGTTAATTTATCAGATGATAAAATGGCATTACAAAGATTAAAAGATGCAGCTGAAAAAGCTAAAATAGAACTTTCAGGTACATTAAAAACAACAATTACATTACCATTCTTAGCAATGACAGATAACGGACCGTTAAATGTTGAATTCGAATTATCAAGAGCTGAATTTGAAAAAATGACTAAAGATTTATTAATGAGAACTAAAAAACCAATTTTAGATGCATTAAAAGAATCTAAGTTAGCAGCTTCTGATATTTCAGAAGTATTACTTGTTGGAGGTTCAACAAGAATGCCTGCAGTTCAAGAACTTGTTAGAGATATAGTTGGTAAAGAACCAAATAGATCAATTAACCCAGATGAAGTTGTTGCTATTGGAGCTGCAATTCAAGGTGGAGTTCTTGCTGGAGATATTGATGATGTTTTATTATTAGATGTTACACCTTTAACATTAGGTATTGAAACAATGGGAGGAGTTGCTACACCATTAATTCCTAGAAATTCAACAATCCCAACTACAAAGAAACAAACATTTTCTACAGCTGCTGATAATCAACCAGAAGTTACAATTTCAATTGTTCAAGGTGAAAGACCTTTAGCTGCAGACAATAAAAGATTAGGTCAATTTAATCTTACAGGTATTGATCCTGCTCCAAGAGGAGTACCTCAAATAGAAGTTTCATTTTCAATTGATGCAAATGGTATCTTAACAGTAAAAGCAAAAGATGCAAAAACAAATAAAGAACAATCAATTACTATTAAAGGTGATGATGGACTTACACAAGATGAAATCGATAAAATGATTAAAGAAGCTGAAGAAAATAAAGAATCTGATGAAAAAAGAAAATCTGAAATCGAAATTACAAATAGAGCTGAAAGCATGATCAACCAATTAGAAGCTGGAATAAAAGCTCAAGGTGATAAAGTTGATCCAAAACAAAAAGAAGAAATCGAAAAACAAGTAAAAGAATATAAAGATTTAATTGAAGCAAAAAACTTTGATGAACTTAAAAAGAAACTTGATGAATTCGATAAACAAACTCAAGCTATGGCAGAAGCAATGCAAAAAGCTCAATCTAAACAAAAAACTGATGCAGCTGGTGAAAAAGTTGTAGATGGAGAAGTTAAAGAAAAAGATAAAGATAAAAAAGATAAAAAATAATCGTTATTTAAATAAAAAAAATAAACTAGGTAAAACTAGTTTATTTTTTTATAATTAATATTATGAATTTATATAAAACAACAAAATTAAAAAAATTAGAATTAAAAAATCATTTCTTTGTTCCTCCGATGGTTTCATATTCATCAGATACAAATGGAGGTATTTCATTTTTACAGATTCATCATTATAGTGCATTAGCGCAAGGTGGATTTGGAATGATAACAGTTGAGGCTACTGGTTTTGAAGTTGAAAATGTTGGTTTTAAAAGTGGAACTGTATTGAGTGAAGAAACTCTTGAATCACATAAAGAATTAATTAGAAATGTTAAAAATTATGATGCTAAGATTGGAATTCAATTATGTGATTCAATAAATACAAAATTAGCTACAGAAAATAAAACATCACCAGAATTTGAAGCAAAAAATTTAAGCAAAGAATATCTTGATAATGTTATTAAAAATTATGAAAGAGCAACTAAATTAGCTATTGATGCTGGTTATGATTATATTGAAATTCATATGGCTCATAGTTATTTATTAGATTCGTATTTCACAAGAACAAATTCAGATTGAGATTTTGAAAAAAGAACTTGATTAGCAAGAAAAGTTTTGGATGTCGTTACTAAACAAAATATACATGTTGGAATAAGAGTTTCAGCTTATTGAAGAAAAGATAATGAATCAGAGATAATAGATCAAAGTCATGATTTAGTAAAATTATTAAATGAATATAAAAATAACCTAGAATATATTTCAGTAAGTACAAATGATAATGGAGATGTTGATCAATTTTATAATCTTGAATCTGCTTATAAAATGAAACAATTAATAGATTTACCTATCATTTCTGCAAGTGGAGTTCAAACACTTGAAGATGCTTTGATGTTTAGAGAAAAAATTGACTTAGTTGGAATAGGATCGCTTGCTTTTAAAAATCCAAACATATTATTTAAACTTGCCCCAACAAGAGAAGATGCTATAAGAATAACTGATTCAAATTTTAATGTTATAGCAAGATTATTTTTCACAAAAATAAAATAAAAAAAACGAACATAAGTCCGTCTTCTTTATTAAATTATTATAAATCACAAATATTACATACTTAATATTCCGTAACCCATTCCACCTAATGCAGCACCAATAGCCATAACACTAGCTACTGATGTTAATTCAGTTGCTATTTTTTTGCCTGTTACTGAACCTTTGTCACCAACGATAATAGCCATAACAACTTTACCAAATCAAATTTGTGGGTTTAAGTTTGCAGCTCCATGCTCTTCAGCAACAAAAATTGCAACAACAATAGCAAATCCAGCAAATAATGCGATTTGGAAACCACCAAAATCAGGACCAAGTAACATTACTCCACCTAATACTGGTAATAATCAAAATACATTTGCAAATAATTCCATACCAATTGCTTTTTTAACTGGTTGTTCTGATAAAACAAAAACTTCATTAGCTTTAATTTCACTATTAATCATTTTAATTGTAAATAAAGCAAACGCTCCTGCTAAAAGACCACCAAGCAATTCAAAACCAATTACAGATGGTAAGAAAAGATATTCTTTTTCTAATACTGCAACAATCATAGCAATTGCAGGATTAATTAGACCATGTCCATTTCCAGCACCTAATCCAACTGCTGTTGTTATTCCTATTACAACTAATGCCATAATACCAACAGCCATAAGACCTTTAACTTTTAGTTTAGAATCTAAACCTAAAGCTTTTGATTTTGATGCAAAGATAAGCATAAATACACCAAAAGATAATATAAATGAACCTATCATTTCAGAAATTGCAAATTTAGCATCTCATAATTCATTAAACATTTAGAACCTCCATTCATTTTTTGTATCTACTATATATAAAATACTTATTAATTATATTATATTTTCACATTTTTATTAATAGAAAAATTTTGCTATTTTAATAGACATTATCAATATAATTAAAATATAAAACATAAATATTAAAAAAGGGGAAATGATGAATTTAATAATAGTAGAAACAAAAGAAGAATTAGCAAATAAAGCTTCAGAAATGATAGCAAACAGAATTAAAGTTAATCCTCAAATTGTTTTAGGTTTAGCAACAGGCGGAACACCAGAATCTACATATAGAAAACTTCGGGACAAAAACAAAAATGGTGAAATCACATTTAAAGATGTAAAAGTATTTAATTTAGATGAATATATAGGATTAAATCCATCACATGAATTATCATATAGATATTATATGAACGAAAATCTATTTGATCATATTGATATAAAAAAAGAAAATACTTTTATTCCAAGCGGACTTGGAAATATTGAAGAAAATGCTAAAGAGTATGAACAAAAAATTTCAGAACTTGGCCCAATTAATTTTCAATTACTTGGACTTGGTAGAAATGGGCACATAGGATTTAATGAACCCGGAAAAAAATTTGATTCAAGAACAACAATTGTTGATTTAACAGAAAGTACGATTGAAGCAAATTCTAGGTATTTTAAAAATAAAAACGATGTTCCAAAGCATGCTATTTCAATGGGAGTTGGGACAATTCTAGATTCAGAAGAAATTTTATTAATTGCATATGGAGAAGATAAAGCAAAAGCAATATATGAATTAATTAAAGGTGAATATTCAACAAATGTTCCTGCTACATCATTGCAAAAACACCCTAATGTAACAATAATTATTGATAAAGAAGCTGCATCACTTTTATAAAAAATAATTTTTGACTTTTTATTTTATAGGGTTAATTGATATAATTTAATCAATAATTTTAGAATAGAGGTGCCAAAATGGCTGTTAACAAAAAAGAAACAAATAAACAAATTTTTAAATTTATGGAGCCGTTTTTGGATTCTGATGGAATTTCAGGATTTGAGCATGAAATAGCAGATGTTTATATAAAACATGCAAAAAAAGCAAAAGCAAAATTAGAGAGAGATGGATTTGGTTCTGTTATAGCAAAAATGGGTACAAAAGGACCTAAAGTTATGTTTGCTGCTCACATGGATGAAGTAGGATTTGTAGTTAGAAGTATTGAAAAAGAAGGTCAATTAAGAGTTTCACCTGTAGGCGGACATTGAACTCATACAATTCTTGCTATGCCAGTTAAGGTAATTACATCAAAAGGAAAAGTTTTTAAAGGTGTGTTTGGTTCTACAGCGCCACACGTATTGACACAATCTCAAAGAACAAAAGTTATGGAAATGAGAGATGTTTACGTTGATGTTGGTGTAAAAGATAAAGAAGAAGCAGAAAAATTAGGAATTGCTCCTGGTGATCAAATAATAAGAGAATCAAAATCATTCCAAATGGCAAATGACGAATTCTTCTGTGCAAAAGCAATAGATAATAGAATGTCTGTTGCAATTCTTGCAAAGATTATGGAAAAATTAGCTGGTAAGACATTAAAATGTCAAGCATATTTTGTAGCTACTGCTCAAGAAGAAGTTGGATTACGTGGTGGTAAAGCTTCAACACAACAAATTCAACCAGATGTAGCTATTGCTATTGATACAACAACATCTCATGATACTCCAGGAATTATTCCAGGTGATAATAAAATTGGACTTGGTATGTCAATCACAATGAAAGATAATAGTGCGATTGCAAATCCGGCTTTAGCTAATCATATATTTGATTTAGCAAAAAGTAAAAAAATACCAGTATACAAATATGTATCTCAAGGTGGAGGAAACGATTCTGGTGTTACACAATATTCACAAGGTGGAATTCCTGTTGTAACAATTTCAATACCAACAAGATATTTACATACACCACATGAAGTTGCTTCAATAAAAGACTTTAATGCGGTTGTTGATGGAATTGTTGAATTTGTTTCTAAATTTGATGATAAAACATATAAAACATTTTTATATAAATAAAGTCTAAATATGGAAGATAAATTATTATATGTAATTCAAGGTAAACCTGTATATGTTTCCATTGTTAGAAAAAATATTAAAAATCTAAATTTTAAAATAAATAAAAATAATGAACTAGAAGCTAGTGCGCCTTTTGGTGTACCTAAAGCGGATATAAAAAAATTTGTTGATAAACATATTAAAAAGTTTTATGAAATACTAAAAAAATCACCTAAAAAAATTCATTTATCTACAAAAGATGATTTTTTTTATTTGTTTGGAAATAAATATAAATTTCAAAGACTATCAGGCTTTGATGAATCTTCAATAAAAATAATCAAAAATAACTTTTATATAGAAACAAAACATAGTAGTGATGATGAAGTAGAAAAAACAATTTTTTCTTTCTTAATTAAAAAATTGTTTGACTTCTTAGAAAAAGAAATGATAAAGTGATCTAAAAAAATTGGAATTAATTTTTTAAAATTTGATATCAATTTAAAAGAAACTGCTTGAGCAACAAATTATATTTCAAAGAAGAAGATTATCTTTTCTTCTAATTTGATTTATTACAAACAAGAAGGAATAACTTATGTTGTTGTTCATGAACTTTGTCATTACATACACCCTAATCATTCAAAGAATTTTTGAGCAGAAGTTGAAAAATATCTTCCTGATTATAAGGAATACAAAAAGATATTTAAAAACTATTACTAAATATAATATAATTCAATCAATTATGTCTCTAAAAAAGAAAAAAATAAAAAAATGACAAACTTTACCAATAATAAGATTTGCAAAATTTTATAAAGTCGCACCATGACTTTTCTTTTTTGACACTATGTTTGCATTGCTTTTAACTGGAACATCTGTATCATTACCTTTTATTACAAGAGCATTAATAAATGCTGCAGATGTTAATAGAAATTTAACCTTATTAATAGTAATTATTTCTTCATTAATATTGATTGGTGCTTCAAGACTTGTTGCTACATTTTTTACAGAATATTGAGGCCATCTTATGGGAATGCATATTGAAGCCAAAATGCGTAAAATGGCAGTTAGTAAAATGTATAAATTACCACAAACATATTATGATAATAATGCAAGTGGTAAATTAGTTTCTAGAATTGTTTATGACATCAAAGAAATAGCAGAATTTTCTCATCATGCTCCGGAAGATGCAATTATTGCAATAGCAATAGCAATTGGTGGTTTTAGTTATGCATTTTTATATTCATGAACTGTAGGAGTAGTTTTAATCGGGATTTTCATGATAGGAATAACTCTTTCATTATATAGATCAAAAAAATTAATGATGTTTAGAACAAAAAATAGAAAAACAATGTCAAGAATGGCATCTGTAATCACAAATCAAGCATCAGCAATTTCTGAAATAAAAGCATACAATGCTTCAGAATTTGAAAAAGAAAGATTTAATGTAAAACAGAAAATTTATAATGAAGATATGAGAAAAATCTTTTTCTATAGTGGGCAATTTAGTGTAATTAATTTATTAATAATAATAGTTATTTCATTTGGGATTTTAATAACGGGTTCTATTGAAATATATTTAGGAAATATGACTGTTGCAACATTTGCAGGTCTATTATCGCTTAGTGGAATACTTTCGCAACCTCTTGTTAAATTTTCTGCTGTATATTCAATGTTTACAGCCGGTCAAGCATCTGTAAAGAGATTCTTTGAATTCATGGATCTTGAACATGAAAATATAAGTCAAAAAGATTTTAAAATAGATGAAGCAAAAATCGAATTTAAAAATGTTTCATTTAAATATTTTGTTGATGGAAAAGAACAAAATGTATTAAATAATTTTAATTTAGTAGTTAATCCAAAAGAAAAAGTTGCTTTAGTTGGAGAAACCGGAATTGGGAAATCAACTATATTAAAATTACTTATGAGATATTATGAAATCCAAGGTGGTTCTATATTAATAGGGGATAAAACAATTTCTGATAAAAGTATTTTTAAATTAAGAGAAAATATTACATATATTCAACAACAAGGAACATTATTTTTCGATTCAATATTAGCTAATATAAAATATGCAAAACCAAGTGCTACATTTGAAGAAATAGAACAAACAACAAAAGAAGCTTTTATTCATGACTTTATTGTTAATAGTGAATCTGGATTTGAAACCATTGTTGGACCAAATGGAGCAAAATTATCTGGTGGACAAAAACAGAAAATCTCTATGGCAAGAGCTTTTCTAAAAAAATCGAAAATAATTCTACTTGATGAAGCTACTTCTTCTCTTGATAATATTACTGAAGCAATGATTAAAAAATCTATTGATAAAGCTACAAAAAACAAAACAGCCATTATTGTTGCACATAGACTTTCAACAATAAAAGATGTTGATAGAATAATTGTTTTAGGAAGAGGTGGGACAATTCTTGAAGATGGTTCACATGAACAATTGATCAAAAATAAAGGCCCTTATTTCAATCTTTTAAATGATACAAATATTTAACTAAACTCATGTTTTTTACACTAAAATAAGCACATTTACATTTTCTTTTATATGTATAGTATAATTTTATAGATATATAAAAATATTTCATAAATTTGAAAAATGTATAAAAAAAGGCAAAAATTATGAAAAATAAAAAAGATAAAAGAAGAAAATTATTCCCAGAAACAGCTAAAGTCGCAGATGTTGTTAAAACACCACAAATTGGTATAGTTGATAGACTGGAACAATGACAAGTAACAGAAGAATAGAATATTAAGGATGGCACAAATGAAAAAAAATAAGAAGAAAATAATAGGTTTTTCAACTTTAGGTGTTGTTGGTACTGCAGCAGCTGCAATGACAATTACAGCTTGTTCACCATCAAGTTCTACAGGAATACCAACCGAAAGTTGAATTGGTTCACATAATGATTTAAATCAAACTATTAATTCACAAAATCAATATAATGTTAAGTGATTTTCTACTGTAGCTGCAAAAGCAAATATGACCTCAGCTAGTTTTTCAGGAATTATGGATGCGAATGGAAAGCTTTTTACATATGCTTATACTGATAAAGTGCATGTAAATGCTGCTGATATTAATCCAGCAACAGGTGAACTTAATGCACCATTAGTAAAACCGACCAAATATATAAAAATGGAATTAGCAAAAGCTGTAATTCTAGTTGTACCTGGTCAAAATGGTCAAGATCAAGAAATTACTTTTGATGATGATGATCCAAGTAATATGGATGATGACAATAATATTAACTCAGATAATTTTAAAACTCAATTAAAAGCTGCAAAATCAATTAAAATAAAATTAAGAGATGCAAAATGAATTGATAGTTCTGGAAATGAAACAAAATATAAAATAACATCAAAAGATTTTGTAACTGGTTCTCAATTTGAACAAATTAATTTAATGCATTCAATTAGAGTAGGAATGACAAAAAAAGCTAATCGTGAAAAAGTAGATTCTATAGAAGCTGCAATGAATACAGATCATAAAGCTGCCTTCAATACTTTTGATATTGATAATACTTATTTATATGATATTGGAAATGTTGATGTTAAAAATGTAAACGGTATAAATTCTGATGATTTAGATAATGTATTTATTGATCAAAATATTGTTAATAGTATAGCTCCAGATGATGAAACTTTAAATTATAAATTTAATACTCTTGGTTCTGGTGAAATTGAAAATCATAACTTCTTCTTTCAAAATCAATTTTTAAATGGTTCGTATTTAAGAAGTCCAGTTCCTACACAATGAATCAAAGATAACATGAGTAGTGTTGTTCCTTTAGATTCATATACACTTTCACAAGATGAATTATTAACACAACTTGGTTTTTATAGATATGGTAGAGATTATTCAAATAGATTATATTCAGGTTCATATTATATTTCTAAGGTTTCTAAAACAAAAAATAAAGTAATAAAAAATATGCATTACGCTAGAAAAGATTTTGTAAATGATCCAAAAACTGTTAATTCATTCACAACTAATTTTGTTATTTCAAGTCCAGATATTTGACCAAGAATATTATGAGAAAAATATAAACAAGGAACAGAATTTGAACTTCCATCTAAATTATTAAATAAACTTCCATCTACAGATGTAGAAGATTTATATGCAAAATATAATGAAAATGGAAAATTTGATGCCTTTCAATTTGATGTATCTTATCCAAATTCAAATGGACCACAAATTTTATGACAACATTCATTAGTTCAGCCAGCCATTAAAAATATTTTAGAAGGAAAAAGCACTATATATGATATGAATAGTGATTTAAGTAAAATTTTATTTGGATTATCTTTTGATGAAATTAAAGCACAAAAAGATACTGCATCACCTTTAGATTCATTGTTTGGTTCAGGACTAGTATTTAGAAATCTTTTACAAGCATCAATTAATTGATATACAGTCATACAAAAAGTGTATCCAGGATATGCGGAATGATTCTTAAATGTTCCTCCAGGCGCTGGTACAGGTTCACAAACTAATAATCAAATTTTAGTAAATCTTGGTGAAGTTTTACATGATGTTAAAGTTTATGATTATGATCCTAATACTAAATTGGCTACATTGCCTTCACAACCTTTAGTTTCAACAATTAAAGAAAATAAACAAGCATATTTAGATAATGTAGGAAATCAAGAAAAACAATTAGAATCATCAATTTTTGATGAAGTTAAGAAAAAAATGGCTACATTTTTAGATCAAATGTTTCCAGATGGCAAACAACATACATTGAATTTAATGTTGCCGCTAAGAAGTGGATTTAATGGTGATAAGAATTTATTTTCTACTTATCATGAAGTTGAAAAGATTATAGAAAGCTTATCAACTGACAGAATAAAATTAACAGTATCTAATGATTGATTCGGAGATAATATAAACGTGCCGTTTAATGGTGGTATTTCTTGAGTTGCATCAGAACAACATAAAGTTAGTCAATTTTCATACTTTGGTTGAAGTTCTGATACAGATAACTACCCTACATATTTATACGGTTTATTAGTACAAAGTTATAGTGGTTCTAATGCTTCACCATTAATGACAGCCTTTTCAGCTCTTGCTGATCCAGATGCAAAATTTAATACATTAAGAACAATGTTGCCTGAATCAACAAAAATTGCAGAAAATTTAAAAACAAATATTAATAGTTGAATACAAGCACTTTCAAGTCAAGTAACTGCTAATCCAAGTGATTTTGTACAGGCTCATGATAATGTATCAGCAGATCAAGCAAAAACAAATCTTTTAAACAAATTGAATGCATTAACTTTTGAAGGGTTACACAACATAGTGTTTGATAAAGCAGGTTACGGATGAAGTCAAATTGGTGATCTTGCTAAAAAATTAGATATAGATATTGATTCATTAACAATAAAAGGTAAAAAAGAACTTGTCGGAATTTTTTCAACAAAAATAGAATCATTATTAATGCTTTCTTCACAAAGTGTATTTAATAATGACAATGATCAAATAAAGAATTTTATTAAAGAATATAATGACATTCTTGGTAGACCAATGACAATTGATTCACCAGCAGAAGTAACTGTTCCTAGACCAAATTTACCTAATGCTAATTTAATAAAAAATTGATTGATTATACCCCCTGAAGTTTCAGGTAGTGTATATCTAGAACAATGAAAAGTCGAATAACAAGAAAATATTATTATCTATTTGTGTATTGTAGTGTATACTTATAGCATAAATGGTTGAAACAACTTATAATAAAGGAGAAAAATGTTTAGTTATATAATAAAGAGATTACTATTAACAATTGTTTCGTTAATCGCTCTAATAATCATAACTTATTTTTTGATGGGCTTATTAAAAGGGAATCCGTTAGACCCTTCAAAATATAAAACTACAGCAGAATATGATAAGGCGGTGCATGACTTCGGTTTAGATAAATCTGTTGCTGCACAATTCGCTTCTTGATTTGCCGGATTATTCCGTGGAGATTTAGGACCTATTTATAATCCTGCTGCAGCTGGTGTTAATAAAATTCAAGATTTATTTTTTGGACCACTTAAATATACATTGTTAATAACATCATCAGCATTCATTTTATCAACTATTATTGGTGTTACATTAGGAATAATAGCTGGATACAACAATGGAAAATCATGAGATATTATTATTAATATATTTGTTATATTCTTTTTAGCAATACCAACATTTATATTAGCTGCTTTCTTATTAGTTATTGGTCCATATATGGGATTACCAGCAGGATTTTTAGATTGAGCCGCATATGGTTGAGGATTATCAATAAGATCTATGGTTCTACCAGTAATTGCTTTAACAGTTACACAAATAGCTGTTTTAACATACTACGTTCGTAATGAAGTTATCACTGTATTAGCTAGTGAATATATTGTAAATGCGCAATCAAAAGGTTTATCAACAATGCAAGTATTTAGAAAATATGTTTGAAGAAACTTATTAGTTCCTATAGTTACAATAGTAATACCTTCATTTGTTGCTTTATTAGCTGGATCATTGATAGTTGAACAATTCTTTGCAATTCCAGGTTCTTCAACAGTTATTACAAATGCAGTTAGAAATAAAGAAACAAATATAGTTATGTTCAATGTTATTTTCTTTGGTGCATTAGCAATGCTTTCACAATTAATAGTTGATGTTTCTTATGTATTCATTGATCCAAGAATTAAATACTCTTCTGCTTCCGAAGTTAAGAGTATTGGAATTAAAGCTTGATACAAACGTAAAAGAAACAAAAACGTAAATGCAAATATGAAGGGAGTTGAAAATGCCTAATAAATTATCTCAAGATGAATTTAATAGTAAATATGGAATTAGTCAAAATGATGAAAAACTAATTATCATAAATGATAATGAAGTTAAAGATCAAGTTCAACTTTCTGGTAAACCTGTAACAAACTGAAAAAGTTTTCTTACTAGATTTTTTAGAAACAAGATGACTGTAATTTCTTTGATAGTATTTATAGGAATAATAATTACTGGTGTTGTTGTAACAGGTATTTCAGCATATGGCCCTAATGATAAAGTTTCAGCTGCATCAAATTTCATAATAAGTGATTTACCTCCTTCTAGCACAAATGGTGGTTGAGTACACAAAGTTATTACAACTACTCAATTGAATGCTTTGTATCAATTGTTCGGTGAATCAGCATCAAACCATCCCCATATTAGAGATATAAAAGTTCTTGGACCTGGATGACTTTCAATTGAAATGAATCCATATGATTATTTCAACGCAACTGGAACATCACATAAATTTATAATTGGTACAAATGCTATTGGACAAGATATTTGAGTAAGAGTTTGACATGGAACATTAAATTCATTAAAACTTGCATTATTAGTTGCAACAGTTGAATCAATAGTTGGTATAGCAATAGGTGCATGAATTGGTTTCTATGCTGGAAGTAGAATGGACACATATGTAATGCGTGCTGTTGATACATTAAATGGTATTCCACAATTAATTTGATTTATTCTATTAACATTTATGCTTCCTCAAGGTTTCTGATCACTATTTATTGCATTGGTATCTATCGGTTGAATTACTCCTTTATATCAAGCAAGAATGTTTATGATAAAAGTTAAAGATCAAGATTATATAGCAGCAGCTAGAACATCTGGCAATAATGAAGCACAATTAATATTTAAACATGCTTTACCAAATACATTAGGTAAATTATTATCAAGATATGTAAGTAGAATTCCATCAGTAATTATTATTCAGGCTTCATTAGCTTTCCTTGGATTAACAAGTACAGTTGATGCAAGTTTAGGTGTTGTTGTTAACGACGCAAAATCACATTTAGAAAATATATGATATCTATTGACTCCTACATTAATTTTATTTGCGATAACTCTTTCATTACAGTTTGTTGCAAATGGAATAAATGATGCATTAGATCCAAAGGTTGGTAAGTAAAATGGCAGAAACTAAAAAAAGAACATCTTCTACTACAAAGAAAACTACAACTGTTAAAAAACCAGTTGCTAAAAAATCTACAACAACATATGCAACAATTAAAAAAACTTCAACAGTTAAAAAACCAATTACTAAAACAGCTACAGTCAGAAAAACTGCACCTGTTAAAAAACCAGCTGCTGAAAGTAAAAATATAGATGAAACAAAAAAAGTTAATTCTAATAATAAAAAAGATGCTCATACAATAGAATCATTAATAGCATTGAAGCAAACCGAATCTATTTTTCTTAAAGAAAAAAATAATAAAGATGAAGAAAAAGGTGATGAAAGCAAAGTCATTGAAACACCTGTTGTTTCAATTTCAAAAGAAAATCTAGCAATAAAACCTGATGAAAATAAAAAAATATTATCTATTAGAGATTTAAATATTTCATTCAAAAATGGTAAACAATTAGTTGATATTATTAGAGGCATTGATTTAGATGTCTTTGAATCTCAAATAATTGGTTTAGTTGGTGAATCTGGTTCAGGTAAATCCGTTTCAACAAAATCTTTATTAAATTTAAATAAAAATTCAATAACAAATTCAAAAAGAATGCTTGTTGATGGTGTAAATTTAATGAAAATGAATAGAAAAAAATGATTAGATATAAGAGGTAAGAAAATCGCTTATATTCCTCAAGATCCTATGACTTCATTAAACCCTACAAGAACAATTAAAAAACAACTGCTTGATACATTAATAAAAAATAGACCAGATTTAAAAACAACAAGAGAAAGAGAAATGCTTATTGTTGAAACGTTAGAAAAATTTGGAATTAGAGAAGTTGTAAATAAATTAGATTCTTTCCCTCATACTTTTTCAGGAGGAATGAAACAAAGAATAGTTATTGCTTCTGCAGTTATGTGTAAACCTAAATTAATAATAGCTGATGAACCTACAACAGCACTTGATACAGTTGTTCAAGCATCTGTTTTAAATCTATTTTTAAAAGTTAGAGATGAATTCAATGTTTCAATTATTTTCATTTCTCATGATATTGGTGTTATTGCAAAACTTTGTGATTACATTTATGTAATGTATGCTGGTAAAGTAGTAGAAAAAGGAAAAAAGAAAGAAATTTTTACAGATCCAAGACATCCATATACATGAGCGTTGTTATCAGCGATACCTGATTCAGATCAAGAAGAACTTTATACAATTCCTGGTTCTCCACCAAATATGAAATATTTACCAATGGGAGACCCGTTTGCACCTAGAAATAAATACGCAACTAAATTGGACTTCTTAAAAGAACCACCATTAATTGATATTTCTAATTCTCATGCCGCTGCAACATGATTGCTTCATCCAAATGCTCCAAAAGTTAAGATGAGTAAAGTTGTTAAAGAAAAAATCAAAAAATTCAAGGAAGTATTTAAATAAAAAGGGATTACTATGTCAAAACAAAAAAATAAAAATATACAAAATAAAAAACCATCTTCAATAAATTTAGACAAAACAATTTTCATTTTAAGAAGTACAAATTCTGATGAATGAATAGTTAGAAAAAAAAGAGATGAAAAATCTCAAATAAAGCATTTCAATACAAAAGATGAAGCTTTACATTTTGCTACTTCTATAGATGGAGTTGAGAAAATAGCTATTCAAAAAGATGACGGAAAATATAGAATGTTATCAAAATTTGATGCTATAGCAGAAAAAACATCAATGATTAGCATTTTGCCTACTAAGGAATTTAAGAATTTAGGAAATTCTTCAATAAATTTTGTTAAAAAAAATCAAAAAGCAAAAGAATTTGATGAAAATTTATCTGCTAAGTTTATTAATCTTGAAAAATATTTTATTAATAAAAACGAAGTTGTAAGAGCGATTGACAATGTTTCATTTGATATTAAAAAAGGTGAAATAGTTGGATTAATAGGTGAATCTGGTTCAGGTAAATCTACAACAGCTAAAGCATTTGTTAGATTAATTAGAGATTATTTTGGACATATAATTGTTAATGATAAATTAATATCTGGAATTAAAATCAAAAAGAAAACTAAAAAATTTCTTACATCAAAAGTTCAAATGATATTCCAGGATCCTTATGCATCATTGAATGAAAAAATGAATGTTTATTCAATAATCCAAGAGTCATTTAAAAATTCTGGTGAATTTAAAATAGAATATAAAAAACTATTAGATAATTTAACAAATATAAAAACTATGTATAAATATGAAGTTAATGAATTATTTAATAAACATGTTTATGAAAATGAAATTAAAAAATATACAATCTTAAACGATTTTCACAAAGAGTTAGCTAAAGAATTAGATCAATTCAAATTTTCAACAACATTTGATCCAAGAAGAAAAGGTAGAAATAATGCAAGAGATGAATTAAATTTCTTTAATTCAATAACTTATAAAAAACGTTTTAAAGCTAATGAAGAAGTTATAAATTTTATTTCTGAATCTGTAACAAGTCAGGTTTTAACTTTTGATAGATTGGTTGAAAAATTTGAACAAAATATACTTAACGAACCTGAACAAAGATTATTTGATAAAAAAACTAAATATGAAAATATAATAAATGTTAATAAAATTTTCAATAACAAAAGAAAAGAAGTATTATCTCAAATCAAAGAACTTGAAAGTAATTTAGATGAAATTGCTGAGGAAAAAATAAGAATTGTTAAAAACGAAAGAAGAAAATATAAAACAAGAATTAAGAAAATTTCTTTTGATATAAATAAAACTTATGATAATCCAACATATGAAAAATTAGTTGAAAATAGAAAATTAAATAAAGAAATGTTGAATTTTTTAAATTTAATTAAAAAGCACTTTAAACATTTAGATAAATACAGTTTAATAGATTTAATTTCTGATGTTGAAATAAAAATATTTGAAAAAGTAGATAATATTAATTATCTAGAATTGATTAATGGTGTTAAATATTATAATAAAAAAGAAAAAGCAATCATTAAAGAAATAGAAAATAAGAAAGCAGAACTTAATTCTATTGTAAAACCAACATATTCTCAGGAAGAAACTAAAAAAGCAGAAAGAGAATATAATGAAGAAAAAGTAATTTATGAAAAAAGTCTTAATGAATTTCTTCAAGAAAAAAACTTTGAAAAGCTTGAAGAAAAAAGAAATGCTGAAATACAAGAATTACAAAATGAATTTAAAATTATTTCAAAAGCAAATAATATTTTCTTTGATAAAATTACAAAAAATATTAGAATGACATTGAAAAAAATGTATAAAAGAGTCGAAGACAAACAAAGAAAGATTCAATGAAAATTGATTTATCAAAATTTTGTTACAATGTTAAATAAAAATAATGAAACAACAGATGCATTTACAATTGAATATAAATTACTAAATAGAGATTTAAAATATTCAAAAGAATTATTTATCGCTAAGAAAAAACCATTTATAACAAAATCAAGAATTAAAAAATTAGTTTCTAAACATCATATTCATCAATTACTTTTAAATATCGGTTTAAAAAGTGAGCACTTATATAGATATCCTCATGAATTTTCTGGTGGTCAAAGACAAAGAATTGCTATAGCTAGAGCTTTAATTGCTAAGCCTGATGTAATTCTTGCGGATGAACCAATAGCTGCATTAGATATTTCTATTCAAGCGCAAGTTGTAAATATGCTAAAAGATCTTGCTAAATTAAATGGAACATCAATGATTTTTATTGCTCATGATTTATCAATGGTTGAATACATTGCTGATTCATTACAAATATTACATTTAGGTAAAGTTGTTGAAAGAGGAGAAACAAAAGAAATATTTAAAAATCCTATTCATCCTTATACACAAGAATTAATAGATGCTATTCCTAAAATAGAAACTGCAAACAAGAAATTTAAAGCTAGATCATTTGATAACTCTTACTTAAAAGATCTTGACGAAACAGCTAAATATCATTCAGTATCTAAAGAACATGATGTCTATGCTACTGATAAACAAATAGAAGAATGAACATAAAAAATGAGTAAAGAAAAACCTTTAAATGATTTAAACAAGGATTCTAAAATTTCATTAAAACAAAAACAAGAAAACGATTATAAGAATTCTAAATATAAAAGCATTGCAATAGCAATGATTTTATTATTAATCCCAATAGTTATTTTAATAATTGGTATTTTTGTTTCAAAATTATCTATACCTGATGCATATTTAACAGGAAGTATAATTTATGTCTGTGTAATAATCCTTTGAGTATCTATTAGATACGGAGCTTTTAAAACATACACAGTATTAATAAAAAAAATATTTACTCCATTTAGAAAAAAACAAATGGGCATTGAAGAAGAAGTAAATATTTCAAAAAGAGAAGATAAAACTATAAGAGGAAATAAAACAAAAACAGAAGTTAAAGAATCTTTTTTTGGAATTTATATATCTTCAATAATAGGTTTTTGTCTTTTAATATCTTCAATTTTTATAGATGTATATTTATAATAATATATATAATTAGATTATGAAAAAAGCAATATTTCCTGGTTCGTTTGATCCAATACATAAAGGTCACATTGAAATTATAAAAAAAGCAACTAAATTATTTGATTTAGTTTATGTTGTTGTTACTTTTAATAATGAAAAAGAACATTTATCCAACATAGATGGAAGATTGGAAAATGTAAAAAATGAAATTGGTCATATTAAAGGAATTGAAATTATTAAAAATTCAAATTTAATGACTGCTGAATTAGCAAAAAAATTAGATACAAAATTTTTGATAAGATCTGCAAGAAATGATATTGATTTTAAATATGAATTAGAATTAGCGGCTGGTAATAATCACTTAAATAAAGAATTAGAAACAATTTTAATAATTCCAGATTATTCATTAATTGATTATTCTTCAAGATTACTAAAACAACAAGGTGAAAAGAAATAATGTTGATTGTTGTTACTGGAAAAACCAATTCTGGAAAAACGACAATTTTAAAAAAAGTAAATTTTAAAAATACAATTTACTTAGATGATTATGTCAAAAATAATTTTTATATTAAAGGACATGATCTATATGAAAAAATTATTAAACATTTTGGTTCTGATGTAACTGATGGAAAAAAAATCATAACAAAAGAATTGGGTAAAATCGTTTTTAAAGATCGAATTAAATTTGAAACTCTTAATGAAATAGTTACACCTTTTATCAATGAATTGTTATTAAATTTAAAAGATCAAAACGAAAATATAATTGTAGAAATGGCAGTTTATATTAATGCAGAATCAAAATATAAAGATTTTTTTGATAAAGTTATTTTAATCAAAAGAACTAAAAATGATTTAAAAGGTAAATTTAATTATTTAAATAAAGATGAAAAATATAATCCAATTTCAAATAAAGAAATAAAATCAAATTATATAATATTAAATGATCAAAATATTGATTTTTCGGTAAAAAAATTTAATAAAATTTTAGAAAAAGAAAAAATTTGTTAATTTATCTATTAAAATTTGTTTATAATTTTAGTATGATTGAAAATATTAAAAATGAATATGACATAGTGATAATTGGTGCAGGAATAATCGGCACATGTATTGCTTATTATTTATCGAAATACAATTTATCAATACTACAATTAGAAAAAAATCCATATATAGCAGATGAAACAACAGCAGGTAATTCTGGTGTTATTCATGGTGGTTTCGATGCTTTAGAAACAAAAATAGAAGCTAAATTAAATATTGAAGGAAATAAAATTTGAAGAAATTTTATATTTAAACATTTAGATTTTCCTAGAAAAAAAATAGATTCATTAGTTATAGCATTTAACAAGGAAGAAATGAAGCATGTTGACATCTTATATAAAAGAGGTTTAACTAATGGTGTTTTAAAAGAAGATATGGAAATCATTGATGCTAAAAAACTAGTAGAGCTTGAACCAAATGTTAATCCTGAAGCAATTGGTGCTTTATTATGTACAAGTTCATGAGCTATAGATCCTATAATGGCATCAAGAGCATTTGTTGGTGCAGCAAAATTAAACGGATTAGAATTAAGAAAAAATTCTGAAGTCACAAATATTGCAAAAAACGAGAATAATTCTTTTGAAATAGAAATTAATAATAAAGAAACAATTAATGCTAAAACAATTATTAATGTAGCTGGACACTATGCTGATAATATAAATGATATAGCTGGACATAAAAGTGAATTTAAACTTACAACAAGAAGAGGTGAATATAGAATCCTTTCAAAATCAGAAATTAATAAAGTAAGAAATATTTGTTTTAAAGTACCAACAATTCACGGTAAAGGTGTAATTGTTTCTCCGATGTTAGATGGAAGAGTTCTAGTTGGTCCTACTGCTGAAAATGATATTCCTAAAGATGAAACAAGATTAATTACAAGAAAAATGTATTCTGAAATAAAAAAAATTGGTAATGAAATTATTCCTACAATAGATTTATCGAAGACAGAAAAATCTATTTCTGGATCTAGACCAATAGATGTTAAGTCTGATGATTTTATAATTGCTACCTCAAAATATGATAAGAACTTTATAAATATTGCTGGTATGCAATCACCGGCAATTTCTTCAGCACCAGCTATTGCAGAAATGGTTGAAAAAATACTTGAAGAAGAAACAAAACAAAAATTAAAACTAAAAGAAAATTATGAATTAGATTATTCAATAATTTGATAAAGAAGAGGTGAAAAATGGAAAAATATATTTTAACAATCGATGAAGGAACAACTTCTACAAGAACGTTAGTAGTTGATAAAAAAGGAAAAATAATAAGTTCATCACAAAGAGAATTTACTCAGTTTTTTCCAAAATCAGGTTGAGTTGAACATGATGCACAAGAAATTTGAGGTACTCAATTATCAACAATAAGAGAAGCTCTAAAAGATGCTCATATTTCTGAAAATGATATTGCTTCAATAGGAATAACAAATCAACGTGAAACAGTAGTTTTATGAAATAAAAAAACTGGTCTTCCAGTATATAAAGCAATAGTATGACAAGATGCAAGAACAAGTAAATATTGTGAAGAATTAGTTAAAAAAGATAAAAACATAAATAAAAAAATTAATGAAAAAACAGGACTGCTTATAAACCCTTATTTTTCTGCAACAAAAATAAAATGAATATTAGAAAATGTTGATGATGCAAAAGAAGCATTAGCAGAAGGTAATTTACTTGCTGGAACAATTGATTCATGATTAATATGAAAAATTACAGACGGAAAAGTTCATGCTACAGATGTATCTAATGCATCAAGAACTTTACTATACAATATTCGTACAAATGAATGAGATCAAGAATTATTAGATTTATTTAATATACCAAGAGAAATACTACCTGTAGTAAATCCATCTTCATCTACAAAATATGGTTTTGCTAGTTCAAAAATATTTTCTGATTCTTCAGTTGCAGAAATTCCAATAAGTGGTGTAATCGGAGATCAACAAAGTGCGTTGTTTGGACAACTTGCAATTAATGAAGGTGATGTTAAAAATACATATGGAACAGGAAACTTTGTTTTAGTTAATACAGGTGAAAAAGCCGTACCTTCTAAAAATAATTTACTAACTACAATTGCTTGACAAATAGGTGAAGGAAAAACAGTGTATGCATTAGAGGGTTCTGTGTTTATAGCTGGTTCAGCTTTACAATTTTTAAGAGATGGATTAAGATTAATTCTTGATGCTAAATTAGCTGATGTTATAGTTAGTCTTGTATCTGAAAATGATGATCAGGAAGTCTTCTTTGTTCCTGCATTAGCAGGACTTGGTGCTCCATATTGAGATTCAACAGCAAGAGGAATGATTATAGGTCTTGAAAGAGGAACAAGAAGAGAACATATAGTAAAAGCTACTCTTGAAGCAATTGCATATCAATCAAATGATTTGATTTCTATGATGTCAAAAGATATGAATAAAGAAATAACTAAAATGAGAGTGGATGGTGGTGCATCTAATTCAAATTATTTAATGCAATTTCAATCATCTATTTCTAACACTCGTGTTGAAAGACCAAAAAATATAGAAACAACAGCAATGGGTGCTGCATATATGGCTGGATTAGCTGTTGGATTTTGAAGTTCTATAAAAGAATTAGAAGAAATTTTTGAATCAGATAGAATATTCAAACCTGAAATGAAAGAAGACAAAAGAAAATATTTAATTGAAAAATGAGATGATGCAATTGATCGTTCAAGAAATTGAAAAAAATCTTAATTTTAATCAAAAATATTAATATAAAAACACATCAGTAAAAAATCATATTGAATAATCAAAAATAAGAGTATAATTTTTTATATATGAGTAAAATAATAAAAAAAATAACAGAAAAAATAAATAGTAGTGGTAAAAACCCTACTATTGTTTTTCCTGAAGGATGACATGAATATGTTGTTGAAGCAGCATTAAAAATAAAAGAGGAGTCAAATATAAAACCGATATTAGTTGTTAAAACTGATGATCAAAAACAAGAAAATGGAATAGAGTATATTTCAATAGAATCTTACAATGAGAAAGAAAATTTAGTATCACAATTGCATGAAATTAGAAAAGCAAAAGGTATGACAATTGAAAAAGCACAGGCTTTAATAGAACAACCAAATTACTTTGCAACAATGCTAGTAAAATTAGGAATTGCAGAAGGATATGTTGGTGGAATAGAATACACAACAGCAGATACTTTGCGTCCAGCTTTACAAATTATAAAAACTAAAAAGGAATCAAAGATTGTTTCATCAGTATTTATAATGGAAAGTGATGAAGAATTACAATTATTTGCAGATTGTGCAATAAATATAAATCCAACAGCTGAACAAGTAGTTGAAATAACAAAACAAGTTATTTATTTTGGTTTAACAACAACTGGAATGGATGAAGTTAGAGCAGCATTACTTTCATATTCAACTGCTGGATCAGGTTCAGGTGAAGATGCTGAAAAAATGGCAAATGCATATGAATTATTAAAAAATGAAGATATTAAAAATCAGAAAGTTTTTGGTTCAATGCAATTCGATGCAGCATTTGATAGAAAAGTTATGTCTAAAAAAGCTCCTGAATTAGATTGAAAAGAAGGAGCAAATGTTTTTGTTTTTCCAAATTTATCAGCAGGAAATATAGGATATAAAATTGCTCAAAGACTTGGAAAAATGAAAGCAATTGGTCCAATTTTATTAGGATTAGCTGCACCAGTAAATGACTTAAGCAGAGGAGCATCAATACAGGATATAATTGATGTTTCATATATAACAGCAACACAAATAATTGCAGGGAAGGAATAAAATGAGTAAATTATTAGTAGTTAACGCAGGATCTTCTTCAATGAAGTTCAAGGTTTTTGAAAGAGATGGACTAAAACCAATAGCCGAAGGATTGGCAGAAAGAATTTTTATAGATGGTAAATTTATAATAGAAACAGAAGGAAATAAAAAAGAATTAGATGTTAAATTAAATTCTCATGCAGATGCAGTTAAGATTTTAATTGAAGAATTAATAAGTAATAATGTCGTTTCTTCATTAGATGAAATAATTGGAATTGGACATAGAGTTGTTCAAGGTGGTGAAACTTTTAAAACATCATCAGTAATTACAAAAGATACTGTTTCAGTAATAAGAGAATTATCAAAACTGGCACCATTACATAATCCACCAGCTGCATCAGTTATGGAAGCGTTTTTTGAATCTGTTCCAAATGCTAAAAATGTTGCAGTTTTTGATACTTCATATCATCAAACAATGCCAATGAAAAACTTCATTTATGGAGTTCCTATGGATTGATATAAAAATTATTCTGTAAGAAGATATGGAATGCATGGTACTTCTCATAAATATATGGCACAAGTTACTGAAGAGATTTTTTCTAAAAAATCTGTGAACGTTATTTCTTGTCACTTAGGAAACGGAGCTTCAATTACAGCAATAAAAGATAGCAAATCAATTAATACTTCAATGGGATTAACACCATTAGCAGGAATAATAATGGGTACAAGATCTGGAGATATTGATCCAGCTATAGTTGAATATATGGTTAATGAAACCGGTAAAACAGTTGGAGAAATTACTACAGCTCTAAACAAAGAATCAGGTGTTTTAGGAATTTCAGGAATTTCATCAGACTTTAGAGATATTGAAGCTGAAATTGCAAAAGGAAATAAAGATGCAATATTTGCAATGGAAATATACGCAAAAAGAATTGCAGAATTTATAGTTAAATATCATAATGATCTTGAAGGAAAAACAGATGCAATAGTATTTACAGCAGGAATTGGTGAAAACTCATCAATGGTTAGAGCTAAAGTGATTGAGGCTGTTAAAACAATGGGATTAGAACTTAACGAAGAAAAAAATAATACTAGAACAAAAGATAAATATATAAAAATTTCATCAGAAAATTCAAAAGTTGATATTTATGTAATAAAAACAGATGAAGAATTGATGATTGTAAAAGATTTAGTAGAAATTGCTAAAATATAAAATAAATTAAAACAAAGGGAATTATGATAGTAAAAAAATTATTTACCTCAGAATCTGTTGGCGCAGGTCATCCAGATAAAATTTGTGATCAAATTTCAGATGTGATACTTGATGCATGTTTAGAAAAAGATAAAGAATCTAGAGTTGCATGTGAAGTAATGGCTTCTAACAGATTAATAATAATAGGTGGGGAAATCACAACTTCAACTTATGTTGATGTTGTAAAAAAAGCATGAGATATTTTATTTGAATTAGGATTTGATGAAAACGACTTCACAATCATTTCTAATATAAATAAACAATCTCCTGATATAAATCAGGCAGTTGATCAAACTGGAGAAAAAATAATAGGAGCTGGTGATCAAGGTATTATCTTTGGTTATGCAACTAAAGAGACAAAAGAATTGATGCCATTGCCGATTTCAATAGCTCATGAATTAGTTAAAGAAGCAGAAAAACAAAGAAAAAACAAAGAATTTAAATTTGCAAAATCAGATATGAAATCTCAAGTTACAATTGATTATTCTAATCCTAATGATTTAAAAGTAAAAACAATTCTAATGTCTATTCAACATGAAAAAGATTTTGATTTAGAGCAATTTAGAAGTTATGTTAGAAAAAATATAATTGCTAAAGTTCTTAAAACATTTGATTTAGAAACCAGTGAAGATAATATGATAGTAAATCCTTCTGGAATTTTTACAATCGGTGGACCAATAGGTGATGCTGGATTGACAGGAAGAAAAATAATTGTTGATACATATGGCGGAATGGGAAGACATGGTGGTGGAGCTTTTTCAGGAAAAGATTACACAAAACCTGATAGATCTGCAGCTTACGCTGCAAGATGAGTAGCTAAAAATTGTGTTGCTGCTGATCTTGCTGATAAAATGGAAATACAATTAGCTTATGTAATTGGAAGAGCAAAACCAATTTCTATAAATGTAAATGCTTTTGGTACAGAAAAATATGATATTGAAAAAATAGAAGAGTCTATAATGAAGACGTTTGATCTTTCTATGAATGGAATAATAAATTCTCTTGATTTAAAAAATGTTAAATATTTCGGTACATCAACTTTTGGACATTTTGGTAGAAAAGATTTTCCTTGAGAAAAAACTAATAAAGCAAACGAATTATTAGAAAACCTAAAATAACTAATTATTTTTTTTAATTTGATAATATATAATTTAAATATACACTTTATTTAAAATAAAGTGATATTTTATAAAGAGGTAAACAAATGGATATAAAAAAAAGAGTACAAATGTGAATTGATTCACCACAAGTAAGTGATGAAAATAAGAAAATTTTGAACAAAATGTCAACAGAGGAAATAGAATCAGCATTTAAAACAAAATTATCATTCGGAACAGCAGGGATAAGAGGTATTCTTGGTGTTGGAGATGGAAGATTAAATAAATTTTTAATTAGAAAAGCTACAATTGGTGTTGCTAAATTAATTATTGAAAAATTTGGTAAAAATGCTGATATGAGTGTTGTTATAGGTCATGATAATAGACACTTTTCTGATGAATTTACAATAGAATCAGCAAGAGTGCTTTCAACTTTTGGTATAAAAGCTCTTATTTTTAATTCAAATAAATTAAGTCCTACACCACTTGTTTCATATGTAATACCAAAACTTGGTGCAAAAGCAGGAATAATTATTACTGCTTCTCATAATCCTAAAAATTACAATGGATATAAAGTTTATGATGAATTCGGTTGTCAATTATTACCTAAAGATACAAATTTTATAAGTAAAAAAATGGATGAAATTGATGATATATTAAATTGAGAAGTCAAATATGATGATTCATTAACATCAGAAATTCCATTATCATTGGAAGAAGATTATATAAAAGATGTTTTAGAAGTACAAATACATCCAGAATTAGACAAAAAAATTGATATTGTTTACACTGCATTACACGGAACTGGTACAGTGATAACTCCAAGACTTTATAAAAAAGCTGGATTTAATTTTGAGCAAGTGGAAGAACAAGCAATACATGACCCTGATTTTTCATCAACATTAACATCTAACCCAGAAGATCCAAGAGCTTTTGAAAAAGCGATTAAATTAGCTGATTTTAAAAATAAAACATTTATTCTTGCAGCTGATCCAGATGCTGATAGAATAGCTGTTGCACAAAAAATAGATAATGAATGAATCTTTTTCAAAGGTAATGAAATGGGTGCTTTATATTTAAATTATATGGTTAAAGAAAAGAAAATGCCTAATAATCCATTTGTAGTTTCAACATTTGTATCAACAAATATAATAGATAAAATAGCAGAATCAAAAAATATTCCAGTTTTAAGAACTCCTACAGGATTTAAATGAGTTGGTAATGCTATTGCGGAAAATCCAGATAAAAACTTTATTTTAGGTTTTGAAGAAGCGGTTGGAGCAACATTAATGCCTATAACTAGAGATAAAGATTCTCATCAAGCTGGATTATTAGCAGCTGATATGGCAAACTTTTATGCAAATAAAGGTATGACTCTTGTTGATGCAATCGATGAATTATGTAATGAATATGGAAATTGATATGGAGAAACAATAGCAATTGTATTTGAAGGTGTTGATAATTGAAAAGAAATAGCTTCTGAAAAAATGGCATTACTTGAAAAACCTGAATTTAATGAATTGTTTGGTTATAAATTAATGGAAGTTACAAAAAATCCAGCAGCAGGAACATTAGAATGACATTTTGATAACGATACATGAGTTAAATTCAGGATGTCAGGTACAGAACCTAAATTTAAATTGTATTTCGAAATATTAGATAAAGAATCAAGAAATAATGCAATTCAAACAAAAGTGAAAATGCATGAATTTATAAAAGGATTGATAAAGTAAATGGAAGTTAAAAAATTAATAATACCAGTTGCAGGTCTTGGAACAAGATTCTTTCCTTTTACAAAAGTTGTAGCAAAAGAACTATTGCCAATTTTAAATAAACCTGCTATTCATTATTTAGTTGATGAAGCAACAAAATCAGGAATAGAAGAAGTAATTTTTATAGTTTCTTATAAAAAAACAGGTATTTTAAAATATTTTGAAGATGATCCTAATATTAGAAAAATATTTGAAGAAAAAAATAAAATAAAATTCATCAAATACTTAGATGAAATTAATTCTTTTTGTTCAATCGTATTTGCAATTCAAAATCAACAGTTGGGATTAGGAAATGCAATAGCTGTTGCTAGTGAATTAGTTGAAGATGAACCTTTCGCAATTATTCTTGGTGATGACTTAGTTGATTCAAAAGTGCCTGCCATAAAACAATTAATTGATACATTTAATGAAAAAAAATCTTCTGTTGTAGGTGTTCAAAAAGTTTTAGATCGTGACATTTCTAAATATGGAATTGTAAAACCTAAGTATGATAATTATCACAAAGAAGAAAGATCATTTGAAATAACCGGAGCTATAGAAAAACCTGAAATAAAAGATGCTCCATCTAAGTTTGCAATACTTGGTAGATATGTCTTTACTCCAAAGACAATGAAAATATTAAGAAAATTAAAAATTAGTGATGTGCCTTCTGATGAAATTAATTTAGTAGATGCATTTCCAGAACTGTTGGAAACAGAAAAAATATATGCATCAATATTTGAAGGAAATAGATATGATCTCGGTTCAATTGAAGGATTTGTTAAAGCGACAATAGATTATTCGCTCAAAAATAAAGAAATTAGTTCTAAAATATCAGAATTTTTAAAAGAAAAAGAGCTTTAAAAGCTCTTTTTTTGTTTATTATAAATACTATTAATTTGTTTCAGCAATTAATTGTTGATTTTCAACATCAACTTTAGTAAAATCTATTTCACCAAGTTTTTTTTCTGAATCAGGTAAAACTAAAACAATAACCTTTATTGATTTCACTTTATCTTTAATACTTTCAAAATCAACTTCAACTAATGGTTTTCCAGCTTTAATTTTTTTACCTTGCTTAACAAAGACATTAAAACCTTTTCCTCCTAGTTGTACTGTATCAATACCTACATGTATTAATATTTTTGTTCCATCTTTTCCAACGATTCCAAAAGCGTGTCCTGTATTAAAAACTGTTTCTAATTTACCCTTTATCGGTGCATAAACAATGTTATCTTCTGGTTCAATTGTAAAACCATCCCCCATCATTCCTTCAGAAAATACGCCATCTTTTAATTCTTTAAGTGGCGCAATTTTACCTTTTATTGGTGCTAATATTTCCATTTCAATCCCCTTTTTTACTTTAATTTATTATACTACTCACATATTAAAATTTGACAATTTTATGTTTTGAATGTAAGAATTAACAAAATTTTCAAATTATTTGCATATTATGTTTATAATTTTTGTGTAAGTGATATTCAAAATATTCTTATGCAAAACGAAAGGAAAATAAAATGTTAAATAAATTAAAAGCAAAAATGAATGACATGAATTCAAGAGATTGAACAATATTTCTATTATGAATTTCAACCTTCATTTCTTTAATTGTATTTGTAGTATTAGCCGCTACATTAACAAAAGACACAACATCTTATGCTAATACACTAGCAGCATTAGGTGTCATTACAATATTATTGTTATTCTCTGCATTGATTGTAACTGTATTAATCGCCTATAACAAGAAAAAGGAGGAGGATAAATAATGGCTGTAGCAAATAGTGTTAAGAAAACAACAAATGTTGTAGAAAAAAAACCAAAAAAAGTTCAAGCAAATAAACCAAACACTGCTTGAAAAAGATTTTTTGCTTTACTGCAAAGAATGGGAAAATCATTACTTTTCCCAATAGCTATGTTGCCATTTGCTGCAATCCTTCTACGTTTAGGTGCTGCAATCCCAACAACAACTGGATTTTCAGAATTTGTAAATAATTTATTTACTGCAATAGCTAATGGTGTGTTCGGTCCGGCGCTACCATTTTTATTTGCGATTGGTATTTCATTTGGAATGTCAAAAGATCAAAGAGGAGAAGCAGCCATTGTAGGATTTTCATTAATGGTAATCATTACAATTATGCTTTCAGATAGCAATGGAATATTTGGAGGATATGACTTTGTAAATAGAATATATGGAGGAATGACATTAAATGGTGGTTCAGGTTTCCATGGTTTATTCGGAACAGGGTATAACAATATTCTTGCAACAAATGTCTTTACCGGTATATTTGTCGGATCTATTGTTTCATTTTTATACAATAGATTTAATGGTATTGAATTACCATCAATATTAGGATTCTTCTCAGGAAGAAGATTAGTTCCAGTATTAGCATTTATATCATCATTAATATTAGGATTATTATATGCTTTAATTTTTCCATGATTTGGAGCTGGTCTTTACTACATTGGTAAAGGTTTAGGTGAAGCTCAAGGAAATCGTTGAGAAAATGCAGGTGTAATGCTTGCATACGGAATAATAAATAGAATGTTAATTCCATTCGGATTACATCACGTATTAAACATTCCATTATGATTTACATCTATAGGTGGAACTCATGGTGGTGTTTCAGGTGATATAAATATATTCCTTAATGCACCAGCATTAGGAAATCAAGCGGGTACTTTCCAAACTGGATTCTTTCCAATAATGATGTTTGGATTACCAGCATTAGTTGCTTCCATTTGGTTTAATGCACAAGGAGAAAAACAAAAAGCACAAGTTGCATCATTATTCCTTGGTTCAGCACTTGTATCATTCTTTACAGGTATTACAGAACCAATAGAATTCTCATTTATGTTCCTAGCGCCAGCATTATATGGAATGCATATAATATTAACTGGTATAGTAGGATTCATAGTAGGAGTATTCGGAATTCAACTTGGATTTGGATTTTCTGCAGGATTAATTGATTACGCATTATCAATTCCAAAATCATTAGATATAATTGTTGCAAATAAAACTGGATTTGATGCAGTTTTAGCAAATCCATTATGAATATGACCAATTGGATTTGGTACAGCAGCAATGTACTTCTTTACAGGAAACTTCTTAATTAAGAAATTTAATTTAAATACACCGGGTAGAGGAACAAATAAACTTTCATTTGACATTGGTGATTCAAATACTTCAAAAAGTAAAACAGGTAAAACATCTGCAAAAGCACAAAAAGTTGTTGCTGCTCTTGGTGGTTATGAAAATATAACAATGTATTCACATTGTGCAACAAGACTGAGATATGATGTAGAAGACCCAACTAAAATAGATGACAAAGCATTAGTTAACGCTGGAGCTTTTGGAGTTGCTCACCCTTCTAAAAAACATGTTCACGTTGTAATAGGTCCAACAGTTGAAATTCTTCATGAAAAGATATTAGCTGGAAAACCTGAAACAATTAAGGCAAAAGTTGTAGCGGGAACAGTTCCTTCTTAATAACGAGTTTAATTATTAATAAAACAAGCATTAATTTGCTTGTTTTTTTATTTTAATTTTTTAAGTAATTATTAAAAGTTAATTCAATAAATGCATTATGTAATATAATATTTTAAATAGTATGAAATTTAATAAATTGTATAGTTCAAAAATAGAAAAATTTGATGTTATTAATAATATTGATATTATTGATAAAATAATTTTTTCTTTTTTATCAGAAAAATTTAATTTAATAAAAGTAGATCCACCGCTAATTGATGAAGAAGGATCTGAGTTATTTTTGAACCTTAATCATAAATATAGAAAAATAAATTTTGATTTTTCTTCTGAATTTAGAAGCGGTATTATAATGGATAATTTATCAATATGAAGATATAAAGCATTATTAGATTACGGGATTGAACCAGGAAAAGGAATTTTTACTTTTGAAAATACTATTGAAAGAGATTCTGAAATGGATGCTTCAAATGATATACAAAAGAAATATTTTTCTTTTGACCTGAATATTTATGGATACGATAAAGAAATTATTTTAAAGAAGGTTACTCATGATGTTTATGACATAATCAATAAAGCGATTTATGAAATTTCAGGAAATATATATCCAAAAACTGCTCTAGAAATTTCATCAAATGATTTAGAAATTGAATATCCAGATATTGCTTCAAAAAATAAAGAATGATTTATTAATAAGGAAGTTGGACCATTTATATTAAAAAATCCTGGTAAGGAAACTTTTTCTGGAAGAATACATAGCGAACAATTAGCTGAAATATATCAACTTGATTACGATAATGAAATAATATTCCCTGCTCCGAATGAACTTCCTGAATCTCTTCATGTTGCTAAAGTTGCAATAAAAGCAGCAGGTCAAGTTTTAAAAGATCAATTAGAATTATTTGGTATTAGTGATTTATTAAATAGACCATTTTTTTCAGAAATAGCTTCTCTAGATGATGCTATTTCATTAGAAGTAAAAATAAATATGCATTTAGTTTATCTTATTGCAATGCAACTTGGACATATTGCAGAAATTGTTCCAAATGTAAAATCAAGAGAAGCTGAAAGATTAAATGCTTTCAAAAAGATAAAAGGATTATAAATGTCTATTAAAAAAAATTCATTAGGTTATGACTCTGATTTATGAGTTTATCAAGATAAAGAAATGTTTAATTATTCCGTTGATACTATAATGCTTGGTAATTTTGTTTCTTTAACCTCTTCTACAAAAAGAATATTAGAAGTAGGAACAAACAATGGTGCACTTTCAATTTTCCTTGCTGCAAGAGATAAAAAATTAAAAATTGATGCAATAGAAATTCAAGAAAAAGCTCTTAAATTAGCACAAAAAAATGTTGTTTTAAATAAAATGGATAATATAAATCTTATTCATGCTGATTTTAATGATTATTATAAAGAAATTAATAGAATGCCTGGAAATAGATATGATACTGTAGTTTGTAATCCTCCATTTTATAAAGTTGATGCCAGTTTGCCTCAACCAAATAAAGAATTATCAATTGCAACACATGAACATATGTTAAAACTTGAAGATTTGATATTTGGAGCATCAAAAATTTTAAAACAAGGTGGTCGTTTCACTTTAGTTCATCAAACGTCAAGAATGATAGATATAATAGAATTGTTAAGAAAAAATAATTTCGAGCCAAAAAGAATACAAATGATACATCCAAGATCAAAAGATCCTTCCAATCTTGTTTTAATAGAATCAAGATTTCAAGTTGGTTGAGGAACAGAATTTTTAAAGCCTTTATTTTTGCATGATGATTCATTATCACATGAATATAGACCAGAAATTAAGGAGTTATATAAGCCAATGAAAAAAGAAAACAAAGAAAAAGATTTTTGAGATAAAAAAGCAGAAAAGTTTTATGAAAGTAAAGGTCATGGCGATTCATCTACAAATGAATTTAATATACTAGAAAAATATGAAATTAATGATAAAAAGATTATAGAAATAGGAATTGGGAATGGTAAAGATTTAAAAAAATTCTCTAAATTTACAAAAAAATTAAATGGAATTGATATTTCAAAAAATATGATTGGAAACTTTAAAAAAGAAAATCCGGACTTAAAAGTTAAACTAACTGTAAGTGATGTGAGAGATTTTTTTAAGAATGCAAAAAATAAATATGATATTATCTATTCAAAATGATCACTAATGCACTTACAATATAATGAATTTAAAGATTTGCTAAATAATGTAAAAGATAAAATGAAAGAAGATGGAATCTTTTTAATTTCAATGAGATATGGAAATATTTTAAATAAAATACATGAAACAACAAAATTGCAATCTCTTCAATTAAATGAAGATACAATCACTGCTGCCATTGAGAATATTGAGAAATTGACTTTAGATTCATTAAAAATATTTGATGTCATTAATGGACAAGGAAAACAAGATAAACAAATAACTTTTGTTTTAAAAAAAGGAAGTAAATAATGAAAAAATTTTATATAACAACACCAATTTATTATCCATCAGGGAATTTACATATAGGCCACGCTTATACTACTTCACTTGCAGAAATCTTAGTTAATTATAAAAAATTAATGGGATTTCAAACTTATTTCGTTACAGGTTCTGATGAACATGGACAAAAAATAGAAAAAAAAGCCAAAGAATTAAACATGGAACCTAAGCTTTATGTTGATAAAGCTATTGAAAATTTCTATGAATTATGAGAAAAATTAGAAATTAATTATGATCATTTTGTTAGAACAACTGATGATTATCATATTGAAACTGTTCAAAATGCATTTGACATTTTAAAGGAAAATGGACTTATTTATAAAGGTAATTATGAAGGTTTATATTCTGTTTCAGATGAGGAATTTTTTACTACAACACAAGCAGAAAAAGATGAAGAAGGTAATTATTACTCACCGGTATCAGGACATAAATTAGAAGTTGTGAATGAAGAAACTTATTTTTTAAAAACTTCTTCACTTGCTGATTGATTAAAAGACTATGCAAATAAAAATAAAAATTTCATTCTTCCAGAAAAGGTTTTGAAAGAATTAAATGCTAATTTCTTAAATGATTTAGAGGATTTATCAGTTACAAGAACTACATTTACTTGAGGTGTTCCAGTTAGAGGAGATGAAAAACATGTAATATATGTTTGATTTGATGCATTGTTAAATTACATATCATCTTTAGGTATCTTAAACGATAAAGACGATCTTCCTTTTTGAGATGAAAATACTGAAATAGTTCATTTAGTTGGTAAAGAAATTACTCGTTTTCATTGTATTTATTGACCTATGATTTTAAAAGGATTGGGTGTAAGACAGCCAAATACTATTTTTGGTCATGGTTGAATAGTTACTAATACTGGGAAAATGTCTAAATCAAAAGGAAATGTTATTAATCCAATTGAATTATTAAAAGAATATCCAGCAGAGGTTATTAAATATTTTTTAACAACTCAAATAAGAATCGGTCATGATGGAACATTCTCAAAAGAATTATTAGAAACAACATATAATGCAGAACTTGTAAATACATATGGAAATCTTGTATCAAGAACTATTTCTATGATTCTTCAAAATTTTGAAAAAATGCCTGAATATAAAAATTCTAATTTAGAAATAGATAATGAACTTGAAAAAAAACTTATATCTAAATGGGAATCGTTTATTACTTATATGGATAACTACAAAGTTGATAAAGGAATTAAAATTGCAATATCTCTTGCAAAAGAATTAAATAATTATATTGATCTAACTAAACCATGAACTTTAAAAGAAAATAAAGATAGACTAGCACAAGTATTACATATCTTATTAAATGGTATTTATATTTGTTCTTCTATTCTTTCTGTTGTTATGCCTAAAAAAATGAATAATTTCTTAAAAATTATTAATTATGAATCTTTTGATATAACTGTGATAAATAATTTTAAAAAATTTGAAAATTTAACTCCAAACGATAAAAACAAAATATTGTTTGAAAGATGAAAATAAATTTAATTTTTGTTATAATTATTTTGCACTTATGCCCGAGTGGCGAAATTGGTAGACGCAAGGGACTTAAAATCCCTCGGTGGCAACACTGTGCTGGTTCAAGTCCAGTCTCGGGCACCAATGATATTAAAATATCATCAAATTCTTACATTATTGTAAGAATTTTTTTTATTTATATCTATAATTAAAAAAGAATGAAAAATGAAATAAATAATATTAATGATAATTTTAATAGAAGAACTAGTGGTTGAATGCAAACATTAATAACACTTGTTTTTATTGTTGTTCCTGCAATAATGTTTTGAATATTTTTTACTGGTGATTGACAAAACGATCTTCCATTAAACATAGGAGAATTATTTGGTGTTGCATTTGGATTTGTTGCTTATTCTTTTTTAATTACATGATTTTTTATACTTTTAGACATTGCCTGATATGACATGTTTAATTTTACTGTACCAATAGCAATTGTGCTTATGGGAATAATGTTAAGTTATCCATGACCACTTTGAGCAAGAGCTTTATTAACAATAGGTTTAGTACTTTTTGCTTGACCTATAAATATGTTTTCAACATGATACACAGAAAAAAAACTTAGTAAATTAGCAAAGAGAGAATAATATTGCTAATTTTTAATATATAATTTAGTAAGTTATGTTTTGAAAAGAATATAATTAAATATAAGGAGACATATTATGAGTAAAAATTTACCACTTTTAGTAACAAGAGGAATAATTACATTCCCAAAGTTTAAAACACAAATAGATGTTGGAAGAGAATATAGTATTAATGCTATTAATGAATCAATTTCACATTATGAAAGTAAAATTATTTTAGTATCACAAAAGGATTCTGTACTTGATGATATGACTGGGCCAAAAGATATTTTTAAATTCGGGACAATTGTTAATGTAAAAATTGAAAATCGTTTTTCTGGAACATCATTCCGTATTATTGCAGAAGGTGAAAAAAGAGTTAAGCTTTCAAATATAAAATATAAAGATGGAATGTGAACTAGTGATTACACAATAGCTAAATCAGTTAATAATGAGCCGAGAAAAGAACAAGCATTAGTAAGAATATTAGTTAATAAATTAGAACAATCAAACACAGATATTCCTAAACATATTTTTGAAAATTTTACAAATGGTACAGAACCGGGTGAATTTGCTGATAATTTAGCACAAGTATTCCCTATGCAAATTTCAAAAAGACAAAGCATCTTAGAGGAATTGAACGTAGCAAATAGATTATCTATGATTTCAGCATTTATTTCTGAGGAAAAAGAAATAAACAAAATCGAACAAGAGTTAGATAAAGGTGTTAAAGAAACATTAGATGGACAACAAAAAGAATTTTTATTAAGAGAAAGATTAAAAGTAATAAAACAAGAACTTGGTGAAATGTCATCTAAAAATGAAGAAATTGATAATTACGCAAAGAGATTAGAAGAAAATAAATATCCAAAATATGTTGCAGATACAATAAGAAAAGAAATAAAAAAATATGAAGCTATGCCTCCTATTTCAGCTGAAGCTCATGTTTCAAAAGCTTATATAGAAACATTGTTAGATGTGCCTTGAATCGAAAAAACTGAAGATAATGATGATTTAGAAGCTGCTACAAAAATATTGGACAAACATCATTATGGACTTGAAAAAATAAAAGAAAGAATTATAGAATTTTTAGCAGTTAAGAAAAAAACGAATAATGGTAGTTTATCAACAGTTATAACATTATTGGGTCCTCCGGGAACTGGTAAAACTTCTTTAGCAAAATCAATTGGAGAAACATTAGGTAGAAAAGTTGTTAAAGTTTCTTTAGGCGGAGTGCGTGATGAAGCTGAGATTCGTGGACACAGAAGAACATATGTTGGAGCAATGCCAGGAAAAATAATAAATGCAATTAAAAAATCTGGAGTTTCTAATCCATTAATATTACTTGATGAAATTGATAAGATGTCTTCTGATTTTAAAGGTGATCCTTCATCTGCTATGTTAGAGGTTCTTGATCCAGAACAAAATAAATTTTTCCAAGATCATTATTTAGAACTTGAATATGATTTATCAAAAGTTTTATTTATTGCCACAGCTAATTATTATCAAAATATTCCAGCACCATTATTAGATAGAGTAGAAATAATTGAATTATCATCTTATACTCAAACAGAAAAAATACAAATTGCTAAAAAACATTTAATTCCAAACGTTTTAAAAGAAAATGGATTAACAAAATCTGATTTTAAAATTCCAAACAAAGTATTGTTATTTTTAATTAAAAGATATACATTAGAACCAGGTGTTCGTTCATTGAAAAGAGAATTGGATAAAATAGCAAGAAAAATTGTTACAAAACAATTTATGGATAAAGAATATGTTTCAAAAAAACCTATAACTGAAGAAACAATCTATGATATGCTAGGTCCTTCAAAATTTGATCCAGATAGAAAAGATAAAGCTCCACAAATTGGTGCTGTAAATGGTTTGGCATATACAGCTTACGGCGGAACTACACTACAAATTGAAACAAATTTATTCCCAGGAAAAGGAAATCTAAAATTAACAGGTCAATTAAAAGATGTTATGAAAGAATCTGCATCAATTGCATTAGGATACATTAAAGCAAATGCAAAGAAATTTAAAATTGATACAAAAATATTTGATAAAACAGATATTCATATTCACGTTCCATCAGGGGCTGTACCTAAAGACGGACCTTCAGCTGGTGTAACCTTTACAACATCTTTAATATCTGCATTAAAAGCAAAACCAGTTTCACAACATATTGGAATGACTGGAGAAATTACATTGCGTGGAAATGTATTACCTATAGGTGGATTGAAAGAAAAATCAATTGCTGCTCATTTAGTTGGATTAAAAACAATTTTTATTCCAAAAGATAATGAAAAAAACATTGTTGAAATTCCGAAAGAAGTTTCAGACAAACTTAAAATAATTCCTATTGAAAAATATGAAGATATTTACAAAAATGTATTTTAAAAAAAGAAAAAAGAAAGATTGGTGATTGCATGAAAACATATATAAATGGAGAATTTATAGACAAAGAGGATAGAATAGAGATTTTTGATATCGATGATAATAAGTTGATTGATACAATACCAGCATTAAATAAAAATGATATTAATGAAATCTTTAATCATGCAAAATCAGCATTTAAATCTTGAAAATTTTCTGAAATAGAAAATAGAATAAATTTATTAACTAACTTTGCAAATTTATTAAAAGACAATGCAAAAAGAATTGCAGAGTTAATGATTAGAGAAATAGGAAAAAATTATGATGATTCCTATACCGAAATTATTAGAACATATGATTATGTGTTAAAAACAATTGAAGTATTCAATAAAGAAATTAATAATGTAGAAATTATTGATGAAAAAATACATGGAGTAAAAGGAAAAGAAGCCTTTTTAAACAAAGTGCCATATGGTGTTGTTTTAGCTATTTCGCCTTTTAATTATCCAGTAAATTTAGCTGTTGCAAAATTTGCACCAGCTTTATTAATGGGTAATACAGTTGTATTTAAACCCGCCACACAAGGATCGTTAGTGGGTTGTGTTTTAGCAGAATTAATTCATGAGGCAGGTTTTCCAGCTGGTACTTTTAATCTTATAACAGGTAGAGGAAGAGATATTGGTGATATTGCTGTACAAAATCCTAATATTTCTTTAATTACATTTACAGGAAGTACAAAAATAGGAAATAGAATTGCATCATTTTCAGGAAAAATTCCTTTAGTTTTAGAACTAGGAGGAAAAGATGCTGCTCTTGTTTTAGATGATGCTGATTTAGAAAAAACTTCTACTGAAATAGCAAATGGTGCATTTAATTTTTCAGGTCAAAGATGTACAGCAATTAAAAGAGTTTTTGTTACAAAATCCAACGCTGATGAATTAATTAAAAAAATTATAGAAAAAGTTACACAATTTTCAACTGGATATGCAAAAGAAAATTCTTTCATAACTCCGGTTATAGATGAATGAACTGCTAAAAATGCAATTTCATTAAAAGAAGATGCAGTTTTAAATGGTGCAAAAATAGTTCTTGATAGCCAAAGAAATAAAAATTTTATTGGACCAATGATTTTAGATAATGTTTCTTTAAAATCTAAATTAGCATGAGAAGAACCATTTGCACCTATTCTTCCTATAATTAGAATTGAAACAGATGAAAAAATGATAAAAGAACATAATAATTCAGAATTTGGATTACAAGCTTCAATTTTTACTGAAAATATGGATCGTGCAAAAAAAATTGCTATGCAATTAGAAGCGGGAACTATTAACATAAATAAATCTTCATCAAGGGGTCCAGATGTTTTACCATTTACGGGTGTTAAAAATTCCGGAATAGGAATGCAAGGTATAAAATATTCATTATTATCGATGTCAAGATTAAAACCGATAATTTTTAATAAATAGTAATATCTATTTAATATATAATTTAATAAATATAGTAGGAGGGAAAAATGAAAAAAATTGCAATTTTAACTTCAGGTGGAGATGCTCCAGGTATGAATGCAGCAACAAGGGCTATTGCCAAAACTGCACTTATTTATGGAATGCAGCCCTATGTTGTTTTCGACGGATTTAAAGGATTAGTGGAAAATAAAATAGAAAAAGCTGATATTAGACTTTTAGATAGATCGTTACACACAGGTGGAACTATTATTTATTCTGCAAGACTACCTGAATTTTCAAAAA
The DNA here is from genome assembly GCA_024721275.1 of Mycoplasma sp. Lineage (GTDB taxonomy): Bacteria > Bacillota_I > Bacilli_A > Mycoplasmatales > Metamycoplasmataceae > JAMPIX01. The sequence goes on from JAMPIX010000001.1 coordinate 282,662, forward strand.
AAGAAGTAAGAGAAATAGCTGTTAAAAATTTAAAAGATAATGGAATAGATGCATTAGTAGTTATAGGTGGTGATGGATCATATAAAGGAGCACAAGAATTATCTAAGATGGGTATTTTAACAGTTGGATTGCCTGGTACTATAGACAATGATATTTCTTCAACAGATTACACAATAGGATTTTTTACAGCATTAGAAACAATAATAGATGAATTGGAAAAAATAAGATCAACTGCAAAATCACATAAACGTGCAATGATAGTTGAAGTAATGGGTAGATATGCAGGAGATTTAGCATTATATTCTGGTATTTCAACAAGACCAGCTGCTATTTCTTCAACTGAAAATAAGCTTTCAGAAGATGAAATAGCATCTGCTGTTAAATTTGCTTTTGAAACAGGTAGAGATTCAGCAATAATAATAGTAACAGAGAAACTTTATGATGTGCATTTATTAGCGAAATTTGTTGAACAAGAAACAGGAATATCAACAAGAGGTGTTGTTTTAGGACATGTGCAAAGAGGTGGAAAACCATCAGCAGTTGATAGAATTCTTGGAACAAAAATGGGTATAAAAGCCGTTCAATTAATAAATGATGAACAAACAGGAGTTTGTGTAATTTATAAGAATGGTAAAATAGACCATATACCAATATTGGATGCTTTAGCAATGCCGAAAATAAATTTAAAAGAAGAAGTAGAATTCATTAATGAATTAAACAAAAACAAAAGGAAGTAAAAAATGATTAATTTAGTATCAAAAAGAACAAAAATAATAACAACAATAGGACCAGCATCTGAGTCATTAGAAATAATGAGAAAATTATTTGAAGAAGGAATGACAACAATAAGATTAAACTTTTCTCACGGAACAAGAGAAGGTCAAGCAAAAAAAATAGTAACAGCTAGAAAATTACAAGAAGAAGTAGGAGTGCCAATATCAGTAATGCTTGATACAAAAGGTCCTGAAATACGTATTGGTAAATTTAAAGAAGGAAGTGTGTTAGTTACACCAGGTCAAGAAATTAAAATTTACACTAGTCCATATGCTTTTGAAAATAGACTTTGTGAACAACAAGAAATGACAACTTCATATGATATGTCACAAGATCTTACAAAAGGAAAACCTATTTTAATCGATGATGGTAAGCTAGAATTAACAGTTAGGCATGTTGAACAAGGAATGATAACAGCAATAGCTAAAAATAAGCATTTAGTTAAGTCAAACAAAAGAATAAATTTACCTGGAACAAAATTTTCAATGCCATTTTTATCTGAAACAGATAAAGGAGATATTGAATTTGGAATTTCAAAAGGTATAGATTTTATAGCAGCATCTTTTGTAAATACAGCAGAAGATATAAAAGAAATCAAAAAGATATTGAAAGCTAAAAATGCAGAACATATTCAAATTTTTTCAAAAATAGAATCACAATATGCTGTTGATCATTTTGATAAAATTCTAGAAGAGACTGACGGAGTAATGGTTGCTAGAGGTGATCTTGGATTAGAGATTCCTTATTACAATGTACCAATTGTCCAAAAAGATATAATAAGAAGATGTAGAGAAAATGGTAAACCAGTTATTGTTGCTACACAAATGCTTGATTCTATGGAAAATAATCCTCACCCTACAAGAGCAGAAGTAACAGATGTATATTTATCTGTTGAATTAGGTGCAGATGCTACTATGCTTTCTGGAGAAACAGCATCAGGTAATTATCCTGTCGAAGCTGTAGAAACAATGTCTGCTATAGATAAAAGAGCTGAAAAAGAATTTTACAATAAACTTTACTACCCTGTTCAATTGAATAAAGTTGCAAGAATTTCTTTAGGTGCAAGAGCAAGATTAGCAGAAAAAGTTGCAAGAAAAGCAATTGATGGACAATATAGATTTGCAATTGTAATGTCTAGAACTGGCGATTTATTAAGAGAAGTTTCTAAATTTAGACCTAATACTGCAATAATAGGTGTTACAAATACAAAAAATCAAATAACACAATTTGGTATTACTTCTTCTGTATTTATGTATTTAAGAGAGAATGGTTTTGAAGAAATAAAAAATGATGTTGAAAAAAATGCTAAAAAAATAGTTGCTAAGTATGGAGCTTTACCAGGTGATAAATTTTTAGTATTAGATTCTAACAAAATATTAGAATTTACATTTTAATTTAATAAATAAAAGTGTAAAATAGAGGTATAAATGGATTTAGCAAATATTTTACTATGAACTTTCGATATGATTGCCAACACTGCATCTGTTTTTCTAAGTCTTGCAGCTGCTGTTTCATCATCTAAAGCAAATGCTAAGTTAACAAATCTAATTGAAACATCATGGGTTGAAGATGAAATTCATTCAATATATATGAAAATAAAAAATTCATCTGTTTCTAACAAAAAAATGATTACAACTTTAAATAAAGATGAAGTTAAAACATATGCACAATATGCAAATCACGCTTCACAAACAAGAATTCCTTTTATTTCTTCAAGAGCAAAGGAACTTCTTGCAAAATCAATATACTTTGAATGAATAAGTGATTTAATAATAATAAAAAAAGCTGCTGAAAAGAAATTTTTAACATTTTTTGATATTAAAAAAATTGACTCACCAGAAAAAATACCCCCTGAAATAAAAGAAAAAATAAAAGAATACCATAAAAATTTAGGTATTATTTACAAACAAATACAAAGTAATTTTGTATATGCTGCAACATAAAAAAAGGAGAAGAAATGACAAAAAAATTAATAATATATGAAGTAAATCCTATGTTTTACTTTGATAAAGATAATAAAGGTGTAGGTAGTATAAAAGGTTTAATTGATAAAATTAGTTATTTTAAATATTTAAATATTGATACTCTTGTTTTACCTAATATATTAAATGTTTACGACGATAAGAAAAAATTCAATTATTTAAATATACATCCAGGAATCGGAACACTTGAAGATTTTATTGAATTAAATAAGGAGGCAAAGAAAAATTCGCTAAAAATATTTATCGATATTAATATAGCTACAATTAATGAAAATCATGATTGATTTCAAAAAATTGTCTCAAAAAATGAAGTTGAAAAAAAAGTAACAAATCAAGATAATTTAAGATTCAATAATAAAACAAAATCTTTTTACTTAGTTAATGATAAAACAACTGAAATGAAAATCGATTGAAATAGAAATAAAGAGGCTCAAAATAAATTTTTAGAAGTCATTAGATTTTGATCAAAAAATGGAATAGCAGGATTTAGATTTACTAATTTTGAAGAACTTATTTCCGAAACGGGTGAATTAACTAGTGAAATTCAACATGAATTAAGAGATTTATATACATCTATTAAAAAAATAAATTCAGATTTATTAATAATCGGATCAACAGCAAAAGAAATAAAGAATTTTGGTTCATATGCAAATAAAAATACTAGACTATTTGACTATACACAAAGTAAACATATTTCTATTATTGATTTAAATGAAAAATACAATACAGATGTGATTGGTAAATTTAGTGTTTCTAAACTTTACAAAAATATTAAAAAAATATCAAATTCTTTCCAAGACATAATTTCATTTTCATCAAATCTTTCAGGAAGAATTGTATCTCGTTGAGGAGATAGCGAAACCTTCAATAGAGAATCAGCAACTGCATTCGCAACATTATTGATGTTAACAAGAGGATCAACATTAATATATTATGGTGAAGAAATAGGAAGTACAAATATAGGTCTTACAAGATTAGATGATTTTTCTGATCCGACATTACAAGAAAGACAAAAAAAATTACAATTAAATGAAAAAATAAAAAAGGAAGATTTTATGGATGCTCAAATATTGCAAAATCCAATAAATTCTCATTCATTAATGTCATGAAGTGAAAAGAAAAATGGTGGTTTTTCTAATAGAGAAACAACTATTATTCCTGTTTCAACAAACTACAAAGAAATAAATGTAATGAATCAATATAATGATAATTTTTCAACTCTTAATTTATATAAAAAATTAATTAATTTAACAAAAGATGAAAAATTATTAGATCTATTCACTAATGGTACATTTAAAATAAAATTACTAGGTAATATTTTGTTAAAAAGAGAAATTATTCAAATTCAATGAACTAATGTTGATCATAGAATTACAGCTATCATTAATTTATCTAAAAAACAAAAGAAATTCTCTTTTGAAAAATATAATGGCGAATTAATTTTTGGAAATTACAAAAATTATGATGTTAAAAATAAAACTTTATTAAATGAATATGAAGCTGTAATTTTGCATGAAAAATTTGACAGTATAAGTTATACTAACAAAATTGGCGAATTAACAGCTACTGTTGAATTAAGAAATGAAATAAGAGATAATAATTTAGAAAATGTTGAAAAAGATACTTCTTACACATTGCCGAATGATCATATAAAGAAAGTTTAATTATGGAAAAAAATATTTATCAAATAAGAGGGGGATTTATTCATCAAAATACTTTTTTAATTTCATTAAATAATAATTCTATTATTATTGATCCTGGCTTGAATTCAAAAGAAGTTATTGAATATTTTGAAAATAGTAAATTAAAACCAATTGCAATATTATTAACTCATTATCATTTTGATCATAGTCACGAAATAAACATTTTAGAAAAAAAATATAATATTAAAACATATATTTCGAATAAAGATTTTAGTTTTTTATTAAAAGATACTTTATCAGGTGTTTTTAAATTAGAAAAAACAATAATTGATGAAAAAAATATTTTATTTTTTGAAGAAAAAATGAAAATTGATGATTTTGATTTAGAAATATTAGAAACACCAGGACATTCAGAAGGTTCTGTGTGTATAAAATGAGATGACAATATTTTTACTGGAGATACGATTTTTTATAATACAATAGGAAGAACTGATATTCCTGGAAGTGATAAATTAAAAATGAAAAAAACTTTAGAATTAATATTTAATAATTTTAAAGAAAATTACCATATTTATCCTGGTCACGGAAATAGTGATAAATGGGGAAATATCTCAAAAAGAATAAAGAATTTCTTAGAAGATATATAAACTAACAAATAAATATTATTTTTTTTATTTTAATATATAATTGATATGCATACATAAAGAAAGCAACTGGTGTAAGCCTTAATTGTGTTGCCGAGTGTATTTATTTTTTACTCTTATTTGAGTAATTGTACTAGTATGCAATTTATCAAAAAAAATGAAAGGAGTGACATATGAATAAACAAAAACAAGCTAAAGTTGATACAATAAAAAACATAGTTCAAAAGATAGACAAATCAAAAGCTATGGTTGTTGCTGAATATCGTGGGTTATCTGTTAAGAAACTTCAAGAATTAAGATCAGAACTTAGAAAAAAAGATGTAGAATTCATTATATTTAAAAATAGACTTATGAAACTTGCTCTTAAAGAATCTGGAATTACTGGTTTAGATGAAAATTTAGTAGGACCAAATGGATTTGCATTTGGATATACTGATGATATATCACCAGCAAAAATTTTATTTAATTTTTCAAAAGATAATGAAGAATTAAAAATTAAAGCCGGAATATATGAAGGTAATACAATTACTGAAGAACAAGTAAAAGAGATAGCGGTTTTACCAACTTATGATGAAGCACTAACAATCTTAGCGATGTCAATGATGTCACCGTTAAAAAATATGTCCGTTTCACTGAAAATGTTAATTGATGAAAATCATATCAAAGCAGATACAGTAGAAGCTAAGACAGAAACAAATCAAAAAGAAGAAGAGAAAGAAGGAGAAAAATAATGGCTAAAATAACAAAAGAATCATTTATAGAATCACTAAAGGAAATGTCAATTAAGGAAGTAATGGAATTAGTTGATGCAATGAAAGAGGAGTTTGGAATAGACCCTTCTGCAGTTGCAGTTGCAGCAGCAGGCCCAGCAGAAGCAAATGCTGCACCTTCTGAAGTAACAGTTACTTTAGAAGCAGTTGGAGGAAATAAAGTTGCTGTAATTAAAGCGGTTAAAGAAATAACTGGAGCAGGACTTATGGATGCTAAGAAAATGGTAGATTCTGCACCTACACCAATTAAAGAAGCTATAAAACCTGAAGAAGCAGAAGAAATTAAAACTAAATTAGAAGCTGCTGGAGCAACTGTTAAGGTTGCTTAGTTTTAAAAACTAAAAATTGAATAAAATAAAATTAAGTATTTTTACTTGATTTTATATTTTTTATTATTATTTTAATAATAATATGATAAAATTTAGAAATTAAATTAGAATAAACTTCTAAAAATATAACATCAACATTTTAAAGGGAGTGATCATGAAAAAAATGACAAGTATAACTGAAAGAAAATTTGGTGCTGGAACAACTAGACAGGTTTTTGGTAAGACACATAAATCACTTGAACCAACAGATTTATTAAAAATACAAAGAGATGCATTTAAAAAATTCTTAAAAGAAGGAATAGACAATGCATTTAAAGATGTATTTCCTATAATTTCCCCAAAAGGAAATATAAGAGTTGAATTTATTTCAAAAAGAATTGAAAAACCAAAAAATGAATATCAATCAATTGTTGAAGCAAAACAAAAAGGTAAAAATTATTTAGCTAAATTATTTGCTAAAGTAAGAATTATTAATGATGAAACCGGTATTGTTAAAAAAGATGAAATTCTTTTTTGTGAAATGCCTTTAATGACAAATGGGTGTTCATTCATTATTAATGGATCTGAAAAAGTAATAATTTCACAATTAGAACGTTCACCTTCAGTTTACTTTGAATTAAATACTCCAAAAGGAGATGATCTATTTCACCAAGCTACAATAATTCCAAACCTTGGACCAAGAATTCAATTAAAATCTAAAGTAAGAAAATTCAATACAACAGCAAATGGTAAAGAAAGAATTGACTCTATTAAAATTTATCTTGATACAGTTTCATCAAGAGGTAAAAGAGCAAAATCATTTTTACTTACAACTTTTTTACGTTCACTAGGATTAAAAGAAGAAACAATAATTGAATTATTTGGTGGCAATACCTTAGAATTGATGGAAACTTTAAAAAGAGAAAAAACAGAAATAAAAACAGAAGATGGATCATTAAAACATATTTATAGATCTATTAGATCTGGTGATCGTGCAACAAGTCAATTTGTTGCTGATTTTTATGGAAACTTATTCTTTAATAAGAAAAGATATAAATTAACAAAAACTGGTAGAGCAATGCTTAATAGAAAATTAAATCTTGTAGAGAGATTAGTTGATACATATTTAGCAGAAGATTTGAAAACAGCTGAGGCTGGTGTTGTTAGATTTAAGAAAGATACATATATTACATTTGAATTAGCTAAAGAAATTCAAGCTGCTTATGAAAATAAAGAGTTATCATTATCAAAAATTTCTGATATAAAACCAGAAGTGTATGGAAAACAATTAGAAGAAACAAAAAAATTAAAGCACTTTAGAAGTGCAATAATAGTAAAAGTTTATAAAAATCCATCAGAAAAAGATGTTGTACATACTATCATCGCAAATGATCCAACTACAAAATTTGAATTCCTTACAGTTCCTGATTTAATAGCAACTATTTCATATTATATAAATATTTTAAATGGAATAGGATTAGAAGATGATACTGATTCATTAAAAAACAAAAGAATAAAATTAGTTGGTGAATTACTAGAAAATCAACTAAGAATTGGTCTTGCAAAAATGGAAAGTTCTGTAAAAGAAAAGATGGCAACAAAAGAAGTTGATAAAATAACTCCTAAGTTTATTATTAACAATAAACATGTTGCTAATTCAATTAACTCATTCTTTAATACTTCACAATTATCTCAGTTTATGGATCAAATAAATCCATTAGCAGAAATGTCAAATAAACGTAGAGTTACTTCTCTTGGACCTGCAGGATTAAAACGTGAAACTGCTCCATTTGAAACTCGTGATGTTCATCAAACTCATTATGGAAGAATATGTCCAATTGAAACACCTGAAGGACAAAATATTGGTTTAATATTGAACTTTGCATTATTTTCTAGAATTAATGAACTAGGATTTATTGAAACACCATATTTTAAAGTTGAAAACGGAGTAGTTGATTATTCAGAACCTGTTTATTTATCTGCTATTGATGAAGAAAATAAATTAATTGCACAATCTTCAACTGAAATTGAAAACGGTAAAATAACTGCTAAAGTTATAGTTGCAAGAAAAAATGGTGATTTTTTATTAGTTTCACCAAATGAAATTCAATATCTTGATGTTGCATCAAATCAATTAGCATCTGTTGCTTCATCATTAATACCTTTCTTAGAAAATGATGATGCTAACCGTACACTTATGGGAGCTAACATGCAACGTCAAGCAGTTCCTTTAATAAAAGCTGAAGCTCCTGTTGTTGCTACAGGTATGGAAGAAATAATTGGAAAATATGCTCCTACAAATATAAGATCTGAAAGAGATGGAGTTGTTTCATCTGTTGATTCAACACAAATAATAATAAAAGATGATAGCGGACGTTCTAAAACATATAGATTACGTACATTTGAAAGATCAAATCAAGCTTCTTTAATTACACAAAAACCAATAGTTAATATTGGAGATGAAATAAAAGAAGGTCAATTATTGACCGATTCTTCATCATTTGATAATGGTGAATTAGCTATTGGTAAGAATGTATTAGTTGCTTTCTCAACTTGAAATGGTTACAATTATGAGGATGCTATTATTGTTTCTGAAAGATTGGTGAAAGATGATGTTTATACTTCGATTCATATTGAAGAATATAAAATAGAATTTAGAAGAAACAAAGTAGGAAACGATGAATTAACAACTGAAATTCCTAATGTATCTAATTATTCAAAAAGATTTTTAGATGCAAATGGAATAGTTAGAATTGGTTCAGAAGTTTCAGCTGGTGATATATTAGTTGGTCGTACAACGCCAAAAGGTGAAGAGAATTTAACTCCTGAAGAAAAATTATTATCTGCAATATTTTCTGAAAAATCAAAAGCAAACAAAGATACTTCTTTAAAAGTTAAACATGGACAAGCTGGAACGGTAATTGATGCTGAAATTCTTTCAAGAGAAAACGGCGATAAATTAGATGATGGAATTGAACAAATTGTAAAAATTTATATTGCTCAAAAAAGAAAGATAAAAGTTGGAGATAAGATGGCTGGTCGTCACGGAAATAAAGGTGTTATTTCTAGAGTACTTCCTATTGAAGATATGCCGCACTTAGAAGATGGTACACCAGTAGATATTATGTTAAATCCATTAGGAGTTCCATCTCGTATGAATATTGGTCAAGTTTTAGAATTACACTTAGGAATGGCTGCTAGAGGTTTAAATACAAAATTTGTTACACCTATTCTTGATGGTGCAAAAGTTGATGAAATTAATGAAAAAATGAAAGAAGCTGGACTTCCAGAATCTGGAAAATTAAAATTATACAATCCAATATCAGGCGATGTATTTGATAACGATGTTGCAATTGGTGTTATGTATATGCTTAAATTATCACACATGGTTGATGATAAAGTTCATGCTCGTTCAGTTGGACCATATTCAATAATTACACAACAACCACTTGGAGGAAAATCTCAAAATGGTGGACAAAGATTCGGAGAAATGGAAGTTTGAGCAATTGAGGCTTATGGAGCAGCAAATGTTTTAAGAGAAATGCTTACATATAAATCAGATGATATTTCTGGAAGAAATAATTTATATAATGCAATAACAACAAATAAAAAAATTCCAGTACCTGGAATACCAGAATCGTTTAATGTTTTAGCTAATGAACTTAGAGGTTTATCATTAAAACCAGAGTTATTACAAGATGAAGAGGAGTTTGAAAATGAATAATTTAAACAATATGAAAAAGCTTAATGGAATAAGAATTTCTTTAGCAGATAAATCAGATATAAAAGAATGATCTCATGGCGAGGTTACAAAACCTGAAACAATAAATTATAAGACGTTCAAACCTGAAAGAAATGGTTTATTTGATGAAAGGGTTTTCGGTCCATCAACTGATTATAAATGTCCTATTTGTGGAAAAAAATATAAAAGAGCTGATGAAGGAAATGTATGTAAAAATTCTCCTGATTGTAAAATATTATTACCAGAAATTCTTCCTAAAATTTCTAGAAGAACAAGGATGGGACATATTGAATTAGCAACTCCAATAGCTCATATATGATTTTTCAAAATAAATCACTCAACAATTTCTAAATTATTAGGATTAAAAGAAGAAAGAGCTAATGGAACATATAAAAATTACACTAAAAAACAATTAGAAGATATTATATATTTCAAATCACACATCGTCTTAGAATCTGATGGTATTGAATCATTACCTAAACACAAAATAATAAACATTCAGGAAGCTGGTGTTATTTATCGTAATGTTTTAAATGAACTATTAGAAAGACATGAAGAAGGTTCTGTTGCATATAAAGATATTAGTGAATTTATTGGTATGTTAGAAAACTCAATAAAAGATCCTATTCAAAAAGAATATGGTGTTGATTTTTATGAATATAATGCAATTATTCAAGAATATTCAAAAGCAAAAATAGGTACTGGAGCAGAAGCTCTTCAATATTTACTTAAAAACTTTGATTTAAAAGGTGAAGCAAAGAAAATTAATGATGTAATAGATAAAATTAAAGAAGTATCAGCTGATAAAATGTTAAGTTCTAAGAAAAATGATTTAGTTAAACTTTACAAAAGATTAAAAATAATTAACAACTTTATTAAATCAGAGCAACAGCCAGATTCGATGATATTAGAAATGCTTCCAGTTATACCTGCTGGATTAAGACCAATAATTCAATTAGATGGTGGAAGACACTCAACAAGTGATGTTAATGAATTATATAGAAGAATAATTATTAGAAATAATAGATTGAAAAAATGATATGAATTAGATGCTCCTGAGTTAATAATTCAAAATGAAAAAAGAATGTTACAAGAAACAGTTGATGCTTTATTAGACAATACTAAGAAACCTACACCGCTACTTTCAAAAGATAGAAGACCATTAAAATCAATCGCTGATGTTTTAGCTGGTAAAAAAGGTAGATTTAGACAAAACTTACTTGGAAAAAGGGTTGATTATTCAGGTCGTTCAGTTATTGTTGTTGGACCTAACTTAAAAATGCATCAAGCAGGAATACCTAGACAAATGATCGCAAAATTATTTGAACCATTTATTGTTAAAGAGTTAGTTCAAGCAGAAGTAGCTCCAACAGTTAAAGTTGCTAAAAAATTAATAGATGAATTAGATAATATTATTTGACCATATGCTGAAAAAGCAATTGAAGGAAGATTGGTATTATTAAATAGAGCACCTACATTACACCGTTTATCTATTCAAGCATTTGAACCAATAATGATTAGAGGTAAAGCTATTCAATTACATCCTCTTGTAACTACATCGTTCAATGCCGATTTCGATGGTGATCAAATGGCTGTACATGTTCCTCTTTCTGATGAAGCAATAGAAGAAGCAAGAGAATTAATGTTAGCTAATAGAAATATTCTTGGACCAAAAGATGGTGAACCGATAATAAATCCTTCGCAAGATATGATTTTAGGATTATTCTACTTAACAATGGAAGAAAAAGGTGCATTAGGAGAAGGAAGTTACTTTTCTTCTTATGATGAAATGATGAGAGCATTTGAGCTTAAGAAAATTTCTTTACATGCAAAAGTAGCTTTATCTACAAAAAATCTAGGTAATAGAAAATTATTCTTGAAAAATGGAGAATATCCATATGTATTTTCTACTGTAGGTAAATTTATATTAAATAATGTATTACCAAAAACAATGAACTTTATTTTCGATAGCTCTTCAATTTCTGCAAAAAATGTTCAAACAGAATATTTAATTAAATCAGGTGAAAATATAAGAGAAATTATTCAAAACTCAAGTGAAAAAAATCCTCTTAAAAAAGGTGATATAGCTAAAATTGTTAGAAAAGTTTTTGATGACTATAAAGTTATGATTGCAAAAGAAGATTTAGCAGATGTAATTAAAAAAGTAAATTCAGGTAATGTCGATAATATGCTTATGAATTTCCAAAAAATGGATTTAAACCCATCTCATGCAAGTGCATTAAGTGGATTTATCAAAAACAGATTTGAAAAACTTAATAAAAAAATTAAGCAACAAAATCAAAATGTTGAAAGAGTTTTCGAAAGAGAAGAAAGAGCTCAGTTATTAACAGAAGTATGATTTGATTATACAAATATGATTGCTAGTGTTTTAGATAAAATTAAAGAACTTGGATTCAAGTGATCAATGTTATCAGGAACATCTATTGCTATTTCAGATATAGATGCAACAAGAGGTTTCGGTTCTAAAGAAAAAATAATAGCCGCAGCTGACAAAAAAATTAACATGTTGAAAAATTTTGAAGAAGCAGGACAAATTACTGATGATGAAAAATATAATTTAACAGTTGAAACATGAACAAAAGCTAAAAATGAGATTGAAACAGAACTTGAACAATATGTTAAAGATAATCCTAAAAACCCAATATCAATGATGATGGTTTCAGGTGCACGTAGTTCTATTTCAAACTTCGTTCAACTTGCTGGTATGCGTGGATTGATGTCTAAAAATACTTATGAATATAGAGCGCAAGCACAATCTAATATTCAAGCAAGAAAAGTTATATCAGTTCCTGTTAAATCATCATTCTTAGATGGTCTTTCAAGTTACGAATTCTTTTCATCTACCTCTGGTGCGAGAAAAGGACTTACAGATACAGCTTTAAATACTGCGGAATCTGGATATCTAACACGTAAATTAGTTGATGCATCACAAGATATAATTGTTAGAGAAGAAGACTGTAATTCTAATTCAAGCTTTATTGCCAAAGATATTAGAGATACAAAAAACAATTCTATAATTGTTTCATTAAGAGATAGAGTAGTTGGTAGATACACTTCAGAAAAAATATTAGATGAAAAAGGTGAATTAGTAATTGATAAAAATGAATTAATTACTGATGAAATAGCAGAAAAAATAGAAAAAATGGGACTTAATGAAGTTAAAATTAGATCTATTTTAGATTGTAAAACCGTCAATGGTGTATGTAAAAAATGTTATGGAGTTGATCTTGCAACAAATACACATGTAAGTATTGGTGAAGCAGTTGGTATAGTTGCTGCTCAATCTATAGGAGAACCTGGTACACAGTTAACAATGCGTACATTCCATACTGGTGGTGTTGCTGGTGTTGCTGATATTACAGGTGGTTTCCAAAGATTGAAAGAATTAATTGATATTCTTCAAAAACCATGAGGTGAAATTGCTATAATTTCTAAATCACATGGTACTGTTGAAAAAATTAATAAAGATCATGACAAAATGAAACTAGAAGTTGTTGTAAAAAACAATGAAACTGGAGAATTAACATCATATATACCTCCTAAAAATGCATTTAGCCGTAAATTAAGAGTTAAAGTTGGAGATGTTGTTAAACCAGGTCAAAAAATCTTTGATGGACCTATAAAAGTTAGAGAATTATTAAAAGTTGCTGGTTATAGAGAAGTTCAAATGTATCTAATAAAAGAAATACAAAGACTTTATAGACCTCAAGGAATTAACATTGCTGATAAATATATTGAAATTATAATTATGCAAATGTTATCAAGAGTAATAATTACTGATTCTGGTGATTCTAAATTTAATGTTGGTGAATTAGTAAACATAAATACTATGGAAAGAGAACTTAAAGAATTAATTTCAAAAGGAATGAATCCTCCTAAATTTGAAATTACAATTCAAGGGGTTAAGAGTGTTCCTTCATTAAGTGAATCATTCTTATCTGCTGCTTCATATCAAGAAACATCACAAATTCTTGTAAATAGTTCAATTGAAAAGAAAACTGATGATTTAGATGGACTTAAAGAAAATATCATTATCGGAAATAAAATTCCTTGTGGAACTGGTTATGATTACAAAGAAAAAGGTAAATACGATATAAGAAAATCTATTGATTACTTTGAATAATATAAAATATTAAATTATAAAAAAACGAGCATTTTAAAGCTCGTTTTTTTAATATTATTTTTTATTTCTTTTTAATATATCTTTAAAATTAAGTTTTATTTTTGGTTTTTTAATATCATCTTCTGAAACTTCATCAGTTTCGATTTTCATTATATCTTCATCTGTTTTAATTCTATCGCTTAAAATTCCGATTTCAATAGTATTTACAGCAGTACCAGCATCATTTACATTATCTATATTATGTTCTAATGTTTTTATTTCGTTTTTATCTTCCAGATTAAAATCTCTATTTTTTATTTCTTCTAATAATTTTTCATTTTTCATTTTTAATTCATCATATTTAAATTTAAGTTCATCATATTTACTAATTACATCTTGATTTTGATCTAGTATTTCTTGATGTTTTTGTTTTAATACATGTTTTTTTAAAAATGAAGCTTTTAAAATTCATCAAATTAACATTTTTAATACAAAGATAATAGAAGTAACAGCAAGAACAAAAACAATTTCAGCCAATCAAGCTCCAACTTTATCTTCGATTGTAGAATGTAAACCTGTTGAATTATAAAGAATATATGTAAAGAACATTGATGCTATCAAGGAAATTACTATATAAAATAAATGCATTTCTGTGGCGCTACTTTTGATTATTTTAAAATGAAAGAATATTTGTATAATCAAACTTACAGTTATAATAATAAATCAATCATAGATAAGTCTATCAGTATAATCCTTGAAAATTCATCTACTAACTAATGTAAAAATCGGAATTGTTACTCAGCTTCATCATCATTTTGATAATATGTTATCTTTTAATTTCATATTACTAATTATAAATAATTATTTAGTTATATATAAATAAAGCAAAAATATTTTATTTCTTTGAATATTTAAAATATAATATTAATATTAAATAAATATAAAAAGGATGTAAAAATGAATAAAAAAACAATAGATGATCTACAGTTGAAAGGTAAAAAAGTACTTATTAGAGTAGATTTTAATGTTCCTTTAAAAGACGGAAAAATAACTTCAAACAAAAGAATTGTTGCAGCTATTCCTACAATTAAAAAAGTTGTAGATGAAGGTGGAAGAGTTATTTTATTATCACACTTAGGAAGAATTAAATCAGAAGCGGATCTTAACAACAAATCTTTATTCCCAATAGCAGAGGAATTAAGTTGTGAAATAAATATTCCATTAAAATTTGTTGATGGAACACATGGACCAAAATTAACTGAAGCAGTTAATACATTAAAAGATGGAGAAATACTACTTTGTGAAAATACTCGTTTTGAAGATTTAAATAATAATAGTGAATCAAAAAATAATAAAGAACTTGCTCAATATTGAGCAAGCTTAGCAGATATATTTATAAATGATGCATTTGGTACTGCTCATAGAGCTCATGCTTCTAATGTTGGTATTGCAACATATGTTAAAGAATCAGCAGTTGGATATTTAGTTGAAAAAGAAATTAAAATGCTTTCACAAGGGCTTGATAATCCTGAAAAACCATTTATAGCTATAATCGGTGGAGCAAAAGTTTCAGATAAAATATCTGTAATTGAAAATCTTTTAACAAAAGCAGATAAGATTTTGATCGGTGGAGGAATGTCATATACATTTTTAAAAGCGCAAGGTCATACAATAGGAACTTCTTTAGTTGAAGAAGATAAAATTGAATTAGCTAAATCATTTTTAGAAAAAGGAAAAGACAAAATTGTTTTACCTTTAGATTTTGCAATAGCAAGTAGTTTTAAAGATGAACCTAGAAAAGAAACAGAAGGTGTTGATATTCCTGAAAATATGATGGGTCTTGATATTGGTGCTAAAACTATTGCTAAATATAAAGAATTATTAAAAGGGGCAAAAACTGTTGTTTGGAATGGACCTATGGGAGTTGCAGAATTTAATAACTTCAAACTTGGTACAGAATCAGTTGCAAAAGCTATTGCTGAACAACCAGGTGTATTTTCAATAATCGGTGGAGGAGATTCTGCTGCAGCAGCAATCGACCTTGGATTTGAAGATAAATTTACACATATATCAACAGGCGGAGGAGCTTCTCTTACATTTATGGAGGGGAAACCATTACCTGGAATAGAAGCTATTCAAAATAAACAATAATTTAAAAGAAAAAAATAAAAATACCGAATTCGGTATTTTTTTTATATTCATTTTTTAATTTTATTTAACTTCTTTTTTTTCACTAAAATATTGGAAATAAAGAATTGTTAATAATATTGCACCAACTATAGGAAATAAAATCATCACTATTCCACTTATAAGGTATAACAATCATCATTCTGGAACATCTTTCTTTTCTTTCATTTTTAAAGCGTGCATAATAATAAATATTCCAATTATTACACCAAGAATTCAAGCTATACTAGTAAAAATTCAAAATACAACATTAATTGCGCCTGATGTAGCTCAAGGAATAATGAATAAAACTACATAAACATATCCAACTATCATTCCGTATAAAGATAATTTTTTACGATCTTCGATCATTTAAGCCTCAATTTCTAATTAATCATTTAATTTGTCTCATTTTTGCTATTAAAGACATAAATATTATATATAATTATTTTATTAGAAATAAAGAAAATAAAGTAGGTAAAAATGAGAAGCAAAATAATAATCGGAAATTGAAAAATGAATAAAATTTCACAAGAAGCAAAGGAATTTTTTGAAAGTGTTTCAAAACTGATAAAAACAAATGAAAATAAGATTGATGAAAATTTAAAATATGGAGTTGCTGTACCATCAACATTATTAAATTTTTCAACACACATGGTTGAAGAAGATAAAAGATTTGTAATTGCAGCACAAAACATGCACGAAGCTCCATCTGGTGCTTACACTGGTGAATTATCAGTAGATATGTTAAAAGATGCACATGCAACTGCAGTTATAATAGGACACTCAGAAAGAAGAAAATATTTTAATGAAACAAATGAAACAGTAAATGCAAAAACTAAAGTTGCTTTAGAAAATGGTTTATTACCAATAGTTTGTGTTGGAGAAACATTAGAAGAATTTGAAGCAAACAAAACAAAAGAAGTTTTAAAAGAACAAATTGAAAAATCATTAAAAGGTATTACACAATGAGATAAAGTTGTTGTTGCTTATGAACCAATATGAGCAATAGGAACAGGTAAAACTGCAACGCCAGAACAAGCACAAGAAGCTTGTGCATTTATAAGAGGTTTAACTTCAGAAGAATTATTAATTCAATATGGTGGTTCAGTAAAACCGGCAAATGTTGAGGAATTACTTAATCAAAAAGATATCGATGGAGCACTAGTTGGTGGTGCATCATTAGAAGCAGAAAGTTTTGTTAAATTATTAACATTAAATAAATAATATGAAAAAATTACTTGTTCTAGGAATATTGGATGGTTTTGGGCTTTCCGATAATGTTGATGGAAACGCCGTAAAGGCTGCAAATACTCCATTTTTAGATAGTTTGTTTAAAGAGTATCCAAATACAATATTAAAAGCCTCAGGTGAATTTGTTGGTCTTCCAGCAGGTCAAATGGGAAATTCAGAGGTTGGTCATTTAAATATAGGTGCTGGTAGAGTTGTATATACTGGATTGTCTCTAATAAATAACTCAATCGAAAATAATACATTTAATTCAAATCCAGCTTTTTTAGAATCTATTAATCATGCAAATAAAAATGATTCAACAATTCATGTAATGGGACTTTTATCTCCTGGTGGTGTTCATTCTCTTGAAGAGCATTTATGACATTTGCTTGATTTACTTAAAGAAAAAAATGTTAAAAATGTAACAGTTCATCCTTTTGGAGATGGTAGAGATGTTAAACCAAGAAGTATTTTACCTTCTCTAAAAAAATTAATTTCAATCTGTGATAAGTATAATTTTAAAATTGGAACTATATCTGGAAGATTATATTCAATGGATAGAGATTCAAGATTTGACAAAACCGAAGAATCATTTGAAATGTTGAAAGGTAAAGCTAATAATACATTCTCCGATCCTGTTCAATATATAAATGATCAATATGCTGAAAATTTAACTGATGAATTTTTAAAACCTGCAATAAACTCAGATCCTAATGTTAAATTTTTAAAAGACAATGATTCAGTTATATTTTTTAACTTTAGACCAGATAGAGCAAGACAACTTTCTCATTTAATGGTTGGATCAAAGATTTATCAATATCAACCTAATAATCCAGTAAAAAATATAAAACTAGTTTCAATGATGAAATATAGTGGAATAACAAATGCTAGTGTCGCTTTTGATTCTATGAAAGTTGAAAATTCAATTGGTGAAATTATTTCTAAAAATAATTTAAATCAACTTAGAATTGCAGAAACACAAAAATATGCACATGTAACATTCTTTATGGATGGTGGTGTTGACGTTCAATTAAAAGGTCAAGATCGTATTCTAATTGATTCAATAAAAGTTGATAATTTTGCTAATGCTCCTCAGATGTCTGCTGAAGGTATAACAAATAAAATAATTGATGCATTAGATGAAAAAGATTATCAATTAGTAATAATGAATTACGCAAATCCAGATATGGTTGGTCACACAGGTGATTTTAATGCTGCTATTGAATCTATTGAATTTTTAGATACACAATTAAAAAGATTGAAAGAGAAAATTGATGAAAAAAATGGTGTTTTAATAATTACGTCTGATCACGGAAATGCAGAAATAATGAAAGATGAGATTGGAAATCCAGCAACTAAACATACAAATAGTGATGTTCCATTTATATTCACAGATAAAAACATTAAATTAAAAGAAGGAAAACTTGCAAATATTTCTCCTACAATTTTAGATTATTTGGATATTGAAATTCCAAAAGAGATGGATGAGGAATCATTAATAATAAATGGATAAATTTTTAATTTTTACAAAAAACAATGTCAGAATTATTGCAACAAATGTTTTAGAAACAGCAAAATTTATAAATAAAACTCATGAAACAACACCAATGTCAAAAAAAGCACTAACAACTGCTATGACAGCTTTTATACCTTTGGGATTATTAAATAAATATGGTAAAACTACAGCAGTTATAAATGGTTCTGGATTAGCAGGAACTATAATTGTTGATACAAAAACTAACGGAGCTACAAGGGCGACAATCACAAATCCTAAAATTTATACAGATGCAAAACATCCGAATAATAATATTGTTAAATTTGGAATTGGTGAAACAGGAAACATTAAAGTTATTAGAGAACTAAGAAATGGAAATAATTTTTCTAGTAGTGTAAAAATTGTTGATGGAAACCTGTCAAAAGATTTAGCATATTATTTTGATCAGTCTGATCAAATATATTCTTCAGTAAAATTAGTAGTTGAATTAGATAAAGAAGGAGAAATAATAAAAGCTCATTCTTTAATAATGCAATTAATGCCTGACTTTATCGAAGATGATAGAGAATATATTATAGATTTTCATAAAAAAATAATAAGTGAATTAACATTTAAAGAATTAGTAAATAAAATAAATTTACCTATTAAAAGAGAAGAAGAAATATTCTTTAAATGTACTTGCTCGAGAGCAAAAATGAAAAGCTCAATTAGATTATTAAAAAAAGAAGAAATAGAAGATGAGTTGAATAAAAATAAAAAAATAAACATTCATTGTAATTTTTGTAATCAACAATATGATTTTACAAAAGAAGATTTAGAAGATATATTAAGATAATTATTTAAATTTTTTCAAGTTCTTGTTCAAGTTCTTTAAGTGTATTAATTTTACTTAAATTACTTGTAATAGAATTTGAATTTTTTATATTTTTTAAATATTTAGAAACAAAGAAACGCATTTCTCTAATTGCAATTTCTTCACCTTTTAAATCAATTAATTTTTTTGCTTGATAAATAAGCAAATCTTTTTTATCTTGTTTTGTTGGAATACTATACTCACCTGTTTCTAGATAATCATTTATTTGTTTAAAAATTCATGGATTACCATGTGTTCCCCTTGCTATCATAACTGCATCGCAATTAGTTGTTTCTAACATTTTCTTTGCATCTTCTGGAGTTTTTATATCACCATTACCAATTACTGGTATTGAAACTGCTTCTTTTATTTCTTTTATGTAATTTCAATTAGCTTTTCCTGTGTACATTTGACTTTTTGTTCTTGCATGAACTGCAATAGCTGAAGCACCAGCTCTTTCAGCCATTTTAGCAACTTCTAAATAATTTAAATTTTGATCATCTCAACCAACTCTAATTTTGATTGTTAGTGGTTTTGAAATAGCATTAACAATTGAATTTATTATTTTTTCTAATTCATCAATGTCTTTTAATAGTGCGCTTCCAGCTTTTGATTTAATTGCAACTTTTGTTACTGGACAACCAACATTAATATCAATAATATCTGCTTCAGTGTTCTTATCAATATATTTTGCTGCATTAACAAACGATTCAACATTATTACCAAATATTTGTAAAGAAACAGGATGTTCATTTTTAGAAACTTTCATCATCTCTAATGTTTTTTTACTATTGTATTTAAAACCTTCTATTGAAATCATTTCTGAATAGACAAGACCAGCTCCCATTTCTTTCATTAACTCTCTTCAAGCGATATTTGCAATTCCTGCTTGAGGAGCTGAAATTACCTTATTTTTTACTTCTACATTTCCTATTTTGAACATATTACAATAATTATATAGAAATTATTTTTCAAAATTAAAAAGAGGTGCTAAATGATAATTACTTTAATATAAAAAGTATCTTGTTATATAATTAAAAAGAATTATGAATATAGAAAAACTAATAAAAGATATAAAATCTTTTGAAGATTTAAAAAATGCAAAAGCAAAATTTTTCGGAAAAAATGGAATTATTTCTGAAATGCAACAAAAATTAAGAACATTACCAAATGAAGAAAAGTCAAATTTCGGTAAAGAGATTAATAAGATTAAAACAGAAGCTAATGATGCTTTTCAACAAAAAAAAGAAGACTTAGAAAAAGAAAGATTAGATAATAGAATAAAAAATGAATGATTAGATGTTACTGAACCAATATCTTCAGATATATCTATTCATCCATTAACACAAATCATTAATAGAGTTAGAGCGTGATTTTTATCAAATGGTTATTTTGAATTTAAAGTTAATGAAATAGAAAGTGATAAATATAATTTTGAACATCTTAATATTTCAAAAGATCACCCTGCTAGAGATATGCAAGATTCTTTATATATAAATGAATCTTTACTTTTAAGAACTCATAACACTGGTGCTTCAGCAAGAATGATGGAAGCTTCAGCTCCAAATGATGTTGCTACTTTTACTATTGGAAAAGTATATAGAAATGATGATGATGATTCAACACATTCGCATCAATTTATGCAATGTGATTTTGTTAATGTTGGTGATGTAAATTTCCCTAGCTTAATAAGCACACTAAAATCAATGTTGTCATTTGTTTTTGAAGAAGATTTAGAAATAAGATTAAGACCTTCATATTTCCCTTTTACTGAACCTTCAATGGAAGTAGACATTTTTTATAAAGGGAAATGATTGGAAGTTCTTGGATCTGGAATGATACATCCTAATGTATTAGAAAAAGCAGGATATGAAAAAAATAAAATCGCTTTTGCTGCTGGAGTTGGAATAGAAAGATTAGCAATGATAAAATATGGAATAAAAGATATCAGAGATTTTTATACTAATGATAAGAGATTTTTAAATCAATTTAAGGAGATCCGTTAATATGAAATATTCTTTAAATGCAATAAGAAAATTTGTAAATATTCCAAAACAAACAACCGATGAAGAAATAATGGATGCATTAAATTCTATTGGTTTTGAAATAGAAGGTTTTGAAAATAAAAATTTCAATAAAAAAACTGCTTATGGGAAAATTGTTAAGTGTGTTAAACATCCAAATGCTGATAAATTATTACTTCTTGAAATAGATTTTAAAAATCATAAAGTAGAAATTGTTACAAGTGCAAAAGTTGAATTAAATCAAATAGTTGGTGTATTTTTAACTGGATCATTTTTTGATGGAATGGTTTTATCTAAAAGAGATTTTAGAGGAATTATGTCTGATGGAATGTTAATGGGATTTTCAGAGGTTATAAAAAAAGATTTTGTTGCTGATTATCTTCCACAAATTGTTACAACAACAGATGAATCATTAATAGGTAAAGATGTTTTAGAACATCTAAATTTAAAAGATACAATTATTGAAATTGATATTTTATCAAACAGATCTGATATTATTTCTTATCATTCAATCTCTCATGAATTAGCTGCGTTTTTTAACGTTGATATAAATACTGAATTTTTTATGCCTAAAGTATCAAAAGAAAGTTTTGAAACAAAAATTGAATTTAATGATTTTAATGAAAATAAAATCTCTGGTTTTGAATCTAAAGTTGAAGTAAAAGAATCCTCATGAGATGATCAACTTCTTTTAATATCAGCAGAAATAAAACCAATAAACAATGTTGTTGATCTTACACAATTGAGTATTATTATGTTTGGTCAACCAACTCATGCATATGATAAAGAAAAAATTGGTAATGATATAACAATCTCTAGAGCAAAAGGAAAATTAAACGGCGTAGACAATAAAGAATATGATTACGATGATTGTTTGGTAATAAAATCAGATCAAAAAGTTGTTGCATTAGCAGGAGCAATGGGAAGTGCTGAAACATCAATAACAAATGAAACAACAAATGTTGTTTTTGAAATAGCTAATTTTAATACAAAAGAAATTAGAAAAACAATAACAGGAAGTAAAGCATTTTCATTATCATCTAATACTTTTTCAAAGAAAATAAATACTAATGTAATTGAATTTGTACATAATTATTTCAAATCAAAATTAGAAAGTTTTTCTAATTCAGTAAACATTCCAAAGCAAAACATTGTTAAGATAGAAAATAATAATGAATTAATTAATAAATATGCTGGATTCGATTTCGTTAATAGTGATAAATTTGAAGGAATAAAAAATAAGTTAAGAAAACTTGGATTTAATTTTGAAGGAAATTCAATAATTACACCATTTTATCGTCATGACATTGAATTGATGTCTGACATAATTGAAGAATACTTTAGATTTTATGGTTATAACAATTTTAATATGACTAGTTCAATTGTTAAGTCGCAAAAATTAAATAATCTATCTATATCAAAAAACTCAATATCTTATTTAGGTTATCAAGAAATAATTACTTATTCTTTAAGAAGTGAAGAATATAATAAATTTAATCCTTTCAATTTTGACAATGAATTTAAATTATCTACTTTCATTTCAAATGACAAAATTGTTTATAGAAAATCAATATCTCCATCTTTAATTGAAATAGCTAATTACCACATAAAAAGAAAATTCAATGATTTTTCATTTTTCGAAGTAGCTTATGTAAATGGAACAGATGAAGAACATGTTGGATTTGTAACAACTAAATCTTTTACAAAATTAAAAGAAGATATTTTAAAAATTTTAAATGGAAATAAACTTGTGTTTAAAAGAACAGAAAATAAAATGTTGCATGAAGGTGTGTCTGCCGATATTTATTTAGATAATGAATATATAGGTTTTATAGGAAAAACTAATCCTTACTATAAAGATATAAATGTTTTTATAGCTGAAATTAATTTAACTGCATTGAAGGAAAATAAAAATCTATTTAAATCATATTCATTAGAACCTATAAAAGTAAAAGATTTTAATGTTCTTTTAGACCTAAAAGAAGATATTGGGCCTATTGTAGAAAAAATTAAATTAATAGATGATGTTATTGAAATTAAAATAAAAGATATTTTTATTGATCAAGATAAAAGAAAAATTACTTTAACAATTTTATATAATCAAAACAATACTTTTGATTTGATAAATGAAATTATTTCTTAATTTTTAACAAAACATAAAGCATTGTTCTTTTTATTCTTGAGGAAGTGTATCTTTTGGATGTGCATTTTTCAACAAAATTTTCATATGTTTCTTCTAATATATGTTTTTTAAATAAATTTTCCATTCCTTCGGAAATCATCTTAATATTTTTTAAATCTTCTCTACTTGTATCAATTACAATATCCTGAAATTCTGAATAATAATCTTGAATACGTTTTGGAATTTCAATAAATTTCATAGGAGTGTATTTTGAAACATCTTCATTATTGAAAATCATTTCTCTAATTTTGGAAGCAGATGCAAAAATATTTTTTGTTGTCTCGCTATTATAATCTATTGTTCTTTTTAAAGAGAATGGTGTTATATCATAATTATTATTTACTATTGCTTTTACATATTCAAGACCAAGAATATCATTTGGTCAAGTAATGCTTTCACCTATTATTTCATTTAAAGAACTACTAGCTGCTTTAGGAAAAGATAAACCAGTCTTTAAGTATAATTTTAAATTTTTATTATACTCATCGATATTATCTTTTATTGTTTTTGCAATTAATACCAATCTTTCAACATCGTTTGATTCTGAACCAAATAAAATTTTTTTAATTCCTAGATTGTTAATTAAATTAATAGCACCTTCAGCAAAAATATGAGCTGCTTGTGTTGCGTATTCGAAAGGTAGTTCAACAACTTTTGATGCACCATGATTTATAGCTTGTTTCTTTCTTTCTTCAAAACTTGCAACTGCAATCTCACCTCTTTGCACATATTTGCCTGACATGATTATAATTATTTCATCATTAGGGAAATTTTTCTTTGCATATTCCAATTGATATATATGACCATTGTGAAATGGATTATATTCTGCTATTATTGCTATTGACATTGTTTTTATTATATAATAAGTATTGAAAATTTCTATAGTTATTTAGTTTATTAAGTGACATAGCAATTTTTAATATAAAAATTTTTTTGTGTATAATATACATACATATTTAATGAAATGGAGTAACTATGGCAATTGTACCTAAAAGAAAAACATCAAAACAAAGAAAAAGAAAGAGAAGATCTCACCATGCACTAAAAATCAACATGACAACTAGATGTAATAATTGTAGTGAATCTATCTTGCCTCATAGAGCATGTAAATATTGTGGTTTTTACAAAGGTCAAAAAATTATTCCTGGTAAAAATGACTAATTTTATTTAGTTTATTTAATTAAAAAAAGATCCATCGATTTCGGTGGATTTTTTTATATTACATATATATTTAGTATATAATTGTGGTTGAAAGTGGGTAAATGTGGATGTTTGGAAATTATCAAAGAAACATAGACAATAAGGGTAGATTACTTCTACCTGCAGAGTTAAGAAACTCCCTTGGTAAAAGGGTTTTTGTCTCATTTGGTAATAATACTTTAGATGTTTTCACAGTTGAAGCTTTCGAGTCATTAAAAAAAAGATTGTTGAGTGCAAGCGCATTGAATAAAAACTTGCGTGATTATAAAAGAATTTTCTTTGGCAATACTTTTGAAATAGAAGTAGATAAATCAGGGAGAATAAACATACAAGATGCATCATTAAAATTTGCTGGAATTAAAAAAGAAGTTGTAATCTTAGGTTTAGGTGACAAAATCGAATTATGAGCAAAAGAAAGATATGATGAATTTGCTAAGAAATATGAAGGAAATGAGTCAATTGAAGCACTTCAAGATAAATTGTTTGATGAAGGTATAGAAATATAGTGGATAGCAATAAACACGTATCTATATTATTAAATGAAGTAATTGACGTTCTTAATATAAAAGCTGATGGAATTTATGTAGATGGAACATTAGGAATGGCTGGTCATTCATCAGAAATTTTGAAAAAAATTGATAATGGAATTTTAATTGGTTTTGATAAAGATAAATATGCAATAGATCAAAGTTATCAAAAGTTAAGTAAGATTTCAAAAAATTTTAAACTAGTTCATTCTGACTTCTCTAAATTAAAAGAGAAATTAGAAAAATTAGAAATTTCAAAAATTGATGGTTTGTTGCTAGATTTAGGAGTTTCATCTCCACAACTTGATAACGCAGATAGAGGTTTTAGTTATTCTAAAGACAATAAACTAGATATGCGTATGAATCAAGATCAAGAACTAAGTGCATGAAATGTTGTAAATGAATATAATGTTGAAGATTTATCTGAAATATTTAAAAAATATGGTGAAAGTAAATTTTCTTGAAAAATTGCAAATAACATTATTCAAAATAGACCTATAAATACAACGCTTGAATTAGTTGAAGTAATAAAATCTTCATTGCCTTCAAAAGTATTAAGACAAAAAAATCCATCAAAAGCAATATTCCAAGCAATAAGAATTGAAGTAAACAATGAATTAAATTCAATAAAAGAAGTTCTTAGTGATGCAATTGATTTGTTAAAAGTTAATGGTGTAATTGCTGTAATAACTTTTCATTCAATAGAAGACAAAATTGTAAAGTCAATATTTAAGGAATTAATTTCAGACAATACTGGTAAATTACCAATCATAAAAGAAATTGAGTGAGTTGCAAAGCAAAAATATCCCACTGAAGATGAACAAAAAAATAATAAAAGAGCAAGAAGTGCTAAATTAAGATGAATAGTAAGGAGAAAGTAATATGAAAAGAAATATAAGTGTAATAATTAAATTTAATAAAGAAAACTTAGAAATTTTTGCAATTGAAAAATTAAATAGTTCATTACAAAGAATTTTTTATGAAAATATTGAAAATAAATCACAGATTTCAAATGATGAATTAATAAAAAAAATAAAATCTTCCATTGCAAAAATAAATTCAATAATTGGCGGACAAGTTGCTAACATCGATGCATTAATTGGAAATAATAATTGTTCAAATGTTGATGTTATAATGAGCGATTATAGAACAAGAGTAATCAATAAAGTTACCAAAAATGATATTTCTGAAATAATCTCTGAAGAAACTAAAAAAATGGAAAAATTAACAAGCTATTCAAAAAAAATAATTTCTGTCAACCCACTATTTTATAAACTAAGAACTGACTACGAAGAAAAGAAATATCTTGTGGCTCCAATTGAAAGAGAAGGAAGTGAAATTTATTCTGTATCTGCAATAACAATGATACCTTTCGAATTGTATAATTTTGTAAAAGGAATTATTGTAAATTGTGGTTATAAAATGAAAAATATTTCTATTGAACCTCAAACACTATCAAATGCAGTTATAAATTCATATACTGACTCAGCTGTGATGATAAATTTTGGAAAAACAACAACAACAGTAACAATAGGATCTAATAATTCAATAGCATATGCAAAAAATTTCGATTATTCATATGATAAATTAATTAAAAGAATAAAAGACTTATTAGATATAAAAACTATTGATGCTGAAAACATATTAAAAGTTTATGGAAAATTAAATGTCTCAAAGGAATTTGCAAATGATGTAGTTCATGAAAAAATTCATCCACTAAATGATAAGAAAAAAACATATACATCAAATGACATATCAACAATATTAAAAAATTATATTAAAAAAATGTTTATTGAAATTAATTCATTTTTAATGAAAAAAACTAATTATAATAATGTAGAAATTTATATATCAGGAGAAATAATTTTTCTAGATGATTTAAAAATATTCTCAGAACAAATAATTGACACTAAAAATTTATTAGTATTTAAGCCGTTAGATTATTTAGAAATGGAAAAACAAAATCTACCATTTATTGGATTTGTAAAATACATGGATAAAATAGGCTCAATAACTGGAAAAAAATTAGATTCAAACATAAAAACAAATACAAAAACTATAAATTTACCAATAAAAAGAAAAAACAGATTAAAAAGTTTTATAATTGAAGTAAAAAATAAAGCAAGAAAGATAAGAGGAAATACAAATGGAAAATAACAATTCAAATGAAACAAATTCATACATCGGAAGTAACATTGATCAAATAGCAAAAATAAAGGTTATTGGAGTTGGTGGTGGAGGAAACAACACTATTCATTCAATGATAGCTGAAGGAATTAAAGGAGTTGAATTCATAGTTGCAAACACTGATGAACAAGTTTTAAACAAATCATCAGCAAATGTAATATTACCACTTGGTAAAAATAATGCAAAAGGTTTAGGAGCTGGTGCAAATCCTGAAATAGGAAAGCAAGCAGCAATTGAATCTGTAGAAGATATTAAAGAAGCACTTAAAGGCGCAGATATGATAATAATTGCAGCAGGAATGGGTGGAGGAACCGGAACTGGTGCAGCACCTGTGATTGCTAAAATAGCAAAAGATCAAGGAGCACTTACAATCGGAGTTGTTACAACACCATTTACATTCGAAGGTACACAACGTTCAAATAATTCAAAAGCTGGATTAGAAGAAATGAAAAATTCAACCGATTCTTTAATTGTTGTTTCAAATAATAAGTTATTAGAACAATTTGGAAGTATTTCTTTAAAAGATTCATTCTTATATGCTGATAAAATAATGAAACAAACTGTTAGAACAATCACAGATTTAATAGCAGTTCCTGCTTTAATTAACTTAGATTTTGCTGATGTTTCTTCAGTAATGAAAGAAAAAGGTATGGCATTAATTGGAATTGGTCGTGCAACAGGTAATGAAGATAAAGCTATAAAAGCTGCTGTACATGCTATTTCTTCTCCAATCTTGGAAGCTTCAATAAAAGGTGCAACAGATGCAATAATCAATGTTTCAGGTGGTAATATAACTCTTGACGATGCTAATAAAGCAGTTGATACAATTAAAAAGGCTGCTGGGTCAGACGTAAATATAATTTTTGGTGTTTCTATTAATGAAAATCTAGGAAGTGATATTTATGTTTCTGTAATAGCGACAGGATTAGAAGAATCTAAAAAAACAAATATTGAACTAACTCCTCAAACAAAAAAAGAAGAGATAACAAAATCATTATCAACAATGGAAATAGAATTTGAATCATTAAAAACAAGAGAATTATTAATGGAAGATCCTTTTCCAGAAGAAGATAAATTAGAAATTACTGATGAATATGAAAACACAAATATTTCACCTGTTGATGATCCAGAAGAAGAAGAGGACGATTTACCAGTTTTTCTTAGATAGAAAATAAAGTAAGAAGTAATGTTAAAAAAATTTCTTAATAATAATGATAAAAAAGAAAAAGAATTTTCACCAAAAAAATTCGATCAAGTTCAAAATATTGCAAATCACATTATTTTAGGTGGAAAAGCAATAGCTAATTTAACAAATCTACCTAGAGAAGAAGCGATAAGAACAAGTGATTTTCTATCAGGTGTAATTTACGCAATAAATGGAAGTGTTAAAAAACTTGGAACACAAAAATATTTATTTTTACCTAAATAAATTATTTATTACTTGACAATTGTTTTAATCATCTTATTTCTTTTGAGTTTAAGGGTCTATAAGCACCTTTAGGCAATTTAGTTAATAATAATCCAGCAAATTCAAATCTATGCAATGACAACACTTTTCTGTCTATAGAATTGAATATTTTTTTAACATGGTGATTTTTACCTTCTTGTAAAATGACTTCATATAATTTTTTATCAATGTGTCTTACAATTTGTTTTGATCTAACACCATCAATATAAACTTTTTTTGAATTTAAAAATTCTAAATCTTCTTTTGATAAAGCTTCATCTATTCTTGCTTTATATTTTCTTGTTATTTCATATTTTGGATGTAATAACTTATTTGTCAATTCCCCGTCGTTAGTAATCAATAATAATCCTGTTGTATTAAAATCTAATCTTCCGATTGGAAAAAGTTGTCTTGAATCATCTATTAGATCAATAACTGTTGTTCTATTTTTTTCATCTTTCACAGATGAAATAGTTCTTACTGGCTTGTTCAAAATATAATAAGCATGTGTTTGTTTTTTGATTGGATTACCGTTAACAGTTATTTCATCACTAAAACTTGCTTTTTGACCTAATATGGCAGTTTTACCATTAATTTTTACTTTTCCTTCTGAAACTAAAACTTCAGCTTTTCTTCTAGAGGCGATACCTGCTTGAGAAAGTATTTTTTGTATTCTTTCATCGCTCATTATTCTTCCTGTCTTTGTGATGACATTAAATCAAATGAAGTTTCTTCATCTTCATCCATAAGTTCTTTTATTTTAGGTAGTTCATTTAATGAAGATATTTGGAAATAATCATAAAATTTATTTGTAATTCCATAAAGTATTGGTTTTCCTATAGTGTTTGCAATTCCTTTTTCTTCAATTAATTCTTTTGCTAATAATGTAGAAACAGTACCATCTGAAATAATTCCTCTTATTTTATTTATTTCACCTCTTGTTATTGGTTGTTTATAAGCGATAATTCCAACAGTTTCTATTGCTGCTTGTGATAATTTATTTTTTCTTTTTGTAGTAACAAAATTAGATATCATTTCATTGTATTCTGGTCTTGTTGCAAACTTGAAATAGTCATTAAAATCCAAAACTTGAATTCCGTGATTTTCTTCATTAAATTCTTTAGCAAATTGTTTTAATATTTTTCTTGCAGATGGAACACTTAAATCGAATAATACTTTTATATCAAAAGGAGTTACACCAACTTCGCCCTGAACAAACATTAAAGCTTCTATTTCTTTTCTTATTTCATTTAATTCCATATATTATCACCTCTCAAAATAGTTATATTTCCATAATCTTTTTCTTGTTCAATTCTAATTAAATGTTTTCTTGCCATATCTAAAATTGCAAGTAATGTAACGGAAAAATGTTTCAACGAAGGAACAGAAAAAATATCTTGAAATTCTAATTTGTTTCTATTCTTCATCATTTCAATAATTTCATCTTCCCTTTCAGCAGGAGATAAATTAAAAGCTTCGATTGTTGATTCTCCAAAATTCATTGAAAAAGTTCTATCAAACATTTTTCTTAAAGCTTGAATTAATTTAACAGCAGAACTATTACCATCAAGAATAGAATTGTCTATTGGTTTAATAAATTCATCTATTCCAGTTTTATCTTTTATGAAAATTTTTCTTCTTTCAGATTCATTTTCTCTCAATTTCTTAGAAATTTCTTTAAATTGTTGATACTCAACAATTCTTTGTAGAATTTTTTGTTTATCTTCTTCAACTGCTTTTTCTTCTTTTGGATCTTGTAATAAAATTCTTGTTTTTAAATGAATCAGAGCCGATGCCGTTAATAAATATTCAGTTGCAATGTCAAAATCACTTTCTTTTATTTCTTTAATAAATTTTAAATATTGAGTTGTTAAGTCTAGAAGATCAACTTCTAGTATGTCAACTTTTTTATCCTTTATTAAATGCAGTAAAACATCTAAAGGACCATTAAAATTTTTGATGTTAATATTTCATTCGCTCATATTTTCCTAATATCAATTATATTACACTATCTCTGGTTCTACATATTTTGATTTAATTATTTTTTTAACTCTTTCAGCAATCATTTTATTGTCTTGAGAAATAAAAGACATTGGTTTAATTGGTTTATGAAAAATAATTTCCATTTGCAATTTATTTTTTCTTTTATCAATTTTTGTACTTGATAATGAATTGTTTATTGTTACTGGAAGTATAGGTACAAACTCTTTTTTAGCCAATTTAAATCCACCAGCTTTAAATTCTCCTAATTTACCATCTTTTGTACGAGTTCCTTCTGGAAATATAACCATACCTATTTGTTCTTTTCTAGCATATGCTGCAAATTTTTCCATTTCATTAAAAGCATTTTTCGGTTTATTTCTATCAATATAAAAAGTGTCTATTAAATTAGCATAATTTTTAAATCTCTTATCTTCTTTTACATCATCTTTTGCAAGAAATACAACTCTCTTATTTTGAACATTTGTATCATGTGTTTGTTTTTTAAGTCCGTATGAAATAATTGCAGCATCCATATTTGATTGATGATTTGCTACTAACATATAAATACCTTTAGGTACATTTTCATATCCTTTTACATTTAATTCAACATTTAATAAATTGAATAATTTACTTATTCTTTTAACCATTCAATCAAATTTGTATTGATTTGAATATGTGTTTGGAAACTTTCTAGTTTTTTTAACCATTCTTCCAGCTTTTCTATGTCTCAATTTTCAAATTGGCATTGTAAGTATAAATTTCATTTTCATATTATTTAATTCTCCTAACGATAGAAATATATGTATCTGCCTCACAAGAAGTAGTGATTTCAAATTCATCATGTTTATATCTTTTGTTTTCTTTTATGATGTTAATATCTTTAAAATTGGAATATTTATTGTCAACTTTAAAAATAGCTTCTTTTATAGATCAATGAACAGCAAGAAATCTTGGTTTATTTTTCGAAACATTGTATTCTAAAATTTCCTCTTCTGACAACACTTTTTTAATAAAAGAACTACCTTTATTTTTAAATCTTGATATTGTTGTAATATCTACTCCAATAGTGTAACCATTCATATATATTTAATTTTACATAATTTTAATAAAAATAATATAATTATATTTATTATGAAATATGAAAACTTAGATATTATTGGAGCAGATGAAACTGGTGTTGGAGATTATTTAACTCCATTAGTTGCAGCAGCAGCCTTTGTTCCTAAAGAGAATATTGAGTATTTTAAAAAAATAGGTATTACTGATTCTAAAAAATTGACTGATAAAAAAATGCTTGAACTTTATGAAAAGATTAAAAATAAAATAAAATCACGTACTAGATGACTTGATCAAGAACAATACAATAGTATGAATAAAAAATTTAATGCTCATGAATTAAAAACGTTTTTACACATTAAAGCTATATCTTCATTAGAAGAGTCAATAAAAGTTGATAAAGTAATTATTGATGAATATGCAAGTCAAAAAAATATGGATAAATATTTTAATCATTTAAAAGAGGTTAATATTCCTAATTTAAAAACACCAATAATTTTAATTAAAAGAGCAGAAATGGTTCATATATCTGTTGCAGTAGCATCAATCATTGCTAGAGTTAAATTAATTGAATTAATGAAAGAGCAAAATAAAAAATGAGAGATGCATTTTCCTTTAGGAACAAATGATAGATCTAAAAATGCAGCAAGAGATTTTATTAAAAAATTTGGTGTAAATAATTTAGGTAAAATAGCTAAATTATCTTTTAAAACAACTAAAGAATTAACTAATTAATTTTTCTCATTTTTCTTTAAAATAATTAGGCAAATCAATTTCTAAGCTTATTTTTTCATTAGTAATTGGATGGTTAAACTCCAGAGCTTTCGCATGTAGATATTGTCCAAATTTTTCAGCATCATCTTTACCATAAACCGGATCCCCAACTATTGGATGATTAATATGTGATAAATGAACTCTAATTTGATGCGTTCTTCCTGTTTCTAATTTACATTCAACTAATGAGTAATCATTAAATGATTTTAATACTTGAATATGAGTTATGGCATTTTTAGATTTTTGTTCTCTTACAACCATTTTTTTTCTATCTTTAAAGCTTCTACCTATAGGTAGATTTACATGAGTTAATTTAAATTCTAATTTTCCATGAACAATTGCAACGTATGTTCTTTTTATGTCATGATTTTCTAATTTTTTAGCTAAAATTTTATGAGCTTTATTTGTTTTTGCAACTATTAATAATCCTGAAGTATCTTTATCAATTCTATGAACTATTCCAGGTCTAATGTTTCCACCTATATCTGAAAGATTATCTTTATATTTAAAAGCTAAAGCATTTACTAATGTTCCATTAAAGTGACCAAAAGAAGGATGAACAACCATTCCTGTTTCTTTATTTACAACTAATAAATCATCATCTTCATAAACAATGTTTATTTTAATATCTTCAGGTTTTATTTCAATTTCTTTATTGATTCTATCTGTTATAGAAATAAGATCATTATTTTTAACTGCTTTATTTTGCTTTTTAGCAGTTTCATCATTAACTAAAACATTTCCAAGTTGTATCAATTCTTTTATTTCATTTCTTGGTATATCAGAATTTTTACTTATGTATTTATCAATTCTTTCTTTTTCGTTTTCTTCAAGTTCAACTTTAATTTTCATCAACATCACTCTTTTTATTAGCTGCAAACATTTCTTTTATGAATAAGAATACTAAATACAATCCAGAACAAACAGCAAAAGCATCTGATACATTAAATACAGCAAATGATTTTCATCATGGGAAGCTTATGAAATCTCTAACATAAGAAAATCTAAAACGATCAATCATATTTCCAAGTGATCCACCAACTAGGAATGCTATAGTTATAACAAATGAAAAAGGTACATTCATTGTACAAATTATGAGTGAAATGAATAAAAATATAA
The DNA here is from genome assembly GCA_024721275.1 of Mycoplasma sp. Classification (GTDB taxonomy): domain Bacteria; phylum Bacillota_I; class Bacilli_A; order Mycoplasmatales; family Metamycoplasmataceae; genus JAMPIX01. Next base: position 316,894 of record JAMPIX010000001.1, read on the forward strand.
AACCTATTATTTGTATTAATGCAAATTTTCCTGATAAATTACCAAATGCAACTCCTGTATTTTCAACATAAGGATTGTTTATATTAATTATTCCTCAATCATGTTTACTTCCATTGCCATTTCAATCTGAAATATATTCTTTAGTTAACTGATCAAGCATTATTACAAAACCATATATTAAAACTACTATTCCTAATCTAATTAGAATAATATTTCATTTCTGTATAAATAATTGTTTTGGTCAGTTTCACTTTTTCATATTATCTTTTAATTATATTATAAAGTATTAAAATACTAATTTTTATTTTAATGAATCCACTACTTCGTTACATCTTGGACAAATATCGTTTTTTATATCTGACTTTTTAAATAAGTTTCAACATCTTTGACATTTTATTCCATCAAATTTATTTATTTCTATTTTATCCCCAAATTTAACTTCAGCAACCATTAATAATTTAACTAAATCAATATTTTTTATAAAATCAGAAACAGTATTTGGTATTGTTACAAGAGATTGATTTGTTCTAGAAATAACACCTTCTTTAATTTTTTCTTCTATATTTCTATAAACTTCATTTTTTAAAGTAAAGAATTCTTTTCATTCCTCAATCGCATTTTGATCAATTTCTGTTTTTTCGAAAAAAATAAGTTCATGAACAGATTTTTTCTTATCTTTTAAATTTGATGATAAATATAAATCATCTATTGTTACAGGTAATATTGGAGCTAAAGTAACTAACAGTGTATTTAAAATATCATGAATATTTTTTTGAAACATCATACGATTGTTGTTGTATTTACTATCTACATATAATGAATCTTTTGCAATATCAAAATAAAATGATGATAAAAACGCTGTTATATTATTTGTTAATTTTATAACTCTAACAAAATTATATTCTTCATATGATTTTATTACGTTGTTTTTATATTCGTTTATTCTTTGGTGAATGTATTGATGAATTCCAGTTAATTTAATTTCTTTGGTATTATCAAATTCAAAAATATTACCATCCATAAATTTCATAGAATTTCTTATTTTTCTATATGTATCAGAAGTTTGTTTTAATATTTCATCTGAAATAGAAACATCATTCATATATTCTGAATTAGCTACTCAAAGTCTTAGAATATCAAGCCCTTGTTTTTCTATTATGTCAAAAGGATTGACAACATTACCTTTTGATTTTGACATTTTCTCACCTTTTTTATCAACAACAAACCCATGAGATAAAAGAGTTTTGTATGGTGCAACATCTTTGTAACAAACACTTGTTATTAATGATGAATTAAATCAACCTCTAAATTGATCTGAACCTTCAAAATAAACATCATACGGACTTTCTAAATTAAATTTCTTTAAGGCGCTAGAGTGTGAAGCTCCAGAATCAAATCAAACATCTACAATATCTGTTTCTTTTTCGAAACCTTGATCTCTATATTTTTCAGGAAGAAGTTCATCAACGGTTGAATTAAATCAAACATCACTTCCTTCTTTTTCGATTTTATCTATAACATAAGTTAATATTTCTTCATTATAAAAAGGTTTACCATCTTTATAAAAAATAGTGATAGGAACTCCTCATGTTCTTTGTCTAGAAATACATCATTCTTCTCTGTTTTCTATCATTTTTTTCATTCTATCAATTATTCATGGAGAATATGAGCTTACATTATCAAGCTTTTCAATAATTCTATCCTTCATTTTGTCTATAGAAATAAATCATTGAGGTGTTGCTCTAAACATTATTGGTTTTTTTGTTCTTCAATCAAAAGGATAACTATGTTTTATAAATTTAAGTGATAGTAATTTCCCGCTTTCATCTATTTTCATACCTATATCTTTATTTGCGTCAAGTCAGAATAAACCTTTAAATTCAGGAACTTCATCATTGATTGTTCCATCATCTTCAATATGCATTATTTTTTTTAAATCAAATTTATTTCCAATTATAAAATCATCTTCACCAAAATATGGAGCTATATGAACTAAACCAGAACCAGAATCGTCTAATACGTGATGTCCAAATACTAATGGTAATTGATCACCATTTAACATATGTTTATATTCAATTCCAGTTAATTCTTTACCAATAATTTCTTTAACAACTTTATAATCTTCCAGTTTTGCTTCGCTTGTAAAACTTTCAATTAAATTTGTAGCAATTAAAAAATTCCTATTTCCTGATGAAACTACAGAATAATTTATTTTTGTTCCTACTGCTATTGCCGCATTTGCTGGAATAGTTCAAGGTGTTGTTGTTCAAACAACAAGTTCTGTATTTTCAGGAAGAATTTTATTTTCATCTTTAACAACATCAAAAGAAACATAAATTGAAGGCGATCTATGCATTTTATGTTCAACTTCTGCTTCTGCTAACGCAGACTCTGAAGAAGGAGATCAATAAACTGGCTTCAATAATTTAAATACTAAACCATCAAGCAACATTTTCTTTAATATTCTTAATTCTTCTGCTTCATACAATGGATCTAATGTTAAATATTTATCATCAAGATCAGATAATAATCCCATTGCACTAAATTGAGATTTTTGAATCTCTACTTGAGAAAGTGCATATTCTTTTGCTTGTGTTCTTAGTTCTTTAATTGAAAATTCATGTTGATTTTTTCTTAATTCTTGAAGCATTTTATTTTCAATAGGAAGTCCATGAGTGTCTCAACCTGCTATAAAAGGTGAATAAAAACCTTTCATTGTTTTATATCTAACAATGATATCTTTTATAATTTTATTCATTGCATGACCAACATGTAGATTTCCATTAGCGTATGGAGGTCCATCATGAAGAATGAATGTCTCATTTTCTGAATTTCTTTCCAAAAGTCTTCTATATAATTTTTCTTCTTTTCATTTGTTTATATAGTCATTTTGTATGCTAGTAAGATTTGATTTCATTTTTATTTTTGTTACTGGCATATTAAGGGTTTCTTTTCAATTTTTACTCATTATTTTTCCTTAATTAGATTTGTATTAAAAATTATATAATATTTTTATTACTTTATTGTTAATTCATTATTTTTCCTAATTGTTCTCTTGATAAAATACCGGTTTTTTTCTTAACTATTTCATTATTTTCAACTAATATTGTAGTTGGAGTTCCAGTAACAATATTTTTTAAACTACTATTAACAATATCTTCTATTTTTTCAAACAAAATTAGCTTTACATTTTTTTCTCTTGCAAACATTGCTGCAGGACCTGAAAATTTTGAATATCCATTAATATATAAATCACAATATTGACAATTTTTAGCTGCAATAATGTAAATTCCATCACTAGAAATATTTTTTACTAATTCAAATGGACCATATTTTACTTTTTCGTAATTTGAACATGATGTTGCAAAAAATATTGGAACAATTAGTGTTACTGAAAAAACAAAACTTTTTATTTTCATATTTATTAATAAATATTTTTTTCATTTATTATTCTAAAAAATAAAAAAAATATCTAATTAACTAGATATTTTTTTGTTATTTGTTATCTCTTTTTTCGTAGACAGAAGCGTATTTTCTTTTTCTTCTAACTTCATACTTAACATATCCATCCATTAATGTATATAAAGTATCATCATTTCCTCTACCAACATTTTTACCTGGATGTATTTTTGTTCCTCTTTGTCTATAGATTATAGATCCTGCATGAGCGAATTGACCATCTGATAATTTAGCACCTAAACGTTTTGAATGTGAATCACGACCGTTACGGGTAGAACTAACTCCTTTTTTACTTGCCATTTACTTCACCTTCTTTCTTAACATTTTCAGCAGTTTTTACAACTTTAGCTTCTGGTTTTTTTTGTTCCTTAGCTGCTGTTGCTACTGTTTTTTTAGGTTCTGCTTTTTTTGCTAGAGCTTTAACTCCGCCAACACTATCAATAAAAACACGTGTATATGGTTGTCTATGTCCTTGTTTTCTTGATGAGTGACCTTTTGGTTTATATCTAAAAATAACTATTTTTTTATTTTTTCCTTGTTTCTGGATTGTTCCTTCAACTTTAGCACCTTCAACATATGGTTGTCCAATTTTATCTCCTAAAATTAAAACCTTATCAAAAGTAACTTTTTTATCAACATCTCCATCGATTTTTTCGATGAAAATTGTATCTCCAGGCTTAACATAAATTTGTTTTCCGCCTGTTTCAATTACTGCAAACATTATTGCTCCTTTTTTAATAGACTCACCTTTGGTGGTGTCCATAGGAACTTAAAACCACATCAGAATGGTTGCTTATATATAAACAACTAAACTATTATACTATAAAAATAAATTAATATACATAAACAGTCGGCGGAAGAGTTTCTTTTGTTTGTGGTTTAGCTTTTGAATCTCACTTAGCTTCCCCGCCAACAAGTGGCAATTTTACACTACCAGAATCAGCAGTAAACATTTTATAAATTGAAGCACCAACTCATGCTGTTGCAAGAATTGTAGCAATTATTGTTACAAATAAAAAACCACCTGAAGTATTTGCTTCTTCTTCTAATGTCATTTTTCTTAGCAATTTTCACCTCCAATACTTAATACATATTAAACATCGAAATTATTTCATTAAATTGCGTTTTTTACTATTTTTCTTACTTCCATTTTTTCTGAAATTTTTTCAATGATTTTTAATCCAAAATCTCTTGAATAATAAAATGATTTAGCTGTTAATAAATTTTTGTAATCAACTATTCCTCTTCTTAGAAAATAATTTTTTCCTTTTTCACTTCATTCCGATGGATATGCGGTGTATTCTTGATCTGTTATTATTTTTAGTTTATATAACAAGTTAGGACCATCACAAATTGCAAAAATTTCTTTCTCTTTAAAATTTTGTAGAAAATCAAATAATTCATGATTATCTTTTAATCTATTGATTGAAGGTCCTCCTGGTAGGAAAACAGAATCGTAATCATCAAAATTTACTTCAGTTTTAACATTTTCTAAAATTACACTTTTTAAAACGGAAGTGATTTTTTTATTTCCTTCAGGAGAAAAAAGATCAAATTCTACCCCTCCTCTTCTAAAAATATTTATTGGTGTGATTAATTCTGTTGGTTCAAAATCATTTAAAGCCACTACTAGTATTTTGTGTTTCATTATTTCCTCTTTTTTGTTAAATAAAACTACATAAAATAGTCATATGTATAATTATATATTGTTTATAGTAACTAAAAAAGTTATTTCATTAATTTCTAATCTTACAAAATTTTACTTGTTGTAATAACATGATCTAAAATATTCTTTTCTGAAATCACAGATATAGTTAAAAATAATGTAACAAATGAAAAAATTATACAAATTGTTGTTAAGATAGACACGATTAATCTATTTGTTTTATATTCAAAAAATAAAGTTATTAAAGCATAAGCGATAGATCCTATTGAAAAAATTATTGTTAATAAAGTGAAAATAAATGATGTATATAATAATGAAACAAAAATAGCATCATAAGTCTCTTTTGTTTTTTCTAATTGCCCACTTTTAAATAAGAACTGTGCAACAGCCATTGGATCATTTCATTTATGAAATAATGAAACAAAGCCAAATACAATTGCCATTCCACCTATAAATAATGTTGCTGTTTGTAGTATATATTTTTTCATATTAATTAATATAAATTATAATTTAATTTAACTAATAATTTAAATTGATTTTATTTAATATTTTTTTTGAGTGCAAATGTTATTTTTATAAAAAATAGTGTATAATCAATTTAGGCAACGATAGCAAAGGTGTCCACCTGATCCCATCCCGAACTCAGTAGTTAAGCCCTTTTACGCTGACAATAGGCGAAAGCTGAAGATAAGAAGTTGCTCTTTTTTTATTTCAGAGCAAATTTTGAATTAAAACACAAGGCATTAAACCTTGTGTTTTTTTATTTTAATTCTAGTTAAAAGGATTAATTAAATGTTTAAGTAATCAATCAGGATCATTTATTTTTGATCAAAATATAATTGTAATTATTGATAAAATCAACATGATTGCTACTCCTATTGATAAAAACATAATTATTTTTCCATCGATTTTTGATAAAAGTCATAATCCAATAGTTAAAAATAAAATAATAATTGAAAATGAAAATGTTAATATTCCACCTATTCCGGCCATTCCGTAATAGGTTTTAACTATTGAAGAAAAATTGCTAAGTTTTGAATAAGATCTTATTGCAGATTTTGTATTACCGCCATTTGTTTTTAGAGTAGCGGATAGTAAAGAAATTATTGCTGATATAATTAATAAAAAAATAATTGTAAAAACAATTATTTTTTTTGTATCTAATTCTTTTTTATTTTTGTTTTTCTGCATATTCAACAATTGTTTTAACCATAACTCCTTGTGGAGAATCGTTTTCTCAATCAGATGTACCTGCTACATCTAAGTGTATATATGGTAATTCATTAGTAAATTGCTTTAAAAACATTGCAGCACTACTTGATCCAGCTTTACCAGATAAATCAGTATTTTTAAAGTCTGCAACTTTTGATCCGCTCATGAATTTAAAGTAATCTTTGTGGAATGGCATTCTTCAAACTCTTTCATGTTTTTCTATTGCAGCATCAGAAAATGCATTTCAATCTTCATCTTGTGTTGCTCATGTTCCAGTATATGTTGAACCTAAAGCAACAATTACTGCCCCAGTAAGTGTAGCCACGTCTATTAATTTTGTTGCTTTTAATTTTTCAGTTGCATAAACAAGTCCATCAGCTAATGCTAAACGACCTTCAGCATCTGTATTATTAATTTCAACTGTTTTACCATTTGATGCAGTTAAAACAGCATCTGGTGTAATAGCTTTTCCAGATATCATATTGTCAGTTAACATTAAAACAGATGTAAGATTAGTTTTTGCTTTATTTATTGAAGCGAGTTTTATTGCACCAGCAGCTATTGCTGAACCTGACATATCATATTTCATTCCGCCCATGTTTTTTCCAACTTTAATATTGTAACCACCAGCATCAAATGTTATACCTTTACCAACAACTACAAGATTTTCTTTTTGTTTTGCATTACCTTTGTATTTTAAAACAACTATTTTTGGTTCGTAAGCTGATCCAGCATTAACTCCTAAGAATAATCCCATACCTTGAGCTTCAGCTTCTTTTCTACCTAAAACTTTTACAGTTACATTTGAATCATTTTTAAATTCTTTTTCTATTAATTTTGCATATGTTTCAGAATTTAATTTATTAGGAGACATAATTTGTAAATCTCTTGTAAAGTTTACCGCTTGTGCCTCGTTTAATCCCTTTTGAACTTCTTTTGAAAATTTTTTTGTCATTATACTTATAATATTTTTCTTTTCTTTTTCTGTTTTCATTGTTCAAAGTTCATGTCTAAAGAATCCCATTTGATAACCGAATAAAACAGATCTTCTTGGCTTTTCTGATTCAGATTTTTTATCAGTTATAAATGTTTCTCAATCAATCATATAATCTCTTTGATTTTTATAGTTTGCAAGTTTATTTGAAAGCGGAGCTAAACAAAGTTCATTTCATTTTTTTGCATCTAAGTAAACTAGAATTTCTTTTTTATCAACATATTCTGTAAAAGAAAGATGTTTTTCTATATAGTCTGTATAACCTTTTGGCATGTCTTTAGAATGTGCTCCAAAAACTCTTCAACCATTTTTTAATTTTGCGTTTAATTTTGTCATAAATTACCTCTTTGTTTTTTATTTATATATATATTTTATATGAGTAATTGATATAAATTAAATTATTTTGGAATTACTTTATTCAACTCATTTAATTCTAAATTCAACTCATCTAAATTATCATTTATTTTCTTAATTATATTAGTAATATTTTTTTCATCATTTTCAAATTTTGAACTTAAATATTCATTAACAATTTTTGCGATTCTTATTTCTTTTCTTAAAACATTTTTCTTTTTATTTAATTTGCTTCATTCTTCATATATTTTTTCAAACTCTTCATAGTTCTTATCAACTATTTCCATTCTTAATACATCATCTTTTGAATAATTCAATAGTTCTTGCAACATTTTTTCATAATCAACATCAAAGAAATGTGTTTTTTCATTTGTTGGTACATATTTTTGTAATAATAAATATCCGCATAAAGCTGCTTTGGCTCCATCTTCTTTTATCATCTTTTTCATATTAGGTAATTTTTCTAAAGTATTTTTAGATAAAACTTTTGTAAAATATGAAAAATATTCTTTATTGATTTCAGAATTTGTAGCTCTTGAAAGAGAAATTCTTCTTCCTTTTGTTAAATCAATTATTTTTACTCCAGTATAAACTTTGCTTAAAATTTTTCTTTCCAAAGCGGGATCTCATGCAACAAATGAAGTTGTATTTCTATTTATAAAAAATCTATCATTTCCTAATAATTCTCTTACATCTCTTATTATTTCTAATCTAAGAAAATCATATAAATTTTTTGAATTAAATTCAATTTCTGAAAAGCTAATTAATTTTGTTTTAGTTTTAAAATCTTGTTCTCTATAAATACCTATTGTATAAATGAAAGGAATATCAACATATTTATCTTTTCAGACATCTCTTCATTCATTTTTAAAAGGTGAAGTTATTGCTTCGAAATCTATAAAAATTCTGGTGTGATTATTTTGCATAACGCATTATTCTTGATAAGTAGTAAACGATCATTACGAAGTCTACCAATAATCTCATTCCAAAAATAAGACCAAATCTAGTAATATCACTTTTTTCTAAAGAATTACTTGCATCATACATTTCTTCAGTTCTTGATATTTTTCACATATCAAAACCAATATATCCTGAAAATAATATAACGCCAAATACTGACATAATTGTAATTAAAATACTGCTATAAACAAATCATGTTGCTATTGCTATTCCAAACATTGCTATTGAAGCAAAAATTAATAAAGGAGCAAGTTTTCCAAAGTTTACAACTTGAAAGTAACCTAACAATGACATAAAAATAAATATTCCAATAGTAATACCAATAATTAAAAGTAAATCTGTGAATTGATCTGCATATTCAAGAAAAACGAATGACATCAAGAAAGCAAAGTAAGTACAATAAAGTACATATAAAATTGCTAATGTTTCAATCTTAAATCTAAATGCACCATAATTAATTATGTATGGTAAAGCTATACTTATAACAACAATAACTACTACTGCAGCTGAATTATTGAAAGCATTATTTAAATAAAAATTCTTTATAGCTGTTACATTTGTTAAAAGAAATGCTAGTCCAAAAACAACAAATAAACCAAATGAAAATCATAGCAATGATGAAGCTAAAATTTTATGTTGACCTTTTGTTCGAACCTTTATAAATCCTTGACTGTTAAAATTATTATTTTTCATATTAAAAAAACTCCTTCAATTTTATATATATTGTTTATTATATTAAATTTTAGACAAAATTAAATAATATTGCTTATATTAAGAATTCTTCTGAATTTTGCAAAATAGAATCAAATTCTTCATCATTATTTTCGAAAATAATTTCATTATCATTATCATCTTCTAATTCAATTGGCTTTTCAATTTTTAAATCTTCAAAAAATTGTTCTTCTGTTTTTCCATTAAACATTTTAACCTCAAGATTTTTTAAGAAATCATTTTTATTAACTTCATCTATATGTGAATTTTTAATTTCTTCTATAAAATTTTGATTTGTAAAATCATATCTAACTGTAATTAAAGAATATGAATTTCTTTCTTCGTTATTTCCGATTATTACAACTGTTGGAATTTCTCCGAAAATAATTTTTAATGAAAAAACATCAACATTTTTTTTCTTTGTATTTTTATAATAATTTTCAGCATTTTCTATTTTTTCTCTAATGTATTTAGATAAAACAACTTTATCAAATTCTTTACCAAGCCTTTCAGTAAAACGAGCTTGTGCATGTCTAGTTATTCAGACTATTTTAGATTCTAATGGCTGATTAACTAAATACTCATGTGGTTGTGGTTCCACAGAGACAATTGCTTTATCAATAATTGATTTTGCTAATTTTAATTTTTCTATTTCTTTAAACATATTCCCATTATTTAATTTTATCATATAGTTGTTATAATTATTTAATTAAGGAAACAAAATGGACATTTTAAAAGTAAGTAATTTATCAAAGAAATACAAAGATAAAATAATATTAGATAATGTTAATTTCAATGTAAAAAAGGGTGATGTCCATTTGTTTATCGGAAATAATGGTTCTGGAAAAACAACTCTTATAAAATGTTTGATTGACGCATATAGAAAATTTTCTGGTTCAATTGAAATAAATGATAAACCACATAATTCAATTAAAAATAAATTAAAAATTGGATATATTCCAGAAAAAATTGTTTTTCCAAAAAATATGACTATTGATAATTTTATTTTTTATATGACATTTTTAAGCGGTTACACTTGAAAAGAAAGCAAAATTAGAAAAGATGAATTAATTAAAGAAAATCATCTTGATCAAATTAGCAAAAGTAAATTAACAAAATTATCATCTGGACAAATTAAAAAAGTTTTACTTGCACAATCATTAATAAACAATCCTGATATTTTAATAATGGATGAACCGATTGCAAATCTTGATCCAAATATTCAAAATGAAGTTATTAAAACTTTAATAAGATTAAATAAAGAAGGGAAAACAATTTTCATTACAACTCATTTATTTTCTTATTTTGAAGAAATAGCTAATCACATTACAATTCTTGATAAAGGTAAAATAATTCGTTCAACAACAAAAGATGAATTTTTAAAAATAAATAAAGCTAAAACAATTTATGATGCATTTTTAAATGAAACAAAGGAAGTAAAAAATGCATAGAATATTTTTATTTCATTTAAAACAGGTTTTTTGAAAATGATCAACAATTTTCATAACTTTAATATCAGTAATAACTTATATTATTATTTCTTGATTAACTATAAAAATTACAACAGATTCATTTTTATATAGTACTAATAAAAAATTTGCTTTAATAATCATTTTTATATCAACAGTTGTATTTATTTCTACAAAAATAAATACTTTATTTAAACAACCATTAGAAACGAATATAGAATTATTTATTTCATCTAAACCATATTCTAGATTTAAAATAATTTTTTCAAAATTTTTAGTTTTATTTGTTGTGACTATTTTCTTTTCATTATTTTTAATGTTTGGTTCAATAGTTGTTGCATATTTAGACAAAAACTCATTTACTGGTGAAAAATGAAGATTTATTAGCTCTATATTATTAGGTACAATAATAATTTCATTATTTGTAATTCCGATAATTTCTTTTTTCTCTTTATTTATTTCAGCAAATGGATTAATTGCAATTTCCTCTCTTGTAGCAGTTGTAATTCCATTATTTAATTTTGTTGCTATTAACATTTCAGGTTCTACTGAAATTTATAATCAAATTAATAAAAATAAATTTACTGATGCTAATACAAACTATAGTAGTGTTGACGATTTTTCAAATAGCAATGTTTTTATGTCAAGTGGAAGTAAATTAGAGAATGAATCTTATGATCAACATTTTGATAGTATTTATAACGGTTTAGTATATGTTGATTTATGACATCAAGCTTCAATTTTTTATGGAATGTTTCAAACTAAAGATGATTATCAGGACAAAAAATGAATTAAGAAAACTGAAAAATTTAATGATCCATCAGCTCTTTCTTTTACAATTGATGGCGAGAAAATAACTCCTATTTTTAGTAATGTTAGATACTCTACAACTGAAGATGCACTTCAAGCAATTTCAAATGAACCATTGCTTAATTCAACTTTAATATCACATGCTTCAGAAATTAATTCAATGTCATTAATGCAACAATTAATTTTTGTTAACAACTTAATTAAACAACCGAGAAATAATTTACCATTTAACATCTTTGTTCAAAATTTAATAACATCTGCTCAAAGTTCAACACTTTCTGATTTTCAATTAGTGGATAAATATTCTTACTATATGTGATCAAATTTAATTCAAGAGAAAGTAATCAATCTTCCAAACTCTGTTGGTTTTAAAACACAAGATGCACTTGATAATTCGACTCGTTATGACTTGTTATTAGTTTCTAATAATGATAATATTGTTCAATTTATTTCCAAACCTTATATTAATAGTATTGGATTAACAACATTTTGAATTTCTTTAATAATAATTGCAAATGTAACTATTATTTATCTATATACAAAAAGAGATATAAAATAAATTAATTATGTGGAGAATTTAGAACATATTGAACTAATAAATGATCTAAATTTTTAACATTATCTTTTTGATCTGGATGAGCACTTGTTCAATTAATAATTGATGTGTTTGTAGTTATACTACTTGATAAATTAGCAAATAAAGAAATTAACTCTGGAAACATTCTAATTACAGCACATGGTAATTGAGCAATAAGTCCAGCTAAATCATTCATATGAGGAAGAACATCTAAACCATATTTTCCGAATAACGATATTAAATCTTTTATTGATAAACCGGCTTCAGCTATTTTTTCACCAGCTGCTAATAATCCGCTTTTATGTTCATTGCTAATAGAATTTTTTGCTCCAAAATTTTGAATTAATTGATCTATTGTAGCAGGAGTAGTCGGACTTATTTTGTTCATATTAACATGTGATATTTCCAAAGTATTTTTAAATGAGATTACAAATGCAAAATCACCATTATTTGTATTTTCTCTCAAACTAACTAATTCATTATATAGTTGTAAAGGTGTCATTGTTGAAACAGGTTCATTGAAATCAAAATGCATTTTTGAATTAATAGAGTCTAAAACTTTTGAAACAACATTTAAATTATTTAAATTAACTGAAAATCCTCCAGGTACAAATGAATTTATTTTTTCTATATAACTTTGATAATTATTATTAATTTTTCCTATTGTAGTTTCAAAATTATTTATTAATGTAGTTAATTGTTTTAGATCAACATTGTCTTTATTTGCAAGTTTATTTTTAATTTCGCTTTTAGCGCTATTATAATCATCGTTTAATTTTTTAGATTGATCTAAAAATGGTTTTAAAACTAACTGATGTGAATTTAATTCTGCAGGAATTGAAGGAAGTATTGAAACATTAGTAAATAAAGTTTGATCCTCATCAAAACGTTTTTGCAATGTATCAAGTGATGCAGGATTAGTTATTGGTACAAATGATTTAGAAGAAGTGTTATTTGAATTTGCAGCACCACATGATGCAACTGCTAATGTACCAACTAAACTTGCTATTGATAATGAACCTAGTCCTAATAAAAATTTCTTTTTCATATTTCCCTCTTTTCACTTTTGTTTTTTTATTATAATACTTTTTATAAGAATATAACTTAAATTGGATTTAATAGGTAAAATATAATATATGAGTACAAGAGCAAAGGTATGAGAAAAACCAAATAAATTTAATAGAGGAAACAAAAGTGTTCAATTTATTGAATTGATGTATGACATCATTATTGTCGCATTGGTAGGGGCTTCTATAGATAGGGTTATTTATCCCTTAGAACACGGTTTAGGTTTTAGTTATTCTTCATTCTTTTTTATAACATTTGAATTATTAACATTCTTTTTAATTTGAAAAGCTACAAATCTTTATTCAGCAAGATTTGAAATACCCGGTTATAGGCATAAGACCTTGATACTGTTACAAATAGTCTTTATTTCATTTAGTGTTGTTGTTACTTTCTTAGATGTGGCTAATGTTAGAGAAGATATGACATTATTATTAATTAATGTTATTGGTATTTCTGTGCCGGTATTAATAATTTTTTATATGTATTGATCTATTAGAAATGTTGAATCATTTGATAAATATGAAAAAGAATATTTAAGAAAATGTTGATTATTTAGGTTAATTAATTTTATTTTACTATTTAGTTCTTTTTCAATACTGATGATAATATTTAAAATTTTGAATGTTAATATTGAATTAGAATATATTTTGCCAATTTGAATAATTAATCTGGCTCTATGAATTTATTTTGATCATCTTACAAAATCTAAAGTTCTTTGAGCAAACACGTCTCAATTAAGTATAAATTTTTTACAAGAACGTTATGGAATTTTATACATAGTTTTTATAGGAGAAATGTTTGTTGAAATAATGAGTAGTTCAATCGGAGATGGAGTTACTAACTTGAGTAACAAATCTATTTTCTTTTTAATAATATCTATAGCTACAATGATATTTTGATGAGTATTTTATGATGTATATATTAATGCTCCAGAATTAATTAATCATTCTAAAAAAATATCGATATTTACATCAGCAACATTGTTTATATTTCTTGGATTAACATATAACATCATTGGATTTGCTTTAATGATAAGAGGGATAGAAGTTTACATTGGTGAATTAATTGTTTGTGTGGGTGCATTTATTTATTTATCTTCATTTGTTGCTACATTTTCTTGCTTAAAAAATTACACAAGAACAAAAATGATGATTTTTCAAAAGCATATAAGATTTTTATTAAATGTTTCTCCATTTTTACAATTGAGTTATTTTATACCATCATTAATATATAACATTAGTGGAGAAGTATTTATAATTTCAATCTTTGCTATGTCGTTATTTATTGTATTGTTTCCAATGTTTTATAATTTCATTTTATATAATAGTAAGAGATTCTTTAGGAACAAAGATTTCAAAAATGAACTAGATGATTTTAATAAAAAAGATAAAGAATATGTTTTAAAAATGATTATTCCTTACATTGATAAGCAACACCATGAAAAATATGATTATAAATTAAATTCTTTTTCTAAATATGCAAAGGAGCAAGATGAAATTAGAGAAAATACAATTAAATAAAGAATATACTACAAAGCTTTACATTTGAGATGATGTTAAAAAACCAACTGGAGTAATGCAAATAGTTCATGGTTCAGCAGAACATGCAAAAAGATATGATGATTTTGCAAAATTTTTAAATAAAAATAACATTATCGTATATGCCATGGATTTAAGAGGGCATGGACAATTTGCAAAAGAAAAAAATTTATTTGGTTTTTTTGCTGAAAAAAATGGCCACAAAATAATTTTAGAAGACATTAATATGATTGGTAAAATAATCAAAAATAAATACCCTGATTTAAAATATACTTTGCTTGGTCATTCAATGGGTTCTTTTGTTGTTAGAAATTATGCAAGTGAATATGATGATATTGATAATTTAATAGTTGTAGGGACTAATCATAATCCAAAATTAGTTTCTTATTTTGCTTTACTGGTATTGAATTTAACAATACTTTTCAAAGGTAAGAAAAATATAAATAAATTAATTAATAACATGAGTTATAAATCATTTAATAAAAAAATAAAAAATGCAAAAACTGATGCAGATTGAATTTCTGTAAATCAAAAAAATATTGATAATTTTGTTAAAGATGATCTTTGTGGATTTACATTTACAAATCAAGGGTTTAAAGATATGTTTAATTGAATTTTAAATATAACAAAAGCAAAAAAAATAAAGAATGTTTCTGATAATTTAAAAATATTGTTTATTTCTGGAACTGAAGATCCTGTTGGAAAAAATGGATCAGAAGTTATTAAAGCGCATAAAAATTACAAAAAATATGAAAAAAAGGCTAATATAAAATTATATGAAAATATGAGACATGAAATATTAAATGAAACAGAAAAACAAATAGTTTATGATGATATTTTAAAATTCATTTTATAAAGAAAGTAGGTAAATATGAAAAAAATAGGAATTGGTACATATAGAGTAAAAAATCAAGAAGAAATGGATGTTTTAATAAAAAATGCTATAAAAAATAAATATGATTATATTGACACCGCTTGATATTATAAAAACGAAGATATGATTGCTAAATCGCTTGAAAAATATGATTTAAATAACGAAGCTAATATTCAAACAAAAATATGACCTGAACATTTTGATAATGTTAAAGAACAATTTTTAGATCAATTAAAAACATTGAAAAAAAATAAAATTTGATCTATTCTTTTACATAGACCTCATTTTGATTTTAGAAAAACATTATCAGCATGAAAAGAATTAATAAAATTAAAAGAGGAAGGATACGTAGAAGTTATAGGAGTTTCTAATTTTGATAAAACACTTTTAAACGCTCTAGAAAAAGAAACTAATGTTATGCCTGAAATCAATCAAATCGAATTGTCTTTAGAAAATTTTAGAGAAGATAGATATCTATTTGCAAAACAAAATAATATTAAAATTCAAGCATGATCTCCAATAAGAATGGATTTTGATAATATGATTCAAAAAAATAAAGATATTTTAAATAAAATAAGTAAAAACCATAATTGTTCAGTAGTTGAAATAGCATTAGCTTTTTTATTTGAACAAGGAATTGAACCAATTGTTAAATCAGTAAATGAAAATAGAATTAAAATAAATTATGATGCTCAAAACATTAAATTAGATGTTTCAGAAATAAAAGAATTGAAGAAAATAAATAGTTTTAACAATAAAGCATCAGAGACTTTTGTTTTTTAATTTATAATTAGACTAATATGTTAGATGTTGTATTAACTAATTTAATTGTAGTAGTAGTAGGTTATTTATTCGGTTCTGTAAATTGAGCTATTATATTTTCTAATAAAATATATTCATCAGATGTTAGAACAAAAGGTTCAGGAAATGCTGGCGCTACTAACATGGCAAGAAATTATCCATTTTGAGTTTCATTTTTAACTTTTGTTTTAGATTTCATGAAAGTTGTTGTTGCAATTATTATTTCATGAAGTTTAAAAACATATATTGATTTAGATGGTTTTAATGGAATATTCATACATTTAGCTGCTCTTTCAGCAGTAATTGGTCATATTTTTCCACTATATTTTAAATTTAAAGGTGGAAAAGGTGTTAGTTCATGATGAGGTTTTGTTTTAGGATTTAATTTTGTTTTAGCTATTATTGCATTAGCAATTGGATTGATAATTTTAAAATTAACAAAAAAAGTTTCATTGGGATCGATAACTGTTCCAACATTTATTGCTGTTTTAGCTTTAACTCCTTGATTTACTTACGGACCTGTAACACCATTTTTAGGTGATTATGATTTTTGAGTAGCTCCGATTTTTCTATTTGTAATTGCGATGATAATATTAGTAAAACATATTCCAAATATTAAAAGAATGTTAAATAAAACAGAATCTACTATTGATAAATTTAGTGAAACAAGAAAAAGTAGAGAAGAACTAGAATCTGTAAAATAGTCATAATTCGCTCCTTTGCTTTATAATTGAAATATTATCAAAGGAAAATTACTAACAGGAACAAAACAAGAAAGAATGAGTGTTTATTCATTATTTTTGTTAGTTCTTCCATATTCAATAATTCCACTTATTTGATTAATACCATTTGATTTACCAACTAATTTATCTGGATCAATTGCAAAAGCTACAATAGTTACTCTTTCAAAAGATTTAATATCTATCTTTGCTTACACAATAATCACCATAATGAAAAGGGAGTTTAGAAAAACTATAAAATTGATGCCAACAAGAGCAGGGATGTATGCAATGGCTTCTGGTGTTTTTGGAGGACCAATTGGTTATACTTTATTTAATGCAGCATTTTTCTTTTCTGGTGCTTCATATTCTCATATTTTCGTTTCTTTAGAACCTATAATTTTAACTCTTTCAGGAATATTTATATTTAAACGAAAATATAACTATAAATTCTGAATGGGTGTACTTATAACTGTCGGATCAATTATGTGTCTTGTAATAGGAGATGCACTTGGAGGTGCTGATGCTTGAAAAATAATTGTAGGAGCATTGCTTGGAATAGGTGGTGCTACATCTTGAGCAATTGAAGTTGTTCTGATGGATAGGGCCTATGATTTAAACCCTGATAAAAATGCTGTTTCACAACATTTGACATTAAAAATGTTATTTGCCGGAATTGTTGGATTTGCAGTTATTATGCCATTGACATCTGTTTTAGCTGTTGGCAATGCAAGTAGAAATTTTGAATTATTTGGAAGAATTTTTATTGAATCTAAATATTTATGAAGATTTTTAGTAGCAGGAATTTTAATAGTTCTTGGTCGATTATGATATTTCCATGCAGTTAAATATCAAGGTGGAACAATTGTTGCAATTGTGTACAATTTTACAATCATCATAACACCATTATTTGCTGTTTTTTGATATTTAATTTCAAATGATTGAATAGATCCTTCAGCACATGGAACAGAAGGCCAAGTGTTATGGATAACATCTCCATTTATAATTTTTGGTGTAACCTTAGTAATAATAAACAAACCAGTAATAAATAGAAACCAAATATTAGAATAAATACTATAAAAAAAGCACTTTTTTATTTATCTGAATTCTTTGGAATATAATAAAAATTATTATGAGTAACAAAAATAAACCAAAAAAATGAAAAATGAAAAATATTAGTACAAGTATTTTAAAACATAATGCTGGAAATGATTCTGTTGTTTCCTCAGTTTTAAATAAGGAAATTGCAATTGAAAGCATAACTTTCCAAATAGATACTACTGAACTTTTGTTATTTGAAAATCAATCTTACAATAATGCTAAAAAGTTTTTAAAAACTATATCTCTTTTAGGTGAACAATTTTTAGATATTCCTGCCAAAACAAAAACAATAATGATAGATATAAAATACAAAGATATCGATGAAAATGAAATAGATATTACAAAAGAAGTAGATATAGATGTTTTTGTTAAAGCTATTAAATATGGTGTTGCTCTTAAAAATAAAAAATATGATTCATGACATCAGTTATCTCAAGAATTGTCAAGTAAAAATGTCAAAGTTTCATCTTTATTTAAAAAGCGGTTTGAAAGATTACCAATTTCTTTCAAATCTGAAACAATTGCATTTGCAATAGGAATGTCAATTCAAAACTTTTTAGTATCAAATCAAGAAATAATTGAAAAAAATATCTTGCCTTCATATAAAATAGGTATTATATTCAATCCATATGTTGAAGAAGAAGAGAAAGAAATCATAGAAAATATAGATGAAAAATTTGTTCATAAAATAGATAATTATCTATCATTTCAATTGTTAAAAGATGAAAGAAATGATGTAATAATCAACTTAATCATGAATGAATTAATAGAAGATGGAACTAGAAAAGAAGATTTAATACCATTATTAAAAAACGTTTTATTAGAAATAAGAACAAAATATATTAATGATAACTTTCCTCTTTCTGGCTTAGTAGTTAAATTTATTGATGCAGAATTAAATGTTCATTTTTCAAATCAAATACATCCAAAAGATATTTCTGTAAATAGTAATACTTGAGGAAAAATTCAGGAAAATGAAATTCAACAATTTAATTCAATAATTAACATTTTGCATTTTTCTTAATATTAGGAGTGCATTTTATAATGAAAAATAAAATAGTAGTTTTAGGAATGTCAGGTGGAGTTGATTCATCTGTTTGTGCACACATATTAAAAGAACAAGGTTATCATGTAATTGGTTTATTCATGAGAAATTGAGATTCAATAGCAAATAATGATATATTGGGTAATAATAACGTTGGAAAAAATTGTCCTGAAGAAGATGATTGAAAAGATGTGAAAGATGTTTCTAAGCAATTAGAAATTGAAGTTCATAGAGTTGATTTTGTTGAAAAATATTGAGAAAATGTTTTTACTTATTTTATCGAAGAATATAAAAAGGGTAGAACTCCTAATCCAGATATTTTGTGTAACAAATTTATTAAATTTGATGCATTTTCTAAAATAGCTTTTGAAAAATTTAATGCAGATTATATTGCGATGGGTCATTACGCTAATACAAAAGATGGAATTTTGTATAGAGCTATTGATCAAAATAAAGATCAAACTTATTTTTTATCTGGTTTATCATCTAAACAAATTGAAAAAGTTCTCTTTCCACTTGGGAATTTAACAAAACCAGAAATAAGAAAAATTGCAAATGATTTAAAATTAAAAGTCGCAAATAAAAAAGATTCAACCGGAATTTGTTTTATAGGAGAAAGAAATTTTACAAAGTTTTTACAAAATTATATTCCTGCTCAACCAGGAGATGTAATTGATATATCAACAGGTGAAAAAGTTGGAACTCATATTGGAGTAATGTATTACACAATAGGACAAAGAAAAGGTCTTAATCTTGGTGGAAATAAAGTTGCTTATTATGTTGCTGGAAACGATCTTGAAAAGAAAATAATATATGTAGCACCAAAAAATGATAAAGATTATATTATTGCTGTAGAAGCTAGAATTAAAGATATTAATTGAATTTCTAAATATGATGAAAATAAAGGAATAACTGCAAAGTTTAGATATAGACAAACTGACGAAAATATTGATATTGAATTAAATGAAAATAAAAAAAATGCTATTGTAAAATTCAAGCAAGGTATTGAAGCTGTAACCCCGGGTCAGCAAGCGGTATTTTATCAAGGTGATGTTTGTCTTGGTGGCGGAATAATTGATTCAGTAAAAAATCTTAAATAGATATTTTTATAAAATTTTAGTATATTAAATGTGATATTATTTTTATATATAAATTAAGTTTGGAGAAAAGAAGTGGATAAGAAATTAATTATAGTTGCACACCCCAATTACGATGAATCAACAAGAGTAAAAAGAATTCTGGGTGAATTAGAAAAAGATGAAAGATTTAATAGTGATATTTTATTCTTAAAATATGAAGAGCATTTTTCAGCAAAAGAATGAAGTGAAAAAATAAAAGGATACAATACAATAATTTTTGCTTCACCTGTTTGATGATATCAACCAACATGATTGTACAAGAAATTTATTGATGATGTTCTTTATGATTTAGAGTTTGATAAAGGACCTAAGTATGGTTTCATTTTAACAACTGGAGGACAATATAATCAAGGTTATGCTTCTGCTATGATTGATCATATGGAAGCGAATTATGCAACATTAAATTTCTGTTTCAGTCAAGAAAAAGATATTTTTGACACAACAGCTTTTGCAGGAACAGTAATTCTATATTCTGATCAAAAAGTTAGTGTTGCAGTTGAACAATTTTTTTCAATATTTGACATCTAATAAAATGATAAAAATTGAAAACGTAAGCAAAAAATTTAAAAAATTTTATGCATTAAAAAATATAAATTTAGAAATAAAAGAAGGCGAAAAAGTTGCAATTTTAGGACATAATGGTTCAGGTAAATCTACATTAGTAGATATTATTGTTGGTTCTTCAGCACCTACAGATGGAAAAGTTATATACAACATGAAAAATGATGTATCTTTTAACGATGTTTTAGGAGTTCAATTTCAATCAAAAGATTTTCCATATGGACTAAAGGGAATAGATATATTAAAATTTTATTTAACTCTTTATAATATTAAAAAAAATGATCCATATTTAAAAAGAATATTGAAAAAATTTGCTATGGAACCACATCTTAAAAAACCTTTAAAAAGACTTTCTGGTGGACAACAACAAAAATTAAATATATTGATTTCAATTTTAATAAAACCAAAAGTTTTGGTTTTAGATGAAGTTACCACCGCTTTAGATATTACATCAAGAAGTAGTGTAATAGAAATTATAAAAAGTGTTGTTAAAGATGAAGAAGATATGACATTAATTCTAGTTTCTCATTCACCTCTTGAAATTAGCGAATTAGCAGATAGATTGATTGTTTTAAAAGATGGGGAAGTTATTGGAGATGAAAAATTAAAAGATGTAGTAAAAAAATATAATGACATAAATGTTTTTCTAGAAAGTTTAAAGTCTGGTGATTATGAGTAGTAAAAATAAAATAACAAGACGTAAAGCTGTATGAACTCAATTAAGAGCATCAGTTGCAATATTTAAATTATCTCTTAAAACATTTTTATATCAACCAATTGGAATAATAATGACTTTTATTCTTCCGATTATTTTGTTGGTTATATTAACTTATATGTTTTATGGTATTTCTTCACATGAAAATCCTAGTTTTCAAATATCAACTACATTAAGAGGGTTGTTGCCTGGATTGGTTGTGATGCCAACAATAACTATAGGTATGCTTGGTGTTCCGTTTACTTTCACTTTGTTTAAAGAAAGTGGAATTCTTAAAAAAATTGGAATTACTCCAACAAAATCATATACATTTTTAATTTCTTTCATATTCACGTTTGCAATAATGGAATTATTTTCATCTATAGCAACATTTGCTCTTGCAAAAATTATTTGACAAAGTGATGCTCCAAATCCATATAATGCATCAATAATGGTTCCTTGATTAATGTCTTCTATGGTCGGAATAGCTATGGGATTATTTATTGGTGGAATTTCTAAAGATTCAGCAACAGGATTTGGTATTGGTGTTGGATTATTTATGCCAGCAGTATTCTTATCAGGATGTATGTTTCCATCGCTTCATGGTTGAATTGCTTATTTTGGAAAAATAGCCCCACATAATGAATCTATTACAATTTTTAAATTAGCATGAAATTATGGAACCCTTGTTGTTAAGGATTACCCACCTTATTTTGATAACATTGTTTTAATAAGTGAATTGAGTGATACGCTTTATTCTTACCTATATCCATTATTGTTCTTTGCTGCAACAATTGTTGTTAATAAAACAACATTTAAATGACAATAATGTAAAATAAATAAATATGAAGAAATTAAGTACAAATGAAATAAGAAAAATATGATTAGATTATTTTGAAAAAAATAATCATTTAGTTTTAGAATCAAAATCATTAATTCCACAAAATGATAAATCATTACTTTGAATTAATTCTGGCGTCGCTACATTAAAAAAATATTTTTCTGGTGAAGAATTACCGCCAAGTAAATTATTAACTAATTCACAAAGATCGTTGAGAACTAATGATATAGAAAATGTCGGAAACACTTCTAGACATCATACTTTTTTTGAAATGTTAGGAAATTTTTCTATAGGAGATTATTTTAAAGAAAAAGCAATTGAATTTGGTTTTGATTTTTTAGTAAATGAATTAGGGATTGATAAAAATAAATTATATATAACAGTTTTTGAAGAAGATAAAGAAACTTATAATAAATGAATTTCATTAGGAATCGATAAGTCACATTTATTTCTATTAGGAAGAGAAACAAATTTTTGAGATGTAGGAAAAGGACCTTGTGGACCCGATACTGAAATATTTTATGACAGAGGAATAAAATATGGCGATATTTCAACAGATGTAATAAAAAATGATATTGAAAATGATAGATATATTGAAATTTGAAATATAGTATTTTCACAATACAATAATGATGGAAATAATAATTACACAGAATTAAAACAAAGAAATATTGATACTGGTGCTGGATTAGAAAGAATAGCTTCAATTTCACAGGATGCACCGACTAATTTTGACACTGATTTATTTTTACCAATTATTGCAGAAATAGAAAAATGAACTGACAAAAAATATGATGTAAATAATTATTTTATAAAAGATGAAAAGCAACAAAAAATAAATAAATTATTTAAAATAATATCTGATCACATGAGAGCTATAGCACATACAATAAATGATGGTGGAATTCCTTCTAATGTTTCTAGAGGTTACATTATAAGAAGATTAATAAGAAGAGCATATAGATCTGGTGTTCAACTCGGAATAAAAGAAGAACAATTTTTATATAAACTTTTAAATGTAGTTCAAGAAACATTGCCTGTTTATGAACTTGATATTCAAAGAATTTCTAAAATAATTAAACAAGAAGAGATACAATTTTCAAGAACATTACATAATGGTGAAAAATATTTAAATGATTTTTTAAATAATAATAAAAAGGTTGATGCAAAAATTTGTTTTAAACTCTTTGAAACATATGGCTTTCCATTAGAATTAACTCAAGAAATTTTAGAAGAAAAAAATATATTCATTTCTAATGAAGAAATTTCATTGTTAAAAAAAGAGCATGCAGATGTATCAAGAGGTAATTCGCAAAAAGGTATGAATGCACAAATAGCTTCATTACAAAATATTAATAATAAAATTTCAAATTTTGTTGGTTATGAAAACATAGAAATAGAGACAAAAATATTAAAATTATTTAACGAAACTGAAGAAGTAGATAATATAGACGGAACTGGATATGTATTATTAGAAGAAACTCCTTTTTATGCTACATCTGGAGGTCAAACATTTGATATCGGAAAAATTAATGATGCAAATGTAATAGATGTATTTAAAGATAAACACGGAAATCACATTCATGTAATTGAGGGATTAATTAGTAAAAATGATATAGCTATTGCAAAAGTTGATCCAGAAGCAAGAAAGAAACAAGAGATAAATCATACTGCTAATCACTTAATGTATTGATCATTGAGAAATGTTTTAGGTCCGCATATAAAACAACTTGGTTCATATAATGATGATAATAAAATTAGATTTGATTTTCCAAGTGATACTAAACCAA
Organism: Mycoplasma sp.; assembly: GCA_024721275.1. Lineage (GTDB taxonomy): Bacteria > Bacillota_I > Bacilli_A > Mycoplasmatales > Metamycoplasmataceae > JAMPIX01. The sequence goes on from JAMPIX010000001.1 coordinate 341,277, forward strand.
CTCAGGAGGAAATTGAAAAAATTGAAAATAGTGTTAAAGCAATAATAAAAAGAGGACTTAAAAGAGAATATTTTGAATTAGAATTAGAAGAAGCTAAAAAAATTGGTGCAACATTTTTAGAAGATGAAGAATATAAATTTAATAAAGTTAGAGTTGTCAAATTTGACAATATAATAGACATTTGTGGTGGAACGCATATAAGTGATACATCTTTTATAGAAGATTTCAAAATAGTAAGTATTGAGAAAAAAGGTTCAAAAGTATTTAGAGCTGAAGCTATAACATTAAAAGAAAATGTTGATCAATGATATAAAAACGAAATATCAAAAATTAAAAAAGAAATTGAACAAGCTATTTCCAAAAATAAAGGAATCAAAAATGACTATAAAATTGAGATTTCAAAATATGATTACAATTCAGATGGCTTAAAATTATTAATTTCAATTTTAGCTCAAATCAAAAATGATTATAAAAAGCTTTTAAAAGAATCAAAAAATAAATCAATAGAAATTAATGATGACATTGAATTTGAGATTATCAAAGAACATAAATTTTATATTTTGTTAAATTCACAACATGATCCTAAAAAATATTCAATAGCATTAAGAGAAAAATATTCTGATGCTACATTTTTAATAGCAAAAGATATTGGAGAAAAATTATTATTTACTGTTGCATCGAAAACAAATAACTCTATTAATATTTTTAATCTTTTAAAAGAAGCATTCAATGGTAGAGGTGGAGGAAATGAGAATTTTTCACAAGGAACAATTGAAAATTCTGAAAATATTAAAGAAAAAATAATTAACCTTTTGAAGGAAACCGAATGAGAAAATTAGGTCTTGATTTAGGTACTAAATCTTTAGGTGTAGCATTAAGTGATGAAATGTCTATTATTGCAACTGCTAAAGAGAACTTTAGATTTGAATTAAATGATTGAGAATCTGCATTAAATAAAATTGGTGAATATTTAAATAATTATAAAATAGACTTAATTGTTTTAGGCTATCCTTTAAGAATGACAGGAACAAAAAGCGAGCGAACATTCATGGTTGAAGATTTTAAAAAAATGATCGAAGATCGTTTTGATATTAAAACAGTTTTTGAAGATGAAAGACTTACTTCAAAAAAAGCTAATTTAATAATGAGAGAAAGTAATTTAGGCATTAAAAGAAGAAAAGAAAAAAAAGATATGGTTTCTGCTGTAATTATTTTACAATCTTATTTGGAAAGGCTATAATATATAAATAATGAATAATGATTTTAAGAAACAAATTTTCTTTGATGACCATGATGAAAGAAAAATATCGATTGAACTAGATGATGGCGCTAAAAAAGAAGGAATTATAATTTTCACTTTTCATAATGATGATTTTGAATATATATTATATGAATTAGATGACTTTGCTTATGCTGCGAAAATAACATCTGATAATGCTTTACTTCCAATAGATGATGATGAATGAAATTTAATTGAAAAAATATATGATGAATTTCAGGAAGAAATGGAAAAAGGGATAGAAAATTAAATGTCTGAATTAATTAACAAAAACCCCACTTTGTTTTGAGGTCTTGTTTCTTCTGTTATAGTAGTTTTAATAATAGGGTTTTCAGTATTTTTTATTTTAAGACACAAAACATTAAAAATACGTGAAAAAATTGCAAGAATGGAAAAAACTACTTTAGAAAAAAGGGTTGATAGATCAAATGCAAATCCAATTCTAAATAGACCGGACATGGGTGAATTACTTTGAGATGAAAAAGAAGTTTTAATTAAAAAAAATAAATATTTCATGGATGATTTATCTTTAGAATATTCAATAAATACTGTTTTTAGAAATGCTTACTCAGAAATTTTAGTTGTTTCTGATGAAGCAGAATATGAATTATTAACATTTATTAAAAAAACAGAAGCAACAAAATTTTATTATTCAAATGATGAAAATGTAATAAAAAAATTCATTGAAAAGAATAAAATAAAAAAAGAAGTGAACACTTATAAAGGCGAAGCAGTTGATTTTTGTTTAATACATGGTAATAAAAAACAGTTGTCAGATATTTTTGAAAGTGTATATAAAAATTTGAATGATAATGGGATTATAATTATTGAAAATTTAAAAAATAGGAAAACAAAACGTGAAATCAACGACTTATTAAAATATTTAAAATTGGTTGGCTATAGATTTGAAAAGAAAAATTGAGAAAATGGACTTATTATAGTTGCGAAGTAGTTAATGTATGTTAAAATTTTTATTAAATAAAGGGAGTGTGTAAAATGGGTGAACAAAACGAATTAATAATTAGTAAAGAAAAATTCAATAATATTGAGAAAGAATTAAAAGAATTAATTGAAATAGAAAGACCTAAAATTGCTAAGGAAATAAAAGAAGCAAGAGCTCAAGGTGATTTATCTGAAAATGCTGAATTTGATGCAGCTAGAGAAAGACAAGGAGAAATCGAAAGTAAAATTTCTGAATATGAAGACATAATTTTAAATGTTGAAAACGGAAATATTAAAACTATAGATAAATCTAAAACTAAAAATGTTGTAAAAATCGGTTCACTTGTTTCAGTGAAAAAAGGGAAAACTGTAGATAAATATACAATTGTTGGTTCTTTTGAGGCGAATCCATTTGAAAATAAAATTTCAAATAATTCACCTTTAGCAATTGCTTTAATAGGTAGTTCTATTGGCGATACTGTAAAAGTTAATTCAAAAAAATCATATTCAGTGACAATAGAAGATATTAAATAAAAACAATTTAATTTATAATATAAAAATATGATAAAAATTGAAAATCTATTATTTAAATATTTTGGAAGCGATGATTACGCTTTAAAAGATGTAAATATAGAAATACCAAAAGGTAAATACATAGCAATAATAGGTCATAATGGTTCAGGGAAATCCACATTATCAAAATTATTGGTAGGTTTGTATAAAGCTGAATCTGGAAAAATTTCAATAAATGATATTGAGATAACTAAAGAAACAATAAAAGAAATAAGATCTTTAATTGGAATTGTTTATCAAAATCCTGATAATCAATTTATTGGTTCAACTGTTGAAGATGATATTGCTTTCGGTTTAGAAAATAAGAAAATTTCTAGAGAAGAAATGAGAAAAATAATTTATGACCTATCTGAAAAAGTGGGTATGAAAGAATTTTTAAATAAAGAACCAGAAAATTTATCAGGTGGTCAAAAACAAAGAGTTGCAATTGCTTCAACTTTGGCTTTAGATCCAGAAATAATAATTTTTGATGAAGTAACTTCAATGTTAGATCCTAAAGGAAAAGATTCGGTATTAAAAATAATAAGAAAAATTCAAAAAGATAAAAATAAAACTTTAATTTCCATAACTCATGACATGGATGAAGCTATTATTTCTGATGAAGTAATTGTTCTTTCGGGTGGAAAAATTATTGCATCTGGAGATCCTAAAAAAATATTATCTGATCCTAAAATAATTAAATTAGCAAAAATTGATAATCCTTTTATTTATAAAGTTTCAAACGAATTGAAAAAATTAAATAAAAAAATAAAAGTTACATATGATGAAAAAGAGTTATTGGAGCAAATATGCAAATAAAAACTAAAAATTTAACTCATGTTTATTCTAAAAGAACTCCAAATGAATTCATTGCTATTAGTGATGTTAATGTAACAATTGAACAAGGTGAAATAATTGGAATAATTGGCGAAACAGGTTCAGGAAAAACTACTTTTGTACAACATCTTAATGCACTTTTACTTCCTACTACTGGTACGGTTGTTATTGGATCTCAAGAAATAAAGAATTCAAAAAGAAAAATAAAAAATATTAAAGAAATTAGAAAAAAAATAGGTGTTGTTTTTCAATTTGCTGAATACCAATTATTTGAAGAGACAATTCAAAAAGACATAATATTCGGTCCTGTTAATATGGGTGTTTCAAAAGAAGAATCAATCGAAAGAGCTAAGAAATATATAGAAATAGTTGGAATGGATCAATCTTTTTTAACTAAATCTCCATTTAATTTATCAGGTGGTCAAAAAAGACGTGTTGCAATAGCTGGTATATTAGCAATGGAACCTGATGTTTTAATTTTTGATGAACCAACAGCTGGACTTGATCCGGTAGGTATGAGAGAAGTGCTTGATTTATTTACAAAATTAAATAAATTAGGAAAAACAATTGTTATTGTTACACATAATTTGGATCATGTTTTAGAAATAACAAATAAAACAATGTTGTTTAGTAGGAGTAAACTTGTTAAATTCGATAAAACATCTAAAGTATTAAGAGATATTAAATTTTTAAAAGAAAATAATATGCAACCACCAAAACTTATTGACTTTATTTTAAAATTAGAGTCAAATGGATTTAAAATAAAAAAAGAGATTAAATCTATTAATGAATTAGTAAAAATAATTAGTGAAGGTGATAAAAATGACTAATGTTTCAATGGTTAAATATATTCCAAATGACACTATCATCCATAAATTAGATCCAAGATTTAAAATCTTTTTTAATATTTTATTTATTGTGATGATTTTTATGGCCAAAACATATTTAATGCAAGCGGTTGTTGCAATTCCTTTATTAATGGCTTTTTTCCTGTCTAAAATGAAACCAATAAAATTAATTACATTATGTAAACCATTATTATTTTTATTAGTTTTTTTATTTTTAATAAATATATTTTTATCAGCAAATGATCCAATAATATATGCTTCATGATGAAAAATAAATATTTCATATAATGCAATAGATAAAACTTTAAAAATTTTATTAAGAGTTTATTTAATGATTATTGCAACAACATTGCTAACTTCAACTACTAAATCATTAGATTTAACACGTGGTTTAGAGGATCTTCTTTATCCATTTAAATGAGTTAAATTACCTGTTCATATAATTGCAATGATAATTTCTATTGCATTAAGATTTATTCCAACATTATTAGAAGAAGCTCAAAGAATAATGAAAGCTCAAGCATCGAGAGGTGTTGATTTTAAAAATGGTGGATTCAAAGCAAAGGTTAAATCAACTATTACATTAATAATTCCTTTATTTGTATCTGCATTTACTAAAGCTGAAGATTTAAGTAATGCTATGGAAACGCGTGGTTATGATCCTTATGAAAAAAGAACTAGATATAGAAAATATGTTCCTACATGAAGAGATGCACTTGTTTCATTATTCTCTATTTCTGTTTTTGTAACAATGATCATTCTACAATGAACAAATGTAGTAGAACTTCCAACATGATGGTATTAAGGTGATAAAATGTACAAGTTTTTTGTTGATAAAAAAGAAGGCAATCATTTTATATTAGATAAAAAATTAATTAATCATATAAAAGTTGTGCGAATAAATCAAAAAGAATTTATATGCATATATAAAAAAGAATTTTATATATGTAAAATGGATGAAAAAAAAGCTTTAATTTTAAAAAAGCTTGAAAATGATCATGAATTCAAAAATTCAGTTATTCTTGGGATGTCTTATATAAAACCAAAGAAGTTTGAATTAACTATTCAAAAAGCTGCAGAGCTTGGTGTAACTAACTTCATTCCTATAATTTCTAAAAATGTGTCAATTAAAATTCAGGAAAAATATGAAAGATGAAATGAAATCGCTGTAAATGCATCTGAGCAATCTTTTAGAAATACATATATGAATGTAGATAATCAAGTTGTATTTGAAGATGCAATAAAAAATATTAAATCAAAACATAAATACATTGCTCATGTTTCTGAAAATAATGAAATAATTAATCATCTAGAAACAGATTCTTTTATCTTGATTGGTCCTGAGGGTGGATTTACTGATGAAGAAGTAAAATTGGCAAAAGATAATAATTTCAAAGTTATTTCTTTTGGCAAAAGAATATTAAGAGCAGAAACAGCGGCAATTTTTGCTTTATCAAATTTGAGGGAGAATGAATAATGAAGTTTATGGTCTCAATTCAGTATGATGGAACACATTATAAAGGTTGACAAAGATTAAAAGATCAAAAATCAATTCAAGAAACAATAGAAAAATTTTTATCAAAAGAATTAAAAGAAACTATATTAATAAAGGGAGCATCAAGAACGGATAAAGGTGTTCATGCAATGGATCAAAGATTCATTTTTGAAACAAGTAGACAAATTGATGAAAAAAAAGTTAAATTAATATTAAGAGGACTTCCAAAAGATATTCACGTTAATTTTGTAACTAAAAATCCTAATGTTCATATTAGATATGATGTTAAAAGAAAATACTATGAATATAAGATAAGAAATAATTACAATGTTTTTAAAAGAAATTATATTTACTATCAAAAAGAAAAAATAAATATAAAAGCATTAAAAGAAGCTGCATTACTATTTCAAGGATTGAGAGATTATAAATCATTCACAATTGATCCAGATGACACAATGAGAAACATAAAAGTAAAAGTTATTAAAAGAAGTAATGGAGCAAATATAATACTTTCCTCAAAAGGATTTAAACGTTATATGTGTAGAAAAATTGTAGGATCAATGATCGATTTTTCAAATCAAAAAATATCATTAGAAAATATTAAGAATATGATTGATAATCCTGCTTTAAATTCATATAAAAATAAGGCTCCAGCTAATGCCTTATATCTTAAAAAGATTAAATATTAGAGTATAATTTAAGAAAAATATGAATAGAATTTTTCACAACTATCACTCACATACAATACATTGTAATCATGCTGAACAATCAATAGAAGACGTAATTATTTCTGCAATTGAAAGTGGTTATAAAACAGTTGGTTTTTCTGAGCATTTATATTATCCAGATACTAATAGAAATTATAGACTTAGAACTAGAGAAGATTTTGAAAGTTATATTTCAACAGTAAATAAAATGAAAGAAAAATATTCTAAAAAAATAAAAGTTTTATGTGCTCTTGAATGTGAATGAATTCCAGAATATAAATCTTGAATAGATGAAATATCAAAAAGAGATGATATTGATTACTTAGTTTTAGGTCATCATGGAGATAATTTAGATGAAAACTTTGGATTTATGGATTTTTCAAATGATTATAATCTAATGGAAAGATATACAAATGGAATGATAGATGCTATAAAATCAGGATATTTTTTATTTATTGCACATCCTGATTTACCTTATAAAGGAAGTAGAGAAATACCAAAAACATTTTTAAAATTATTTAGAAAAATAATAATCGAAGCAAAGAGCAATAATATTCCACTTGGTTTTAATGGAAATGGTTTTAGCAGAAGACAAAGTGGCTTATTGCATTATTATCCTTATCCAGATTTTTGAAAAATTGTCGCTGAAGAAAAAGCTCCTACTTTAATTGAACTTGATGCTCATGAAGTAGCTCTTTGAAGTGTAGAGTTTTCAAAACAATTAGTTTCAGAAGCAAAAAAATATAATTTACATATTATTTGAGAATTAAATATTTAATGTTATAATTAAAAAGCATATATCACACATATATATAGGCATTTATAAGTTATTTAAAAATAAAAAGATATAATTTTTAATAAAATAAAGGAAAGTAAAATGAGACAAACAACAATTATTAAACATAAAGAAGTTAAAAAAGATTGAATCTTAGTTGACGCAAATGATCAAGTTTTAGGTAAATTAGCAACATTTGTTGCTGATAGACTTAGAGGAAAAGATAAGCCTACATTTACTCCAAATGTTGATATGGGAGTTAATGTTGTAGTAATCAATGCTGAAAAAGTTAAATTAACAGCAAACAAAGAAGAAGATAAAATGTACTATAGACATTCAGGATATCCAGGTGGATTAAAATCTATGAATGCAAAAGAATTGAGAAAAAGAAAACCAACAGCATTAGTAGAAAAAGCAATAAAAGGTATGATACCTCATACAAAATTAGGTAGAAAACAATTCCTTAATTTATTTGTTTACACTGGAGACAAACACAATCAAGAAGCACAAAAACCCAAGAAAGTTGAGATAAAGTAATATGGCAGATGTAAAATTTTATGGTTTAGGTAGAAGAAAATCTTCGACAGCTAGAGTTTATTTAAAGAAAGGTACTGGAGTTATCACAATTAACAAAAGATCTGGAATTGAATATTTAAAAGCAGCAACACTTGTTCAAGAATTAGAACAACCACTTGTTTTAACAGAAACAAAAGGAACATGAGATGTTATGGTTAATGTTAAAGGTGGAGGACTTACTGGTCAAGCTGGAGCAATTAGATTAGGAGTTGCTAGAGCATTATTAGAAGCTTCTCAAGATTATAGATTCATTCTTAAAAAATCTGGAATGCTTACAAGAGATGCGCGTAAAAAAGAACGTAAAAAACCAGGTCTTAGAAAAGCTCGTAGAGCAAGACAATTCTCAAAACGTTAATTCTTATAACTTTAAATGCAAATATAAAAAAATTAAATATAAACAATGTTTTATTATAAAACATTGTTTTTTTTATGTTAAAATTATATAGCATAAAAGCAATCATGGAAGCGTAGCTCACTTGGCTAGAGCACACGACTGATAATCGTGAGGTAGATGGTTCGAATCCATTCGTTTCCACCATGGGGTGATAGCTCATCTGGCTAGAGCACTTGCCTTGCACGTAAGAGGTGGTGGGTTCGACTCCCATTCACTCCACCAAATGATCTCGTATGAGATCTTTTTTTATTTTTGTTTCATACTTTGTTTTTTTTATTTTTTATAATGTATAATTTTTATTATGAGTTTTAATTGAGATCCAATTGAAGGCGGAACATGAGCCTTTATACCATGATTGCTTTTACTATCATCTCTTGCAATCGGCCTTTTTTTAGGTTTTAGAAAAAGATGATCAACAGCAGTTTATTTTTTTACACAAAATGCAGTTATATGATTAACTTTTATATTTGCTTATTCAGTTTTATATTCAAGAATAGAAAACTTTTTCATTGGACAAATAAATGTTGGTGCTGGTGTTGATGTACAACCTATATTAGATAATGTTAAAGCTCCATTGCATATGTTATTTATGGCAATAGTTTTAATTGTATTAAATATTGCTGGATACTTAGTAATTTTCCCAATATTCCTTTATGTAAGAAAAGTTGTAAGTAAAGATAAAGAAATTAAAAGAAGATGATATATTTCTATTCCGACTGCAGGATTGGCTAGTGTTATGCTGGGAACAACATTACATGCGTCAACATCTATAGTTTTTAATAAGGTTTCTGATGCTGAAAGTAATTGACTATATAAAGCAACAGAAGGTACATCTGATTTCTTAGCATTTGGTAAATTTGAAGATCCGGGACAAGCTAAGCTTAAACTAAAAACATTATTATCTTTTGTTTCAATGTTTAATGATACACAAAACTTCTCTGATTCACCAATTGGACAAATATTAAGTCCTGATGTTCTTAGTGGTAAAATTACACCAAAAGAATTGAATGGTGATCAAAGAAAACAATTAGAAGATGCATTAGGTGATCCTGGCTTATTAAATTCAGTTTTAAAATCTGTTGAAAATCAAATACCAAAAGTTGAAGCTGGTTCAGTCGATTCACAACAAGCTATAAATACTGTAAAAGAAATAGTTGGTAATCAAGGTAAAATTAGTATTCCTCAAGATTCTAAAACAACTTTAATAGATGAAATGAAAAATGTGCTTGGATTTAATAGTTCAGTAGCAAATGATATAATAAATGGATTATTCCAATAATAAAAAATAATTAAGTTTAAATTAAAAGAGTTAATGATTAAACATCATTAACTCTTTTTATATATAAATAAACAATATTGATTGATATGGCGGGCAATAAGGGATTCGAACCCTTGCAGGTATTAACCTCTACAACCGTTCCAGGGCTGCCTCTTCGACCACTTGAGTAATTGCCCAAAAGTAATAAAATGTACTCTCTAATCAAGTAATTTGAAAAAATTATACATTAAATTAAAAAATAATATTATTCATCGTGTAAATTGATTTCATAAGACTTGTATTCTGTTTTACCATCAACAATAACTTTATGTTTCTTATCATATAATCAATTAGCAAAGAACCCAATTGGTACAATTGCAAAGAAAACAAATATGTGTCATAGTGAAGAGAATACTAATGCATAATCAGGAGAACTCATTAATTCACGATAACTTTGAACTGTGAATGTAAATGGTAAAAATTTACTTAAGAATATGAAGAACCCATTTTGAGTTTCAACAGGGAATGTTCCAGAAGATGATGTTAATTGGAATATTAAAAGAATAATTATTAAGAAAGAAGCTACTTCTTCAAATCTAAAAGCCGAAGCTAAAGAATGAATAATTACTGCAAAAGATATTGAAATTAACAATGCATAAGATAACGTTATAAGTGGATTTGCATCTCACCGGACACCAATTAGTGTTATAACTAGAAACATCAGCAATGTTTGTAAAATAGCTGTCATTATCCATACTAAACCTTTTCCAAAGTATGTATTTACTGTTCCTTGATTTTTTAATAATCTTTTATTTTTAAAGAAGAAAGTCATTGCTAAACAACCTGCTCATGAAGCCATTGACATGAAATATGGTGCAAGACCAGAACCATATCCTCTTTCATGCTCGCCAGATATTCTATTATTTGAGATTATTTTATTAATATCGTTATTAATATCACTACCTTTTTGATTTAAATGTAATGATTGATTTATTGCATCTACTATGGTATTTATTTGAGCTAAGAAAACTAGATTGTTTGATAATGTAGGAAAAATATCAACAATTAATTTTTGTCAATCTGCATTAGAAATATTTAAAGAAGATAAAAATAATGAATTTGTTTGAGATATTAAAGATGAAAATTCACCAGCTAAATAATTACTTTTATATGAATTTATAAAATCAAGTTTTGGTGGTTCAGTAGGAACATTTGGAATTAATTGTTCAATAATTGGTATTAATGGATTCGTTGGTTGAACAGCTTTTTCACTCTTTAAGAAAGATTCTAAACCATATTTAACCATATCATCACTATAAGTTTTAGGAATAACAAATGCTGCATAATAGTTATCGTCATTTATTTCATCTTCTATACTATCTAATGTTTCACCGTTTATATCACCTTTTTTAACATCAAATTTATACGGATCTGAAGTACCGATATGTAAATTTTTAGTATTTAAAATTGTATTCTCAATTTTTGTTGATATCGGACCATTTGAATCAAAGTTATAAATTCTCATATCTATTTGACCAATGTTAGTTATAGGTTTTCAAAAAGCACCAACCATTACACCTGCATATAATAATGGAATAAGAAGTATTAGTATAAAACCTAATATTTTTCATTTAGAAGAAAGAATATTTTTTATTTCATGTCAAAATACTTTAAACATTATCACTACCTTCTTTTATTTTATTAGAATCATCTAATATGATTGGATAAAATTCACTATGTTTTCTTTTTTGATAAACATAATAACCACCAATAACAAATAATATTGCATAAATGAAAATAAACATAGAATTAGCAAAAACAACAAGCCAACTAGTTTGGAAAGTCAATTCTCTGAAAATAGAAACTGAATATGTAAAAGGAACAATTGGATGTAAGAATTTAAATAATCAATTTTGTGTTTCTACAGGGAATAATCCACCAGATGAAACCATTTGAAATACAAGTATTATTAAAACTGTTAATATACCAACTGTTTTATTAGGGATCATGAATCGTATTGAAAATACCATTGTTGAAAAACACAATCCTATTATTACACCATATAATGCTAAATTCCAGAAATTCGATCCTAACTCACTAAATCCTATTAAATAGAGAGCACTAAAGAGGATTATTAATTGAGTAATAACTGTTAATCACACTGCTAGCAATTTTCCAAAAAATGTTCCCATAGGACCGATCTTTTTATCGTATATTTTAGGATTAATTGCAAGTGTGATACCCATTGATCCAACTCACATTCCAATTGAAAGGAAGAATGGAGCAAGACCAAATCCGTATTTTGCATGTTCAGACATAATTGATTTTGTATTTACTAAATTTAGATCTGAATCAGAAGCTGGAAGAATTGAACTCTTATGATTTTCAATTGAAGTAAAGAATGTACTTATTGTTGAATTTGTAGAAGTAGCACCAGTATCAATTAAATCATCAAGAAATTTAACAAATACAGGTTGCATAGCTGTTGATACATCCAAGCCTAATCCTATTACATAATTCTTTTTAAAGTTTATATTAAAATCAACAACAGGTGAAGGATAACTTGATAGATGTTTTACTAATTCATCAAATTTTCTTAAAGGAGTTGAATTTGGTAATGTTGAATTAATATCATTTATGCTTGCTAATACTTCTGAACCAAAATTTGGTTTTAAAACAACTGTACCAAAACCTGAATTTGTATCAACGTTATTTACATCTGAATAAATATAATTAGGATTCTCTGTATTGAATTTTACATTTACACCAATTTCACCTAATTGAATATCAGCATTATCATTCATTATATGTTGGGCAAAAGCTTGACCAAATGAATCTCCACTAGAAGCATATATTCTCATATCTAATGTATGTAATTTTGTAAAAGGATCAAAAAAAGCGAATATATACATGAAAGAATAAATAAGTGGAAGAATTAGTACGCCTAAATATCTTGTTATTCTATAGCGATTTCCAAATATTCCTTTTTTGAATTCAGTCTTAAATCCTTTAAACATATATGTAAATTATATATTAAATAAAATAGCAAATTTTATCTATTTTTGTAATTTACTTTTCAATATATTCTTTTATATTTAAAATAACTTCATTTAATCTAGAAGCTGATTCTTTTATAGTAGTATTTATATCTTCGTTATTTTTTCTTAATTTAAATCATTTAACAAAATGTTTTTTTAATTCATTTTCATCTGCATCAATATCACCAGCTATTAATATTACATCTGTATTTGTAGAATTAGCAACATTAATTGGGACTTTTCCCATGAATGATTGATTATCGAATCTACCTTCTCCTGTAATAACTAAATCATAATTTTGACTTTTATTTTTGAAATTCGATGTTTCAAGAATCATATCTATTCCAGGGCTTAAAATACCTTTTAAGTGTTCAAGTATGAAAAATCCTAAACCACCAGCTGCTCCAGCACCCGGTTTTAAATTGTTGTCATTGTTAAAAATTGAAGAATATATTTCCATATTTTTCTCTCATTTTGACTTTTCATCATCTTTCATAAATTTTTGGTTACCATAAATACTGATTGCTCCATTTTCACCTAAAAGTGGATTATCAACATCTGTACATCCAATAACTTCGAATGGTAAATCAACTTTTTTAATATCTTTTATTTTATTTACATCATCAAATGATGTTATTTCATTTTTATTTTCATCAAAGAATTGACAACCTAAACCAATTGCAGCTCCAAAACCACCATCTGATGTTGAAACTCCACCTAATCCAAAAACAACTTTTTTAATATTTTTATAATTTTCTTCAATTTCTTTTAAAACTATTCCTATTCCATAAGTTGTTTTATATATTGCTGATTTATTTGGATAATGATCTAATGCAACTATCGATGCTGCATCAAAAATTGCTGTATCCTCATTCATTGCAACAATAATTGTGATTTCATTTTTTAATGCATCAAATGTTTTTATCCTAACTTCTTTGTATTTATTTGTATTCAATAATACAGATTCTGTAAACCCTTCTCCTCCATCAGAAATAGATAAAATATCTACATTAGGGATTTTTTCTTTTATTTTTTCTCCAATTTCAATAGAAGTAAATGTACCTTTAAATGAATCAGATGAAACTAGTATTTTTTTTGTTTTCATGGAAATATTATATATATAATGGTGTTTTTATAGAAAATTTAGTAAATATTTCCAATAAAAATAAAAAATTGTAATATATTACTATTAATAACAAGCATTTTACTGATAATTATTACAGTCATTACTATATAATATTTAATGTCCGCAATATGGACTTTTATATAAAAAAAAGGAAGAAAATATGAGTAAAATAAAAATGAAAGTTTTTGATTTATCAGTCGATACGAAACTCTCTGCTATTAAAGAAATCTCTAAAAAAGCAAAAGAATTAAAAATAGTTAGTTCTGCTGTTAAATTAGAAAATGCTTTCTTAAAAAGAGAAAAAGAATTTTCAACCGGATTTGAAAACGGATTTGCAATACCACATGCAAGAATCCCTGAAATAAAGGAAGCCGCAATCCTAGTTTTCAAGTTGAAAAAAGGTGTTGATTGAAAATCAATAGATAATTCAAATGCAAAAATAATTATTGCATTAATGGTTCCTGATGATAAAGAAACCGCCGGTGTTCATATGAAGAATTTATCTAAAATAGCTATGGCTCTTACAGATAAAGAATTTCAAAATACACTAAAAACAGCAACAAAACCAAAAATGTTAACTGCATTAGAAGAAGCATTATCAGATAAACCTGAAACTCCGGCACCTGCCGTGGCAGTTGCAGCTACAAATGATTCTTCACAAAAGAAAAATCTTAAAGTTGTTGCAGTTACAGCATGTTCAACAGGAATAGCACATACATTTATGGCTGCAAAAAAACTTGAAGAAGTGGCTCCTAAAAAAGGTGTTCAAATAAGAGTGCAGAAAAATGGTGCTTCAGGACCTGAAGATGTTCTAACAGAACAAGAAATAGAAGAAGCTGACTATGTAATTTTAGCAGTTGATGTTGTTGTTGATGAAAGTAGATTTTTAGGTAAAAAATATGTAAAGGTTCCTGTTGCTTATGCAATTAAAGAAACTGATAATTTAATTGAAAGTCTTGAACAAGATGCTGTAGTTATGTCAGGATCAGATGAAGCAAAAGCAAAACATGAACAAAAGAAAACTGCTCAAAAATCATCTTGATTTTATAGAAATGTTTTAACACATGTAATGAATGGTGTATCTCACATGATTCCATTACTTGTTTCAGCAGGTATATTGCTTGCTTTAGGTAAATTGCTTGCATCATTCACTGGTGATTTAAAAATTGCAGATAACTATGGAAGTTTATATGCAGCACACGGTGATAACTGATGATTTAAAATAGTTTATACATTTAATATAATGGGTATAGTTTCCTTGTGACTAATGTTCCCAATATTTGGAATGTTCACGGCACAATCCATTGGTGGAAAATCCGCCATTATACCTGGTTTTCTAGCCGGAATAATTGCAGATGGTGATCACTTATTTGCAAGAATTTGAAGAACATTTAATATTGATAATGCTACCGCAAAAGGTAATCCAAATCCATTCCCTAAAGAAACATATCCATATGTTCAAATGTCATCGGGATTCTTTGGAATATTAATTGGATCAATAGTGATAGGATACTTTGTTTTCTATTTAAATAGAGTAATAAAAATAAAAGGAACATTAGCACCGCTTAAATCAATCCTTATTGTTCCTGGTTTAGCAGCGATAGTAGTTGTAATATCACAAATGTTTATTATAAACCCTCCATTCGCATTACTAAACAAAGGAATAAGAGACTTAGCAGAAAACTTCAAGTCATTTGTAATTGGATTTGGTATAGTTGTTGCAATATGTACGGCTTTCGATATGGGTGGACCTGTAAACAAAGCTGTTGGTGTAGTTGCAATTGGTTTAGCAGCTGATGGAACAATTCCATTAACAGCAAGAACAATTTCAATAGTTATACCTCCAATTGGTCTTGGAATTGCTACCTTGTTAGCTAAACCTATATTCAAAAAAGAATTATATGATGCTGACTTGAAAACTTCAGGAAGGGTTGCCATTTTCCTTGGGTTAATAGCTATAACTGAAGGTGGATTACCGTTCCTATTCAAAAAACCATTAATTACAATTTCAGCTGCAATAGCAGGAGCACTAGTTGGTTCATTATTTGTAATGTTAACTGGTGTACAAATGTGACAACCACTTCCAGCAGTTTATGGATGAGGATTAGTAGGAATAGCACCAGCTAATGCCGCTGTTACAAGTAATGTTGCACAATGATTCCAAATAATTCTTTATATTATGGGAGTTATCTTAGGATCTCTAACAACTGCATTTACAGATATTGGATTAAGATTATTCTCAAATAAAAGAAATGCTAAAAAAGAAAAAATGCAAGTAGAATTAAATTAATAATATGAAAATCGCAAAAGATGAATTCAGTATACAAAGACATGCAAAATCTTCTAGGATTTCTCTTTATTGCGCCTACGGATTAATAATGATAGTTTCTCCTATTCTCGTAATAGGGGGAATTATTTCTATAATACAAGATACTTTACCTATTTATCTATCAGTATTAGTATTAGTTTTTGGTGTAATATGAGGAATACAATTACTTGTAATGTTATATACAGACGGAACAAATCCTTTTTTCTTTGATGTTTCTAACAAAAAGAAAGCTATATGATTATCAGAAATGAAATGAATGATTATTTCAATTTGTACATTAAATTTTATGATGATTACTTTATTAGGTTATTCACTTTTTCACAGAAAAATCTATAATACTATTGTAGAACTTTTATAAACCTACATTATAAGACATAAAATTGGAGTAAATATGAAAAAATCAAAAGTACATTTAATCTCACATACACATTGAGATGCAGAATGATATTTTACAACTAATGATACAACTGTTTTATTAGTTCAAAACGTTAGAGATACGTTAAAAAAAATAAAAAATAACAATTATCCTTTTCATTGAGATGGGCAAACATATGCTGCTGTAGAATATTTGAAAATGGAAAATAATAAAGAATTTAAAGAAGCAATAGAAAATAAAAAAATACTTGTTGGTCCATGATATTCGCAATCAAATGCTATTCAAATAAATGGTGAAACATATTTTAGAAATCTAGAACACGGAATAAATATTGCTAAAAAATTAGGTCATTCAATGCAACATGGAATGATGTCAGATATATTTGGATTTGCTGAGCAAGTTCCTCAAGTTCTTGAAAAAAATGGTGTTGAAAATGCAATATTCATGAGAGGTTGAAGAGACGAGTTTACAAATGGAATAAACGAATTCAATTGAGAATCACCATCAGGTCATAGTGTTTTTGCAAAATCACTTCATATGGGTTACGGTAATGCTAAATTCTTATCAGATGATATGGAAGAAGTCAAAAATAATTTTATGAAAATAAAAAATGATGATATTGAAAAGACCGTTTCTAAAAATTCTCTTTTATTCCATGGTGGAGATCAAATGTACATGCGTAGTGGTATGGAAGATATTGTTAAGAAAATCAATTCTATCGATGATGCTTCAGAATGAAAAATGTCATCATTAGATGACTATATGAAATCTGTTAGAGAAGATTTAAATGGAAAAGAATTACCTATTTTTAAAGGTGAATTAAAAGCTCCAATAGGACAAAGAATACATTTAACTGCTTATTCACAAAGACAAGATATAAATGAATTAATTGCTGATTTAGAATATAAATTAGTTTATAGAGTTGAACCATTAAATTTAATGTCAAAATTAAACGGTTACGAAGATTACAATTCAATCATTTATAAAACATGACAAGATTTATTCCTTTCAACAGCACACGATGCTGCTGCTGGATGTAATTCAGATGAAACAAATACAGCTATTTTCCAAAGATTAACTGAGGCGGAACAAAGAATTGATTCGTTAGAAAACTTAATTAAGAGAAATCTTATTTCTTCTAATAAATTCAATGATGATGATTTTATTATATTTAATACAACAGCACAGAAAAATGATTTAACATTAGATGTTGAAATTGTTACTTCTAAAAAATCATTTAAAATTCTAAATGATAATGTTGATTATTTAATTTACAATAGCTCAAAAGAGAGTAAAGGTAAAATAATTAAAACAACACCTGAGGGTGAAAAAGAAATATCGTTAGGTGATTATTATTTACATAATGTAAAGATTTTTGTAAAAAATCCTAAACCTATGTCATACATAAAACTAGATATAGAAGAAATAGATACTCCTATAGAAAATAAAACAAATATAAAAGTTCCAAATTTAAAATTAAGATATGAAGCAAATGATGGAGATTCATATGATTTCTCTCCAGATAAAGATGATTATGTTGATGTAAAAAATATTGATTTTAATATTGAATCAGCTCATTCAAATAATAATATAGAATATGCACATTTAAAATTTGAACATAATGTTTATACTGATTTTCTAAATAGAAATAAAGAAATAAAACAAAAATATGATTTATATATGACAAAATGATCTAATGGAAATATTGATTTACAATTTAAATTAGACAATAAAATGAAAAACGTTAGAGTTTCAATTGTTGTTGAATCAGAAAAAAACATTGATACTACAATTGCTAAAACAATGTTTTATGAAACAGAATATAAAAATAAAGCTATTGAACCAAATTGAGATGAAATTTATAGAGAATGTCCAGTCAATGCATTTCCATTTGTAGGTTATATAAAAGCTAATGAAATTAACGTTGCTTCAAAATCATTAAGAGAATATGATTATTTTGATAATCAATTAAATATTGTTGCATTCAGAAGTAATGGTTGATTAGGTAAAGATAACCTTAAATGAAGACCAGGAAGAGCGTCTGGAGTTAATGATAGAATGATAGCTTGCGAAGATGGACAAATGCAAAAAGAAGTTACATTTGATCTATCACTTATTAGCAATAATTTAAAACAAGATTTAATTCAATATTTAACAAAAGTACCAACTTATCAAAAACAAACATCAGCAAAACATATTGAAAGAATCCAAAGATTCTGATTCCCTGAAACAACAGGAGAAGTAAATGACTTAGTTTTTGATATTCCAAATGATTTAGAAGTAACAGCTTTATTTTCTAATGAAGACGGAAAAAATGTAGTAAGACTATTAAATAATTCAAATGAACATAAAACATCAGAATTATTATTAAATGGAAAAAAAGTAAAGGAAGAATTTAAACCATGAGAAATACAAACATTAACATTTTAGAACAAAAGTGATATAAAACACTTGTAAAAATTTATAAACAAGATGGTGCTGATTTTATTATTGATAAAATATTAAAAATTAAACCAACAAAATATTATGAAAAAAAACTTGATGAAAAAGATATTTTTGTAATTACATATGCAAATAGTATTAAAACAAAAGAACCTTCATTAGCAAACGTTCCTGACTTTTTATCAAAAGATTATCCATTAATAAATAATGTACATTATTTACCGTTTTTCAAATGAACTTCTGATGATGGATTTTCAGTTTCTGATTATGAAGAAATAGATCCAAGATACGGAAAATGAAATGATTTAGAAAAAATAAGAAATTATAAATATATGTTTGACTTTGTAGTTAATCATTCATCTAAATCAAATCCATGATTTAGAAAGTTTTTAGATAAAGATCCAGAATATAGTGATTTTTATATTGAAAAAGACCCTAATTTTGATTATTCAAACATAATTAGACCTAGAACATCTCCATTATTCCATACATATGAAGGCAGAGAGTTATGATCAACATTTTCTGAAGATCAAGTTGATTTAAATTTTAGATCATATAAATTATTTGCAAAGTCAATTGAATTACTATCAATGTATGTTGAAAAAGGTATGACAACAGTTCGTTTAGATGCAATTGGATTTATTTGAAAAGAATCAGGTAAAACAGGAATGCATCATGAATATACTCATGAACTTATAAAAGCTATGAAAGCTATCATGAATCACCTATATGGAAATGTAACAATAATTTCAGAAGTAAATGTACCTCATGATGAAAATATGACTTATTTAGGAGAAAATGGAGATGAATCAGATCAAGTATATAATTTTGCACTACCTCCATTAATGGCATTTACTCTTTTAAGTGAAGATGCATCTAAATTTAAAGAATGAATGAAATTCTTTGATAATTTAGATTCTAATGAAACAATGTTCAATTTCTTATCTTCTCACGATGGAATGGGAATGAGACCTGTTGAATCTCTTTTAAATGATAAAGAAAAAGATATTATCATTAATAAAGCTAAAT
The DNA here is from genome assembly GCA_024721275.1 of Mycoplasma sp. GTDB lineage: Bacteria > Bacillota_I > Bacilli_A > Mycoplasmatales > Metamycoplasmataceae > JAMPIX01. The sequence goes on from JAMPIX010000001.1 coordinate 361,280, forward strand.
CTTCAAATGCTTTATTCAATTACAAATCATTACCAGATGGTTCTAAAACAATATATGAAATAAATTCAACATATACAGATATATTATTTAAAAATAATGGATCAGAAGAAGATCAAAAAAGATATTTATTAGCTCACTCGTTATTGTTATTCTTAAGAGGGACACCAGCGTTTTACTTTAACTCATTAACAATGAGAAGAAATTGAGTAGATGGTGTAAAAGAAACTAAAATGAATAGAACAATAAATAGACAACATTTTTCAAAGGAAGAAATGAATGAAATATTAAAAGAAGATCACGTTGTTACTTTCATTGAAAAATTAAATATTGCAATGAAAGTAAGAGCTTCAAATAATGAATTTGATCCATATATAAAACAGGAAATAATTACTGGAACACCAAAAGAAATAATCTCATTTAAAAGAGGGGAAAGTGTTAAAGTTTTTGCAAACGTTTCAACAAAAGATATTGATATAGCAAGCGAAAACATCACTATTCCTGCATTAGACATTGTTATCTTAAAAGATAATAAAGAAATATTTTAATAAAATGAAATATAATGAATGAATAGAAGTATTTCCGGTTAAAACTCAATATTCAAAAGTTGAAATGGAAAGTTTTTCTTTAGATTTATTGAAAACTATGGAAAGAAACCTGATGGTTATATAAAAATTATGGCTGGAACAATTATTTCTGGATATGTTAGAGATTTAAAATATCATAAACACATGGACGAAATTAAAGTGGCATTAAGAAAACTAAATGAAAAAGGTAATAAAAAAACAAATTTAAATGAAATTAGTGGAGATTACTCTGTAATTATTGATGAAGATGTAATAATTTCATCTAAACCTAGTTCATCTGGCGTTTTAATAAATGGTGGTATAAATAGCGGCTGAAAAATGTTTGTAGATAAAGATGGAAATTTAATAGATAAATATAGAAAATAATATTTAAAAAAATTGAATTAATATGATGTACTTTTTAAAAAAGTGCATTTTTTTATGATGTAATTTAAATAGATAATAATTCTAGGAGTTAAATAATAATGGAAGCAAAAGGCGTAAAAATATTAAATGAATTAATTGAAGGAGTAAATAGATGTTTTACAGTTCCGACATATCAAAGAAACTATGTCTGAAAGAAGAAAAATGTAGAAACTTTACTAAAAGATTTAAAAACCATTGAAACAGATGGAAGAAGAGAATATTTTATTGGAACATTTATAACTAAAAGAAGAAAAAGTAAATATTCAAATTTTCTTGATGAATTAAGCATTATTGATGGACAACAAAGATTAACAACATTCCTATTAATTTTAATTTCAATAAGAGAATATGTTATTAAATTGAAAAATAGATTAAAAAAAGATGAAGATAGCGAAACACATAGAAGATTAATAGATAGAATATCTATGGTTCTTGAATTAAATGATAATAAAGGCGGAAAAAATAAATTAAAATTAAATAGAGTTTATAATTCAGAAATAGTTGATAAAATGATTCAAAGTGAATTTAATCAATTAACTGATAAGATGAAAGAAAGTACATATTTTCTTAATTATGAAATAATAACTAATTGAATAAAAAATAATTTAAAAACAATTGATGATATTTGAAATTATTATAGTATTTGCTTAACATCAGCCAAAGTAGCAGAAATAAGATTAGATGATGACGACGATGAAAATATTATATTTTCTAAAATGAATTCTGAAAGCGTACAATTAACATTTGTTGATTTAATAAAATCGTATTTGGTAATGAAAATTGAAAATTATGAAAATCAGGATGATATTGAAAAAAGAATAGATGAAGTATTTGATTTAATTAGAACACAAGATGAAATGATTGATTTTTTCAGACAATATATTGGTATAAAAATTGGAAAATTAGTTTCAAAGAAAAATAATATTGGATACGAAGTATTTAAAAATAATTTATGATCTGAAGACATTTTAGACGATATTGAAAAAAATATTAAATACTGAAATAAAATAAATAGCATGAATTATAAAGATTATGGTTGAGAAAATTTTTTATTGTTTGAAAGTAATTTAAAAAATTATTACGGAATAATTTACAACATTGTTAAATCAAATAGTTATTACACTGATGAAAAAGAAGTGGTTATAGATAATGTAGATAAAATGAAAGAAGAATTCAAAAGATTAACTAGCTATATAATTTCTTCAAGAATTTTAGTAAATAAAGGTAGAGTTGAAGGAAATAGAAGCTTTGCAAAATGAGGATATAAATTAGAAACCGAAGATATTAAATTAAATAGAATATTATTAGAAGAAACTTTAAGAAATTCTTCACTTTCTGAAATTACATTAAATGAAATATTTGAGAAGGTAAATGATACAAACATTTATGAAAATCACTCAGCATCAATTAAGTGATTGTTAATTTCGATTGAATATTCAATTTCAAATAAAATACCTATTAATGAAAATAAAATAAGTATAGAACACATTTTTCCTCAAAATAGTTTAAAAATAAAAAAATTATATAGTGATGATGAATATGAAAAAACAATTTATTTATTACATTCTTTAGGTAATTTGACAATCACTGATGAAAATTCAAGATTATCAAATAATGATATAAAATCAAAAAAAGATATTTTAAATAGATTTGGCTATTTCAAAATAAATAAAGATTTAAAAGAAAAACAAAATAATGAGTGAAATTCAGAAGCGATAAAAAATAGATCAAAAGAATTATTAGATAAGATACATAGTATTTGAAATTTAAATAGAGTTAATAAAGAAGAGATTGAAAACATGAATTCATATAAAGTTAGTGAAATGGAAAATTGAATTAAGGTTTCTTCAACATATAAAAATAACTTGATTTCTAATGAAGGAATTTATTTTAAAACAAAATATAAAAATGGAAATCTTTCAGGAATAATAAATGTACCTAAAAATACTTTAATTAAAGGTGATATTTCAATAGGAAGTAAAGATACTCTAATTAAAACTTTAAATAAATTGTTAGATGACGATAATATGCTTATTAACGTTGATGATATAAATTTAAATTATGAAATTAAATTTATAAATGAAAGTGAAATGTCTCTAAGTAAATTTTGTTTATTGTTATTTGGTAGAGAAGCAAATGGATGAATTTCTTTAAAAGATGCAAATGAAAATTTAATAGATAAATATAGAAGATAATTCTTTAGGTTTAAACATAATTAAAAAAACAACCACATGGTTGTTTTTTAATTTTATTTTTAACTATTTAGCTTTACCGAGTCTGTAAAAAAAGTAAATAATTCCTGGAATTAAACCTAATATTAAAAGTAATATTTGTATAATTACTGTTTCTGCTGTTGGATACATAGTACCTCCCTTTTATGTTAAGTAAATTATATCAACAATCTTTTAATATTTTATTTTTCAAAAATAATATTTTCTTTTCTTGTTAACATGTTTATATTTGTTATATCTTCGTCTTCATCAAATTCTTTTTTATTTTCAAAAATGTAATCTATTAGTGAATTTTGTATTGTTGTTTCCATTGCAGCAATTAATCCTCTACCACCATTTCTTGGATCGTATTCATTTTCAACAATTTCAAAAACTTCTTCTCTTACAGAATCGGAATAATTAATTTTAACATTATGTTTTTCTAATAATCCTTTTATCAATTTATTAAGTTTAGATTCAAATATTTTCATCAATATTTCTTTGTCTGTAATAAAATTAAATGGAATTATATTGTGAAGTCCGATTCTATTTAAAATTTCTGGTCTACCGATTTTAACTCTAAATTCTCTTTCAACAGCATCTTTAAAAATTTTTCTATTTTTTTCATCTTCTATTTTATTATCTGCATTCTTTGCACCTATATTCGATGTGAAAATTATAAAGGTTTCAGAAAAATCAATTAACTCACCTTTTGAAGATGTAAGCCTTCCGTCTTCAAGTATTTGCAAAAACTTATCTAATATTCTAGGATTAGCTTTTTCAATTTCATCAAATAAAATTATTGATTGAGGATTTTCTCTAACTGCATTTGTTAATTCACCACCATTATCATAACCAACAAAACCTGGAGGAGCACCAATTAATCTTTGATCAGATTGTTCTTCTGAAAATTCAGACATATCAAATCTTATCATTCTGCTTTCATCTCCAAATACAAATTTAGTTATAGATTTAGCAAGTTCCGTTTTACCAACACCTGTGGGACCAGCAAAAAATAATATTCCTTTAGGTTTTTTGTTATTTTCTCCATTCATTACTCCATTTAAACCCAATAATGAATTTTTTATAACTCTCTCTACATTGCTAATAGCAAAATCTTGACCTTTAACACTTTCTGATAACTCTTTTTTAATATTTTTTACTCTATCGTAATCAATCTTTTCTCAATCAGACTTTGTTTTATTAAATTTTGAAATATTAAATAGCTCTTTAAATGTTAAATCTATTGATTCAGACAATCTTGCCATTTGTAATATTTCCTTGAATGACATACCAGATGTTAAAACCAATGCTTCTTTATGTACTTTTGATTCCTTTAATTTTAAATCACTTTGATCATTTGTTCCAAAACTAGAACCAAATGTAGAAATAAAATTACTTCTTTCGTTTATGTCTGGATAAGGTATGTTAACTAAAGCATATTCATTATTTTTATTTGAAATATCAGATATTATATTTCCGTTATCTCTCATTATTAATACAAACTTTGAATTATTTGAAACATTTACAATATTAATGGCCTTTTTTTCATCTCTTAATACAATTGCAGAAAGAATTTTTGATATTTCTGTTATGTATGTTTCTTGATTTTTTTCAGAAAAAAAGATATCAGCCAAATCAACAATGTATACATCGCCATTCTTTTTTTCATCTTTTTGATTTATTTGTGTTGCTATATATTGTAAAAAATCCTTTACATTGTCAATGCCATCAAAATTTTCATCTTTTTCCTTTAATAAGTTTGTAATTCCTTGTTCTGGTCTGAAATACAAAACATTTTCATATTCATTTTCTATAGCTATATTCGAGATTATTTTTGGTAAAAATGTTAAATTCCTTGTAGGTTTTTTTTCATCATATTCCTGATATTTATCATAAACATTACCTGATATATAAAGTATATTTTTTTCTTCAAATCTTCTTCTTAGTGTTTTTAACGCTTCTTGCAATTTCATTATTTATTTTGTACCTTTCTTTTTCTAGCTTTTTCTATTGGTCTTTCATTGCTTTGATCTCTTATAATTCTT